>JBAYRQ010000009.1:0-91786 GCA_041676545.1 Weeksellaceae bacterium | reverse complement strand
TGAAAACCTGCTGATAAATCAAAACCCATAAAACGACAACCCCATAGGAACATAAAAAATCGGTTCCGTTCAACAGCGTTTTCATCTCTAGCCCTTCGGGCAAGACGAAAACTTAGTTATTGTGCATAGGCTTTATACCCAACTTACGTAAGATTTATTGCTTTTTCCTATATTACAATCAGAACAAAGAGTTTGTAAATTATCCATTTCAGTCAATCCGCCGTGCGAATAAGGTTTAATATGGTCTATATGTAAAACTACTCCATTTCTTTCTGGATTCTTTCCGCAAAGTTTACATTCTCCGTTATCTCTTTCTAATATTTTATACCGTATGCCAAGTGGAATTACGCGATTGGTTTTTGAAATAATCATCCTCTTTGATTGGACTATAATTTCGTGATCCTTGCTTTCATAGAGATTATAATCAAATTTAAAACTCGGCAAAATCTCTAATTCATATCCTTTATTAGTCATATAATGACCCTTAAGAATAGAAATAGCTATAAAATCATTGAGAAATTTTTCGGGTGTTGTATTTAGAAGCTTTTTCGATTTAGTATCGAATATTCCAAAAATCAAATCATTATTATCCGTTATCTCAAAGCCTAATTTTCGAAGATAATTAGTGAAGTTTATTTGTTTGTTTCTTCGATATGCTGATGCTAGTTTTTCATTGACCTTGTATCTGTCAACAAACTTTATTTTTTGTGTGAGAAAGATAATTCCTTTTGCATCTTTCTGTGTATCGAGATTAAGCATAAAGAGCATTCCTTTTATACCGTTGCAAGAGCTATTGCAAAATAATCTGTATTGATAATTTCTGCTTTCACAAAGTTCTAATGAGATTTCCAAATCTCCTTCCATAATTGGAAAAGTATAATCGTGCTCTTTGTTAAGTAGATTATTGTGTAATCCAAGACTTTTAGGAAGTATTGTATTTGTTGAAACGCCGTTTTTATAACCTAATTCGAACTTTCCTATAGTCAGGTTTTTTGATAACTTGGTGTTTAGTAAGATTTCGCTGAAAAGTTTAGCATTTTTATAGGATCGATTCATAGTGTGATTTTTTTTTAGCTTATGCACAACAAGGTATAAATGGCGTTGCCGATTTTGAAAAACAGAATTATCAAATTAAAACTAAGTATATATGAAACTTGAACTTAAAATTACAGATGAACACGGCAATGAACATTTATACAATGTTGTGCGCAGTTCTTCTGATGAGCCAAAAAATTTGAATGACTTCATTTTAGAAGCCCTTTCAATTAGTGAAGATAAAAGACAATTACCATTTTTAATTCAATGCCCGAATGGATTAGAAGTACATCCTTCAATTAAAATGAAGTTTGAAAATTATGGTAGTTCGTTGCTTGGTGATAAACTCGAAGCAATGATGGTAACGTGGCGTGATTGAATTGCGCACAACAATTGGATATACGCAACGTGTTGCGCCTATCTCCGTTATATATTTATATCAAACTTATTGTTTTTTAGCATAGAATCCAAAGAAACAATCTGTTTTGTTCATTCTAAAGTGGATGTAACGGTAAATATACGTATAACAGAAGAATTTAATTCAAAATCAAGAGCATTACACTTTGTACCTGAGATCTTTACCCTAATAAGCGTATGTTTACCGTTAAATACGATTACTACGAGAGTCTAGATTGAGCGATGATTTTCGATTGATTTTTACAGTAAATTCCATTAAAATCAATTTTAGAGATAAACGTCTCTAATTCTATCCCTTTAATTTCAAAATCCTACCTTTGCAAAAAAATAAGGTTTTGGTTAAAATCGGAAATATTGAATTGCCAGAATTCCCGTTGTTGCTTGCACCTATGGAAGATGTGAGTGATCCGCCTTTTCGTAGATTGTGTAAACTGAATGGCGCGGATTTGATGTATTCTGAATTCATCTCGTCGGAAGGTCTTATTCGGGAAGCGATAAAAAGTCGTCAGAAACTGGATATTTTCGATTATGAAAAACCGGTTGGCATTCAGATTTTTGGTGGGGACGAAGAAGCCATGGCGATTTCCGCAAAAATTGTCGAAGCGGTTCAGCCGGATTTGGTCGATATTAATTTCGGTTGTCCGGTGAAGAAAGTGGTTTGCAAAGGAGCAGGCGCCGGGGTTTTGAAAGACATTGATCTCATGGTGAGATTGACCAAAGCCGTTGTAAAAAGCACTCATTTGCCTGTGACAGTAAAAACCCGTTTGGGTTGGGATACCGAAAGTATAAACATCCAAGAAGTTGCAGAACGATTACAAGAAGCGGGAATCAAAGCCTTATCTATCCATGGTCGTACGCGTTCTCAAATGTACAAAGGCGAAGCCGACTGGACCGAAATAGCGAAAGTGAAAGCGAATCCGAATATTGAAATTCCAATTTTTGGAAATGGCGATATTGATTCTCCGCAAAAAGCAGTTGAATACAAAACAAAATACGGTGTAGATGGGATTATGATTGGTCGAGCTGCGATTGGAAATCCGTGGATATTCAATCAAATCAAACATTTTGTGAAAACAGGTGAAATCCTACCGGATCCTACTTTGTCCGAAAGAGTGGATGCGGCCAAACAACATTTGATTTGGGCGTGTGAATGGAAAGGTGAACGGGTAGGAATTCTCGAAACCCGAATGCATTACAACAACTATTTCAAAGGAATACCTCATTTCAAACCGTTTCGAAAACAATTGGTTACGGTGGATATTTTGAGTGAATTGTTCGCTATTTTCGATAAAATCAATGCGTTGCAAGATGTAGAAATTTAATTTTGAAATAAAATATTTAGTTTACCATTCATGCTATACTACGAAAAAGAAATTACGGTTACCCAAGAATTCCTCGATCAGAATGAACATGTAAACAATGTTCAATACGTGAAATGGGTCGAATGGATTGCGACGGAACATTGGGATTCCGTCAAAGAAAAATCAAAGTATGCAGAAAACATTTGGTTTTTGGTCGATCACTGTATTGAATATAAAAAACAAGCCTATTTGGGCGATATTCTGTTGGTACGAACCTATCCTGAAAATCCAGAAGGAATAAGACAACCTCGAAAAGTCGAGTTTTACAAAGACGGGAAATTAATTGTCGATTCTCGTACGCGTTGGATTATGATACATCCGGACACCCAGAAAATCATCCGTTTGGATTCGAATTGGTTGGATGAATTGAAATAAAACTCGAATAAAAAATAAAAAATTCATAAAAAAAAGGAGCTGACTCGTTGAATCAGCTCCTTTTTGATTTAAAATTTAAAAAATTCTAGGCTTATTTTTTTACAAATTTCTGAGTTTTAACTTTTCCTAAGATTGATGTTTTAACCACATACGTTCCTTTTGGTAAAGAAGATACATCCAAAGCAGCATTGATACTTTTTGGAGACACTTTCATTACTTCTTGTCCTGCCAAATTGTATACACTGATTCCGTCGATTGTATTTTTAGCGTTTACGTTTAAAAATTTAGAAGTCGGGTTTGGATAGATACTGAAAGAAGTAGTAGTCAAATCATTCACACCCATTCCATCAGCTGTACCATTTACTTCAAAAGGAAAACCTTGGGGTGTAGCAGGTCCACTATCAACAACAGAGGCCCATCCAGTCGTAGTAAATTGCATACCATTTCCTGTTTCTACTTCTCCTGTTATTGTAACAGGAGGTGCCCAAGGACCTGATCCCAAAGTACCACCAAAATTATAATCAATCCAATACGTACCTGGAGTAAGCGTCAAACCGGGTGTATTTACTGTTTGAACCATAATAGGTCTTGATGTATCGCCGGGTGAAGATTCCAATTGTCTATAAGCTCCCGAAAATTCTGTCTCTGACAATACATCATCAAACTCATCTCCCCATATAACCGTACTAGAAGGGTTATCAGGCGCACCATCCCAGATTTGAACCGTCATGTACGAAATAGTTGACGTAGACGTAGAACCGGTTTGGTATGCGTAGAATTGAAAACTATCAACAGTAACATTTTCAGTAACTATCCAATCATCTGCAATTCTTTGCCCAGCCCCATCGCTGGCCCCGAATCCAAAGGTATCCATTCCTAAACTAGTGTCTTGAAGTAGACTTATGTTTGGTGATCCTTCCACATTATAGTAAGGACCGTTACTGTACAAGGTTCCTTCCATAACTCCATCTGTTCCCGTTTCAGCTATTCCAACGGTTGGCGTCGAGTCAGAAGCTAATTCAACGTTCTGACTAAAAGCAACCCCCACTCCTGCGAAGGCCACCACTAAACTAAGTAAATGTTTTTTCATAATAAAAGTTAATTTTAATTTTAAGTGAAGATAATATCTATATTTCAAATAAACAAGAGAACAAAAAAATGAGAGACTTTTTGTTAAGTATCTCATTTCATATTATATAGCATGGATGCTTTCTTTTTCTTCTCACCACGTTTTTTCATGTCATCACCCATTTGATTGGTCGCTGTAAAAAAAGCGACCCTATTGTTTAACATTTCATGTCCTGCACATGAAGGGTGGGATAATAAAATCAAAGCAGCTTTATTTATATACTACTTTTTATAGAAATCCCAATTCAAATTTCGCTTCTTCACTCATCATATCTCTGTCCCACGGAGGATCAAAGGTCAATTCCACTTCCGCATCGACTACACCTTCCAACTCTAATACTCTATCTTTTACTTCCTGAGGCATGCTTTCGGCCACTGGGCAATTGGGGGTGGTTAGCGTCATCAATACTTTTACAAATCCTTCTTCATTCACAAAAGCATCGTAAATTAATCCCAACTCATATATATCTACCGGTATTTCAGGATCATATACCGACTTAAAGGTTTCAACCAACTTACTGCTGATTGCATCCATTTGTGCACTTGTTATAGACATTTTGTTGTATTTTTAATGATTTATTAATCAGAGACCTAACTATTTCGTTAGGTGTAATTTCATTCCATTTTTCTTTATTTAGAATGAATACAAAAATACTAATTATTCTTGAATTGAAAAAATGAGGGCTCTGGTGAACCCAGGTTTAAAATAGCTTACGGATAAACAATATGACCTGTATAAAGTTGCTCTACATCCACCGTCGGAGGAACGTTTTTCAAAATTAAATTTCCTGTACTCATTAACTTTCCACTGATTTTACTCACTGGAAAAACAATCATATCGTTGGTGCTTCGATGGAAAATCGAAATTTCATCAGCAACCAAATCCTCTGCTTCCAATCTTCCATTCGCTCCCCAGAAATGAACTTCCAATTGATTGGTTTGACCTTTTACGCGATAGACCGATGAAACATTGTCATTGATAATTAGTTTTTCATTATCGACTTCTATTTCGAAAATGCTTGACGCAGTATCTGACGTAATACCTGATTCTAAGATTAATATTGGAAAAGTCAAAACCCCTTGGGATTTAATAGAATATTGGGACGAAGAATAGATTTTCTCTAAAAAAGGAGTTGAAATAAAAACTTGGGCCGCATGGTAATTCCGTAACATTCCACAACCGGATTGATTGGATATTTTTAATTCACCCTCAATCACTTCAAAATGAATGTCATTCACGAAATTCTTTCCTGCATGAAGTACTACAGTTTGTTCGGCAGATTCATTCACCACCAATTCAATTCCTTCAGAAATAGTGATTTTAGAAAAAATGTCCACCGTAATTTCTTGGCTTATGAATTCTCCCTGCTTTTTGAAGCAATCCGATCCGTTCTCGGAATTACATCCAAAAACCATTAAAATCATTAAAAAATAAATACCAATTCTCATAATTTTTATACTTTCTTACAATCTAAAGCCAACTGAAAAATCCATGGCTTCTGCTTTTGAAAAATGAGCTTTCAATCCCATTCCTAAAAAGAGGTTTTTGTGAACATAATACTTTAATCCCAAATGTTGATACAATAAAGTATGCGCTTTGTATTCGTCGTGAATATACATTCCCAATTGCCCTTCAAAAGACAAACGATTTACAAACAATTCATATCCGGCAAAAACACCTACTTTTTTATAATCTGTATTCGCAGAGATTCCTTTTTCTGGAAAACTAATTGCCATCATTTCAATCTCATGTTTTATCATCATCGAGGCAAACAAATCGATTCCCAATTGAAAAGCACTGGAACGACTGATTCGTTTATCGACATAAGCCGAGAAGAAATAAAAGGGATATTGACCACTCCCTATGATATGACTTTCATGCACACCCGTTCGAAAAGCGAAATTATAACGTAACGGTTCCCTTACCACCGAATCATTTACAGCACGTGGAATGTAAGTTCTCTCAGTCTTGGAGTCGAATGTATAATGAAGTCCAACATTGGCGCCTATTGTATTTAAACTGGTATTGGGCGTTTTAATCGTCCCGTTTGAATGGTGAATCAAAAATGCACCGGCACGAATTCCAAAACCTTCCCAAATGTTTTCTTTCTGAAAATTCAACATGAAAAAAGTAGCGGGCATCAGACGAGAACCATACGCGAAGTTTCGATAGTTTTTTTCTTTGTCATACGGATTCGTATTATATGCAATTCCTTGTCCGATTCGAAACTGCATATTCCGATTGAGAAAATAAAAATTATAATGTCCGAACAAACCGTACATATCCCCTACAATTTCGTTTTTGTTGTTCTGATAATGAAAAGTAACGCCATAATCGGGATAACCCAATCGAGATTCCCATTCCTTTTCGCCAAATGTTTTTTTCTGAGCGGAAACAAAAACACCTTCGGGATGCTGGGATATTAAATGTTTGATCTTCTCGCTGTGAGGCAACATACTTCCGTAATAGTAATTCACATCCACTGAATACTGTGGGTCATTCTCTTGGCCAAAACCAAAAGAAAAGAGTAGAACCCATAGAAAGAAAGAATATTTCATAGTTTAAATCGGCTCAAAAATAAAACAAAACTAATGAACATGGAGGATTTTAAATATTTATGTTGCGAATTTGTTTTATTTGGAAATTAGTTTTTAATTTGCCTTACAATTCAATCTAGAAATGAAACAATTTTTACATACAAATTGGTGGTGGCTATCGTTTAAATCAGACGAATGGCAACTGCATTGTATTATTTAAGAAGTAAAAATAATTATATCCTTTTGAACCGTCTGATGAACTCAGGCGGTTTTTTTATGTCCAAAAAATGGAAATTCAAACTCTAAAATCAATAAAAATGAAACAAAAAAAGTATTATTTAAATGAAGATCAAATGCCAAAAAAATGGTATAACATTGTAGCGGACATGCCTAATAAACCGCTACCTCCCTTGGATCCCAAAACAGGAGAGCCTATAGGTCCTGAAGCATTAACTCCTCTTTTTCCCATGGAATTAATCATGCAGGAAGTGTCGCAAGAACGATTCATTGACATTCCCGCAGCGATTCGTGAGAAATACAAAATTTACAGACCTTCACCCTTAATCCGAGCTACAGAACTTGAAAGGGCCTTGGGTACACCGGCCAAAATTTATTACAAATACGAAGGGGTTTCTCCGAGTGGTTCGCACAAAACAAACACTGCCTTAGCGCAGGCTTATTACAATGCCAAAGAAGGTGTGAAAAAAATCACCACCGAAACAGGCGCAGGTCAATGGGGAACTGCTTTGTCGTATGCGTGCGCACAATATGGAATCGAGTGCGATGTATATATGGTAAAGGTAAGTTACGAGCAAAAACCGTATCGAAAATTCATTATGAATACCTACGGCGCAAACGTGATTCCTTCACCCAGTGAAAAAACACAAGCGGGAAGAAACGTTTTGAAACAGAATCCCAATTCCAACGGAAGTTTAGGTATTGCAATTTCGGAAGCTGTGGAAATGGCGGTGGCGGATGAAGACACCAAATATTCTTTGGGTTCGGTTTTGAACCATGTTTTGTTACATCAAACCATCATTGGGGAAGAAGCATTGAAACAATTTGAAATGGCCGAAGATTATCCGGATATCATCATTGCACCTTTGGGAGGTGGATCCAATTTTGCGGGAATTGCTTTTCCATTTCTTCGAAATAAGTTGCAAGGCAAAAGAAATGTACGAGCCATTGCAGTAGAGCCTACTTCTTGCCCAAAACTTACGAGAGGAAAATTCATGTACGACTTTGGAGATACCGAAGGCTACACACCGCTTTTACCTATGTTTACTTTGGGTCATAATTTTGAACCCGATGGCATTCATGCGGGTGGATTGCGCTATCATGGAGCTAGTGTTCTTTGTTCTCAGCTTTTAAAAGATGGAATTATTGAAGCCAAAGCCCTGCCGCAATTGGAATGTTTCCAAGCAGGTCAACTCTTTGCGAAAACCGAAGGGATAATCCCCGCACCCGAATCAAATTATGGAATCGCGCAAGTGATTCGCGAAGCCAATCTTTGCAAAGAAAACAATGAAGAGAAAACCATTTTATTTAATCTCTCCGGACATGGATTTGTCGATATGCAAGCTTACGATGATTTTAACAGTGGTAAATTGCAAGATCATGAACTTACAAAGGAGAAAATCGAAAATAGTTTAAATAAAATCAAAAGTTTACAGCCTTTGGTTTCAAAATGAAATAAACCTAAATCTGATTAAATCAGCGGAGACCTTGTGTTTTCGCTGATTTTTTTCACGAATTAAATTCAGTTTTAAACCTCAAAATCTGCCAATCGAAAAAACATAGTAAATTTGCATTTGAAAAAGATCAATCCAAAAAATAAATTCCATGAAATTTAATACAAAAGCCATTCACGGCAATCAGCAAAATGAACCTACAACGGGTGCAGTAATGACCCCGATTTTTCAAACCTCCACTTTCGCTCAAAAAAGTCCCGGTGTACACAGTGGATATGAATATTCACGCGCTGCGAATCCTACCCGAACGGCCTTGGAAAATGCCTTGGCAAGTATTGAGAACGGAAGCCACGGTTTTGCCTTTGGTTCAGGTTTGGCTGCCACAGATGCGGTGATGAAAATGTTGAATCCGGGCGATGAAATCATTGCGATGGATGATTTATACGGAGGTTCGTATCGAATGTTTAGTCAGATTTATTCAAAATACAATTTGAAATTTCACTTTGTGGATATGACGAATCCGGAAAACATTTTGGAGAAATTGAACGACAAAACGAAGTTAATTTGGATAGAAACGCCCACCAATCCCTTGATGAAAGTTGTGGACATTCGAACCATTACGGATTTAGCCAAAGGAAAAGATTTGTTAGTTGCTGTAGATAATACGTTTGCTTCACCTTATTTACAAAACCCATTGGATTTGGGTGCGGACATTGTGATGCATTCCGCAACCAAATACCTAAACGGTCATTCCGATGTTGTGGCGGGGGCGTTGGTTGTGAATGATGAGGAATTGGCAGAAAAAATTCATTTTCAGCTATTTGCAGGCGGTGGAATTTTGGGACCTCAAGATTCGTATTTGGTTTTAAGAGGAATTAAAACCTTGCACCTTCGTATGCAAAGACATTCTGAAAACGGACGAAAAGTTGCAGAATTCTTAACCAAACATCCAAAAGTAAAAGATGTTTTTTATCCCGGTTTAGAAAATCATCCAAATCATGAAATTGCCAAAAAGCAAATGCGCGATTTTGGAGGAATGGTTTCTTTCAATTACAAATCTGGACAAAAAGCGGATGCGGTTAAATTCTTGGAAAATTTAAAAATCATCACTTTAGCCGAGAGTTTAGGAGGTGTTGAATCGTTGGCCAATCATCCGGCAACCATGACGCATGCTTCGATTCCAGCTGATGTCCGCGCAAAAAATGGAGTGACCGACGACCTCGTTCGTTTGAGTATAGGTGTGGAAGATATTGATGATTTATTGAAAGATTTGGAGCAAGCTTTTCAAGCCTAAGAAGAACGAACTCATAGAAAATAAAAAAGGAGAACCTTGCATTGTGCGAAGTTCTCCTTTGTTTTTTATCTCTCGTTAATTTTATAAATATTTATTGTCCACCAACCACTTCACCACTCTTCGCAGCGTAAGTTCATTGGGATCTACAGAAGACGACAAATGTTTCACCACTTCTTTTTGAGGAATGGAAACTACTCTTCGTTGTTTATCTTTGGGCGTAAATAGTTCAAAGTTTTGGGCATTGTTTCCACCAGCGAAATTTACTTTTGCTACCAAAATTCCAGAAGGAATAAAGAATTCATATGCATCTTGACCTTTCACGCTTGAAGCTACTTTGAAGAAACCAATTTCTGTATTGTCTTGTTCTATTTTATGGGTCGGTTGAAGTTTAATTGGCCAACCAACATTTCGTTGGACCAAATTATAATGAACTGCAGTTCGGGGTGTAACTCCTTTGGTCGCTATTAGTTCTGCCACTTTATCCGCATCCAATTGATTTCCATCAATAATATTTCCTTTTCCGATTAGGTTAACAAAACCCTTTTCTTGACCCAAAGAAGAGAGTTTGAAAATCCCTACTTGATTGGTTGGAACAAAAGTCAATCGATAATACATGCTTGTATTATCGGATTTATCTGCTTCATATTCCATACTTAGAACGGCGATAATTAGTTTTTCTCCGTTCATTGCATATAAATTGAAGTTTTTGGTCAATCCAAAATTTTCTTTGATGACTTCAACTTTCGCCAAATCCACTTTATTTACGGAGATGATATTTTTCTTATACTCTACTTTTTGGGCCATTGAAAATTGAAAAGCAAAAAGTAGAAATACGAGCTTAAATAGATTCTTCATGTTTTTATATTTGAGGTGGTGAATTTAGTGTTTTTTTAACTATCTTATATAATTCTTAATTCAAAAGTTGTTTTTAAGATTCATTTTTAAAACAATTTACTTTTTTTCTTGTGCTAAATTTAATTGATTCGTTATTTCCTTCTTATCCGAAGAACGATAACCTATTTTAAAATAAATAATCGATCCTTCTTCGTCAAGAATTAAGAAAGTTGGAACACTTTGAAGTTTCAATTTATTTAGGAAATTCATGTCTTTATCATTTAATAAATGTGCATTATCGTGTTTTCCACGAAAAATTGATTCTATTTCAGAATACTGAAAATCATCTTTTGTGAAAGGAATATTAATTAAATAATAATCCATTTCGTTATTTTCAATAAAATAATCTTTCAAATCGTTTATTGCTTTTTTACAAGGAGGACATGTTTTATTCCATGTTAAAATAAACTTTATTTTCTTTCCACCTAATTGTATAGGATTGTTTGTAATCGTATAAAATGTAAATTCTTTAAGGTCATAGGCTTGATTTTCTGAAATCTCTTCATAAAATTGCGTAGTAGTGGATTTACTATTTTTAAATTTCGGAAAGAAGGTATAAGAATAACCTATAGTTAGAATGCTAAATAGCAAAATAAATATGAGTTCAAATTTCTTTTTAAAAAAGAACACACCCAAAACCAAAATAAGAAGTGAAAAATTCAACGGACTAAATAAGATTTTATCTACATCATTTAAAGCGATGGAAACCAACACAATATAAGTTACAGGAAATGTAAATATAAGTACTTTGTTTCCTAAAGATAAATCCTTTTGTTTATTAATGTAAATCGAAGTAAATATTGTTAATCCAAAACCGATTAAAGTCGAAAACCTATCAGATTCAATATCTATAAAGCAAATTCCCCTACAATCGTAATCAAAAGAGAAATAAGTAATATTTTTAAGGATTTCATGTAAATTTAATTGTTGTTATAACAAAGAAATACATTTTTTTCATGATTTTCATATTTTATTATATATATATATATATTACTTTAAAAATCCAATGCTTCTTCGATAAATTTCACCAAACGCAAGGCATGTTCACCATCTAAAGTGGATGATCTGTTCTCAGCCAATGCCTCTACAATTTCAGAAATGGCTTGCGGATGAAAGTTTTTCACTTCGGTCGAAAAATCCTCGGTTGCTATATCATCTTCCATATTGCAGTAATTCAATTGATTTAAGTATTGATCTCCAATTTCAAGGGTTCCTTTTTCGGCAATGATCACAATTCGACTGGTGTAATTTTTTTCGAAAACCGACGTACTGAAAATCATGTTTCCTTCCACTCCATCGGCTTTGAAATCCAGTTTTCCGGTATCGGCAAATTCAGTAATTCCTTGATGGCTAAAGTTCGAAAACCAGGATTGGGTACATTTCGTCTCTTCGAACCAGAAATTTAGAATATCAATGAAATGGGAGAATTGCGTAAATAAAACACCGCCATCCATTTCCAAAGAACCACTCCAATCACGGACTTGATAGTAGTTTTTATTACGGTTCCAATAACAATGGATATTGACCATATAGATTTCACCTAAACTTTGATTTTCTATCAGATTTTTCACAAAACGAACCGGTGGTGAAAAACGAAGTTGCATCGATGAGAAAACTCGACGATTGTGTGTTTTCGCAACATCTAAAATTCTCTGTGCATCCTTCAGATTAAGCGCAATCGGTTTTTCAATCAATACATGTTTTCCCGCTTTTAAACACATAATCGCGTGTTCACAGTGTAGGCCGTTAGGCGTGGCAATGATTACCACATCGGTTTCTTTGTCATTTTCCAGAAAGGATTCCAAGGTTTTATACACGGGAATTCTACTTTCGTCTTGAGAGAAATTTATATCGATAATCGCTACCAATTCTGCGCCTTCTGTTTCTTCAATCGCTTGTTTATGAACGCGTCCGATGTGACCCAATCCTACCAATGAAAATTTTAGCATGCTTCTTTCGCTTGATTTATAGTCGACAAATTTAACTATTAAATCCACTATTTGTCTTCAAATCTTAACATCTTTCAATATTTAAATTTCACTTTATAACTTATTAAACAAGATTGAAAATAGTCTCCTTCCATTTCAAAATGCAAATGAATTGCACCTACACCTCCATATCTTTGCTTTTATAAAATTTAATTTCATGTCAAAAGCTTGTTGTACGCTCGAAGATTCAAATCATAATCCTCATTCCCATGATGATCACGACCACGAGCATGGAGATGCTTCTTCGTTCAAAACGTATATTCCAGCCGCTATAAGTTTTGTGATGTTGGCAATGGGAATTGGTTTTGATTATTTCAAAAGCCCCGAATTATTCCAGAATGAAATCCTTCGGTTTGCGTGGTATACAATCGCTTATCTTCCGGTTGCATTTCCGGTTCTTCACAATGCTTTTTTACTATTGAAAAAAGGAGATTTCTTCAATGAATTTTCATTGATGTCGATTGCGACTTTGGGCGCATTCTTATTGACTGAATATCCAGAAGGCGTTGCGGTGATGTTGTTTTATACAGTGGGTGAACTTTTTCAATCCGCCGCAGTGGAAAAGGCAAAAGGAAATATCAAAGCCTTGTTGGATGTCCGCCCCGACGAAGCGACGGTTTTCAGAAGCAATGAATGGCAAACAATTCATCCGGAAGATGTTAAAATCGGCGAAAGAGTTTTGGTTAAAGTCGGTGAGAAAGTTCCTTTGGATGGGATTTTATTGAGTGATTCATCGAGTTTCAATACTGCAGCGCTTACGGGTGAAAGTAAACCGGACCGTCTTAAAAAAGGGGAAAATGTATTGGCAGGAATGGTGAATTTGGAAATGTTGATTGAAATTCAGACCACTAAAAAGTTTGAAGATAGTTCGTTGTCCAAAATTCTTCAAATGGTTCAAGAAGCAAGTTCTCGAAAAGCAAAAACGGAGTTATTCATTCGGAAATTCGCGAAGGTGTACACGCCGATTGTTTTCTTTTTGGCGGTTTCCTTGATCTTTCTTCCTTTTCTGTTTGTAGAGAATTACGAATTCAAAACTTGGTTTTATAGGGCCTTGGTTTTCTTGGTAATTTCGTGTCCGTGCGCTTTGGTGATTTCAATTCCTTTGGGTTATTTCGGTGGAATTGGTGCGGCTTCTCGGCATGGAATTCTATTCAAAGGCTCCAACTTCTTGGATTTGATAGCCAAAGTAAATACGGTAGTGATGGATAAAACCGGAACTTTGACCGAAGGGGTTTTTAACGTTCAGAAAGTTCATTCCACCCATTTGCCTGAAAATGAATTCTTGGATTATGTTTCAGCGATTGAATTACATTCGACCCATCCGATCGCAAAGGCAATTGTTTTGTTTCATCCATCGAATTTGAAGGTAGAAAAATTAGAAGAAATTTCCGGACATGGATTAAAAGCTGAAGTCAATGGCAAAGAAATCCTGGCTGGAAATGCAAAAATGATGAAGCGTTTTGGAGTTTCCTACGATTCAGAAGTAGATTCCATAGTGGAAAGCATTGTTTTGGTTGCAATTGATGCCCAATATTCGGGTTACATTACCATTGCCGATAAGGTCAAAGAAGATGCGGCATCTGCCATTTCTGATATGAAGAAAATGGGAGTTCATCACATCGTAATGTTAAGCGGTGACAAAGAAAGCATCGTTCAAAAAGTTGCGAGCGAATTAAAGATAAATATCGCTTACGGAGATTTATTGCCGGAAGGGAAAGTTGAAAAACTGGAAGCGCTCAAAAAAATTCCAAACAACGTCATTGCCTTTGTAGGTGATGGAATCAATGACGCTCCCGTTTTAGCGATGAGTGATGTCGGAATAGCGATGGGTGGAATGGGAAGTGATTTAGCGATAGAAACGGCGGATGTAGTCATTCAAACCGATCAACCTTCCAAGATTTCAACCGCCATAAAAATCGGTCGAAAAACGAAACAGATTGTAATTCAGAATATTGCATTGGCATTTGGCGTAAAGTTGATTGTATTAATTTTGGGTGCGGGTGGAATTGCAACGATGTGGGAAGCAGTTTTCGCGGACGTTGGCGTTGCGTTTTTAGCGATTTTAAATGCAATTCGGATTCAGCGAATGAAATTTTAACATATATTTAGCCAAAATATAGAAATGAGAATAATTCTACTTTTAAGTTTCCTACTTTCCATTCAACTCGGTGCACAAAGTTTAAATGAGAAATTGGCCGAAGAAACCTGTCTTTGTATAGAAGCCATAAACTTCGAGGGTTTCACAATGAAACAAAAAGAAAATCAATTGGGAATATGCATTATGTCTGCGATTTCTAAGCACAAACCAGCATTTGATCAAGCCCACAACGGAAAGAGTATTTCTGAAATTGACATGGAAAAAGTGGGTGAAGAAGTGGGTTTGGAAATGGTGAATTTATGCCCATTTACTTTTATGCAAATTGTGGAAGAAACGGAAGAAGTCAATCCCATTCAATTAAAAATAGAATTAGGGAAAATTTCAGGCATTGAGAAAAGTCAATTCAATACCGTTAATTTAGAATCGGGAGACGGATCACTTTTGAAATTTCTATGGTTATGGGATTTTAAAGGTTCGGATTATTTAATCAAAAATACATACAAAGGAAAGTGGATGAATATTCTTTATTCAGAAATTCCACTATACGATTCTAAAAAAGGAAAGTATATTCATTTTAAAGTAATAGAAGGAATTGAAATTGGCGAATAAAAAAGTAAACTTATGAAGAAAATTTTTAGTTTAATTTTAGTTGTGATAATGCATTGGGCGTACTCCCAGGACTTTGTGGACCTTGCTGCACAAGAGATTTGTGAATGTGTCCAGTCCAAAGATAATGATGAAAAGTCGAGAAGCCAGTTAGAAGTTCAAATAGGAATTTGTATGATGGAGACCATCTCAACCCATCCAAAAGAATTTGAAGAATATACGAATGGGAAGAGTCTCTCCGAACTTGATTTTAAGAATTTAGGTACTGAAGTGGGTGTACGAATGGTTTCCTATTGCCCCATGTTTTTTGCGAACTTCATTAAAAATGAATCGGTGGATAATGTTTCCAAAGGAAATTCCAATGAATTATTTACTGAAAAAGGAATAATTACTTCCCTGAAATCCAATCAGTTTAATATGATTCATTTAAAAACAGAAGATGGTTCACTTCTTAAGTTTATGTGGCTAACGGATTTTGAGGGAGCTGAAATTCTAATGAAAGAGCAATACAAAAACAAGTCAGTTTCTATTTATTACGACAATTTCGAGTTCTATGATCCGAAATCAAAAAGTTACATAAAACACCGCGTCATTTACGGATTGGAAATCAATGAATAAATCTTAATAAGTTTTCTGAATAAGTTTCGACTTGCTTCTTAAGTTCCTTAAATTTGCAGTATTCACACAAAAATACACTTACAATGAAAATCTGGGACAAAGGATTCTCCGTTAACGACAAAATCGAGAAATTTACAGTTGGGAAAGACCGAATTTTGGACGGTTACCTTGCGAAATACGATGCAGTGGCCTCCAAAGCACAAGCCAATATGTTGGCCAAAGTGGGATTAATTTCCAGTGATGACAATCAGAAACTTCAAACTGTTTTGGACGAAATCGTTCAACGATGTGAAGCGGGCGAATTTACCATCGATGAAGGATACGAAGATGTTCACTCAAAAATCGAAGCCGAATTAATTGAAAGAACCGGCGAAGCTGGAAAAATGATTCACACAGCACGCTCACGAAATGACCAAGTTTTGGTTGCGATTCAACTTTTCTTGAAAGAGTATTTGAGCGAAACAAAAACCAAAGTTCTGGAATTGATCGATATTTTAGTCAACAAAGCAGACGAGCACAAAAACGATTTATTGCCCGGATACACTCACTTTCAAGCAGCTATGCCAAGCAGTTTCGGACTGTGGTTCAGTGCGTATGCTGAAAATTTATTATCCGACTTGTATTTCTTGGATGCTGCTTACAAAGTAGCTGATCAAAATCCATTGGGTTCAGGCGCAGGTTTTGGAACCAGTTTTGGAATTGATAGAAAATCAACCACCCAAGAGTTAGGGTTTTCTGAAATGGCAGTGAGTTCAGTAGGTGCACAAATGTTACGCGGAAAAACCGAAAAATCTACAGCCGTAGCAATTTCTATGTTGTCTGGAACTTTGTCCAAAATGTCCTACGATTTGGTGATGTACAACAGCCAAGACATGGGATTTGTGAAATTGCCTAAAGAAATGACGACCGGTTCATCCATTATGCCACACAAAAAAAATCCAGATGTATTTGAATTAACGCGTGCACATTGCAACCGACTACAAGGTTTGCCGAATGATATAATTCTAACAATCAACAATTTACCAAGCGGTTACCACAGAGATTTTCAAATTCTAAAAGAAATTCTTTTTGAACCGATGGCGCAATTCAACGACATTTTGGACATCTTGATATTTGCTTTGCCTCAATTGGAAATCAAATCGGGATTCATGGATCAAGAAAAATACGATTCTATTTATACCGTAGAAAACATCAATCATTTATTACAAACCGGAACATCTTTTAGAGATGCCTATAAGATTGTGGGACTTTCGGTGGATGATGGAACCTACATTCCACACAAAGAATTTAAAACTTCGCATTTGGGAAGTGTTCATAACTTAGGTTTGGAAGAAATTAGAGAAAAAATAAAAAGATACAAAGGATAAAGAAATAATCCTAAAGATTACAAATCCAGAAAGCAAATTCAAAGTAGGATGCTTTCTGGATTTTTTCAATTCATCTATTTTTTTTTATTAAATAAAATCTGTTTCTCCACTCTATTTCGGATAGGTAGGCTACCAAAAGCCTTTAGCCAATTTGATTTTTTTTTTATTACCCATTCATTTTAATTAAATTAGCTGTTTTAAAATTAATTAACACAATTTATTACATGATCAAACAATTTATTAATCTAAAGTTCTTAGGTTTATTTCTATTGGGAACAGCGCTCTTTGCTCAAATCTCAAACAGACCTAATGACCAATTAGTCAAGCAGGCACTCTTAGAGTCCTCGGCTGAAAAAACGCTTTCAAGTGAAGATGTATCGTATGAATTGACGGATTTCCATTCAAGTAAAAAAAGTGGAGTTCAACACATCTATTTGAGACAGACCTTTAACGGCTTAGAAATCGTCGGAACCGAATCATCCATTCATTTATCTTCCGCAGGGAAACTTGCATCTGTAAACAATAAGTTTGTAAATAGTTTACAGAAAAGAGGAGATAAAACAACGACAACTCCACAGCTGGATGCGAGACAAGCAGTTAACTCAGCCGCTTCAAAGTTGGGATATACTGTAACAAAAAACATCACTGTCCTTTCTCAGGATTTTACAGCCAATCGTAAGACTATTCTGTCGGACGGTGGAATTTCAAAAAGTACAATTCCAGCACGTTTGATGTATTTCTTAAAAGAGGATGATTCCCTTGCATTGGTATGGGAGGTTTCCATTGAGTCCATCAATCAAACCGAATGGTACAACGTATTTGTAGATGCTTCCAACGGTCAAATTGTTGACAAAGTAAACTGGGTTAGCTCGTGTGGATTTGAACATTCGCATGATGAAGGAGACCATTCGCATTTCCACAATAAGGAAGTTGCAAAAGAAAGTTTTGGCCCTATGATGGCACCTGAAGCGATTTTAGGAAGTTATATGGTGTTTGCAATGCCAATTGAAAGTCCCTATTATGGCGCACGATCGTTGGTTTTGGCTGATGATGCAGTAAATCTAAATGCTTCTCCGTATGGATGGCATGATACCAACGGTGCACCTGGCCATGAATATACGACAACACGTGGGAACAATGTAAATGCGTACGAAGATGGAGATAATTCAGGATTTCAACCAAGTGGTGGGTCAAATTTAGTATTTGATTTTCCATTTAATGAAAATTACAGTTCAGGAAATCAATCGGAATCGGCAGCGATTACCAATTTATTTTACTGGAACAATATAATCCATGACGTATTCTATGAATATGGTTTTGACGAGGCAAGTGGAAACTTCCAACAAAACAATTATGGAAAAGGCGGATTAGGAAATGACTATGTCAATGCAGAAGCACAAGACGGAAGTGGAACGTGTAATGCGAATTTCTCAACACCTCCAGATGGTCAAAATCCAAGAATGCAGATGTATATCTGTGGAAACAAAGACGGAGATTATGACAACGTAGTCGTTGCGCATGAATACGGACACGGAATTTCAATTCGTTTGACAGGTGGTGCTTCCAACTCAGGTTGTTTGAACAATCAAGAACAAATGGGTGAAGGTTGGAGTGATTGGTTTGGTTTGATGTTAACTATGAAAGAGGGAGATCAAGGAACGGATGCAAGAGGAATTGGAACCTATTTATTCGGTCAAGGTGCAGGAGGAGCTGGAATTAGAACCCATCGTTACTCAACCAATATGAGCGTAAATCCACATACCTATAATAGTATCAAAACCGAAGCAGCTCCACACGGAGTAGGAAGTGTTTGGGCGGTTATGTTATGGGATATGACGTGGGATTTAATCGATCAATATGGTTTTGACGAAGATATTTACAATGGAACAGGTGGAAATAACATTGCCCTTGATTTGGTTATAGAAGCATTGAAACTTCAGCCTTGTAGTCCTGGTTTTGTAGATGGTAGAGATGCTATTTTACAAGCTGACCAATTGTTATACGGCGGAGCAAACCAATGTCTAATATGGGATGCTTTTGCACGAAGAGGGTTAGGTTACAGCGCGAGTCAAGGTTCTTCGGGAAGTAAAACCGATGGAACCGAAGCGTTCGATACCCCTTCCGCTTCTGCAGAAATGATTGCACCTGAAAATGTATGTGTTGACAAAGAAGTTATGACAGGTCTTTCAGGAGGAACGCCAAACGGTGGAGTTTACAGTGGGGCGGGTGTGACCGATGATGGGAATGGATCTACTTTCACCTTCGATCCAGCAGTAGCGGGAGTAGGCGTACATACGATTACGTATTCCGTAGCAGCATCTGCTTGTGCACCAGCATCATCTGACAGTGATCAAATTGAAGTTACGGAAGGATTGATTGTAGCTTGTCCAAGTGATGTTGAAGTGAGTACATCGGCAGATAGTTGTTCTGCAATCGTTACTTATACTATGCCAGAAGGTATTTCAGGTTGTTCTGCTTCCAATGTAGAAAACTTTGACGGAGTAACTCGACCGAATTTACCGCAAGAGTGGACGACTACTTCCGAAATAGGAACTGCCAATCTTTGGTCAACGGTGAATACCCAATCGAGTTCTTCACCCAATTCAGCTTTTGCAGTAAATAGAAATGCACGAAGTTTATCTTCTTTGGTTTCTCCCGATTATGCGATTGACAGTCCAAACGCGAAATTGAAATTTGATTTTTATTACAATACAGAATCGAATTATGATGGAGCTGTTTTGGAATATTCCGTAAATAACGGTGCTTGGAATGATATTTTAAGTGGAGGTGGTACGTTTGTATCGGGCGCTTACAATGCAACTTTAAGTACGTGGTACAGCAATCCTTTGGGAGGAAGAGCATCTTGGTCAGGAAATTCAAGCGGATTCGTTGCGGTTGAAATTAATCTAAATTCTACCATGAACGGTAAAAACGTGAAATTCAGATGGAGAATGGCAAGTGATATTAGCCAAGGAAGTGCAGGTGTATGGTTAGACAATGTGGAAGTGGAAGGTGTATTTAGTCCTTCACCTGTAACCACTCAAATCGCTGGATTACCATCCGGAAGTGAATTTCCACTGGGTGTAACTACCAATACATTTGAAGTAAGTGACGGTTCTGGAAATACAAAAACGTGTTCTTTTACTGTAACTGTCGTTGACTCAATTGCTCCTGTTCTAACTTGTCCAGCAGACCAAACGGTTGAAGTGGCAATGGGAAGTATGTATTCTCTTCCAGATTACTGGGCAGATGGCGATGTAACAGCGGTTGATAACTGTTCTACAGTTGAACAACAGACCCAAAGCCCCGCAGCTGGAACGGAATTAGCAGCAGGAAATCATACCGTTACATTCAGTGTGAAAGATGCAGCCGGAAATACGTCAACCTGTAGTTTTGAATTAACAATTGATTCTATGTTGGGTGTAAACGATGCTTCATTCAGCAATTCTATCCAAATCTATCCAAATCCAACTGATAATTTCGTGACGATTTCAAGTTCACAAAAGATTGTAAAAGTGGTAATTATGGACGTAAGTGGAAAACGAATTCAGGAATCGAAGTGGGATAATTCTTTGACAGAAAATACTATTTCAATTAGACATCTTCCGACAGGAACGTATTTAATTCAAATCGTTGGTGAAAAACAAACAGTAGTTAAAAAACTAATTAAGAAATAATAGTAGTTTTAAGTAAATAAATAGAGCAGGACTTCACACAAAGTGAGGTCCTGTTTTTTTTATGAATTCTCATTCCGAAATTGAAATTTGTTTAACTTGCAACATATTTTCAATATGCGGTATTTAGGAATTTTATTTTGTTTGTTTTTAATTGTTTCTTGTGCAAGACAAGGCACACCTTCGGGTGGCCCAAAGGATGAAACACCTCCAAAATTTTTAAGTTCAAATCCCGATACATTGTCGTTGAATGTACCTACCGATCTGAACGAGATTCGAATTAATTTCGACGAATACATTCTCCTAAAAGACCATACTCAAAATATCATTGTATCGCCTCCATTTGTTAAAAACCCAAGCTTTATGCCGGTTGGAACGCCAAATAAATATGTGCGAATTAAACTCAATGAACCTTTAAAGGAAAATACTACTTACAATATTAATTTTGGAAATGCAATCCAAGACCACAACGAAGGAAATAAACTTCCGTATTTTCAATATGTTTTTTCAACCGGAGATTACATCGATTCCTTGGAAATCTCAGGAAAAGCTAACGTTCCTTCTTTACGCAAACAACCGAAAAATTTGATTGTTGGACTTTATAAAATCGACTCCACGTATACCGATAGTTTAATTCTCACAGAAAAACCATTTTATATCGCAAAAGCTGCGGAAGATGGAAGTTTCAAACTAAACTACCTTCATTCGGGAAAATACCAACTAATTGCATTTGATGATGAAGTTCAAAACATGCAATTTGACATTGGGAAAGAGATGTTTGGCTTTAGGAAAGAACCAATAGAATTGACTGAAAATCAATCCTTCAACATAGAATTATCCAATCAAATCGCTGCATATAGAGTGGGAAAAGTCGAACAGAAAGGATACGGCCATTTGGTCTTCCGGTTTTCTGGAAATGTGGACGAAATTGACGTAAAGCCTTTGAATCATGAATTCACGACGTCAAAAATTTCCTACAAACCGAAAAGTGATTCTTTGAATTTTTGGTTTAATCCAACGATTGATACCATTTCAGGAAAATCGAAACGAATTCAGTTTACAACACAGTATAAAGATAAAATCGATACAATTTCATTGGTTTATAATTCAGGTCAGAAACACAGTTTAAAGGTGGAGAAATTTGGGAAGTTGACAGAATCTCCTTCTCGAAAACCGACCTTTCGAACGAATTCACCCTTTTCTAATTTGGATTCAGCCTATGTTCGTGTGATGAAAGATAGCATACAATTAAACCACCAATTCATCCCAAATCCAAAAAAGGAAAATGAATTCACGTTGGATTTTCCTATGGAATTAAGCAGTCAATATAAAATTGAATTTCTACCGAATGCCATTCGGGATTTCTTTGATGAAACGAATGACACCTTGGTTTTTGAAGTACGAACGCAAGCCAAAAATGATTTAGGAAATCTTCATTTAAAGTTGGAAGGAAAACCCAATCATCCGTTTTGGCTTCAATTATTGAATGAAAAAGATGAAGTCTTGGACGAAATATATACCACCGAATCCGAATTTGATTTTAATTTTCTGAAAACGGGAAATTATTATTTTAAAATTCTAGTCGATGAGAATGCAAATGAATTTTGGGACGCAGGTGATTTTTTCACAAAAAAACAAGCCGAGAAATCCTTTATTTATCCTGAAATGATCAACGTTCGAGCCCTTTGGGACATGAATGAAACATGGATCCTTACTACACCGGAAATACCTACACTTCCGACGCATGAAAATGAAAAATCCCCTTCTGAAACAGAAGAGGATTCTCACTAATATATTTTGTTACGTTATTAAACCTTATTCAACCGTTACCGATTTGGCTAAGTTACGTGGTTGATCTACGTTTCTATCCAACATCACAGCAACATGGTAAGACAGCAATTGCAAAGGAATTGCTGCAAGAATAGGGCTGAATTCTTCCGAAGAATTCGGAATTTCAATCGTATAATCTGCAATTCGTTTTAGTTCTGTATCTCCTTTGTTTACAACGGCAATCACTTGTCCTTTTCGGGCTTTAATTTCCATTGCATTGCTCACTACTTTTTCATAGTGTCCTGTTTTGGTAGCAATGATAACTACGGGCATATTTTCGTCAATAAGTGCAATCGGTCCGTGTTTCATTTCTGCAGCTGGATATCCTTCTGCATGAATATACGAAATCTCTTTTAGTTTCAAAGCACCTTCCAAAGCCGATGGATAGTTATATCCACGTCCTAGATAAAGTACGTTTGGAACATCTTTGTATTTTTCAGAAATCTCAATCACTTTTTGCGCCGTAGTTTCCAAAGTTTCTTGAACCAATTCCGGAATATGATCCAATTCACGGATTAAGCTATTGAATCTTTCGTTACTTAAATAACCGTTGTGTTTTCCTAATTTAATGGCAATCATCGATAAAATCGTCAACTGCGCTGTAAACGCTTTGGTCGAAGCTACACCAATTTCTGGACCGGCATGGGTATAGGAACCTGCGTCGGTAAATCGCGCAATGGAAGAACCTACAACATTATTGATACCATAGATGAAGGCACCCTTTTCTTTTGCTAATTTTAATGCAGCTAAGGTATCAGCTGTTTCTCCCGATTGCGAAATTGCAATCACAATATCACTTCTCTTGATAATTGGATTTCGGTATCTAAACTCGGAAGCATATTCCACTTCTACAGGAATTCGTGCGAGATCTTCAATCAGATATTCTCCGACTAAACCTGCGTGATACGAAGTTCCACAAGCCACAATAATAATACGTTTGGCATTTAGAAATCTTTCTTGATGGTCCCAAATTCCGGCCATTTTTATGATTCCTTCGTCTACCAAAAGACGTCCACGCATTGTATCTCGAATTGATTTCGGTTGTTCGTAAATTTCTTTTAACATGAAATGTTCGTACCCTCCTTTTTCAATTTCTTCTAAATTGATTTGCAATTCTTGAACGGTATGTGTGACTTTCAAATTATCTTTGATATTTCGAATGTCCACCTCTTTTCCTAAAGTAACAACCGCCATTTCTCCATCATCCAAATAAACCGCATCTTTGGTAAATTCCAAAAACGGGGATGCATCAGACGCAATGAAAAACTCGTTTTCTCCAATTCCAATTGCAAGTGGACTACCTAAGCGACCCACAACAATCTCATTGGGATTGGCTTTACCGATTACTGCAATTGCATAAGCACCATTCACTTGGTTCAACGCATAACGAACGGCGTCGTTAAGTGATAAATTGTCTTTGTTTTTCAGATACTGAATTAAATTCACCAAAACTTCGGTATCGGTTTCACTATGAAACACAAATCCTTTTTGGATTAATTCTGTTTTTAGAGTATCGTAATTTTCAATAATTCCATTGTGAACAAGAACGATTTCACCGTCATTGGATAAATGAGGATGGGAATTAACGTCATTGGGTTCACCGTGAGTGGCCCAACGTGTGTGTCCTACTCCTACGGTAGCTCCGTTATTTAATGTTTCTGATTTTTCTTCCAAATCAGAAACTTTTCCTTTGGTTTTTACCAAACCAAATTCATTACCATTCATAACAACCAAACCGGCGCTGTCATATCCTCTATATTCCAGTCTTCGTAATCCATTTATGATAATAGGGTAGGCTTTTCTATGTCCTAGATATCCAACAATTCCACACATAATTGTTATTTTTTAGTATAATATATTTTTAATCTTAGCTTCTTATCGGCTTGCTCTGTATTGTTACCATGTAGAACCACTCTGTACGGATTAAAGGCTCTGTTATTTAAGAAAGGATTCGTTGGGCTTACCACATTCATATATCCTCCATTTGGACTCAATAAAAAATTGCCTAAACTTAGGGTGATTAAATTGTCTTCATAAACCTCCCCTCTTTCTACGATACTTTTGATATAATCTGTAATTCGAATAATATACGTTTTCTTATTTTCCTTGTAATCGTACATTGGATTAAATTGAACTGAAAAAGGATAACTATTGTAAAACTTTGCTATATCTTCAAAATTCACATCCTTCTTCTTTCCATCTTCTGTATAACTATTCCATGCAAATAGATAAGGCGGCTTTTTTAAACCGTAACTATCATCAATATGAAAGCTTAATTCAGCTCCCACAATTGCCCAACCGTTATTTTGAACATTGTTTTTAATCTCATTCAATTGATTTTGATCGAGTCTAATTTTTGCTTTGGTTCCATCCATCCCTGCTAAATACAATCGGGCATCACCTTCAGTCGTATTTGGGTTGGTGTATGCATTCACAAATTGCGAACTTCGGTTTTGATGTTCAAACTGATTCACCTGAACATTGTATCCAGGTGTCGCTGACCAATAAGAGCCAAAGTTCAAATTAAGAATCTTGTTTAATTTATCCCCACCCTCTTCAGGATTATCATGCGAATAAAACATGTTTAGATTAAAGGATGCCGAACTTTGATTGAATGCCATTAAGAAACCTTGCGATTCCACCACGCTTAATTCAATCCCTCTAAAGAAGTTCCGAATAAAAGAAGCTTGATCTGCCAAATCGGCAGAACCTTCATTATCAATAAATTTTTGTTTAAAATAATCTTTGTCTAATTTTACTTTCAATACAATTGGAGGAATATCCGTGTTCGTCGCATCTCGCTTTTTCTCTTGATAGGTAATGAGCTTATTGGTGACTTGAAGAGATCCCAAAACCGTTGGGAACGTTTCAATATCATTGATGTTTTCACACGACGGACAATTTGCCAACGTACGGTTGGAATAATAAATTGAATCTTGCGAATACAAATATTTTGAAACCTCTCGAACTTGTAAAGTAATTGGAATCTGTGAGTTTCCATACAGAGAATCCAATTTATAGGTTCTTTTCAATCTCATTGTTGCCGTGTCCGAAGGAGTTTCACCTTCAGCCAGATAGATATACGTAGTATCAATTTGAATATCATCTTCCTTGTTTACAAAATAAACGGGTACGTTCAAGATGACGGAGTCCATTACGGGGTTTTCCCCAAAAGTAGGATTCAAACTTCCCAAACGTGCCTGTGAAATAAATCGGGCTTTTGTTCGCCCAAATACGGGCTCTTCATATACTCCCACAACAGCGCTTTGCAGCATTTGTTCATCGGATCGGATCGAATCATTGTTGGTGTTGAAAGACACAACATCTACATAATAAGCGTTGGCAGAGGCTCCTGTATCAATTAAGCCACTACCAACGTCTGAAATTTCATCTTCGCATGAAATAGCGAAGAAGGTTGTTGAGCAAAGTACCAATGCTACAACGAGATTAAAAAATCTTCTCATCAATTATTTTACAGTTTCATTCATAATTTCCTCTGAGTAAAAGGTTCTGTATGCCTCACTCAAAACATCTTCTGCACAGAATTCCATCACAGGAATTTCTTTGGTTGCCAAATAGCTGCTGATTGCTTCGGGCAGGATTTCTTCTCCTTTAACCGCAGCATCTGCATATTTCAATGCAGACAAAGTCAACGCTTCAAAACTTGGTTTTTCTAGGTATTTCGCCACTTCTCCGTTGATTCCGTCAAAAGCAAGCTTTTCGGTAATCCCCGTATTCAACTCCCCATCAAAGGCATTGTCAAAAAGTGAAACAACTACTTTTGTATCATCAAAAAAGGTGTCTTCTGCATAGTATTCCTTCAAATAAGCAGGAACCATACTCGACATCCATCCTAAAACGTGCACAACATCGGGCTTCCAGTTTAATTTTTTGACGGTTTCCAATACTCCTTTTGCAAAGAATATAGCGCGCTCGTCATTATCATCAAACAGTTTTCCTTCTTTGTCATTGTACAATGACTTTCTTTTAAAGTATTCTTCGTTGTCTATAAAATAGACTTGAATACGCTCACCCGGTATAGACGCAACCTTGATAATCAAGGGCTGATCCATATCGTTTATGATCAGGTTCATTCCGGATAAACGGATGACCTCATGCAATTGGTGTCTTCTCTCATTAATTACTCCAAACCTCGGCATGAAAATCCTAACATCTGCACCCTTCTCGCTCATCGCTTTAGGAATTCTTAAAGATTGCACTGCCATAGGACTCTCAGGGAAGTAAGGTACCATTTCTGTAGTTACATACAGTATACGCTTTCCATCCATAATTCAAACTCATTAATTACTTGAAATCGAGCACAAAGATACGAAATTTTTACGAGATATGATATCCTTGTCTTACTTTTGCAAATATTATCATAGATTTAACAACTTAAATGCACTGCTTAAAAAACCTAAAAGACGCTGAAAACCTGATACTTACCATTAAGAACAGGAAGCAAACCATCGGCTTTGTGCCCACAATGGGAGCACTTCACCTTGGCCATATCTCACTAGTCAACCAATCTAAAAAGGAAAATGACTTTACGTTTGTAACGGTTTTTGTAAATCCTACTCAATTTAATAATGCCGACGATTTGGTGAAATATCCGAGAACCGAAAAGCAGGATTTAGCCCTTTTGGAACAAGCTGGCGTTGATGCTGTGTTTTTCCCGACGGTGGAAGACATTTATCCAAACGGAGAATTAACCGAGCATTTTGACTTTGGTGGATTGGAGAATAAAATGGAAGGAGAATTTCGTCCCGGTCATTTCGAAGGAGTTGGAACGGTAGTCAAGCGTTTTTTTGAAATAGTTCAACCCGACAACGCCTATTTTGGCGAAAAGGATTTCCAACAACTTCAGATTATTCGAAAAATGGTTTTAACCCAAAAACTTCCTGTTCAAATTATCCCTGTTGCGATCAAAAGAGAAGAAGATGGTTTGGCCATGAGTTCCCGAAATCAAAGATTGACGCCTGAAATGAGAAAGGAAGCTCCTTTGATTTTTAAAGTTTTAAATGAGGCTAAAATCCATTTGGAAAATCATTCCATTGCAGAAACCAAAAAATTTGTAGAAAAACAGTTTGAATCCAGCCCTTTGGTTTTGGAATACTTTGAAATTGCCGAAGAAAACACATTAGAAAGTGCAATTCAAAAAAGTTCTTCCCAAAAAATTCGCGCGTTTATTGCTGTATATGCAGATGAAATTAGACTCATAGACAACCTGAGTCTAAATTAATGTAAGTTTTCAAAAACTCCTTATCTTTGCCGCCAATTATGATGATAGAAGTAGTAAGATCAAAAATTCATCGGGTAAAAATCACCGGTGCAGAATTAAATTATATTGGGAGCATTACAATTGACCAAGATTTATTGGATGCTGCGAATATGATAATCGGAGAAAAGGTGCAAATCGTAAACATCCAAAATGGAGAGCGGTTTGAAACCTATACCATTGCTGGAAAAAGAGGTTCCGGTGAAATCACGCTCAATGGACCCGCTGCTAGAAAGGTTCAGATGGGTGACTTGATTATTATTATCGCCTACGGAAGTATAAGTATTGACGAGGCGCGGCAATTTAAACCGACTATTTTATTTCCGAACGAAGAGACCAATCGTCTAGATTAATCATAAATGAAGTCCAAAATCAGCCAACTTATATTCACGATTCTAGCAATCGTTTTGGCAGCCGTATTCATTGGACTTACCATCGAACAAACCGATTTTGAAGTACTTAAATCCGCAGCGAAAAGAGCCAATTATTTTTGGTTTTTCGCCTCGATGGTCTTAAGCATATTCACGTATTGGCTTCGTGCCGCACGCTGGAAATTACTCTTGGAACCCATCGGATACAAAGTGGAAACGAAAACCGGCTTTTGGGCGATTTCATTTGCCTATTTTATGAATTTAACCATTCCACGTAGCGGTGAAGTAGCGCGTGCGACTTCTTTCTACAAAATGGAAAAGGTTCCAGTCAATAAATCTTTTGGAACCATTGTATTAGAGCGAGTTATTGATTTAATATTTCTAGGATTATTTTTTGGGGTCACCTTGATTCTAAATGCAGAAATGCTTTATTCCTTCTTTTCATTTGGAGATAAACCTTCGTTTAAAAGCTTTAAACTTCCTTTATTTGGACTTGGTGTCATTCTTCTGCTTTTTCTACTTCTTCGGAAAAAGCTAAAAACTTTTTCCATCTACTTGGTTATTGAAAACTTTATGAAAGGAATTTGGATTGGTTTTTTATCGATACTTCATTTAGAAGAACGTGCAAAATTCATTGCCTATTCTGTTGCGATTTGGACCTGTTATTTTTTTATGACCTATTTGGTGATTTTTGCTTTTCCAGAAACTTCGCATTTTGGACTGGATGAAGGGTTTTTCCTAATTGTAGCCGGTGCCTTGGGTATGATTTTACCTGCCGTGGGTGGATTGGGTTATCCCTATGTTATGAGTATCGCTTTTGCCGCTATCTTTCTGTCTCAAGGCGATACAGCAGAGGAAGGAAGGATGGTCGGAAGTTATTTCGGACTGATGCTTTACTTCGCACAAGTTATTTCTATTTTGATATTTGGGTTCTTATCGTTTTACTTTATACCGACTTTAAGTCGAAAAAAAGAGTAAATTTGACTAGAATTTAAAATGAAATGGCCAAAACCAAAACAGCATATTTTTGTCAAAATTGTGGAAACCAATACAGCCAATGGATGGGTCAATGCAAAGCCTGTGGCGAATGGAATACACTGGTAGAAGAAATCGTCGAGAAAAGCGAAGAAAAGAAGCCATGGCACAGCTCAAATTCCCAAAAAGATTCCAAGTCGATGGTTCTGAATATAAAAGAAGTTTCAGAAGTAGGCGAATCTCGTATTGATACGCAGAACGAAGAATTCAATCGCGTATTGGGAGGAGGAATTGTGAGCGGGTCTGTGGTTTTAGTCGGCGGTGAACCCGGCGTAGGAAAATCGACTTTACTATTGCAAATTGCACTTCAATTAGCCAACGTAAAAACGCTCTATGTTTCCGGCGAAGAAAGTGCTTCTCAAATCAAATTAAGGGCGGAACGAATTGGAATTCAAACCGATCAATGTTTTATTTTAACCGAAACCAATACCCAAAAAATATTCAATCACGCCAAAGAAATTCAACCCCAATTGGTCGTTATTGATTCTGTTCAAACGCTGCACACCCAACATGTTGAATCTTCGCCCGGCAGTATTTCTCAAATTCGAGAGTCCGCTTCCGAATTAATACGATATGCCAAAGAAACCAATGTTCCGGTGGTTTTAATCGGTCACATTACCAAAGAAGGTGTGATTGCCGGACCAAAAATTCTGGAACACATGGTCGATGTCGTTTTGCAATTTGAGGGCGATCGAAACCATATCTACCGTTTGCTACGTTCCAATAAAAATAGATTTGGTTCGACTTCGGAATTAGGAATTTATGAAATGCAAGGAAGTGGATTGCGGGAAGTGAAAAATCCATCTGAAGTATTGATTTCAAAAAAAGACGAATCACTCAGTGGAAATGCAATTGCCTCGACTTTGGAAGGCATTCGGCCGATGATGATAGAAATTCAAGCTTTGGTGAGTTCGGCGGTTTATGGAACGCCCCAACGTTCAGCGACCGGTTTTGACACCAAACGACTGAATATGTTATTGGCCGTTTTGGAAAAACGAGCCGGTTTTCAATTGGGTGCGAAAGATGTTTTTCTAAATATAACCGGCGGAATTCGGGTGGATGATCCAGCGATTGATTTAGCAGTAATCTCTGCGATCCTTTCTTCGAATTTAGACAATGCCTTGCCCGACAACTGTTGTTTTGCAGGGGAAGTAGGATTGAGCGGAGAAATTCGAGCCGTAAACCGTGTGGATCAACGAATTACAGAAGCCGAAAAATTAGGGTACGATGTGATCTTCTTATCGAAATACAATAAAATTAAGCCAGGGGATTATAAAATTGAAATCAAAACCTTGTCAAAAGTAAATGATTTATTGAAGTTACTTTTCTAAACTTTAGTATATTTTTCATACATTTATAGTCTTAAAGTAATTTTTTATTAACCAAAAAAATCAATGAAATGAAAATTTTGAAAGTATTAGAATTAATGGCAAGTTCAGACAAAAGTTGGGAAGATGCCACTCAGAAAGCTGTTACAAAAGCATCAGAAACTGTAAAAAACATTAAGTCTGCTTGGGTTCAGGATCAAAGCGTTGTTGTAAAAGACAATCAAATCACTGAATTTCGTGTGGCATTAAAAGTATCATTCGAAGTAAAATAACTTCGAAATAAAACCTATATAGATCCTATTGGCATTAAATCATTAGGGTCTATTTTTATTTTTAAATTCATCTGAAAACAAAGAAAAATAGATTTTTATGCGATTTCACACTAGAAAATGGATAAAACCCCAAGACTTAAATGCCAATAAAACCTTGTTCGGTGGAACTTTATTGGCTTGGATCGATGAAGAAGCTGCGCTTTACACCATCATCCAACTCGAAAGCAATACCGTTGTTACCAAATATATGTCAGAAATCAATTTTATGAGTTCAGCCAAAGAGGGTGATGTGATAGAAATTGGGATGGATATTGTGAAATTTGGAAATACATCCTTGGTTTTAAACTGCGAAGTGAGAAATAAAATGACCCGTGAAACCATCATCACTGTCGATAAAATAACCATGGTCAATATGGGTGAAAACGGAAAACCAAAAGCACATGGGAAAACGAAAATAGAATTTGTAAAAGATCGTTTGTCGGACGGGAAATAGAAATTAAATTATCGAATAATTCCCAAAAACATCGCTTTTTTGATTAATTCTGCGGTTGTTTTCACATTGAGTTTAAGGAAAATATTTTTTTTGTGCGATTCGATGGTATAATAACTCAGGTTTAATTTATCCGCAATTTGTTCTGAAGAGTAACCGTTTCCTATTTCAATTACAATTTCTTGTTCTCTTTTTGATAAATTAGTATACGATTGTGTCGATTCAAAACGACTAAGCCGTGATTCTTTTTCCAAGATATCTTTTACTTTTTTAAGAATCGTTTCACTTGAAGATTCCTTGAGTATATATCCATTGATTTCACTTTCATCAATACTATCCGTTTTATACATGCTTAGAACCAATATTTTGATGTCTTGGTTGGTCTGTCTTACTTTCTGGATGAATTGAGCTCCGTTCATGTCGGGCATGGCGACATCGGTAATTACCAAATCCACTTTGTTTTTATCCAAATAGTCCAATGCATCTTTTGCTCGATTCACAATGAAAACAACTTCATATTCATCGACCGAACTCAGTAACTTCTCCATTCCATCGAGAATCAATTGATGATCATCCAGTAAACCGATTTTAATTTTATTTTCTTCCATTTTCTGGTATTTCTATTATAAAAGTAGTTCCTCTTCCTTTTAAAGAATCAATATGCAAATTCCCCTTCATTGACTCTACTCTTTTTTGAATGTTATTTAAACCCATACCCTTCTTAACTTCTCTCATATCAAATCCTTCACCGTCATCTTCAATAATGATTCGATAAACTTCGTCAAAAGTACAATCAATTTGGATGTTTTTTGCTTTTGCATATTTCAGTGCATTTGAAAGCGCTTCTTGAATGACACGATACAAGTTATGCTTTCTCGAATCTTCAATTTCATTGAATTTATTTAAGGGAAAAATGTTCATTGAAACTTCTCCTGAAAAGTAAAATTGGTAATCCTTAATCAACCCATTTAAGAGATCTGAAAAATTTAATTCATTAATTTTATTTTCATTTAATTCATGGGAAATCACTCGAATTTCTTTGGTTGCATCTTGAAGTTGGCTGATGCATACTTTCAATTCCGGATCTTGTATATGGGTAGTGTTTAATTGATCCATTTTTATTTTAATCGCCGATAACTTTCCGCCCACTCCGTCATGAAGCTCCTTGGCTATTCGTGATCGTTCTTGTTTTTGACCTTCTAACAAGTTTTTTGCGCGAAGTGTTTCTTTTTCCTTTTCAAAAATTAATTTATCCTGACGACTAATGGTTTCCTGATAAATCAAACGCTTCCTGTAAAAAAAGGCGATAATTAATAAAGGTATAATTACCAAGAGTGAAGCGATTATAACCAATCGTTTGTAACCTTTTTGAATTTCTTTCTCCTTGTTTAAAAGTTGAATTTGATTGTTTTTTCGCTCTACATCAAACTTTGTCAAAGCCTCCAAAAACTGTTTGTTTTTTTCAACCCCAAATATACTGTCTTGCAATTGATGTTGAATTGATTGGTATTTATAGGCTTCCTGAAAATTCCCCAATTCAAAATAAACGTGAGATAATCTTTTGTATAACTCAATGGTAGATTCATTTTTAAAACCCTTCTTGATTAACCCATAGGCTCTTTCGTAATAATTTTTGGCTTTGAAATAATCTATCTCCCCTTTTTCATAAAAATTACCCAAATACAAAGATGAAAAAAATTCTGCTTCTATATTTTTACTATCTACACTCAATTTAAGTGATTCTAATAAATAATTCAAAGCTTTGCCGTAATCGTTTTTGGATTCAAAATTCAGATAGGTAGTAGCCAGATTATTTTGAGCCAATATTTGACCGTAAATATTATCTGTTTCTTTGTAAATTTTTATCGCCTTGGTTAAATAAAATTCCGTACTATCTTTGTCTGAAGTCATATAAGAAACAGCCACATTATTATAAACGGTAGCTAGATTGATTTTGTTTTCATCTCTCTCACCAATTTCTTTAGCTTGTTGATAAAATTTTCGAGCACTTACTGTATCTTGTTGAAAGATATATAAATCCGCTATATTGGATAGAACAGCAATTGTATTGTCACTTAACTCCTCTTTTTTTTCTGAAATTTCAAGTGACTTATTATAATACTTCAATGCCATGTTGAAATCACTTTGATAGGAATAAATTAAGCCCATGAGATTGTAAGATTTACTAAGAATGTAGAAATTCTTAGCCTTCGCGGAAGGAATAGGTACTTTATTTAAATATTCTAAGGAAAGAAAGTATTTTTGTTTCACAAAGTAGCAATACCCTATTCCATAAAAGATCTGAGCTTCCCAATAATCATTTTTTTCTTTTTCATTTAAAGCTTTTGCTTCAAAAAGATAAAGTAGAGCGGAATCGGTTTTGGTTTCGGCTAATTTTTCGTATTTTCGATAATGGCTTTCTATGAGCCTTTCATATTTCTGAGAAAACGAAAAACTCATTGGCATTGAAAACAGTATAAGTAAATATATTCTCATGGAAATGTAAAAATACCAAATTCTTGGTAGGTTTTAAAATTATTATCTTCTTTATCTTTGACCTATGAAACAATTTAGCTTAATACTTTTATTATTTGCCTCAGTGGGTCTTTTTGCTCAAACGAGTTCCGGTGGAACTTCAGGGGTTAGAATTGGTAACACGGGTGGTCCAAGAGTCTTTGTTCCAACAGTTACATTCAGTACGGCTCATAACGATGTTTCCATTTCAAGCGCGGAAGATAAAATTACAAGTTTTGAAATTTACGATGAAAATAACAGCCTTATCGGCTCAACAACATTTTCTCCAACAAGTAATTTTAATGCAAGTTTAAACGGATTACCCGCTGGAATGTATACAATCTATGTTGTATCTGAAGGAAATGAAGAAAGAATTCATACGATATTTAAACCTTAAAAAGGTTTAAAACTCTCAAACAACAGGTTTTAGGTAGACAGTTGTAGAGATTTAAAAGAGAAATAACATTATGATGATTTTTATATTTAGGTTGGTTTAGGTTAGGTATAAATTAATTGGTAAGAAAGCAGGCTCTAGAGGTAGAGACCTGCTTTCTTGCTTTATATATTTTTCATTCTCCGAACACTTTACATAATTCTATTTCATTTTCTTTTAGATGCCTTAGGGTTAAAAACAAAAAATCCCACCGATAAAAACCGATGGGAATCATAATTATTTAGTAAAACCGTCTTTTACGCTTCTTGCATTTTGATTAAGTTTAACGCAGAACCCGCTTTAAACCATTCAATTTGCGCTTCGTTATAGGTATGATTTGCCTTGATTAAGTCCTTTGAACCATCTGCATGAACAAATTCCAATGTCAATGGCTTTCCAGTTGTAAATTCAGTCAAATCAACGAAGTTGATGGTATCATCTTCTTGAATTTTATCGTAATCTGATTTGTCAGCAAAAGTCAATGCCAACATTCCTTGTTTCTTTAGGTTGGTTTCGTGAATTCGAGCAAAAGAACGAACCAAAACTGCCCTTACACCCAAATGTCTCGGCTGCATCGCTGCGTGCTCACGGGAAGAACCTTCTCCGTAATTTTCATCACCCACTACAATGGTTGGAACTCCGGCTGCTTTGTAAGCTCTTGCTACATCTGGCACCGTGCCATATTCTCCTGTTAAGGTATTTTTAATTTTATTGGTTTCTTGGTTAAAGTCATTTACTGCACCTGTTAAAGTGTTGTTTGAAATATTATCTAAGTGACCTCTGAAACGCAACCATGGTCCAGCCATAGAAATATGGTCGGTCGTACATTTTCCAAAAGCTTTGATTAATAATTTTGCACCTATAATGTTTTTACCGTTCCATTCAGGAAAACTTTCCAACAACTGAAGTCTTTCCGATTCTGGATTTACTTCAACTACTAATTCGGAACCATCTTCAACCGGCGCTTGGTATCCATTGTCTTCGTATGAAAATCCATCTTCTGGTAATTCATCTCCAAACGGAGGATCCAATTTTACTTCTTCTCCTTTATCATTGATTAGAGTATCCGTCATAGGGTTAAAATCCAAACGACCTGCAATTGCAATCGCAGCTACAATCTCAGGCGAAGTCACAAAAGCATGGGTATTTGGGTTACCGTCTGCTCTCTTTTTAAAGTTTCGGTTGAAGGAGTGAATAATAGTGTTTTTCTCTTCTTTATTCGCTCCATCTCTGTCCCACTGACCGATACAAGGTCCACACGCATTGGTGAAAATAACAGCTCCTAAATCTTCAAAAGGTTTAATTATACCGTCCCTTTCCGCGGTATATCGAACTTGTTCTGATCCTGGATTGATACCCAATTCTGAATTGATTCGCAATCCTTTGTCAACCGCTTGTTGTGCAATCGACGAAGCACGAGATAAATCTTCGTACGAAGAGTTGGTACATGATCCTATCAATCCCCACTCAACGGTTAAAGGCCAACCGTTTCTTTCGGCTGCTTCTTTCATATCGGAAACCGGTGTCATCAAGTCTGGCGTAAATGGCCCGTTTAAACGTGGTGACAATGTATCCAAATCGATGACTAATAATTCATCGTAATATTTTTCTGGATTTTCATATATTTCTCGATCCGAACGAAGGTATTCTCTCATTTCGTTGGCAGCATCTGCCACGTCATTTCTATCGGTAGCACGTAAATATCGCTCGGAAGCATCGTCATACGCGAAGATGGAAGTGGTTGCTCCAATTTCAGCACCCATGTTACAAATGGTACCTTTTCCTGTTCCAGAAAGGCTTTCAGCTCCTTCACCAAAGTATTCAACAATGGCTCCTGTTCCCCCTTCCACAGTCAAACGACCGGCTACTTCCAAAATCACATCTTTTGGTGAGGTCCATCCGTTTAATTTTCCAGTCAATTTTACACCGATTAATTTTGGCATTTTTAACTCCCATGCCATTCCAGCCATAACATCAACTGCATCTGCTCCACCTACACCAATCGCTACCATCCCTAATCCTCCTGCATTGGGTGTATGTGAATCGGTACCAATCATCATTCCACCTGGAAATGCATAATTTTCTAAAACTACTTGGTGAATAATTCCTGCGCCTGGCTTCCAGAATCCAATTCCATATTTATTCGAAACCGATTCCAAAAAATTAAAAACTTCGGATGATTTATTGATTGCTTCTTGTAAATCTTTTTCTGCTCCTACTTTCGCTTGGATCAAGTGATCACAGTGTACGGTAGAAGGAACGGCGGTTTTTACTTTTCCAGCTTGCATAAATTGCAACAACGCCATTTGAGCCGTTGCATCTTGCATAGCTACTCTATCGGGAGCAAAATCAACGTAGGATTCTCCGCGTGTGTAAGCTGTAGTTGCTAAACCGTTAAACAAATGAGCGTAAAGAATTTTTTCTGAATACGTTAAAGGACGACCCACGACTTCACGAGCCGTGTCAACGCGTTCCTTCATACGACCATACACTTCTTTAATCATTTCTATATCAAATGCCATAGTATTGTTTTTGTTTGTTATTTCATTAAGTTGTGCAAATTTAATCCTTAATTAGCCATTTTCCAGCATTTTACCATCTTAATTGATTATTGACCTATAATTTAGAATAATTACAAGAAAATGAAGGGAATACTTCTCAATTCAATAAGAATCAATGCTTATTTTTACCATTTTACAATTCCGATTTAGTTGAAGTAAAGGGTTTGTCTCCTTTTATTTAAATGATTGAATTTCCAGAATTACACTAAATAAAAAAATGATAAGTCCAACGGGTGGACTTATCATTCTTAAAAATCTATAATTAAAAAGAAAAAAATTATGCAACAGCAAACTCTTTTTCCATCTTCACAGTTTTAGGAAAAAGAATGTTATTCTCTAAGTGAATATGGGTGTGCAAGTCATTTTCGAATTCCTGAAGCATTTGGAAAGCAACTTGATAGGTGTTGCATCCATCACTAGGAACGGTATATCCATTGGATAATTCAGAGATTTTCTCAAAACGCTCTCCTTCCACTGTATGCTCATGCATCATCATATTCACTGGGTTTTCAACCGTACCAAAATTGGGGGCTTCAAAAACCGTGTTGGATGTTTTGGCTTTCATAATTTCGCGAACGAATGGAAATAAAATGGTATCTTCTTTCACCATGTGATCTTCCAAATCCTGCGCGGATTCATCGAATAATTCTTTGATTTCATACAATTCCGGATGACGCCCTCCATGTACTTTACAAAGTTTTTCTAAAAACGCTTGTAAAATAGGCGCTTTTTCTCTTACATAGCGGTGATGTGTTTTTTCAATATAATCTGCCAATAAATCCAACGGCCACGCAGTAAAATCAATATTTCCACTTCCTGCCTTAGGAATACTTTCTATCTCATCGTATATTTTTTCAACATCAATGTTCTTTGGCTCACAAGCCTCTTCAATTGTTCTTCCACCTTTACAGCAAAAGTCAATTCCGAATTTCTTAAAAACAGCTGCAGTTCTAAAATCCGCTGCTACCATTGTTCCGATTTGGTCTTTTCTTATGTCCATCTTAAAAAATTTTATTTATTATAACTTATTTTATATTTTAACACCTTAAACTCTTTTATTGGTTTAATTTTTTTTATACTTTCAAAAATGTCAACTCCGAATCAACGCCACCCACAAGATCAGCAATCAATGATTCTTCCAATATTCGAACATAACCTTCTTTCACCAATTTAAATTCATGATGCAATGGACAGGGATGTTGTTCTGAACATTGTTTCAAACCCAATGCACACGATGTAAACAATTTATCTCCATCAATCTCTCGAACTAATTTCGCAAGAGGTGTATTTAAATTATCCTCACTTAAATAAAAACCTCCGTTGGGTCCCTTTACGGATTGAACAAAATCTTTGCGACTTAAATCCTGCAAAATCTTGGCTATAAAATATTCCGGTGAGGCAATTCCTTTGGCGATTGCTTTTACGCCCACACGACTTCCGTCCTGAGTTTGTTGTGCTATATATATTATGGCACGGATTGCATATTCACACGTTTTTGAAAACATAGTCTGATTAATTGGAAGCGCAAATATAAGTGAATTTTTTAATAAAAGAGTTTAAATTCCTTTTTTAACATTCTATTAATTATGAACTTTATCATTTCTTTCTAAATCATTGATTTGAATAGTTTTAGTTTGTACGAGATCAATGGGGCAGCCTTGTGACTCTGAGAGGATTCGAACCTCCGACAAATAGTTTAGGAAACTACTACTCTATCCAACTGAGCTACAGAGCCGGTTTTCATTCGAGTTTTTAAAATTACGAACAAAAAAAGCTTCTCAATGAATTGAGAAGCTTTTTTTTTGAATATAATTTTTATTTATTCAACCACAGGTTGTACAGAAACGTAAGAACGATTATTTCCTTTTTTGCGGAAAACTACGTCCCCGTCAATCAAAGCAAACAAAGTGTGATCTTTACCCATACCTACATTATCACCTGGGTGATGTTGTGTACCTCTTTGGCGAACTAGAATATTTCCTGCTTTCGCTACTTGACCTCCGAAAATCTTAACACCCAAGCGTTTTGAGTGAGATTCACGACCGTTTTTGGAACTACCAACTCCTTTCTTATGTGCCATTTCTAATTAATTTTCTGATTCTTCTTTATCTTCTACTTTACCTTCCTTCTTAGCTGTTTTAGCCTTTTTCTTCTCACCTCCAATTGAAATAACTTCAATTTGAGTAAATTGCTGACGGTGACCATTTTTTACTTTGTATCCTTTTCTTCTTTTCTTTTTGAAGACGATTACTTTATCACCTTTTACGTGTTCAACGATTTTCGCTACAACGGAAACTCCGTTTATAACCGGGGCGCCAACCTGTACAGAACCATTGTCAGTCAATAATACACGATCAAAAGTAATTTCTGACCCTGCATCACCTTGCAAACGGTTTACGTACAATTTTTGGTCTTGCTCAACTTTGTATTGAAGCCCTGCTATTTCTACAATTGCATACATTATACTATAATTTTTGGACGGCAAATGTAAGATTTTTATTTAATAACAACAACTTATGAAGAAATATTTCATCTTTTTAAATGCCAAACAGAAATAGAACACATAATAGATACTATATATTATGTGGATAAAGAGAATTGAATCATCGTATAACTACCCTTATTTCATGACCTTTTAAATTCTAAAGGACATCAAAAACATATCCAAGCAAAATATAAAGAATAATAAATACGATAACTACCCCAAAACAACCGCATCTACCTCCGCCTATTTTTTTTGCCCCCCATCCTGCAAGGAGTGCTTTTATTAATTTTTCCATTTTCCCAAATTTTAAGGCTAAATATAAAACAAAATCAAAGCCACTTTACAGATTTTAATGAAAATTTTTAATAGAAATTTATTTCAACCTAAAAAATTATGCATATTGTCATTTATGCCTTAAATTGCTTTTATTAATTCATTTATTTCAATGGGAAGAATGGATTCAATATCTTCTTCGTCTAATGCAAGGTATAAAAACCCTTCATTTACATTCGATTTAATAGTTTCAAATGAAAAATGAACGTCCGTATTTACTTTTTCTAAAAAGCCAAGTCCTAATAAATCAAAATGGTTTGTATTTATGCTGTCTTTGAATAAACCCTAGTCAAAATAAAAATTGATTCCACCCTTTTCCATAATGTCACTTCCTTTCCTCTACTATGCCATAGAAGAATTCGTTTATAATACAGAGCACTAGCAATGTAGATGAGCAAAGGAATAAGAATTATTTTATCGGCTTCAGACGAAGAAAGCACTAAAACAAATCCTGATATTGAAAGAAGTATGAAAAAAAGAAGGTAAATACGCCTTTGGAAATTCGATTGCTATGAATCTGAATTTCAATAGATGAAGGTGAATGTTCTGTAATTTCTATTCGGTTTGCCATCTTTTATTTTACTTTTATATAAAGTGAATGAAATACAACTTAATCATATTCTAAACAACTCCAAATACAAGCTCCAGAAATAAATTAAGAATATTGAAAATCACAAAAGAATATAAATCCCAAAAAAAGTAACTTTCAAAGATCAGATATCAACTTCTTATTTATAATCGTTTTAAATTAGGTGGTTTTATCGAAAAAGCACAAATTAACGCTCGTTCAGCTTTGACTGAGTCTATAAGTTCGTAAATTTACACGCTGATAATTAGGTTTACATAAAATGGACACATCAATCGATTATTTACCGATAGTAATTTTATTTATTTTAGCCGCAGGTTTTGTGGTGGGAACAATCATTCTCACTCATTATTTGGGTCCCAAAAGAAGTACGGACGAGAAGTTAGACAACTTCGAGAGTGGAATTGAACAAATAGGAAACGCACGTCGTCCCTTCTCGATTAAATTCTATTTGGTGGCTATCCTCTTTGTTCTATTTGATGTGGAAGTCATCTTTTTCTATCCCTATGCAGTGAAATTCAAGGAATTAGGATGGGAAGGTTTTGCTGCGGTAGGAACCTTTGTTAGCCTTTTCTTAATAATGTATCTTTATGCAAGAAAGAAAGGAGCTTTTAATTGGGAAATATAAAAGCACTATTTTGTTTAACTTAAACGTAAAACAATGATTTACAATAAAAGACCGGTTACTCATAATACAAATATAAAACTCGTAGAATCGCCAGGAGGCTATGAAGGGGAAGGATTTGGAGCGATGCAATTATCAAAAATAGTTGGATTGGCTCGAAAAAACTCCATTTGGCCTTTGCCTTTTGCAACCAGTTGCTGTGGTATTGAATTCATGGCAACGATGGGAGCCCATTACGATTTGGCTCGATTTGGTAGTGAACGCTTGGCATTTACGCCCAGACAATGCGACGTTTTGATGGTTATGGGGACCATAGCAAAAAAAATGGCACCCGTTCTAAAACAAGTATACATCCAAATGGCTGAGCCACGGTGGGTGATTGCTGTAGGAGCCTGTGCAAGTAGTGGAGGTATTTTTGATTCGTATTCCGTTTTGCAAGGGATTGATGAAGTAATTCCTGTGGACGTTTATGTTCCAGGTTGTGCTCCTCGTCCTGAACAAATTTTGGATGGAATTTTAAGAGTACAAGAATTGGTAGAGTCTGAAAGTATCCGACGAAGAAGTAGTCCGGAATATCAGGAATTGTTGAAAAGCTACGGCATACAATAAGAAAAAATTATGTTGGATAATAAATTCGTCTTTCAAAAACTACACGAAAAATTCGGTGAATCTATCATTGGATACGAGGAGAACTATGATATAATGGCAATTTACGGCGCCAAGGATGAAAATCTGAAAATTCTTCAATATCTCTATGATGATGAAGAATTAGGATTTACATTCATGACCGATTTAACGGCAATTCATTATCCACATAACATTGGAGAAGAATTGGTGGTTACCTATCTATTGTACAACATGCGAAAGAATTTCCATGTTCGATTGAAATTCGCTTTGGATATCAGAAAACCCGATATTTTTACGGCTTCAGCCCTTCATCCCACTGCAAACTGGTTGGAAAGAGAGTGTTACGATTTCTTCGGTGTGAATTTCGTGGGTCATCCGAACCTCATTCGAATTATGAATGTAGATGAAATGGATTATTTCCCATTGCGAAAAGAATTCCCATTGGAAGACCAAACCCGAAGAGATAAGGATGATGATATGTTTGGTCGGAATTCTGAACGTTTTAATATGGGGAAACTCAATATTTAATTGAATTAGAAATGAAAAATTCGAAATATACAGATATAAAGTTACCCAAGGATTCATTGGAACAAAACACCAATACCATTAACCTTGGACCTACTCACCCGGCTACACACGGTGTTTTTCAAAACATTTTGAAAATGGACGGTGAACGAATTCTGGAAGCAACCTCAACAGTCGGATATATTCATCGTGCCTTTGAAAAAATTGCAGAGCGTAAAGCCTTGTATCAAGTCACTCCCCTCACCGATCGATTGAACTATTGTTCTGCACCCATCAATAATTTGGGATGGCATATGACGGTAGAGAAATTAGTGGGAATTGAGATTCCTGCACGTGTTTCGTACATGCGGGTCATCATTATGGAACTCGCACGAATTTCTGACCACTTGATTTGTAATTCAATTACAGGAGTGGACTCCGGAGCATTTACAGGTTTCTTATATGTAATGCAGTATCGAGAGTTGATTTATGAAATTTATGAAGAAATTTGTGGAGCACGTTTAACAACCAACATGGGTAGAATTGGAGGATTTGAAAGAGACTTCAATGATACTGTTTGGAAAAAACTCGACAAATTCTTGGAAGAATATCCCAAAGTTTTGGATGAATTTGAAGAGCTTTTCAATCGGAACCGAATTTTCATTGAACGTACCCAAGGAGTGGGTGGAATCTCTGCAGAAAGAGCCATGGCATACGGATTTACAGGCCCAAACATTAGGGCCGCAGGTGTAGATTACGATGTACGTGTTCAAAAACCGTATTCGCGTTATGAAGAATTTGACTTTGAAATTCCAATCGGAACGACAGGAGATGTATACGACCGATTTATGGTTCGTAACGAAGAGATGAAACAATCTTTGAGCCTAATAAAACAAGCGATTGTAAAAATAAAAAACTTAACAGGCGAAGAGGCAACAAAGCATCATGCGGTAGCTCCTGATTTTTATTTGCCTGAAAAACAGAAAGTGTACACCAAAATGGAAGAAATGATTTACCATTTCAAAATCATTTACGGAGAAAACGATATTCCAGTTGGCGAAGTATACCATGCGGTAGAAGGAGCAAACGGAGAATTAGGTTTTTATTTGATTAGTGATGGCGGACGGTCAGCATACCGTTTACACTTCAGAAGACCTAGTTTCATCTATTATCAAGCGTACTCTGAATTAATAAAAGGAAGTATGTTGAGTGATGCAATTATGACATTGAGTAGTTTGAATTTGATTGCGGGCGAATTGGATGCCTAATTCAAATCTTTAAAAATAAATAGTAAAACAAATTTAAGTTAACTCTTAGATTTAGAATTATAAAACAAAGAAAATGGCGGAAGTTCAATTTTCAGAAAAGGTCTACAAACAGATAGAGGAGCTCAAAACGCGTTATCCAGAAGGAAAACAAAAAGGCGCTTTGATTCCCGCTTTGCATATTGTTCAAGAAGAATCCAACGGTTGGTTAGATGTTCCTGTGATGGATCACGTAGCGGAACTTTTGGATATTTTACCTATTGAAGTCTATGAAGTAGCTTCTTTTTATACGATGTTCAACCTTAAACCAGTTGGAAAATACGTTTTGGAAGTTTGTAGAACTGGACCTTGTATGGTTTGTGGTTCCGATAAAATCATCAACCATATCAAGAAAAAGTTAAACATTGTCGAAGGGGAAACTACCGCAGACGGACTGTTTACTTTGAAGCCTTCTGAATGTTTGGGAGCGTGTGGATATGCACCGATGATGCTTTTAGGTAAGAGCTACCGCGAATTTCTAACAGTTGAGAAGGTAGATGAAATACTGGAAGAACTGAAAAATCAAGCGTAATGGCAGAGACAAGATTATTATTAAAACATATAGATGTACCTGGAATTCGTACATACGATGTGTATCGTGCGCATGACGGATACAAAGCAGTAGAGAAAGCGCTCAATATGACCGCGGATGAAATTCTAGAAGAAGTAAAAATTTCCGGATTAAGAGGTCGTGGAGGTGCGGGTTTCCCAACCGGTTTGAAATGGAGTTTCCTTGCCAGACCCGAAGGTGTTCCGCGCTATTTGGTCGTGAATGCCGATGAATCTGAACCGGGAACCTTCAAAGACCGTTATTTGATGGAATACATTCCTCATATTTTGATTGAGGGAATAATCATATCCTGTTTGAGCTTAGGTTCGAATACATCTTATATCTACATCCGAGGTGAATATGTTTGGGTTGCAGAAATTTTAGAAAAAGCCATTGCCGAAGCAAAAGCGAACGGATGGTTAGGAAAAGACATCAAAGGATCTGGATTCGACCTTGAAATTTACGTTCAAAAAGGAGCCGGCGCATATATATGTGGAGAAGAAACCGCACTTTTGGAAAGTATCGAAGGAAAACGTGGAAATCCACGAATTAAACCTCCATTCCCAGCTGTAAAAGGTCTTTGGGGATGTCCAACTGTTGTAAATAACGTAGAATCCATTGCATCTGTTGCTCCTATTATTACAATGGGTGGCGCAGAATACGCAAAAATTGGAGTAGGACGTTCAACAGGAACAAAATTGATTTCTGCTTGTGGAAACTTAAGAAAACCCGGCGTTTATGAAATCGATATGACCCAAACGGTGGAAGAGTTTATTTATTCCGATGAGTTTTGTGGAGGAATTGCTAATGGAAAACGAATGAAAGCGTGTATTCCTGGAGGAAGTTCAGTGCCTATGTTACCGGCCAATTTAATGCTACAAACCGCAGACGGAAAACCGCGTTACATGAATTATGAAAGCTTATCCGAAGGTGGTTTTGAAACAGGATCTATGATGGGGTCAGGTGGATTCATTGTTTTGGATGAAGATCAAGACATTGTGTATCACACCTTAACTATTTCTAGATTCTATCGTCATGAGAGTTGTGGACAATGTTCACCTTGTCGGGAAGGAACGCATTGGATGGAGAAAATTCTTCAGCGAATGGTCGATGGACATGGAACCATGAAAGACATTGATTTGCTATGGAATGTTCAAGGAAATATAGAAGGAAACACGATTTGTCCGCTGGGAGATGCTGCGGCTTGGCCGGTTGCATCTGTAATCCGACATTTCCGAGATGAATTTGAGTGGCGCATTCTCAATGGAGTAGAAGGCTTAGGAAAAACTTTTGGATTGGCACATTATGCCGATCCCATCGCAATTAAAAATGAAGAGGCTTAGTTATGTCAGAAAATAAAGATACCCCAATGTTTAAAATAACAGTCGATGGTCAAACCATTGAAGTTCCCAAAGGAACGACAATACTTCAAGCTGCTCGAATGATCGGTAGAGAAGTAGCACCGCCGGCTATGTGTTATTATGAACCTTTGGAAAATACGGGTGGTTATTGCCGTACGTGTTTGGTTGAAGTAACCCAAGGAAGCGAAAAAGATCCACGACCTATGCCAAAATTGATGGCATCGTGTAAAACGGAAGTGATGGACGGAATGGTGGTTGGAAATAAAACATCGAAACGCACCACAGATGCACGGGAAGGTGTGGTTGAGTTTTTATTAATTAATCACCCTTTGGATTGTCCAGTTTGTGATCAAGCGGGAGAATGTAAATTACAAGATTTAAGTTACGAACATGGTTTGGAAGAATCGCGACTTGAATTTAAGAAACGAACTTTTGAGCCCATCGATATAGGTCCACATATTCAATTGCACATGAATCGTTGCATTATGTGTTACCGATGTGTGAAATTAGCCGAACAATTAACCGATACACGTCAACACGGTGTGATGTATAGAGGAGATCATTCCGAAATTTCAACCTATATAGAAAAAGCATTGGACAACGAATTTATTGGAAACGTTATTGATGTTTGTCCCGTAGGTGCATTGACCGATAAAACTTTCCGATTTAAAAACCGGGTTTGGTTTTTAAAGCCTGTTGATGCGCACAGAGATTGTCCATCTTGTGCAGGTAAAGTGAGATTGTGGTACCGAGGTGAAGAAGTGTTTCGTGTAACTACCCGAAGAAATGAATGGTGGGAATCGGAAGATTGGATTTGTAATACCTGTCGTTTCGATAAAAAGGAAACCAAAGATTGGGTGATTGAAAAACCCACTTTCATCAGCCAACGCTCTGTAATTAGAACCGGTCATTATTTCGATAAAATCGGAACAACAATGCCTACTGAACCTTTGCCAAAGGTTATGAGCGGAAGAGATCCAAAAATATTGTTGGACATTCACAACGTAAGCGATGTTAATAGAAAAGATATGGACATCAGTCAGATTTACGGACCACCGACAAGTGAAGATTATAAAGATAAATCAAGGCAATTGGTCGATAAAAGTGACAAGAAGTAATTTGAATTAAGAATTAGACGTCCAACTCGTTGGAAAATTAAAATAAAAAAGGATATATGAACCCGGATTTATGGAGTTTTATAGGTGAAAAAGCAGCACTCAGTGGAGCATTAATTGGACTTGCACTTGTCGTAGCTATGTATTCAACCTGGGCTGAGCGAAAAGTGGCAGCTTATATTCAGGACAGACACGGTCCGAGTAGAGCCGGTTGGGGTGGATTATTGCAACCGCTTGCAGATGGTGGAAAACTTTTCTTTAAAGAAGAAATTACTCCACGTCATGCCGAAAAATTCCTATTTATTTTAGGCCCTACCCTCGCTATGATTCTAGCTTTAATGACAGGAGCCGTTATTCCTTGGAGTTCCAGCTTTATGTGGGGCGAGGTTGAAATCACTCCTCTTATTGCCGATGTGAATATTGGATTTCTATATATTCTAGGAGTCTTAAGTTTGGGTGTATATGGAATGCTAATCGGTGCATGGGCATCGAATAACAAATGGTCGTTGATGGGTGGATTAAGAGGGGCTTCTCAGATTATTTCGTATGAAATTCCTTTGGGATTGGCTTTGCTTACGGTTCTTATGATTACCGGTTCACTTCGTTTGGATGTAATTGTATCCCAACAGATGGATGGGTATTGGAACATTGTTCTACAGCCATTGGGATTTGTGATTTTCCTTATTTGTTCATTCGCCGAAACCAATCGTACACCTTTTGATTTGCCGGAAGCGGAAAACGAGTTGATTGGGGGATATCACTCTGAATATTCATCCATGAAATTAGGATTTTTCTTATTCGCTGAATATGTAAACATGTTTATTAGTTCAGTGATTTTGGCGACACTTTATTTCGGTGGATACGATATTCCATTTGTAAACGATGAAAAATTAGCAGAAAGTATTGGAATGAATGCGATGGCAATCCTTCACTTCATTACTCTATTTACAAAAGCTTGTATGTTTATCTTCCTATTTATGTGGGTTCGATGGACAATACCGAGATTCCGTTATGACCAATTGATGGATTTAGGTTGGAAACGATTATTGCCTTTGGCAATAGCTAACTTATTAATTACTGGATTTGTAATCTTGTATTTTTTTAACTAAAACATTTAAACAAACAGAAGATGGAACTTCTTACGAATAAAGCAAAACAGATAGACCGTAGCCCAATGACATTTTGGGAACGACTCTATTTGGTCAATATATTTATAGGGATGAAAATCACCCTAAAACACTTTTTCTCGAAAAAAGTAACCATTGCCTATCCAGAAGTGCAAAGGGAATTTAGTTCGGCCTACCGTGGATTGCATGTTTTAAATCGGGACGAGGAAGGAAGAGAGAATTGTACTGCATGTGGATTGTGTGCTTTGGCATGTCCCGCAGAAGCAATTACAATGGAAGCAGGTGAAAGACAACCGGGCGAAGAACATTTGTACCGCGAAGAGAAATACGCTATCAAATATGAAATCAACATGTTGCGTTGTATTTTCTGTGGATTTTGTGAAGAAGCCTGTCCAAAAGATGCGGTCTATCTAACACAAACTCCAGCTCCTGCAAGTTTCAAAAGAGAAAACTTTATTTATAAAAAAGAGGATTTGTTAATTCCATTTCCTAAAAAAGAAACAAACGACTAATGAGTACAGCTGAGATATTATTTTTTGTATTAGCCGGATTAACCGTTTTATCGGCCTTGTTAACGATTTCATCCAAAAGTCCTGTTCATTCTATTTTGTTCCTAATTGTCACTTTCTTTAGTATAAGTGCCCATTACATTTTATTGAATGCACAATTTTTGGCAGTTGTAAATATCATTGTGTATGGCGGTGCCATTATGGTACTTTTCCTATTCGTAGTGATGTTGATGAATTTGAACAAAGAAGATGCGAAATTCAGTAAACCCTTCATCATTCTGGTCGGTTCCCTGGCGTCGGTTATTTTCTTTGTATTAACCGCTGGAATTTTCGTAAAATCAGATATTACAGTGAATAACCAAGCCTTACTTTATTCCGGAGATATTGGATTAACAGAAAGATTAGGTGAAGTTTTATACTCCGATTATGTCGTTCCGTTTGAACTTGCAAGTATATTATTTATGGCTGCGATGATTGGCGCTGTATTGTTGTCGAAGAAAAAGAAAGAGGAAGAATTAGAATCCTAAAATTAAAATAAAAGAATACGAATGATACCGATTAGTTACTATTTATTTCTGGCACTTACACTCTTTACCTTAGGGATGGTGGGTGTGATGATCCGTAGAAATATCATCATCATGCTGATGTGTGTTGAATTGATGCTGAACTCAGTAAATCTATTGTTGGTGGCATTTTCAAAAATGCATCATGCGAAAAACCCAGGTACCGATGCAGGTATAGACGGACAAATGATGGTTCTATTCATTATGGTCGTTGCTGCAGCGGAAGTAGCTGTTGGACTTTCGATTATGATATTGTTTTACAGAAAGCAATACAACGTGGACGTGCGAAACTTAAACCGATTAAAGCATTAGATTTATGGAGAAGTATATTTGGTTAATTCTTTTGTTACCCTTAGTCGGGTTTTTTATTAACGGTTTAGGAAGAGAAAAACTTTCAAAACAAGCTATTGCATTTATTGCATCCGGATTGGTGTTGGGAAGTTTTATACTTTCTATCCTGGTTTTCCTCGAAGTTCCATCTGGAAAAGATGCGCAACCTTTGATTTTTGATGCATTTTATATTTTCAATTTAGAAACCTTAAAAGTTCCTTTCTCTGTTCAGATCGATGCGCTGACTAGTTTATTTATGCTAATTATAACCGGAGTCGGATTTCTGATTCATGTGTATAGCGCAGGATATATGGCGGAAGACAAAGGTTTCGGACGGTTCTTTTCGTACTTGAACCTTTTCATATTCTCCATGCTACTTTTAGTTATGGGAAGTAACTTCTTAATGATGTTCTTCGGTTGGGAATTGGTTGGATTGTGTTCGTATCTATTGATTGGTTTCTGGTATAAAAAACGAGATTATGTAGATGCTGCGAAAAAGGCATTCGTCATGAATCGAATCGGTGACATTGGTTTCTTATTGGCCATGTTTTGGATTTGGAAAGAATTTGGAACACTTCAATATACCGAAGTATTCGCTGCCGTTTCAACCGGTCAATTGACTGCATTTGCAGTAGGTGGAATTACCTTGTTGTTATTTTTAGCAGCAACTGGTAAATCCGCTCAAATCCCGTTGTTCACGTGGCTACCCGACGCAATGGCTGGACCGACTCCGGTTTCTGCCTTGATTCACGCCGCAACCATGGTTACTGCAGGTATCTTTATGATTACACGTTGCAATGAGCTGTTTGAATTGGCATCCTACACACGAGAAATAATCGCATGGGTTGGAATCTTAACCGCTTTGGTTACGGCTACCATTGCCATTCGACAAAATGATATTAAAAAAGTATTGGCCTATTCTACGGTTTCTCAGTTGGGATTAATGTTTGCCGCTTTGGGAATGGGCGCATATGTTGCCGCCGTTTTCCACGTATTGACACACGCTTTCTTTAAAGCTTTGCTTTTCTTGGGCGCAGGTTCGGTTATCCACGGAATGGACGGTGAACAGGATATGACCAAAATGGGTGGACTCAAAGAGAAAATGCCAACAACGCATATTACGATGCTAATTGCATGTCTTGCCATTGCAGGAATTCCACCATTGAGTGGTTTCTTCTCCAAAGATGAAATGCTATTGAGCATGTTTTTGGGTAACAAAGTAATTTACATCATTGGATTTATAGTCTCAGTTTTGACTGCTTTCTATATGTTCCGATTGTATTTTATGACTTTTGGTGGAGAATTAAGAGAAAAAGAAGCCAAAGTGCACGAAAGTCCGAAAGTGATGACCGTACCTTTGATTGTGTTAGCCATTTTATCTGCAACTGCAGGTTTTATAGGAATACCCGCAGCATTTGCTAAAAACGCGCACAAACTAAACGATTTTCTTGCAGGTGTTGTATCTGAATCCGGTGAAGCGCATGCAATTTCATTAACTACTGAATTCTTGTTAATGGGTGCTTTGTTAGGAAGTGTAATTGTGGTGATTTTGTTGGCTAAGAAAATGTACACAGGGAAAGTGGATGCAACAAGCACCGGCTTAATGAAGGTATTTGAAAACAAATGGTATGTAGATGAAATCTACAATGCATTGATCGTAAAGCCAACGGTGGGAATAGGAAATGGATTTAAGAAATATGTTGAAAAAGGAGGAATTGTGAAAGCAGTTGCTGGCGTTGGAACTATGTCTTACTATTTTTCATCCAAAGCAAAATCGGTTCAGACCGGAAATATAGGCATGTACGTACTTCTTATGGTAATAGGAGTTGTAGCCGGATTGGGAATTTTCTTTTTAGGAATATTATAAAAAAATAAGGAATGTTATTATCGTTACTGATTTTATTGCCTTTAGTTTTCGGACTGGGTCTAACACTAGTTAAACACAACAAAACACTTGGATTTGTTGGTACAGCAGTAAGTATATATTTATTTATATTTTCTCTATTTCTACTCTTTACAGATAATCCAATTGGATATGAGAAAACTTATCCATGGTTTAATTTTGGAGGAGTTGACGCTTATATCTCGCTGAGCATAAAAGGCTTGGGTGGAACCATGGTTTTGCTGACAAGTTTTGTGTATATGGTGTTGTTTATATACTTTTCAAACATCAAAAAAGCCTACCCAAACACTTTCTACGGACTGTTGTTGGTTACATTCGCCGGACTGAATGGCGTATTCATGGCGCAGGATTTGTTGTTGTTTTATTTCTTTTGGGAAATTGTTTTAATTCCAATGTATTATTTAATTGGAATTTGGGGAATGAAAAGATTGCGAATTACAGCTAATACAACCTTCTTTATTTATACGGTATTGGGTTCTTTCCTGATGTTAGCTGGAATCATATTCATCGGTTTTCACTTAAAACCAGAGAGTTTCCTATTGGAAGATGTAATAAAAGTAACTTCATCCTATGGTAATTTACATTTACTCGCCTTGTTATTTCTAATTGCATTTGCGATTAAAATTCCATTATTCCCATTGCACTCTTGGCAACCGCCTGTTTATAAAGCATCTGCTACACCCGTAACGATTATTCTAAGCGCATTGATGGCGAAGATGGGTCTGTTCGCTGTTGTGAACTGGCTTTTCACGCTCTTTCCGAACATCAGTGAAAATACAGACAAACTATTGTATGTCGTTGGCTTTGGGTTGGTATATGCCTCGCTGATTGCTTTGACATCAAACAACGTAAAGAAAATTATCGCCTTCAGTTCCATTGCGCATCTTGCTTTGGTATTTATGTCGCTTTATACGCAATCTGAAATTGGATTGAAAGGTGCCTATTTCCAAATGTTCAGCCACGGTGTGGTTGTGTTGGGAATGTGGTTGGCGTATGATTATATGCATAGAAAACACAATTTAACGGATATCAAATCGATTGGCGGAATTGCCTTAGTCGACCCAGCCATTGCGGTTTTCTTCACCTTCTTTGCGTTGGCCAACTTGGCGTTGCCTTTGACCAGTAGTTTTATTGGTGAATTTTTAATGATCAATGCCTTATTTAGCTACAACATCGTTTTGTGTATCATGGCTTGTATCGGCGCCATCTTATCGGCCGCCTATAACTTACGTTTGATTACCGCTATTTTATTTGGAAAAAGAGAAAACATCACGGATAAAAAAGTGAAATTTTCAAGAACCTTATATATTGTATTTGGATTAATCTCTTTCGTGATTTTACTCTTGGGTGTTTATCCAACCCTAATCTTTGATCTTTTATAAAACTAAACAGAAAGTAAACAATGAATATTATATTGACATCGGCTTTATCAGGAATCCTATTTATGTTTAGTGGTTTTGTTCTCAAAAACAAACGCCATCAAAGTCTGTTAGCAGCATTTCTATTGGTAGTCATGATTATTTCAGGCTTCGTCCAATTGAACGGTTACGAAGTTTTAGCTGGAAAATACAGCAATATGCTTGAAACCAATACCTACAGTGTATTGTTTTTCATCGTACTCTGTATGATTGGGGTTTATTATGTCTTGGTCAACCGAAATGAATTCAGTCGTCCCGGAAAATTAGTGTCTGATTATATGGCCTTGATTTTCTTCTCTTTCACAGGAATTGCAGTAATCGCAAGTTTCAATAACTTGATTCTCTTGTTTATAGGAATCGAAATTCTATCTATTCCACTCTATGCTTTAGCCGGTTCTGCAAAGAATAAAATGAAAAGTACCGAAGCTGCTGTTAAATACTTCTTGATGGGTGCATTCTCAACCGGACTTATGCTGATGGGATTGACTTTGATTTATGGAGCCAGTGGTTCTTTCGAGATGAAACACATCATAGATTATTCATTTGACTTCCAATCGATTTATTATTTGGGATGGGTTTTATTGATACTTTCACTTTGTTTCAAAGTATCGGTTGCTCCAATGCATTTCTGGGCACCGGATGTGTATGAAGGAACCCCAACTGTATTTTCATCCTTCATGATTACCATCGTGAAAGGAGGAGGTTTCTTGGCGTTTATTTCAGTATTGGCATCGTTTAAAATAACGTCGGAATTTGTGGGCGATAATTACCGATACTTATTAAGTTTTATAATTATTCTAACGTTAATATTGGGGAATTTCTCAGCGATGAAACAACGAAGCGTCAAACGTATGCTTGCGTATTCATCCGTAGTTCAAGCTGGATTCATGATGTTTGCTTTATTTGCCATCAACGAAGAGTCCCAAAGAGCTTTGTTATTCTATACAGTTAGTTACGGTTTGTCAAGTATTGTCCTTTTCTATGTACTAACTCAAACCACCAATTTAAATCACAAAGCGTTCAATGGACTTTCTAAAAGTTCGCCTTTATTAGCCGCTGTAACATCCATCGCTTTGTTCTCTTTGGCAGGAATTCCATTCACTTCGGGATTCTTGGCCAAATTCTTTGTTTTGAGTTCAGCTATGGCCGAACCTTCTAACTTAGTTTTGGTGATAGCAGCTTTGGTTTTAGCGGTAGTAAGTGTATTCTATTACATCAAGGTAATTATGGCCATGTACTTCCGGAAATCAAACAACAAACGGAAAATTAGATTGTCAAAGATGACTCAGTTTTTATTAATTCTAGGATCCGCACTAAATATAGCCTTGGGTGTTTATCCAGATTTATTGTGGAATTTCTTGGCGTTATTTATCAAATAATACAAGCAAAATCAACATATAAAAAGCACAATTTCATTTTCGGAATTGTGCTTTTTCATTTAAAATCATGTTCGAATAAATAAAAAATGCAATCATTAAATTTTAAATCAATTACTTTGGCAATATATTTGAAAATTGTAGGTTTGAATTAAATAGGATATACGTATGAAAACATTAAAGATTTCCGGATTATTACTAGCGTTTTTTGCTATGTTTAGTGTAAATGCACAAGAAGTGACCGATTATGACCTTCAGAATTTCGCCCATTCTTACATCGAAATGATGAAATTAAACAAGGCTGCTCAAAATGACATGGCCAAAGAGATTGAAAAATCAGGTTTAGAATTGGAAGTATATCATGCGATAAATGACACCAAAGATTCCGAATTTATTCCCGAATTGGAAGATGAAGAATTTGAGAAATTCGACAAAGTACAACCGAAGATTCAGAAAATTCAGAGTAAACTAGAAGCGGATGTCGAAAAGGTGTATGCGAAAAACGATTTAACCAAAAAGAAATACACAGCTATAGCAGAGCGTGTAAAGCAAGATTATATCTTACAAGCAAAACTGGAAAAGATCTTAGAGCGAAGAAGATAAACGCTTAACTCCAATCCAAATTTATCAAAGATTTCAAAGGAATAGAAACACTTCCTTTGATTTGGATATGGTTTTCAGTCAACGTCCAAACCGTGGTTTCAATTTTCTTGGGACCTTGATCGGTCATAAAAGTAATTTGCGTCTTTCCTTTGTAGTCGTTGCCCAAACGCACTGCGCGTTCCAATTTCTCTTTGGTGATTTGACTTTCCTTTTTATCTGCCTCTACAAAGTGGTAATTACTCACCTCTTCTTTTTCGATAAATTCTACTTTCATAGTGATTCCCTTTACTAAGTTAAAAGTAAACAATATTTCAACGTAAAAAAGAATTCAATCAAATTTTATTTACTTTGGAGTTGCGGGTGTTTTATGTAAATCCATAACCGGCAACATTCCTTCGGATGGCAAATAGATAATTTGAGGTAAACTTCCTTTGTCAGCCAGTTTTTCTAAGGTTCGGATGAATAAATATTGATTGTAGGTCGAATTTAAAGTTCCGTTTTCAACCTTCATTGCTTCAGACATTCCTTTGGCTCTTTCAATCTCAGCTTGTGCATTTAATTTCTCCGCTTCCAATCTTGCTTTGGCTTCTTCAATCAAAATCTTTCGGTTTTGTTCTGCCTTCGCCATTTCTGCTTTTCCGACCATTTCTTGTTGCCAAACATTGTACGTTGGCAATCCAAACATCAAAGCCCCAATTCCTAAAAGTCCTATAAACAAAAAAATTACAACTGTACTTCCTTTGATTCCTATACTATTACTCACTTTATTTTCCATTTTAATTTTTGTTTAATTTATCCTACAATATTAATAATCTTACCCGGAACGATGATTACATTCTTCGGCGTTCGTCCGTCTAATTGTTTCTGTGTCCGCGCATCTGACATAACGATTTCTTGAATTTGTTCTTTGGTTAAATCCATCGGCAATTCCATCTTAAATCGCATTTTCCCATTGAAGGATACTGGATAATCCTTGCTGTCTTCCACCAACCATTTCGAATCAAATTCAGGGAATTCTGCAAAAGCGACACTTCCATTTTGACCGGCCTTTTCCCACAACTCTTCCGCAATATGGGGCGCATACGGTGAAATCAAAACAATCAAAGGTTCCAAAACCGCGCGTTTGTTGCAATTTAACTTCGTCAACTCATTGACCGCAATCATAAAGTTCGATACCGACGTGTTGAACGAGAAATCATTTACATCTTCATCTACTTTCTTAATGGTTTGATGCAATACTTTCATTTCTGCCTTGGTCGGTTCCTCTTCGCTCAGGAAAAAGTTCTCTCCTTCTCCATTGTGATACAAACGCCACATCTTTTTCAAGAAGGAATAAACACCACTTAATCCTTGGGTATTCCATGGTTTGGCTTGCTCAATCGGTCCTAAAAACATTTCGTACAAACGAAGTGTATCTGCACCGTATTGTTCACAAATATCATCGGGATTTACCACGTTGTATTTGGATTTTGACATTTTCTCAACTTCCCGTCCACAGATGTATTTTCCGTCTTCAGTGATGAATTCTGCATTGACATATTCTTCACGCCATGCTATGAACTTCTCGGTATCCAATTCGTCTCCACCGTCTTTTAGTAAACTTACATCTACGTGGATAGGAGTCGTTTCGTGTTTATCTTTTAAACCTTCTGATACAAATACATTACTTCCATTTATCCGATACACAAAAGCACTAACGCCCAAAATCATACCTTGATTTATCAATTTTTTAGCGAATTCATCATTGGGCGCCCATCCTCTGTCGAACATAAATTTCTGCCAGAATCGGGAATACAATAAATGTCCGGTCGCATGCTCACTTCCGCCCATGTACAAATCGACTTGTTGCCAATAATCCATGGCTTCTTTGGAAGCGAATTCCTTTTCGTTATTCGCATCCATATACCGCAAGAAATACCATGAACTTCCTGCCCAACCGGGCATTGTATTCAATTCCAAAGGAAAAATAGTTTTCTGATCAATCAAATCCGTACTCACAATTTCTTCATTCACCGTATCCCATGCCCAGTTTTTCGCTCTCCCGAGTGGCGGCTCACCGGTTTCTGTGGGTAAATATTCATCTACTTCTGGCAAAACCAAAGGCAAATGTTTTTCTTCCAACATATAGGGAACACCTTCTTTGTAATAAGCCGGAACGGGTTCTCCCCAATACCGTTGTCTGGAAAAAACGGCATCTCTCAGACGGAAGTTAACTTTTCCCTTTCCGATTTCTTTTTCTTCTAAAACGGAAATGATTTTTTCAGTCGCTTCTTTGCAACCCAGACCATTTAGAAAATCAGAATTCTCCAAAACGAACCCTTCTTTTTCAACAAAAGCCGTTTCTGAAATATCTATGTCCTTGAAAATAGCGGGAATTGCTAAATCAAAGTGTTTTGCGAATTTATAATCGCGCTCATCACCTGCGGGAACGGCCATTACAGCACCGGTTCCATAACTTGCCAATACATAATCACCAATCCAAATCTGAAGTTCTTCGCCCGTTAAAGGATGAATGGCAAAGGCACCTGTAAATTCTCCGGTAATCTTTGTCACATCCGCCATCCGTTCACGTTCTGAACGTTTGGATGTTTGGGCTATATAATTCTGAATGGCTTCTCTTTTATCATCGGTAACAATTTCCAATACCAAAGGATGTTCGGGCGCTAAAGTCACATACGACACACCGAATAACGTATCCGGACGTGTGGTGAAAACGTCAATCTTTTTATTTGTATTTTGAATTTGAAAAGAAACACTTGCTCCATTACTTTTTCCAATCCAATAGGTTTGGGCATCTTTGATCGGTGTTGGCCAATCGATTTTTTCCATATCCTTCAAAAGACGATCGGCATAGGCTGTGATTCGCATCATCCATTGCGTCATCTTTTTTCGAATTACTGGAAAACCGCCTCGTTCTGAAACACCGTTGACCACTTCATCATTCGCCAAAACAGTTCCCAAACCAGGACACCAATTAACTTCAGCTTCTGCTAGAAAAGTCAATCGATAGTTTAATAAAATTTCTTGTTGTTGTTTTTCGGAATACGAATTCCATTTTTCCGCCGAAAAATTCGGGATATCATCATCGCAAACTACGTTTAGATTTGAATTCCCTTGTTTTTCGAAAATAGAAATCAAATTCTCAATGGGTAAAGCTTTATCAGCATCGTTGTCGTAAAACGAATTAAATAGCTGAATGAAAATCCACTGCGTCCATTTGTAATAAGTGGGATCGGACGTTCTGACTTCTCTGTCCCAATCGTAGCCCAAACCAATTTTCTTCAATTGTTTTTCATATCCTTCGATATGATTTCCTTGTTTATCCACACCGCCTTCAATATTCACTTGTGTAGTGACAGCTGGATGTTGACCGGTTTGAATCGCATATTGTTCAGCAGGCAAACCAAACGAGTCGTAACCCATGGGATGCAACACATTGAAACCTTTCAGTTTTTTATACCGTGCAAAAATATCGGAAGCAATATATCCGAGTGGATGCCCCACGTGCAATCCTGCTCCGGATGGATAAGGAAACATATCCAAAACATAGTATTTGGGCTTTGGGGAATTGTTGTTTGCTTTGAACGTTTTGTTGTCTGACCAATATTTCTGCCATCTGGCTTCAATCTCTTTATGATGGTATTGCATGCTTTTAATTTTGAGTCTGCAAATTTAGTGAATCCAATTAGAATTGATTCTTTATCTTGAGGTTAATCGAGATCGTTTTAGGGATTCAATAGGTTCACGTTCAATTTCAAGGTAGAATGAACCTAGATTTTGTTACTTTTGCAAAGCAATTCTGTCAAAAGAAGAAAAAAATTGAGCGATAAAAGATTTATACTAAAAAGGAAAAGTAACCAATGGAAAGTATTTTACTGGCTAACGGTCGGGGCTATTTTTATTTCTTTGATATTTATGGTTCGGTTTGTATTAAATTCCTCTAAAATTTTTGTGAATAAAACGACGGTAATTCATCCGTATTATATTGATTGGTCATTGGAAAGAGATGGTTCTTTACGAATCAACGAACCGTTTTATTTAAAAACAGAAGCTCCATTCATGAAAGAAGATTTAGAGAAACTCGCACTTGACTCAGTGATCTACACTTCTTTAATCTTAAATTCGAAGACAGGAAACACGCTTAGAGACTTGCCTCATCCCTATCTCGTTTGGAAAAATGAAAACAGTGATACTATTCATGTATTGAAAAATAGTATAGTCTTGAACTTTTCTTTGGTTGAATAATTCAATTTATTTTCCAAATATTTCTTTCTGAACTGATTTTGTCAAGGATTTCACAACCAATTCGAAGGAATGATTGATTAACTCGACCAACAAAGCATCGGATAAACTTCCCTGAAAATCTACGGTGTTCCAATGTTTTTTACTCATGTGGTAACCGGGTTGAATTTCGGAATACCTTGCTCTAAGTTTTTCCGCATACTCGGGATCACACTTTAAATTGACTTTAAAATCAGATCCGTCCAAAGAAGTCAATGCAAATATTTTTCCGCCTACTTTAAATGTTAAAACATCTTCACCAAATGGGAAACCTTCTGTTACAACAGGTTTACTGATACAAAAAGCTCTGAATTCTTCTATATTCATCCTGAAAACCCATTGATTTCTCATTGCAATTCTCACAATTTAAAACTTTTTTTTGAAATAGTGTAACATTTTGGTCATTAGTTACGTATATGTAGTAGCAAGCAAAATCACACAATAACATTTAAAGATAAATATACAGAATGAGACAACTGAAAATTACCAAGCAGGTAACCAATCGGGAAACTGCTTCATTAGACAAATACTTACAAGAAATTGGAAAAGTTGATTTAATCACGGCGGATGAGGAAGTAGAGTTGGCTCAACGAATCAAAACGGGGGATAGAATAGCTTTAGAGAAATTAACCAAAGCAAATTTACGTTTCGTAGTTTCTGTGGCTAAACAATACCAAAATCAAGGTTTGAGTTTACCTGACTTAATTAACGAAGGAAACTTAGGATTGATCAAAGCTGCACAGCGTTTCGATGAAACACGAGGATTTAAATTTATTTCGTATGCAGTTTGGTGGATTCGTCAGTCGATTTTACAAGCTTTGGCGGAACAATCGCGTATCGTTCGTTTGCCTTTGAATAAAATTGGTTCGATTAATAAAATCAACAAAGCCTACGCAACTTTAGAGCAAGAACACGAACGTGCGCCCTCAGCAGAAGAAATTTCTGAACTTTTGGATATGTCTGAAAGTGATGTAAAAGAATCTATGAAGAATTCAGGACGTCATGTTTCCATGGATGCTCCACTTGTTGAAGGGGAAGATTCGAATTTGTACGACGTTTTGAACACTGGTGAATCACCAAGTCCCGATGTGGAATTGATGAATGAATCACTTCGAATTGAAATCGAGCGTTCATTGCAAACTTTGACGCCAAGAGAAGCGGATTTAATTCGTTTGTATTTTGGCTTGAATGGATCCCACCCAATGACTTTGGAAGAAATCGGTGAGACTTTTGACTTGACGCGTGAAAGAGTTCGTCAGATTAAAGAAAAAGCCATTCGCAGATTGAAACATACATCGAGAAGTAAGATTCTGAAAACCTACATAGGTCGATAAATCAAACACACACTTTCTTAATTGAAATGTGTACTCGATTTGATTAATACAGAACTCCTGCCAATCGGCGGGAGTTTTTTTATGCAAATAAACTGTCCATCACTTCTTTCCAACCCGACCAACTTTCATGAAAATTGGAATTATGGAAAAGTACAATCATCTTTCCATCGACTTTTTGAATACTCGACTTCAATCGTTTTAATTCTTGAATCGATTCTTCTTTCGATAATTTCATGTAATTCCGCATGGCAACATCCATGGCACAAAAAGGATGAATTTCTAAGTCCGTTTTTTCTTCCTTTTCCAAATCATACCAAAAGAAAGACGAACAGGTGCCCGCTCTGAAACCCGTTTCGTCGGCATACGCCATGGTATAATCTTCTTTGATTCCGTTGGAAAGTAAATTCCGATAGGTTTCGGGGAATTTTAATTTTATATAATGTTGACGCGATTTCAGAATGGGTTTTCCAAGAATGTTTTTCAATCTTTTTATTTCAACACTTAGTTTTTTTGGATGAAGGTTGGAAGCATACGATGGATGAATTCCAAAGTCCGACCAAGTTGAAACTTCCCGAATTTTTTTTTGAAATACCTGATTGTCAACAGGATTGTTTTTGTCAAATTGCGCGTAATCCGCCATCAACCAAAAGAAAATCACTTGGTTGATATCCTTCACGTCCAATCGTTCTTTGAAAAAATGATACGTATCAAAAGGATCCTTTTCGTTTTCAGAAATCACAGATTTTCGAATGGTGAATTCTTTGAAGTCAAATTTGATTAAATCCTTAATAAATGCACCTAAAGTTCGCTTCAAACCTTTATTCTTGTATTTCCATGCTTGGTCCACATCACAAGTCAAAATAATTTCAAACTTTCTTTCTTTGAATTTCAAATTCGAATATTTTTCCAACAATTCCGTTTGAAATTGACGAATGAATTCATCTACGAAAGGGGTTTTGTACACTTTATCTTTTCCCGAAAAACGATTGTGATGGTCAGTTTTATGAGGCAAATACTCTTCGTACCGACTTAAAGCATAAAAACATTTCCCGATTTCATTTAACTCATTAAACTGGATTGTATCCGAAATTCCCGATTCAAACATAAAATCGTCTGCTTTCAAAAAAAATTCATATCCAAAAGGTTGGTCAGAGTAATTAATTCTTTGTGCATCAGACGCTTCAAAAAACTGACTGTTCGTTGTGAATTCAAAATTCAATCCTGAAAAGTCTTTGAGTATAAAGTCAAAGATATATTGAATTCTCGTATTTAATTTGGGTGTAAAAATCAATAATTTCTGCATAGGATACACGCTAATTCTAAAAGGAATTTATAGAATTCCTTCATCGGCAAAGCTAAAGTACGATTTTTGAGTTATAATCAAATGATCCACTAAATTTATATCAAGCAATTCCGCACCGTCTTTGATTTTCTGAGTCAACTTCTTATCCGCCAGACTTGGTTCTAAATTTCCAGATGGATGGTTGTGAACCAATATAATCGCGGTCGACATTTCTTCGATGGCATCTTTGAAAATCACTCGTAAATCCACGGGCGTATAATTAATCCCGCCCAGACTGGTTTGTTTCTTTTTGGTAACCGCATTTTGAGCATTTAAAAACAAAACCCAAAATTCTTCCACTTCCAAATCACAAAGTAAGCCATGCATCAAGTTAAAAACATCGTGACTCGTCGTGATTTTCGGTCGTTCGGGTAAGGACTGAGCGGCTCTTCTTCGTCCAATTTCCAAAGCTGTGATGATACTGATTGATTTGGCTTCGCCAATTCCTTTGAATTTACATAAATCAGCAACCGTTAATTTCGCCAAATTATTCCAATTGTTACCTACTGAATCCAAGATTTGTTTTGCTAAATCCACAGCAGAAACTTCTCGGGATCCGCTTCCCATAATGATAGCAAGTAGTTCTGAGTCAGACAAAGTGCGGTACCCCTTCAACATCATTTTCTCACGCGGTCGGTCATCCAGCGCCCAATTTTTGATTGATTTTTGAACATATTTCATAAGGCACTTAGGTTTAAGTTTTTAGACCTTAAAGTTAATCAAAATAAATAGGAAAAAGAAAGAAGGATTAGGTAAACAAATACCATTTTACACCGATTTGAAATTTAAAATCTCGAAACGGAGTAAACGGTGCGCTGTAGTAGTTATTTTTTCCCCAGAAAGTATTGAAATGATCGGCTCTTAAAAAGATATTCATTCGTTGAACTTTCATATTCATAAAGAAATCAAGCATTGGGAAACCACCAATTTTTTGGATGCCATAGTCGGAATGGTTTCGCTGTAACATGAATTCATTGAGAATTGGAAAGAATTCCCGGGATTCAAATTCGGTGAAATAATTCGCATTGAACCCAATTTGAACTTCCGCCTTGTTGTCGAAAACTTTTCCTTGCCAATACAATGAAGCTCTCGCAATTACTTCTGGAAGAGGTAAAAATTCGGCATTCTGAGTTACTTTCTGGTATTCAACCGTTGTTCTCAAATGGAATTTGCGATAGGATAAAAGGTTGTTTGCTTTGATTTGAAAAAGCGAAACATTTCCGTTCAATTGTTGAGGACGAAAGTCAGAACCGACGTATACAAAATTATCAATATTGTAAATTCTTGCTTCGACGTCTGTATTTAATTTATCAAGATCGATTCTTCCAAATAGACTTTGTGTATTGGTATTTTCGAAACTATAATTGTAGTAGTTATAATCCTTGTAAAAACTTTGATTGTAGAATAAATTCAGGGAAGGGAAGGTTGATTCCAATGAAGCTCCTGCAACTATGTGATATCCACCAATAGGTTGAATATCTACTTCTCCATGAATTTGATATTGACTTTTAAATACTTCACCCGATTTGAATTCAGCATTTGCATTTACTTGAATTCGGTCATTCCAATCAAAATAAAGTCGTCCAATTCCACCGATTAAATGATCGTCGATTTGAGCGGGAAGATGGATTAAACCTTGGGAAAATTCCTCACCGGTATAAAGTTTTACATTTTCATACCGAACACCCGCTTCTACCAAGAGATTATTTCCCCACTTGAATTCAATGGTCGATGTATTTTGAAGGGTTTCAAAACTCTTTAGATTTCGACGAGAAAGGTTTGTAAAAACGGGACTAGGAAAATAAACCTCGTCTCTATTCTCACCGTAGAAGTACTTTTGTTTCTCGTAACTAAAAACATTCTTGAATAACAAAGGGGTTCCTGTTTGAATCGAATAGGATTCCTCCTTTCCAAATAGTCGGTACGATGCTCCGAGATGAAAACGTCGGGAATCGTATTCGGTATAAGCAGAATTTAAGTTAACAGCTATATTTTGACGGTTGGTAGTTTGCAACTCTTTGTCATTCACAAATTGGTTCAAATCTTTAATACCTGCATTTTCTTCATTGTCAATATTCTGAGAAGCAAAGTGCGACCAAAATTTAATTCGTTCATTTTTTGATTTGTAATTCACACTTGCAATGAATGCGTTGTTGGCTGCTAAACTATTTAGATAGCGTCCGACCGATCGTAAGCCACGGTAACGAACGGAATAGTTAAATTGGGGGCTTAGGTTGTGCGCGAAGGTTGTGGACAAGTACTGGCCTTCTCTCAGTCCATTCTCGAATACAAACTCGGTCATCGGCGTCTTTACATCGTAATACTTAATATCTTCGGGATAGAGGTAATTAAAAGATTTTCCTTGGGGAAGAAGTTCCAATCGGAATTTACTTTTTTGGAATTCTAAGGGGTTGAAAGTTTGACCGAAATTGGGAAAATACATCTTTCCAAAGACATCTTTTTGGGTAAAATTCTGTGTATAGAGATTTTGAATCGTTAAGGTTGTATCGATTTCCGTAGGATTCAAATCTCCTTCTCTCCAGAATTTATAATCTGAAATCACGGGTCGATGCACTTTGAGCGTATCTGAAGCTACCTGCCGTATGCTAAGTTCTTGCAAAGAGTCTTGGATTGCTTTTGAATCCTCATACGGAGAAATGATTTGCGCGAAGAGATTTCCGACCATCATTATAAAAAGCACAAGGCTCAAAAACTGCTTCATAAATTGGGATTCATTTGTGCAAAGTTAAATAAAAATTCAATGCACAAAAAAAACCCACTCAAAAGAGTGGGTTTCGTAAATATGTTTTAATCCATATGATTAATAATCTGGGGTTTGCGTCATGTTCGAGTTACGAATCAAGTGCGTTTGAGTAACAGGGAATTGCCATTCTCTAGCACCTGGTGCTAAGGTCAATTTCAATGGAGTTGTTCCTGAACCATCTGCCAATTGTCCATTTCCTGAACGAACAACACCTTGTGTATGATGACTAGGAATACCTGCTACGTTTTGTAAACGTTTCAGGGTATACCAACGGTCACCTTCGAAACACAATTCTTTTCTTCTTTCCAATTGGATAGCATCAAACAAAGCATCTCCTGTTTCACCACCTGCATAGGTTGAATAACGAGCATCTCTTAAGATGTTAAGCGTTGTCAAAGCAGCAGATTGTGGTGTGTTTGGATCCAAATACTGAGCTTCAGCAAGATTCAAAATAACTTCTTCTACTCTTAAGTAACGTCCGTTATGAATTCCAAAGCTAATAGCACTTTGCATGTATCTGTTTACAGTGTACATGTTAATTGCTGTATTCAATCGAACAGAAGCTTCTAAACGCTCTTTTTCAGTTACTCCATCAAACAATTCAAAGAAAGCTTTGTCCACTGCATATTCCACGACCATAGTTGGTCCTGTACCTTGACTATAGTTGATTCCAATTGCAACGTTACTTGCACTTGCCAATACCTCAAATAAAACACCGTCATCTGCATTGGATCTCCATAAGTTTTTAAGATTTGCTTTTGGAGCTGGAGCTACAGCAGCAACAACTGGAGTTGCGTATTGAATCACTTTGTCATATTGACCGTTGAATAAATAAACACGACTCATCAATCCTTTCATTGAGTTTTGATTCAATCTGAATTTACTTTCAGCTGAGGCAGGGATGTTTGGAAGAGCCTCTTCCAAGTCTGCGATAATCTTTGTGTAAACATCAGCAACAGAGGCTTCACGAGCCGGCTCCAAATATGGATCATACTCAGTTACGTAAGGAATACCCACAAAAGAATTTGCATCTGCAGATTGAGTAGGTATTTTCACATAATTTTTAGCTACTTCAAAGTGAGCAAATCCTCTCAAAGCTAACGCTTCAGCTCTAATTCGTGCCTTATCTGGAAAATCTGCATCATCAATATTATCAATATTAGCTAAAATCGAGTTCGCTCTTGTTATCATTTGGTAAGCTCCTGAATAAATTCCAGTTGGCGCACCATATCCTGAGTCATATTGCCAGTTGTAACCAAAAACCAAAGTTCCTCTCCCTGATGGGTTCGTAATTACGTTGTCCGCTAGAATATCACCTACTCCTACAATTCCAGCATAGTCTGTATAGAACCCGCTCGAAAAGAAAGACATATAAACACCTCTAATAGCTGATTCAAATTCAGCAGGAGATTGAAAGTAATACTCATAAATTGCATCCCCTGGAGGCAATTGTTCTAGATCTTCATCTTCACAACTTATAAAAGTTATAGCCAATGATGTTACGAATAAATATTTAAAAAATTTCTTCATCTTTATTTCAATTAAAATGTTAGGTTAACACCGAAAGTGAAAACTCTTGATAATGGGTATGACCAAGCTGTAAATGCACCTGATACATAACCAGCACTATTCACTCCACTACTTTCACTTGAACCAGTACCAATAACTGGGTTACCTTTATAGTCTGTCCAAATCGCTAAGTTCTGAACTTGAGTGAAAACTCTAAATCCTTTGATAGGTAAACGCTCAAACAATTGTTTGTTGAATGAATAACCTAATTCTAAACTTCTGAATAAAATATAATCACTCTTCTGTAAGAACAAGTCACTGTATCTCAACCCTTCAGCAGAAGGCGCTTGCCATACGTTAGTGTCTCCTGGATTTTGCCAGTAGTTAACTGCGTCAACATTGAAGTTTCCATTCATAGATGCTGGTGCTAAATTCATTAAGTCGAAATATGTGTTGTTATACATATAGGCTCCTGATGAATAGTTAAAATCAGCTCTAATGTTGAATCCTTTGTAATCAGCAGATAAACCGAATCCTCCAAATAATGTTGGAAGTGGGGATTTATCTAAAAGAACAGCATCTTCCGCTCTATAAACATTGGTAACATTCCCATCAATATCTAAGTACAAAGCTTCACCTGTAGCAGAATCAACTCCATGGTAACGTACCATATAGAAAGAATATGGAGTTTCACCTACTCTATGGATCATTGATTCAAAAGTTCCACCTGGGAAAATTTCTGTGTCTTCTCCACTTAATGCATTGATTTTGTAATCAATATTGGTTACGTTTCCGTAAATAGAAACATTCAAACCTTTCTGACTTCTAACCAAATCGTAGTTCAACGATAACTCAATTCCTTGATTTTGTAATTCACCTGAATTAATAGTTACGTTTGGAGAACCAACTTCTGGAGCTAGATAATCTGTAAATAAGAAATCTGTTCTCAAGTCATTAAAGAAAGCAAAACTACCGGTTAATCTTTTCTTGAAGAATCCGAAGTCCAAACCTAAATTTAGTTTTCTGTTTTTCTCCCATGTAGCTTGTCTGTCTGGAACAGTAGTACTAACATAAGAATAAGGATTACCTAAATGGTTACCTTGAATAATTTTCAAAATGTTAGAGTATCTACTTAAACCTCCATCATCTCCTCCTTCACCATACGATGCAGAAAGTCTGAAAGTGTCAATCCAAGGTTGAGAGCTGATAAAGTTTTCTTTAGCAACATCCCATGCCAAAGCAGCACCCCAGAAAGTTCCATACATGTTATCTAAACCTGCCAATGAACTTCCATCTCTACGGATGTAACCATCAACAAAGTATTTTTTACCGAAGTCATAGTTTGCAATACCTAAGTATCCAAATCTTGAAATTTCCCAACGATTTGTATAGGTATCATCTGGCAATACAGTTCCTAAGATTTGTACATCTTGGATGTTGTTTGGATATCCACGAGATTCAATCATACTATAGTAGTTACTCTCGTTAATATATTCAGAAGCCGCAGTTGCTTTCAAAGAGTGTTGACCCCATGAATTTACATACGAAACTTCATTTCTCCAGTTGTAATCCAATCTGTCAGAACTAGAGTCCCATTTCCAACCATCGTAACCTAAAAGTCCTGCTAAAATAGCACGAGGCTGTCCGAATGATTCATTTTGCGTTCTGTCATAAGTACCACCAAAAGTAGTACGTGCAGTTACATTCTTAAATAACTCCAATGCCATAAATCCAGATCCAAATAATCTAAAGTTTCTGTTTTCAGTATTGGTATATTTCATTTCATCCAAAGCTGCGTAACTTGTACTGTTAACTGCTGTATTGTATTTAGGATCACCATAAGCATCCAAAACAGGATTTCCATCAGCATCCATCACATAAACCGTAGAATACGGTCTGTTATTCAAAATACTATAGAATGGACTCTGCGCATTGTAACGGTCACGTGGGTTATCACGTGTTGTATAAGATCCTGAAATATTCAAACCGTAGTTAAATTTATCATTTACTGCAACATTGGTGTTGAAGTTAGAAGTGATTCTTTCAAATCCTTTATAATGAATAATATTTCCTGCGTTACTATCATAACCCACTGAGAAGTTCGATGCTGCATTTTCACCTCCGGTTGTAATCGATAAATAATGCGAAACTAAATATCCACCTTTTGTAAATTCATCTTCCCAATTTGTATCCACCTTGCTCATTTCAGCAATTTGCTCTGGAGTTCTTACAATTCCTAAACCATTGATTGGATTTCCATTGTGATCAACAAAGTTTGCCAATTGATTTTCAAAATTTAACAATTGAGATGAATTCATCACTTTAAAGTTTGGCAATTTCATTAACTCAGAATAACCAATACTGGTTTTATAGTTAATAACTGACTGTCCTTTTCTTGCTGATTTTGTTTTAATCACAACAACCCCGTTTGCACCACGAGAACCGAATACTGCTAATTTTGCAGCTTCCTTCAATACTTCGATTGATTCAATATCATTCGGGTTAATTGAGTTAACGTCATCCCAGCTCAAATAAGAACCGTTTACAACATACAATGGTGACTTAACACCTCCACCAAGACCTAAAGCCCCACGCACAATCACGTTAGCCATCCCTCCAGGAGCACCTCCTTGTTGACCAACTGAGTTAAGACCTGCAACCTTACCCGCCAACATCTGGTCAACTGACATAGATGGTGTAAGCGATTCAATTGCTTTTTGGTCAATAATAGTAACTCCTGAAACTGAGTTTGAAGTTGGATCAAATACACTACCTGTTACGGTAATAACGTCTAATTCAACTGCTGCGCCTCCAAATTTTAGAGCGCCCATATTCAGTTTTGTTACCTTGAAATCTTGGGCCGTATTCATAGCGTCTGTAACTACAATTACGTCTCCAACATTTGCGTCAATAGTAAATCTACCATTATCATCTGTGTAGGTAGATTCATTTCCTCCTCTCACCGTTACTTCAGCATCAGCTAATGGACCAAAATCGTCCGAAACCGTACCAGTAACCTGAGCAAAAATTGCCTGCCCAACAAAGAGCAGGAAAAGTGCACTTAAAAATGCAAATTTTGTCCTCATACTTATTTTTTTATAACATTATCCTTGCAAAAGTGTAACATTTTATTAAGAATTCCAAATTTATTTAAATTTTAACTTGCTTTAAAATAAGAGCAAATGCGAGCTTAGAGCAATTCTAAACAAAAAAAAGACCAATCTTCCCGAAGATTGGTCTTTTGTAATATTAACATCTTGTTTTATTTTAGTTTCTTTCGAACTTCAACCGTTTCATACGCTTCAATAATGTCACCTACTTGAATATCGTTGTAATTCTTTAAATTCAACCCACATTCGTAGCCTTTGGTTACTTCTCGAACGTCGTCTTTGAATCGTTTCAAACTTGCAAGTTCACCATCGTGAATTACTACACCGTCACGAATTAATCGAACTTTAGAGTTTCGGGTAACTTTCCCATCCAACACCATACAGCCCGCAATTGTTCCCACTTTTGAAACTTTGAAGGTTTCTCGCACTTCGATATTTCCAGTCACTTGTTCCTTCAATTCCGGTGACAACATTCCTTCCATCGCTTCTTTTACATCATTAATGGCGTCATAAATAATCGAATAATTTCTAATTTCAATTTCCTCACGATCGGCCACTTCTTTGGCAGAAGCTCCCGGTCGAACGTTAAATCCAATTACAATCGCATCCGATGCACTTGCTAACAATACGTCAGATTCGGTAATTTGCCCCACTCCTTTGTGAAGTATATTAATATGAATCTCTTCGGTCGATAATTTTTGTAGGGAATCCGTCAATGCTTCAACCGATCCATCCACGTCTCCTTTCAAGATTATATTTAATTCCTTAAAGTCACCCAATGCAATTCGACGACCTATTTCGTCCAAAGTAATGTGTTTCTGGGTACGAATGGTTTGCTCTCTTTGAAGTTGCTCTCTCTTATTCGCCACTTGTTTGGCTTCATGCTCATCTTCAAATACACGGAATTTATCTCCAGCAGTGGGCGCTCCATTTAATCCCAGAACGGTTACCGGTGAAGAAGGTCCTGCTTCTTCTACACGTCTACCTCTTTCATCTAACAAAGCACGTACATTACCATGGTTGCTTCCTGCAACCACGTAATCACCTACGCGAAGTGTTCCGGCCTGAACCAATACGGTAGAAACATATCCTCGACCTTTGTCTAGAGAAGCTTCTACTACGGTTCCTGTTCCCAAACGTTTTGGATTGGCTTTCAATTCTAAAACTTCAGCTTCCAATAATACTTTTTCAAGTAATTCAGCAACATTCAAACCTTGTTTGGCTGAAATGTCTTGCGATTGTATCGATCCTCCCCAATCTTCAACCAATAAATTCATGGTTGCCAGTTGTTCTTTTACCTTTTCTGGATTGGATGTAGGTTTATCAATTTTATTAATTGCGAAAATAATCGGCACTTCGGCTGCTTGCGCGTGACTGATTGCTTCTCTTGTTTGAGGCATCACTTGGTCATCCGCTGCAATTACAATAATCGCAATGTCAGTTACCTGAGCTCCCCTGGCACGCATCGCTGTAAAAGCTTCGTGACCCGGCGTATCTAAAAAGGTAATTCTTTGCCCGTTTTCTAGTTTGACATTGTATGCACCAATATGCTGGGTAATCCCTCCCGATTCACCGGCGATCACATTGGCTTTACGTATATAGTCCAAAAGGGAAGTTTTACCGTGATCCACATGCCCCATAACGGTAACAATAGGCGCTCGGCTAACTAAATCTTCCGGATTATCTTCAATTTCTTCTTCAATATCTAATTCCTCTTCCGCATTGCTAAAGACAACTTCAAATCCAAAGTCATCGGCTACCAATTGAATGGTATCTGCTTCCAATCGTTGGTTCATGGTTACCATGATTCCTAACGACATACAAGCTGAAATAACATCGGTTACGGCAACATCCATTAAACTAGCCAATTCATTTACAGTTACGAATTCGTTTACTGTTAATGACTTATCTGTTTCTTGCGCTTCCATTTCCTGCGCTTCGTACTCACGTCTTTCTTTCCGTTTGTCTCTTCTGTGCTTGGCCGATCGGGATTTAACTCCTTTGTTGGTTAACTTTTCAAGCGTTTCCTTGATCTGTTTTGAAACTTGTTCTTCGGTTAACTCTGTCGTTTGTTTTCTCACCACAGGGCCACGTCTATTACCACCCGCGGCACGAGGTTGAATTGGACGTCCAACCCCTCCACCTCCAGCTTGAGATGGTTTTGCCGGATCCAATTTCACATCTTTACGGATTCTCTTTCTTTTCTTTTTCTTTTCTTTTTCCTGCTTTTGTTTCTCTTTTCGGTCTTCTGCTAATTTTTTGTCTTTATCAAATTCTGACAAGTCAAGCTTTTTACCTGTAAAGTTAGGTCCATCCAATTTCTGATAAACCGTTTCTATTTTCACAGGCTCTTCCGACTCGGGAGTTGCAGGTGCTTCTTCTTTCTTGGCCGCAGCTTTTGGTTGTTCCGCTTTAACCGCTGGCTTTTCAACTTTGCTCTCTGCCTTTACCTCTGGTTTGGCCTCTGTTTTCACTTCGGACTTTTCAGTGGGTTTTTCTTCTTTTTTAACCTCCGCTTTTACTTCGGGCTTATCTTCTGTCTTCGCTTTGGGTTTTTCCTCTGCTTTTACTTCCGGTTTTTCCTCGGCTTTCACTTCAGGCTTTTCTTCCACTTTGGTTTCCTTTGCAGGTTCCTCTTTCTTGGCTTGCGGCTTATTTAGTTTATCCAAATCAATTTTCCCAACCATTGTAGGGCCTTCCAATTCAACACGCGTTGTAAACGGCGCCGCTGGTTTAGCTTCTACTTCTTTGACCTCTGGTTTGGTTTCAGCAACAGGCTTAACTTCAGGGGCAGCTTTCACTTCCTCTTTGGGTTCAACCTCTACTTCCTCACTCCTAGGAGCCTCCGGTTTTCTTTCGGGTATTTTATTAATTATTACCTCTTCAGAAGCTGCCTTTTGGTCTGCGTCTGATTGGAATTCTTTCGTTAAAATAGAATAGGTATTTTTATCGATTTTTGTGTTGGGTGAACGTTCAATTTGAATGTCTTTTCCACTCAAAAAATCGACAGCTCGATCCATCGAGATGTTCAATTCCTTTAATACTTTATTTAATCTTATCGTTTCCGACATATATTGATTTGGATTTTTCAGTTTGCAAATGTACTAATTCTAAACTTAGTACACTTTATATTATTTCAAAGTTCTCAATCCTCCATTTCTTCGTTGAGGATTCTAATTACGTCAAGAACTGTTTCTTCTTCTAAATCAGTTCGGGATATAAGGTCTGCAAGATCCTGCTCCAAGATGCTACGAGCCGTATCTAGTCCGATTTTACGGAAGGTTTCAATTACCCATGGAGCGATTTCATCTGCGAATTCGGACAGTTCAACGTCTTCATCTTGAGGAATATCTCTAAACACATCAATTTCCATTCCTAACAGTTTTCCTGCCAAACGAACATTATGTCCTCCTTTTCCAATTGCTTTTGAAACTTCTTCGGGTTTTACATATACTGCAATCTTTCCATTTTCCTCATCGATTTCCATTCGGGTTATCTTTGCGGGACTTAATGTTCGGGCTACATATAGGTGTAAATTATTGGTGTAATTAATTACATCAATATTTTCATTTCTCAATTCACGAACGATGGAATGAATTCTTGAACCTTTCATACCTACGCACGCTCCCACGGGATCGATTCGGTCATCATAGGATTCTACGGCTACTTTTGCTTTTTCACCTGGAATTCGCACCACTCCTTTGATGGTAATGATTCCATCGAAAATTTCCGGAATTTCTTGTTCAAATAATTTTTCCAAAAATTTAGGGGAAGATCTCGACAACATAATCTGTGGTTTGATTCCCTTTAATTTTACTTCCTCAACTACCGCACGAACCGATTCTCCTTTACGGAAGAAGTCCGAGGGAATTTGATTTTCTCTTGGCAAGATCATCTCATTCTGATCATCATCCATTATAATGATGTGTTTCTGACGTATGTGGTGAACTTCACCTGTAACGATTTCGCCTTCCATCTCTCTGAAACGTTCGTACAGATTTGCGTTGTCATGCTCCATTACCTTCGCCACCAAATTCTGACGTAAAGCTAAAATAGCTCTTCGTCCCAAATCAGCAACTGAAACGGACTCAGAAACTTCTTCACCAATTTCAAAATCGGGTTCAATTTTTCGAGCTACCGATAATTCAATTTCTGCACTATCATCCTCTGCCATTCCATCAGCTACCACAATTCGGTTATGCCAAATCTCAAGGTCTCCCTTGTCTGGATTCACAATGATGTTAAAATTGTCATCCGATCCGTATTTCTTTCTTAAAACTCCCTGAAGTGATTCTTCCAAAATCGCCATCAAAGTAATTCTATCTATATTTTTCTCGTCTTTAAAATCAATAAATGATTCTATCAATGCTATATTGTCCATATTCCCTTCTATTTTTAAAAGATAACTTTGACTATTGCCTTTTTTATTTCTTTGTATTCAATTTTTTCTTCTTTCTCAACGGTATGCTTCCCTTTTCCTACTGGCTTCGGTTCGCGCACACTCCACTTTAAAACGATGGATTCTTCATCTGCTGAAACCAATTCGCCTTCTAAATCCTTTCCACCTTCTATTTTTGTAACTTTTAAACTGCGACCGATATTCTTCTTATATTGTCTTGGTAAAACCAAATGATTTCCTACGCCCGCTGTGGCTACATTCAATGAAAAGTCATACTCTTCTCGATCCAAATTATGTTCAATATGGCGGCTGATTCGCACGATTTCATCAATCGTTACTCCCTCATCGCCATCGACCAAAACTTCAATCGCATTATCGGCCGAGATTTTCCACTCCACCAAAAACAACGAAGGATTTTCCAAAATCGCTTCGTCTATTCGTTGTTTTACTTCTTCCTGATTCATGTTGAACAAAAAAGAGAGCTTATGGCTCTCTTTCATACATTTTCTCCTTAAATTCGATGCAAATATAAAACAAATATTTGAAATGATGAACTTTACATCGAAATATTTAACAAGAAAAGGTTGGCTAAAGATTGATGGAAATGAGTCAACTATTACCTCTATTGCTTTCTGTATAAGCGAACCTGAAGTTTCTGACAGTCTTCCTAAGCTCTATTCAGTATTAAATAAACAACTTGACGATTACTTCCTTCATCGAAAATGGACCTTTACTATTGATCTTCATCCGCAAGGAACCGATTTTCAAAAACAAGTATGGATGGAATTACAGAAAATACCGTTTGGAAAAACGGTTTCATACCAAGAAATAGCCAATCGATTGGGAAACCCCCAAGTTATTCGGGCTGCTGCTTCTGCCAATGGAAAAAATCCAATTGCTATTCTTATTCCTTGTCATCGTGTTATCGGGAAAAATGGAAGTTTGACAGGTTACGCAGGCGGATTGGAGCGAAAAAAATTCTTATTGGAATTGGAAAGTGGCGCAACCTCTTTGGAATTGTTTTAATTTAATACATCATAAAATAAGTAAACCGCAAACATGCTCAAACTAAGCAATAAACCATAACTACTGGTCAATGCATATCCAACTACGGAGCCCAATGCAGCTGTTAAGGCGCGTTTATGATTTTTGGTATCGTAGATTAACTCTCCAATCAAGGCGCCTAAAAAAGGACTGATGATGATGGATACAAAGCCAAACGGCGCAAAAATAATTCCAATAATTAATCCCAAAATCATTCCTACGATGCCGTATTTACTTCCTCCCATCTTTTTGGTGGCGACAATGGGAATGAGATAATCCAGAAGAACTCCGAGGAGGGTCAAGCCACCAAAAATCACGATAAGCCACCAATTCAAATCCGAAAACTGTAGAAATTTAGCGGTGATTAAAGCGCCAAAAGTAATCGGAGCACCCGGTAATACGGGTAAAATCGCACCCAAAACTCCAACAAACATAACAACTAAAAATAGCACTTGAATTACCGATTCATCCATAAAGTAAATATACGTTTCTTTTTAAATGTAGAAACAATCCGCATCAGTTTAACTAACTTTGCACAAAAATAAATTCAGTGCTCGAAACACCCACTCAAATATATACCAACAAGTATCTTGCTGACTTTGCTAAAATAGTCAGGAAGCAGATTAAAGAAGTTTTTGGGGATTTGATAAACAAAGCTTTTTTACCCACGATTGAAGTTTTAACGTGGGTTTTGCTCTTGGTTTTATTTGACTTTATTCTTCAAAAAGTTTTTGGGAGAATATTTGGTTTGATGGCTAAATACTCTCGAATTAATTGGGTGAAAGAGTTTTATGCGCACAAGGTTTTCAGAACTTTGATTCACTTTTTTAGTGTGTACATTTTAAGTTCAGTTAATCCGTATGTATTTCAAAGATACCATGGAATCGATAAATTCACCGATCGTTTTATTGATTTGCTAATTATCATATTAATCATTCTCTTTATTTTCAGAGTGATTGACGCTATCATTTCAATCAATGACAACAACGACAGCCACACCAAAGTAGGTGTACGAACATTTGGACAGCTGATCAAGATATTTGTTGCCTTCTTTGGGTTTTTAACCTTTATTGCAACCTTAATCGATGTTCCTCTTTCGCAAATATTCACAGTTTTAGGAGCTTTAACAGCGGTAGTTTTATTGATTTTCCGGGATTCAATATTGGGTTTCATTTCCGGTTTACAAATCGCTACGTCGAAAACCATTAAAATTGGAGATTGGATATCAGCATCCAAATACAATGTGGAAGGAATTGTAAAAGAAATTAACTTAACGGTAACTAAAATTGAAAAATTCGACAAATCCGTTTCTACGATCCCAACCTATGATTTGATTGCTTCGGAAATCACCAATCATTCCTGGATGGAGCAAACCGGAACGCGAATGATTCAACGACCCATTGTATTTAATGTGAACTCCTTTCGATTTTGTGACAACGAAATGTTGGCTAAATTTGAAGAATTTGACTTACTTTCCGATTATATTAAAGGCAAAAAGAAGGAAATAGCGGAAGCCAATGCGCATTTAAAAAACCGAAATCAAATCATCAACGGAAGACAATTGACGAATATTGGTATGTTTCGAGTCTATGCCTTAAAGTATTTACAGAGTCGAAAAGACATTTCCCAGGACGATTATTTAGTCGTGCGTCAATTGGAATTGACTACGCAAGGAATGCCTTTGGAAGTATATTGCTACACCAAAGATTCCGAATTTTTAATGTATGAACAAATTCAAGCCGATATCTTTGACCACCTAATTACAGCGAGCAAAGAGTTTGGATTGGAAGTTTCTCAACCTTTTTAACATCCCACAATTATGACAAAACTAAGTGTAAATATCAATAAAATCGCTACCCTACGAAATGCACGTGGTGGAAATATGCCGAATGTAGTAGAAGCTGCAATCAAAGCAGAACTATTTGGCGCACAAGGAATTACCATTCATCCACGACCAGACGAGCGACATATTCGGTACCAAGATGCCTACGATTTAAAGGAAGTCGTTACGACGGAGTTCAACATCGAAGGAAATCCAGTAGAGAGTTTCATGAATTTGGTTTTGGAATTAAAGCCCGAACAAGTGACTTTGGTTCCCGATGCAGAAGACGCAATCACTTCCAATGCTGGATGGGATACGATCAAACACCAAGATTATCTGACAGATGTGATTTCAGAATTTAAACGAAATGGAATTCGAACCTCTATTTTCTTGGATCCGAATCCCAATTTAGTCGAATCTGCAGCTGCAACAGGAACTGATCGAATTGAATTGTATACTGAAAGTTTTGCGGTGGAATATGCCAAAGGAAATCTCAATGGAATTGAAGCTTACAAAGAATGTGCTCGATTGGCATTGGAAGCGGGTTTGAAGTTAAATGCGGGCCACGATTTGAGTTTGGATAATTTGCAGTACTTTATAGAACAAATCCCAGAAATTGACGAAGTTTCAATCGGTCATGCGTTGATTTCAGAATCGATTTATATGGGACTTGAAAATACAATTCAAGCGTATTTAAAACGTATTGAATTAGCAAATAGAAAATAAAATTCACATTTAAAATCTATCTCTTATGAGCACAATCCTACATAGTAAAATCACCGGCGATCACGCGCAACATCTTTTGATATTTCATGGACTTTTTGGCCAATCTGATAATTTTGGTACACTTGCCCGAGAATTTGCGGAAAAATATACCGTTCACGCCATCGATTTACGTAATCACGGACGTAGTTTCCATTCAGATGATATGAGTTTTAAAGCGATGACGAACGATATTCTGAATTACATGGATTATCACAATATCAATACCTGTTTTCTTCTGGGACATTCTCTTGGCGGACGGGTAGTCATGGAGTTTTCGTATAAATATCCAGAGCGTTTGGAGAAATTAATTGTAGCAGATATGGCTCCCAAAGCCTATCCACCTCATCATGAAGAACTTTTTGACGCTTTAAACTCCATCGATTTTGATACGATTGAAAAACGTTCAGATGCGGATAAGGTTTTGAAACAATCCATTCCTGAATTCGGAGTTCGTCAATTTCTTCTAAAAAATATGTATATTCAAGACAATGGAAAATATGGTTTTCGTCTCAACTTGAAAGTGTTGACCGAAGATTACAGTGAAATGGTAAGTGAAGATTTAACCGACGGAGTTTTTGAAAAGCCTACTTTGTTTATTCGAGGTGAAAAATCAAATTATATTTTAGATGAAGATTTTGAGTTAATTAAAAAGCATTTCCCATTGGCTGAAATTAAAACTATTCCCAATGCGGGTCATTGGTTGCATGCAGAAAATCCGAAAATGTTTTTTAGCAAAGTAATGGAGTTTTTAGGTTAAGAGTTTTAAAGCTATGAAATGAAACATCCACGATTAGCGCTTCTCATATACTCCCCAATTCTTCACTAAAAGATACAATGTCTTTTCTAATTCTTCATCTGTAACCCATTTGTTTTCTGTGTCATTCAGTCTATACGCTATGATAAGGAACAAATTCGTATTTCTTTTGTAAAACACAAACGTAGGAAGAAAGTTTTTTTGGATGGAATATTCCAAATCTACTGTATGTTCGGACGTTAATGATACTTGAATTTTCTCATCGATTTCATCAAACCGCTGAATTAAAACCGTGTCGGATAATTCTTTTTCAGAAATCGGAGGATGGGTATAATTGTATTTAAAGTCAATTTCATTGGATTGACTGTGATAATCCCAAACTTTTACTCCAAACACATTTTGAGAAAAAGAAGAATTAGATGTAAATTTCTGGGAATCAAACAATTCGTTTAAACTCCTAGTTGAATTCCGGAATTTAATTAGAATGTAATTTGTAATGTCTAGGGTTTCAAAATCATAGGTAACGGTAACAATTTCCTGCACCAACGAATCCTCTTCGAAATGAACCGTTTTCAGAATTTGACTTGCTTTAAATTCAGGAATTGGAACAAGGCCGATTGTTTTTTCCGTTTCCGATGTTCCCCAAACCAAAAAGGCCGATAAAACGAGTGCTAACAAAGCCAACACTACAAAAGTCCTATTCTTGAATAATTTTTTCATTTATTTCTGATTAAAGTTACAAAAATAAGGCATTAGAAGACCAAGTTAGAAAGAAGCATAAAAAAAGCCGGAAATCTTTCGATTCCCGGCTTTAAATTTATTTAGTACAGAATTACATCTGTTGTCTATCTAATTTGTCCATACGGCTGTCTTTGATGTCAGCAGACATCATCATTGAAGGAATCAATTGCTGATTCATTTTCTGTTGTTGACCTTGACTCAATTGTTGGATCAAGAAAGTAGCGTCTTGAACATCTGGTTTTTCACCGATGGTCTTCAAGTTGATTACATACACTCCTGAGTTTCCTTGGATGGCTTTTGAATTCGTTCCTGGCTTCATTCCAAAAGCTGCTCCTGCAACTCTAGGCTCTGCTCCTTTCTCTCCCAATTGCGCTGCAAAGAAAGTAGTGGAAGTCGTTCCTCTTTCTGCTCCAAATTTAGATGCGAAAGTTTCAACCGAAGGATTAGCTCCCAATTCATCATTTACCACCTTCACTAATTTTTCTTGAATCAAAATAGGCTCAACATCTGCGCGAAGCATTTTTGCTGGCGCCAATCCTTTTGGATATTTAGCCGATACAAAAACAATGATTTGATCTTCATTTCCGGTTGAGAAAAGGAAAGTACTTCCTGGTTTGGTGTCTTTACTGAATGCCCATCTCAAAATATCGTTGTCTTTTTCCGTACTAAATCCAGTGGAAGCATCAACCAAAGGTCGTGTTGTATATCGAGTAATATTGTCCGCGGTATTGTAATTGAATCCTTTTTCCTTTGCAAGATTTGCAAATTCATTCAAAGATTTTCCTTGAACTTCTTGTGCAAAGGTTCGCGCATCCGCAAAATTCTTATCAGATGTTGTTTGTGAAGGGTTTACTTCTTTTACAATGTTTGCGAATTGATAGCCTACGGTATTTTTTACACCGTCAATTTTAATCACATGGAATCCAAATTCGGATTCAGCAATTCCAATTTCACCGTTTTTATGGGTATTCAAAAACTGCATATAAGGAGCAACCAATGCTTGCGAATTATGAGCCATGTAACCCAAATTCCCATCTTTCGCTTTGGTTCCTGCATCTTCAGAATATTCACTCACCAAAGTTTTAAAACTATTTGGATTTGCTTTCGCTGCAGCTAGAACTTGATCTGCTAAAGCTTGAGCTTCTTCTCTTGTTCGAGTTATTCCTTGACTTGCTGCCACTTGCGTTCCTTGATATGTAATCAAGATATGGCTTGAATTGATTGAATCTGCAATTTCTTTTGATTTTGAAATTTTCACCAATTGATACGCATCGCCTGTTTTAAAAGGTCCTGCAATCTGACCGACTGAACCTGTCATTAAGAAATCATAATACTCTGCCGGCAATTGTGTTTTGTAAGATTCAATCTCTTTTCGAGTAATGAACTGACTATTAAAAGGTTTTTCTGAATATTTAGTAACATAGGCCGAGTCATCTTTTGCATCTGAAAAAGCAGGAATGGTATCGGTTATATTGTTTACTTCATCGACTGAAATACTCTGTGTCAATAATTTAGACAAACTATTTTTTGCTTTGTTTTCATCTTCCGTTGAAGCTTGGTTAGTAAAATACACATAGCTTAAATCTACCGTCGCATCACTTTCGAAATATTTTGGAAATCTTTTTGCGTATTCCGTAATTTCACTATCTGTAACTTCTACTTTGTATTTTTTCTTTAGATCTTCGTACGAAACATATCCGTAGTCAAAACTTGCGTTTTGAATATTTGCCGCTTGTTGGAATTGGGCTTCTTTATGGGTCGTAAGTGTCGCCATATTGACCATATCCATGTATTTTTGAGCCAAAATATTGGGTCTGGCATTGTCAAACATCATCAAAAAGTTTTGGTACGCCTGACCGGCACCTTGAACACCTTGCTCCATTTGACTTTTGATTTGACCGACTTGCGTTTTCAGCTCGTCTGCACTTCCCATTCCGTATTGTTGGGCCATAAAGCTCCAAACTTCATTGTCACTCACTTCCAATCCAGCTTTTTCCGCATGGGATTGAATTAGTTTTTGAGAAACCAAAGCATTCCAAACTTGTTGGTTTACCTGCGTTTGTGACATATTTGGATTGTTACCCATGTTGGTTTGGGCATTGATGAATTCCACCAAGGTGATTGATTCGCCGTTGACATTCCCTACTTCGTTTGGGTCTCCAGTAAATAATTGCTTTACAATTGAGTTGTCGCTGAATAAATCTCCGGCGACAAAAGCTAGCATTGCCACTCCGATTACAACGATCAACAAGCCCGTTTGTTTACGAATCTGTCCTAAAATTGCCATGTTCTTGTGTTTTTTTATAGTTGGCGAAATTACAATAATTCTATCAATTTGAAAATCTGAATGAAAGATTTTTCATACTTACTGATATAATAGGTGTATTTCTGACTTATTTAAAGCTTTTCTTCTTCATAAAACTTAACACCCTGATTATTAAATAGGGTATATTCACTTAGGTCATCCTTTGCCTCCAAGCCGTTATTCGCCTGAAGTGAATCACCTGATTTCGAAATAATAAAAACGGTATCGGATGTGAATACCCTTCTTTCTTTTTTATTCCAAAATAATTTTTGTGTTTTTAAGGTATCTCCCTTTTCACTGATGATTTTCACATCGCCTCGACCTTCATACCATTCCTTCAACTCATACATTATCGCCCAATTCGCACGTAAATAACCGGGAGAATCAATGTTATTGGTGTAAAAATTCATTTCCAATCCTTTTGGGAACTGTGTGTAAGCGGAGTCAATAAATGCATATTCTTCGATTAGTGGTGAACGTAAATTAATCTTCACAAACCCTGAATCTTTATAAACAATATGCGCATTAATCAAAGTTCGACTTGGGAAATCTCTCTTTTGTTCGGACGTATCAACATCTTCAATCTGAGTACAACCCAAAATAAATACCAAAAGATAAAACGGCAACATCCTCTTTCTATAAAACAAAGTCCAAATGGAAGATAGACGTGCCATTATCAATTAATTAGTCAATGATTCGTTTTCTAAACCATATATCGTTCAATATGAATCCAACTTTTAAATTGGCGAAGTTTTCTTTGATTGCAGAGTTTTTAGCAGAACCCATACTTCCTAATTCAAGGGAAAGATTCAACATGGAAGCATCTCTGTCTTTTCCAATCGGTAAACCTAAACCTAAAGTAAGTCCGTATTTGTTAATCGTATTATCACCAATTCGCAAAGGGGTTTGTTCAAAATAACCTCCGGCACGATAGGTCACACGGTCAAAATAACTCTTGTAACTGTTGAAGTTTGGAATCCAAAAACCACCTACGGAAGCACGAACACGAGTATCATAAAACGGAGTTTTCTCCCCATTCATTGCGTAATTTCCCCAATCACCCCAATCCAATTGAGCTCCCACCATCCAATGTAAATCCTTACGTAAAGAAGCGCCTATCGCTACTGTTTGCGGGAGTTTCATGTCACCATACGTCTTTTTGTACTGAACGGTATCTATATTTCCCGGAACCATATTGATTAAATTATAGGTCGTGGTCACATCGTCAATTGTTGCATTGATATTTGAACCCAAAGTATACGTGAGTCCAACATCTAATTTCTTTTTATCTGCCAATGTTTTTGTATAATATCCACCCGCTGTAAATTGAAATCCACTTAAATCCGCATTGTATTTATAATCAGTGTTTAATGCCAATCCTTCGGTAAGAATGGTTTGTGTTCTTTCAATATCTCCAAATAAATAGTTAGCACGAAGACCTACAGAAATTTCAGGTGTTACTGTATAAGAACCCATTACATGAAAGGAGTTAATACCTCCATTCCCATCAAATGATTTCACATATCTCACATCTTCATTCTCAGTTAATGTCGCCAACTCATACCCAATGGATGAATACGGCTGAAAACCAAATCCAGCGCTTGCTTTCGGCCCTACTGGAAATGCCAATGACATGGATGAAATAAAAGTGGTGCTTTTCTTTGATTTATTTTGGCCATCGTCGAACTGACTCATATTGGTTGTTGTGCCAAATTCGAAAGATGTTACTCGTAAGTTCTTATTCGTTGCGGGATTAAAAAAGTTACCCGATGCGTAATAAGGGTTTGTGGATAAAACAGTCAAACCACCCATTCCGGCTTGCTCAATATTGCTATCAAATTGCAAGGTTCCTGCACCAAAAGCGGAATAAGAAGAAACGGAAGTAGTTTGTGCACTTAGTCCTGCCGACAAACAAATTAAACCTAAAAAGGTTGAAACGCTTTTTAATTTCATGCGTATTTTTATATTTTCAAGTTGCAAATATGAGGATTAGATTGCTAATTGCAAAAAACCAACCTGCATTTAGCTGTTAATGTCCTATTAAAGTTTCCCGAAAATCAGATAAATCAAGAATTTTCACACAAATCGAAAATAAGTTTTGGCAATTCCAAAATTGTTATATATTTGCAATCCCAAAAGAGAAGGTGCCTTAGCTCAGTTGGTAGAGCAAAGGACTGAAAATCCTTGTGTCCCTGGTTCGATTCCTGGAGGCACCACTTTCTAAAGCCTTGATTACGATTGTATTCAAGGCTTTTTTTATTTCAAAATTTCTTTTTGCTAATTTTTTCTACAACTTCGGAATGGCTTCAATCAATTCTTGCGTATACGTAGTTTTTGGATTGGAATAAATTTCATCTGCATCATCCAATTCCATTTGTTTTCCATTTTGCATCACCAACAATTGATCACTCATGTATTTTACAACCGCTAAATCATGGGAAATAAAAATATACGTCAATCCAAATTCATTTTTTAAATCGTTCAGTAAATTTAAAACTTGGGCCTGAACCGACACATCCAGTGCCGAAACACTTTCATCACAAATAATAAATTTTGGTTCCACCGCTAAAGCTCTGGCAATCCCAATTCGCTGACGTTGTCCGCCCGAAAATTCATGCGGATATTTCGATAAATCCGACGATTGAAGACCTACTTTCACCAACAATTCTCCGGCTTTTTGAATGCGTTCTTTGTGATTTTTTCCCAACGAATGAACCACCATAGGCGAAGTTAAGATTTCAGCGATATTCATTCGCGGATTTAAACTCGAATACGGATCCTGAAATATAATCTGAATTTCTTTTCTTAATTTTCGAACTTCCGTTTTCGAAAAAAGAGTGATGTCTTTTCCATTGTAAAAAATTTCACCTGCCGTAGGTCTTTCTAGTAATAAAACCGTTCGACTCAAGGTCGTTTTTCCACTTCCAGACTCTCCCACCAATCCCATTGTCTCGCCGGGATACACTTTGAAATTCATGTCATCCACCGCTTTCACCGAAACTTCATTCTTTCCAAAAAAAGAAGGTTTCGAATAAAAATATTTCGATAGATTCTTTACTTCCAAAATCGGTTCTTGGGTATAAATTGTTTGATGAAAAGCATTTCTCTCGGTGGAATTGTATATTTCTGCTTGGTAATTTTCATTTTCCAAGTAATCTGAAATCGTGGGCAAATCTTTATATCTCACATCCAAACGCGGTCGACAAGCAATCAAACCTTTGGTGTAATTTTCTTTCGGATGATTAAAAATCTCTTTGGCATTCCCGTGTTCAACCACTTCTCCTTTGTACATCACCACCACTTCATCACAAATTTCTGCAATCACTCCCAAATCATGGGAAATGAAAATACAACTCATATCTCCTTCTTTCTGTAACTTTTTAATCAAGTCCAGAATCGCTCGTTGAACCGTTACGTCCAATGCCGTCGTCGGCTCGTCCGCAATTAAAACTTTCGGATTGCAACTAATCGCCATCGCAATCATTACGCGTTGCCGTTGTCCACCTGACAATTCGTGCGGATAGGCTTTGTAAATTCGTTCGGGATTGGGCAATAAGGTTTTTTCAAACAATTCCAAAACCCTTTTCTTTGCCTCTGCTTTATTTAACTTTAAATGAAGCGAAATCACTTCTTCCACTTGACGACCACACCGAAGACTTGGATTCAAAGAAGTCATCGGTTCTTGGAAAATCATACTGATTTCATTGCCCCGAAAATGGCGATGTTCATCTGTAGATAATTCCAATAAATCAATGGTTTTATCGTTGGTTTCAAAAAGAATTTTACTATCCGACTGAATTTTTGCATTCTTAGTCAAAAGCCCCATTATAGCGAGCGCAGTAACCGATTTTCCACTACCCGATTCACCGACAATTCCAATTATTTTTCCCTTCTCAATCGGAAAGGAAACCTTCTTCAAAATTTCATTTTTCCCAAACGAAAGCGATAGGTTTTTTATGTCAAGAATAGGTGTGTCCAAAGTGATTTAAATTAGATGAAATTAAAACAAAAATAAGCTATTTGTAGTTTAACAAAAAAGACTTATTTTTGCTTTGAGGTTTTTGATTAAATTGGAAGATTTCCTTTCACAATCAAAAGTATTTGTAATTTACAGATTTTCAAACAGTTAAAATGAAATCTGCCTCGTAAATATTTATAAATGGACGCAGACCCCTTACTATCTTTTTTGATCGCTACTGGAAGTAGTGCTTTAATTTCCGAAATTTCTGTTTGGAAATTAATCTTAACCTTTGCTTTGGTTTTATTAAACGCCTTTTTTGTGGCTTCTGAATTTGCAATTGTTAAAATTCGAATGTCTCAGATTGAAATTCGAACCGATTTAAATCCCAATTTAACCAAAACCTCTAAGAATATTGTTACCAATTTGGATGCTTATTTAGCAGCGACTCAATTGGGAATTACTCTGGCATCTCTTGGTTTGGGATGGGTTGGAGAAGGAGCAATTTCACCCATCATCCTGAAAATCTTTGGCTTATTCGGTTTGGAGGGGGCAGAATGGGCAAGTATAGCAAGTACAACCGCACTTTGGGGATCATTTACAGTGATTACTATTTTACACATCGTTTTTGGTGAATTAGCACCTAAATCCATGGCGATTCGTCATCCTGTTAATACCACTTTCGCCATTGCTTGGCCTTTGCGTGTATTCTACAGTATTTTCAGACCACTTATTTGGGCAATGAATGGTTTTGCTAACTTTATTTTGCATTTGATAGGAATTCGACCGATTCACGGATCTGAAATCCATTCGGAAGAAGAGTTGAAAATGATTATTACCGAATCGCAAGAAGGTGGAGCTATTGAAGAAACCGAAAGAGATTTGATTCAGAATGTTTTTGAATTCGACGACCGAAAAGTAAGTAATATTCAAACCCTTCGGAAAAATGTATCTGCAGTGGAAATTCAGACCAGTGTGAAGGATGCAATTGATTACGCGATTAACGAAGGATATTCCCGTTATCCAGTTTATGAAGAAGAATTAGACAATATAAAAGGAATTCTTTATACAAAAGACTTGGTTCGATTGACCTTGGAGTCGCCCGATGAAACCAGTTTTTTGAGTATTTTACGAAAACCTTTGTTTATTTCTGAAAGCTATAAAATCAAGAATCTATTGAAACAATTCCAGAAAAAACGAATCCAAATGGCGGTTGTAACCAATGAAATTGGGGAACTGACGGGAATTGTAAGTATGGAAGATATTTTGGAAGAATTGGTAGGTGAAATTCAAGATGAGTACGACAATGAAGATCCGATTGTAGTTAAAATAGAAGATGGAATTTATTCTGTGTACGCACACAGTAGCCTTTCTGACATCAACCGACAATTGCCGTATCGATTTGATGAAAGTGATCACTACGATACGCTTTCAGGGCTTTTGGCGGAAACCTTTAATGAAAAAGAGTTAAAAACGGGTGACATATTAGAATTGAAAGATTACAAGGTCAAAGTAATTAAAATGTTCCGAAACTCTGTAGAACGTGTCGAATTAACTTTAAACCACCTTCTTGATCTGGAAGAGGAAGCAAGTGACAATGAATAAAGGAAAAGGAATGGATTTGAGTTAATCATTCAACTTCCAAAAGTTCTTCATTTCTAAATTTCCGAAAGATTTGCGCCACGGTTAAAACGTCTTTTTCACAGTAGATTTTAATTCGTTCTAAGTCGTTGTCTTCGTAATAAACCGAAGCGACTTGTGAACCGTCAATATCATCTTTAGGTGTTGGAACGCCAAATACAGCGGCCAATAAATTCAATGATGTGTAATGTTTGTAATCCCCGAATTTCCAAAGTTCCATCGTGTCCAAATGCGGAATTTCCCATGGTTTTTTTCCTTGCATATTTAATGCGTTTGGCAATTCTAAACCGTTGATTAACATTTTTCTTGCCATATATGGAAAGTCAAATTCCTTTCCATTGTGCGCACAAAGAATGACGCCTGCCGAGAAATATTTAGACTGAAGCATTTCTATAAATCCTTCCAATACTATTTTTTCATCATGACCATAAAAACTAGTCAAGCGAAGTTTGTCTTTGACAATGATTCCACACGATATACAAATAATTTTACCAAATTCAGACAAGATTCCTGCGCGTTGTTGATAAAAATCTTCGGCAGTGTCGGTTTCGGTTAATTGACGTTCGACTTTCTTTAACCATAAATCTTGAAATTCAGGCGTAAGATCACTCCAATTCTGAACCATAGGAACTGTTTCTATGTCCAGAAATAAAACTTTATGGGCGGGAATTTGTTTCAGCATTTTGAGTCTTATTTAAGTTATTGTCTTTCAACATTTTCATAACTTCATCCACGAAATAATAGGTGTCATTGTCCAAAAACCCTTTACCCGTAATCCGTGCGTCCTTTTCATGTCCCAAACGAACAATCACTACATTCTCACTTGGAACCACAATCACTCTTTGTCCCAAATGACCCATCAATCCGTAAAAATTCGGTTGATGTTCATAATCCGTCCAAATCGAATAGCCATATCTCTGATGTTCGCCTTCGTTGAACGCTTTGCTATTGGGCGTAATCATCTTCTTTATAAAAGCAGAATCAAGAATTTTTTTTCCATTCCAATTTCCATTTTGCAATAACAATTGACCCAATTTTCCGAAATCACGCACATTGCTATTCAAACAACAATATGCTTTTTCCATTCCGTCTTTCCGGTCTTTGGACCAATAGGCATCTTCTTCCATCCCCATCGGCTGCCAAAATTCTTCTTGTAAATATTGAGAAATACTAATTCCAACCGCACGTTGTAAAATAATGGCTAAAAGTTGGGTATCGCCCGACAGGTAATTAAAATGCTTTCCTGGTTCACCTACAAAGCTTCGACTCAACATCTGCTTTTCAATATTGTCACCATAATACGCTTTGGCCGTTGGATTTAATGGTAAGTAATAATCTTCTTGCCAATCATAACCTGAAGTCATGGCAGACAAATCGCCCACGGTGCATTTACGCGCCAAAGGATCGTCCTTAAATTCCGTCAAGAAATCCGTAATTGGCTGGTCCATCGATTGGATATAACCTTGTTCAATCGCTTTTCCTAAAAGCATGGTCACCACTGATTTTGCCATCGAAAAAGAATTGGTTAGACTTTTGTTGGAATAACCGTCCCAATAATACTCCCAAAGCGCTTGGCCATCCTTCGCTACAAAAAAACCAATTGATTTATACCGTTCCAATTCGGATTGTAAACTATCGGTCAAAGGAATTTTGTTATATAATTCATGTTCCTGCCAAGGTTGAGGTTTACCGGACAAAACAATGTTGTTATCGAAATCTTTGTAATCATCGATATTCGCAGTTTTATGACCTTTAAAATACGTCAATTGAACGCCACGAATGATGTATTGATTCCCGGTTAAATAAAGTAAACCAATGAGTGCAACAATCAGAATTAAAAAGACTTTTAGGCTTCCAAATAGTATTTTACGCGTTCGATTCATAGGTTTCGATTAAGTATGCAATTTATAAAATTTATACAGCAATCAGAAGTTTTAATTTAATCTTACTCTAAATTCTAAAAAATCAGCCGTATATTTGGGGTAACAACATTATTAATCATTAAAAATATTTAAATCATGGCATTTGAATTACCAAAATTACCGTATGCATTTGATGCATTAGAACCACACATTGATACAAAAACGATGGAAATCCACCATGGAAAACATCATGCAGGATATACAAACAATCTTAATGCTGCAATTGAAGGAACGGATTTAGCGGGACTTTCTATTGAAGAAATACTCAAAAAAGGAATGGACAAACCCGCTGTACGAAATAACGGTGGAGGTTATTACAACCACAATTTATTCTGGGAAGTAATGAGTCCAAACGGAGGCGGAGAACCCAAAGGTGAATTAGGCGAAGCCATCACCAAAACTTTTGGTTCGTTTGAAGCATTCAAAGATACTTTCTCAAAAGCGGCTGCCACTCGTTTTGGATCGGGTTGGGCTTGGTTGGTTGTTAAAGACGGAAAGTTAGAAGTTTGTTCTACTCCAAATCAAGACAACCCTTTGATGCCGGATGTAGGTTGCGAAGGAACGCCTATTTTAGGATTGGACGTTTGGGAGCATGCCTATTATTTGAACTACCAAAACCGTCGTCCTGACTATATCAACGCATTTTTCAATGTGGTGAATTGGGACAAAGTAGCTGAATTGTTTAAAGGATAAGAGTGACTTTTTTTGAATTACAATTCGAAAAAACACAATAAAAAAAAGCAGGAATGAGAGTTCCTGCTTTTTTGTGTTTTAATTTTAAAAGAATTATTTCACTTTAATTTCCCAATAATATCTCTTAATTTCTCTCCTTGAATCAATTCAATAATTACATTCATATCTTCACCAATCAATCGATCATCTTCTAGTTTTGCAACTTTGGTTCGAACCAAAGCGAAAACTTCTTCCAAAATCGGGCTGGATTTCAACGGTCTTCTGAATTCCAATCCTTGGCAAGCATACATCAATTCAATCGCTAATATTTTCTCTAAATTACCCAAAACCTGGTTGAATTTCCTTCCAGAAATACTTCCCATAGAAACGTGGTCTTCTTGGCCCAATGAAGTGGGAATGCTATCTGCCGAAGCAGGGAAACACAAGGTTTTATTTTCAGTCGCCAACGCGGCTCCTGTATATTGTGGAATCATAAATCCAGAATTCAGACCTGAACTTTCGGTCAATAAACGCGGCAAACCATGTTTTCCTTCCAACAACAAATAACTTCTTCGGTCTGAAATATTTCCAATTTCGGATGCAGCTAAAGTTGCATAATCTAAAACCATAGCCAAAGGTTGTCCGTGGAAATTCCCACCACTAATCGCGGTTTCACTATCTAAAACAATGGGATTATCGGTCACGGAATTCAATTCTATTTCAGCCATATCGCGCAAGTGAAGCCATGCATTTCGAGAAGCACCGTGAACTTGAGGCATACAACGTAAAGAATACGGATCTTGAACGCGTGGATGATCCGTATTATCGATAATCTCCGATCCTTCCAGCAATTTCCAAATTCGTGCTGCTACTTTTTGCGTTCCTTCAAACGGACGAACTTCATGCAAGGCTTTCATAAAAGGAGATTTCAATCCCGAATAGGCTTCCAAACTCATCGCTCCTATCACATCGGCCAAATCCAATAAATATCCGAATTTATCCAATCCGACTAAAGCATGCGCCAAAATAAATTGAGTTCCATTGATCAATCCCAAACCTTCTTTGGCAGAAAGAGGAATCGGTTCCAAACCGTGTTTTTTTAAGGCTTCTTGGGTGGTGATTATTTGATATCCATCCCATACTTTTCCTTCGCCAATCAGCGGAAGAAACAAATGAGACAAAGGTGCTAAATCTCCAGATGCACCCACAGATCCTTGTTCAGGAACGACGGGGATTATATCTTTTTCAACCATCAAAAGGATTCGTTCCACAACATCCAATGTCACGCCTGAAAAACCTTTGGCGAGTGCATGTGCTTTTGTAATCAACATCAATTTCGAAATCTCTTTTGAAATTGGATTTCCTACACCTACCGCATGACTGATTAATAAATTCTCTTGTAATTTTCGGGTATCATCGCTTGAAATTCGGGTGTCACAAAGTGGACCGAAACCGGTATTAATTCCATACACCGTTCGTCCGGAATCGATGATGGATTGTACATTTTGAGTGGATTTTTTGATTTGTTGTTTGGCTTGATCGGAAAGTTCTGTTTTCAATTTTCCGTTTAGCACGTGGATAACATCGTCAACAGACCAATGCTCAACTCCATATATCTTTTGATTCATTGTTTCATTCTTTAGCCTTCAAAGATAAGAATTCATCTCTTGTCTTAAAATTCTTTCTTACGAATGAAATCGGATCCAATTCGACTAAAAATAGAAAAATCCGAATTTATTATACGGAATAGTAAGTATGTTATCGACTTATTGAACGCTTTACATCCTTAAATAGAACCATAAACGGCTAAAGTTGATTTATTTTAAGCTTGTCTGATTCGGATTCGTTAAATTTGCAATATAAACTATACGAAACATGTCAAATAAAGAATTATACGATGAAATGGACGATGACCATTTCGGAACGGGTGGCGATACACCGATGAGAAAAGATGCTTTTAATTTAAGCGACGAAGAAAAAATCGAATTGATAAAAGCAGATTTCTCAAAAATCATGACTACGTTAGGTTTGGATTTAACGGATGACAGTTTAAAAGGAACGCCAAAGCGTGTGGCAAAGATGTTTGTAAATGAAATTTTTGGTGGAATGCGACCGGATAAAAAACCCAGAATGTCCACCTTTGAAAATAAATACAAATACAACCAAATGTTGGTAGAAAAGGACATTACCGTTTACTCAACGTGTGAACATCACTTTTTACCGATTGTTGGAAAAGCGCATATTGGTTATATCTCAAACGGAAGAGTCATCGGTTTATCGAAAATGAATCGAATTGTCGATTATTTCGCCAAACGTCCACAAGTCCAAGAGCGGTTGACTATGCAAATTGTAAAAGCAATGCAAGACGCTTTGGGAACGCAGGATGTAGCTTGTGTCATTGACGCCAAACATTTGTGTGTAAACTCGAGAGGAATTCGCGACATAGACAGCAGTACGGTAACTGCGGAGTTGGGTGGCGTATTCAGTAGTGATCCTACCACGCGAAGAGAATTTCTACATTATATTGGAGGTCACACCAAGTTCAATATCTAAAAAATTGGACCCTCAAGCTATTTTTCACTAATTAACAACAAAAAATGATCAAAGAACATCACTTAAAAGTATTGAATTCACTAAGCGGAGAAAAGGAAACTTTTGTTCCAATTAACAAAGACAATATTGGAATGTACGTGTGTGGCCCTACTGTTTACAGCAATGTGCATTTGGGAAATGTTCGTACTTTTTTGTCATTCGATATGATTTATCGCTATTTGGTTCACTTGGGTTACAATGTGCGTTATGTTCGAAATATTACGGATGCAGGTCATTTGACAGACGATGGAAATGTGGACAACGACCGTTTTGTGAAACAATCGCGTTTGGAGAAATTGGAACCGATGGAAATCGT
>JBAYRQ010000008.1:0-119084 GCA_041676545.1 Weeksellaceae bacterium | reverse complement strand
TAATTCGCTCAGAAATAGATTAAAATAGAAAAGCTTCCCAATGATTTGGGAAGCTTTTTGTACTTATTGTAAGTTGATTTTACTTAAAAAACTCAAACTGAATTTCCTTCGGCATAAAATGAACGGCTTTAAAATCGACAGTTACTTTAATTTGATGTTTGACATTAGGAGGAACGATGATTGAATCACCTTGTTTTAAAATCGTCTCTTTATCATTCATTTTAAAAATGCATTCTCCTTCCTGAATCAATACAATCGACTCTAAATTTGCGAGATGTTCAGGCAACAAATCTCCTGCATTGGCACGCATTTGTTTGGCAATTAATTTATCTCCTGTTGCAAGTGTTTTTACTTTTGGGGGTGTGACTTTCGCTGACATAATTTCAAGTTTTCCGTTAGACAATAATTTTGCTACTTAAGATACGATTATTTCGGCAAAAAAAGAATGCTTTTCTAGCACTCTATTAAAAACTTCTTTTATTCCCACTCAAAATCCCAAATCGGAGTAACGCCACGCAAATGTTCTACAAAATAATTCCATCGGACTTTGGTGAAATATTTCAAATGATTTCCTTTGAATCCATGACGTTGACTGGGTAAAATCAACATATCAAATTGTTTATCTGCATTGATAAGCGCTTCTGCTAGTTTGAAGGTGGCAGATGGATTTACGTTTTCGTCAATTCCTCCATGGACAAGGAGAAGTTTCCCTTTTAAATTCGATGCGTTGGTAATATTGGATTGCAAATGATAGGCAGAATCCACAGGCCAACCCATATACATTTCGGGCCACCATGCCTTTTCCATCCGATGGTCATGGTCCGCTGCACTTGCAACTGCCACTTTGTAAAAATCTGGATAAGCCAAAACGGCACGACCCGCATCATAACCACCTGCTGAATGACCGAAAATTCCTACGCGCGAGGTATCAACCCAATTGTATTTCTGTCCCAATTGCTGGATGGCTAAAATATGATCTTCCAATCCTCCACCTAAATTTTTATAGGAGTAATCATGAAACTTTTTTGATCTGCCCGATGAGCCTAAACCATCTACGACCACGACTACAAAACCCAATTCAGCATACGATTGCCAACTCAAAGCTTGCGCAAAACTCTTCGGGAAAACTTGGGTATGTGGCCCCGTATAACTCATTTCAATCACGGGATATTTTTTGGAAGATTCGAAATTCGTCGGTTTCCAAAGTGCGCCGTAAATTAGGGTTTTTCCATCACGTGCAGTTGCTGTGAAAATTTCGGGTGCTTCCCAATTCTTCAATTGACTCACATCGGCGCGGCCTAATTCCAAAAGGATTTTCCCGTCTGAACTTTTTCTTAAAACCGTTATGGTGGGAATATTTACAGTTGAGAAATTATCCACAAAGTATTTTCCATCGGGAGAAAAGCTGATTTGATGATGTCTATCTTCGGGAGTTAGTAATTTCAAGTTTTTTCCTTGAAAAGAAATGCTGTACAAATTTTGGTAGTAGGGATTTCGCCCTTTTTCCTTGGCCGATGCGAGAAAATAAATTGTTTTCTCTTTTTCATCAATTCGCTCTATGCTATTAATGTAGTAAGAACCGTTTGTGAGTGCATTTTCTTTCTTGGTTTTTAAATCCAAACTGTATAATTGCCGCCAACCTGATTTTTCAGATAGGAAGAATAAAAGTCCACTGTCCTCAGCTAATTTATAGACAAAATTATCAATGTTGGTTTTGCTCGATTCCGTATAAAGTTGTTCAAGTTTTTCGGTTTTCAAATCAAGCGTATGAATTGATTTATTTTGAAATCCACGCGAAGTAGATTCAAGAAAAACAAGATCAGAATTCTTTGACCACGTCACATCAGTGGAATTAATATGTGTGCTTCGCGGTAAATTCGTTTTTATTTCCTTTCCCGATTCCACATTGAAAAACACAGGTTCTACATAAACCATCGTCGTATCTCCCGGCGAACCCCGATAATACGAAAGGAGTTTGGGTCGATACAAGGAGTCGATGCTGAAATCCAACAAATACATTTTTTCGGCCGTTCTTAAATCCACAATATCTGCATAAATCCATTTGCTATCGGGCGACCATTCAATCGCAAATCGTTCGGGACGATTGCCGTTTTCACCTTCAATAATATCATCCCACGCATAATAGGTCGCATATTCGTAGCCTTTTTCTCCTTTTTCACTTAGTTGCTTGGTTTCATTATTTCCACTGGATTTAATAAAAAGGTTGTATTCTTTTGCAAAAGCCGTCCATTTTTTATTGGGTGATTCCTTTGAGAACTCCTCTTTTTCTTCTTTAATTTCATTGGTTAGCGTGTAGTTCGTTGTATTTAAACCATACACTTTATCCGCCACGGTTATTTCGAAATTATTTGGGTTTTTGAATTCAATTTTAGTGATGGGAAGATCATTTGGTTGGATATCTTCACCCAATAAATCAGAAAGAAGTTTTGATACTTTGGAATGATCAAATAAATCCGATTTTATTAAATTCGGTAATGATATTTTGAAGAACCTTTTTTCTTTTGGAGAATGACGGACATAGGAAACGCCCGAATTATCTGAAAACCAATTCGGCTGAATGTTCAGATTGAAAGCGGTTTTGTTGGTGTAATTATCGCTCATAAATCCAACTGCACGATTGTAATCTTCAATCGTTATTTTTTCTTGGGCAGAGACCATGCTCGATTGAAGTGTGAATAAAACTAGGATGAAAGTAAATAGTTTCATTGGAAAAATAAAAATTAGATATTGTGTGTTTGATTACTGTTTTTAGTTAAGCCGACTAGGTTTTACTAGACTTTCTAACAAAGACTTAAAAGTAAGCAGATTTTCCTAAATCAGCCTGTTTTCGAACTGTGATTTTGAGTTCGGATTGGAAAGAAGAATTTTTAGTCTAAATTATTTTCTCCTTTTCTTCTTCATATTTTGAATTTTATCGCCCCGTTTGATTGGTTTTTTAAATTTCTCCTTCATTTGAGTAGCATAACTTTTTCGCTCTTTCTTTTCCTTGCTATTCTTCGCCGATTTTTCATGAAAAGAAGCACCTCGTTCTTGGTTTGACTTTTTTATTACAACTTCCTCAACGATGATCGGTTTTTCCTCTTCTTCCGGTGTGAGTTCTGAAGAAATCCGCACCTCTTCGGGGAATTCATTGAATGGAATTTTGTAGTTCATCAAGGTTTCAATCGCATCTTTCAACTCGGATTCTTTTTCATTAAAGAAAAGAATGGAATTTCCTTTTTGTCCAGCTCTACCTGTTCTTCCAATTCGATGGATATAATTTTCAGGGTAATACGGCGTATCAAAACTGATGACCGTAGAAATTTTATCGATGTCAATTCCACGTGAAATCACATCGGTTGCAATTAGTACTCTGCTTTTTCCATTAGCGAATTTTTCGATGGATTTTGTTCGGTGATTTTGTTCTTTGCTGGAGTGAATCACTGAAATTTCGCCGGGGAAATCCAAGGATTCCAGCAATCGGTCCGCGCTGACTTTGGTGGCAACAAAAATCAATACTTTGTTGAATTCTTTTTTATCCTTCAATAAATGATTCAGTAAATTCACTTTGGAGTAGAAGTTTGGCACAGCGTACGATGTTTGACTGATTGTGTCCAAAGGTGTACCGCTAATTGAAATGGTAATTTTCACTGGATTTATTAGGAATTCACTCATTAATTCATCGACATAGCTCGTCATAGTCGCTGAAAATAGAATGTTTTGACGTTTTGAAGGCAAATGGTCAAAGATATTTCTTAACTGTGTTTTGTATCCAAAATCAAGCATAATATCCACTTCATCAATCACCAATTTCTTGATTGATTTTAAACGCAATACGTGCGAAAGAGCCAGATCATATACGCGCTGTGGCGTCCCTACCAAAATATCCATTCCTTCGACAACGTCTCGTTTTTGGGATTTCATATTATTGGATCCTCCAAAAACACCAAGTGTTCGTACATTCAGATGCGAAGTCAATTTCTTTATATCTTCTACAATTTGAATCACCAACTCTCGGGTTGGAACCAAAATCAAAACGCGAGGCTGCGGTTGGTCCGAAAACTTCAAATCCTGCAAAATCGGAAGCAAATAGGCGATGGTCTTACCCGTTCCAGTTTGTGCAATTCCCACAAAATCAAAACCACCCAATATGGGTGAATAGGATTCTTGCTGAATGGGTGTAGGTGTATCAAACCCTAAATCATCCAGGGCATATTGCAATTGCTTTTTAATCTTGAAATCTTCGAACGTATTCATTCTGCAAAGTAACGGAGAAAATTTTTAAGGCTGTGGTTTTTAGGAATTAAACTGAAATGGGTTTATTAGATGTCATTTTAGAGAAATAGTAGAAGGATAATTATTTGTCTTTTAAAGAATTAGATTAAAATAGAAAAAGCTAGATACATAGTAATATACCTAGCTAAAATTTATTTTTAAGAACTTTCTTATTTCTAAATCAAAGAAGAAAGTTTATATTTTATTACTGAATCTCCTTCAACAAATACTTCATATTCACTGCTTTGTCAATGATTTCTGAAAGTTTATCGACAGGAACTCTTTCTTGTTCCATCGAATCTCTATGTCGAATGGTCACGGTATTGTCTTTCAAAGATTCATGGTCAACGGTGATACAGAACGGAGTTCCTAGGGCATCCATTCGTCTGTAGCGTTTACCAATGGAGTCTTTTTCTTCGTAAAGAACATTGAAATCCAAGCGTAATTCTTTGTTTATTTTCTCTGCGAATTCGGGTAATCCGTCTTTTTTCATCAAAGGCAAAATTGCTGCTTTGATAGGAGCTAGAGCAGGAGGTAAACTCAAAACGATTCGTGTACTTCCATCTTCTAATTCTTCTTCTTTCAAACAATTGGAGAAAACAGCTAAGAACAAACGATCCAATCCTACCGAAGTTTCAACGACGAAAGGAACATAACTTTCCTTCAAATCGTTGTCGTAATAGTTTAGTTTTTTACCTGAGAATTTTTGATGGCTAGCCAAGTCATAATCAGTTCGTGAATGAATTCCTTCCAATTCTTTGAAACCAAACGGGAATCGGAATTCTATATCTGCAGCGGCATTGGCGTAATGTGCCAATTTCTCGTGGTCATGGAATCGGTAATTTTCTTCGCCCAGACCCAATGATAAGTGCCATTTTAGTCGAGCCTGTTTCCATTTTTCGTACCAGTCCAATTCCGTTCCGGGAGCCACAAAGTATTGCATTTCCATTTGTTCAAATTCACGCATCCTGAAGATAAACTGACGGGCAACGATTTCATTTCGGAAAGCTTTTCCAATTTGAGCAATTCCAAAAGGAATTTTCATTCGTCCCGTTTTCTGAACGTTTAGGAAGTTTACAAAAATACCTTGTGCGGTTTCAGGACGAAGGTATAAATCCATTGCAGATTCTGCGGTTGCGCCTAATTTTGTTCCGAACATTAAATTGAATTGACGAACTTCTGTCCAGCTTTTGGAACCGGTTTCAGGATCGGCAATTTCCAATTCTTCGATCAATGCTTTCACATCGGCCAAATCTTCGTTTTCCAACGATTTCGCCATTCGACCTAAAATGGTATTTATTTGTTCGTAGTAACCAACCACTCTGGGATTGGTCGAAATAAATTCTTCTTTGTCAAAAGCATCTCCAAATCGTTTGGCTGCTTTTTCAATTTCTTTTTCAATTTTATTTTCGATTTTCGCGCAATAATCTTCAATCAAAACATCGGCACGGTATCTTTTCTTAGAATCTTTGTTATCAATCAAAGGGTCATTGAACGCATCGACATGGCCGGAAGCTTTCCAGATGGTTGGGTGCATAAAAATCGAAGAGTCTATGCCTACGATTTCTTCATTGAGCTGTACCATTGCTTTCCACCAATAACGTTTCAAGTTATTTTTTAACTCAACGCCGTTTTGGCCGTAATCATACACTGCGGATAATCCGTCGTAAATTTCACTCGATTGAAAAATAAATCCGTACTCTTTGGCATGTGAAATAATGCGCTTGAAAATATCTTCTGACATAGTTTTGTATTAAAGATGCGAATTTAAGGAATTTAAAATTAGAAGTTCACTTATCAGAAATAGAAATTCCCGCTTTCTTATTACTGTAGCGCTCAATGTATAAAAATTTCAAAAACAGATGTTTAGTTTTTCTTTTAAATTAATTGGAATACCTCATCCATTTCCACATTTCTTTTAAGGAAGGTTTTTTACCGTACATCAAAATTCCAACTCTATAGATTTTTGAAGCTAAATAAACCATCAACAACATGGTTCCAACAAGAAGTGTCAATGACAAGGCAATTTCCCACCATTCCACGCCAAACGGCAATCGCGTCACCATAGAAATCGGTGAAGTCAATGGAATAATCGATAACCAAAATGCAACGGGACCGTCTGGATTGTCTAGTGTAGTCATGCTTCCGTACATCGCAATCATCATGGGGAAAATGGGATAAAATGTGAATTGTTGGGTGTCGGTATCGTTGTCAACCGCGGATCCAATCGCTGCAAATATGGAGCTGTAGAATAAATAACCCAATAGGAAAAAGATGATGAAAAAGATAAGAATGAATGGATAATTTAAATGAGTTAACGTATCCAACATTCCTTGTGATTTTTCCATCCATTCCGGATTTTGAGCAAGAAGTGCTTGCGCTTGATCGGAATTCATGGTTGATGAAATATCCATTTTTGACGCGAAAAAAGCAGAAGCGCCAAATAACAAAGCACCACCCATTATAATCCAAATTGTGAATTGAAACAACGCTACAAAAGTAGTTCCCATGATTTTACCCATCATTAGATTGAAAGGTTTTACAGATGAAATAATGATTTCAACCACACGGTTATTTTTTTCTTCGACTACCGAACGCATTACTTTTACGCCATAAATCATAATAAACATGAAAATGATGTAGGCCAAAAACATGGCCAGTCCGAACTTTATATAATCAGCTTGATCGGATTTTGCATCGCTACCGTCTTTTAAATTGAAAGTTTTGATGGAGACACTGGCTTTCATTTCGTTCAATTGATCTTGGGAAACGCCTGCTTCTTCCATTTTCATGGTTTCCAAACGCTTATTCAAACGCGATTCCAATTTGTCTTTGAATCCGACACCCAGATTTCCATTGGTGGTCAATTCAATTCCCTGTTCCAAACTTTTTAAATCCTTGTTTTGAATTTGAGGAATGACAAGAAGTGCATTTAAGTATTTACTATCCTTCAACGTATCTTTGATTCCTTGAATATCCTTGGTTCCATAAAAACTATAAAGTTCATTTTCGCTGGAAAGTAAAGTAGTAACAAATTCATTGCTTTCATCGACAACTGCAATACGTTTTAAATTGGTATTTGCTGACATCATCCAAGCGATAATTCCAATGATTCCCACCATGATTAAAGGGGACAGGAAAGTCATCACAATGAAGGTTTTGTTTTTGACCTGCGCCAGGAATTCTCTTTTGGCAACGAGTAATATTTGATTCATCTTTTAATTCGTATTTCGTTAAATAACTTTTTCTTGACTTAATTCGGTGATTTCACCGCCTGAATAAATACTTCATTCATCGATGGAATGGATTCTTTGAATTGAGAAACCGTTCCCAAATTCGCAACTTGCATCAGCAATTCATTGGAATGCATGGATTCGGGTTTCGTAATCGAAAACTTCAAAGCGTGCGGATCACTTTTCACTAATTCCACTTCGAAATTCGATTGGAATTGTGCCCAATTTGCATTGTTGACTTCTTCGATCTCAGCATAGTATTTCCCCGTTTTAAACTGGTGTTTAACTTGGTTAATTTCTCCGTCGAGGATTTTATTGGATTTATGAATTAGGGCAATATGGTCACACATTTCTTCCACAGATTCCATTCTGTGGGTGGAGAAAATAATGGTAGTTCCTTTTTTACTTAATTCGAGAATTTCATTGGCAATAATTTGTGCATTGACAGGATCAAATCCACTGAAAGGTTCATCGAAAATTAAAAGTTTAGGATCGTGTAAAACCGTGATAGCAAATTGAACTTTTTGACCCATTCCTTTGGAAAGTTCACTTAGTTTCTTGTCCCACCATCCATCAATTCCCAACTTTTCAAACCAATATCTCGTTTTTTTATGGGCTTCTGCATTGGATAACCCTTTGAGTTTGGCGAAATAAATCGCTTGTTCTCCAATCTTCATATTGTTGTACAAACCGCGTTCTTCAGGCATATATCCCACCATAGGAATTACGGTTTTGTCCAATTTCTTGCCATCCACCCATACCGTTCCTTTATCGGGTGCCGTAATTTGATTGATGATTCGTAGAAATGTAGTTTTTCCTGCACCATTCGGTCCCAACAAACCGTAAATCGAACCTTCCGGGATGTTGAGGTCAAAATCGTTGAGTGCGAGATTGTTTCCGTATTGTTTGGTTATTCCTTTTGCAACGAGCAAATCCGACATAAATTTTATTTTTAGTATTAGTTATGAATTGAAAGCAATTGTTACAAAGTTGTATCTGAAATTGAATAAAAAGTCAATTGATTTTTTGTTTGAATTGTTAAATGAAAAGGAATTAATTTATTTTGAATCAACATGAAATCTCTAAAATTGTTCAAAACGAAAGTTCTCACCCAAATAAACACGACGTACATCGGGATCATTGGCTAATTCCACTGGAGTTCCTTCTTTTAGAATCCGACCTTCAAACATAATGTACGTTTTATCGGTAATTGCTAATGTTTGAGAAACGTTGTGGTCGGTAATTAAAATTCCAATGTTTTTATCCTTCAGTGAACGCACGATTTTCTGAATGTCTTCTACCGCAATAGGATCCACACCCGCAAAAGGTTCGTCCAATAAAATGAATTTGGGTTCGGTCGCTAAACAACGTGCAATTTCCGTTCGTCTTCGTTCACCTCCTGAAAGTAAATCTCCCCGGTTTTTACGAACGTGCCCTAAACTAAATTCCTCAATCAAAGCATCGGTTTTCATTTGTTGCTCTTTCCGAGAAAGTTTGGTGAATTGCAAAACGGATTTGATGTTATCTTCCACCGATAATTTCCGAAAAACGGAAGCTTCTTGTGCCAAATACCCAATTCCCTTTTGCGCTCTTCGGTACATAGCATCGTTTGTAATGTCTTGTTTGTCCAAGAAAACACTTCCTTGTGTCGCTTTCACCAAACCAACAATCATGTAAAAAGAAGTAGTCTTTCCCGCACCATTAGGTCCCAAAAGACCAATGATTTGCCCTTGTTCTACTTCAAATGAAACATCTTTTACTACGTGTTTTTTTCCGTAGTCTTTCACTAAATTCTGTCCTTTCAGTACAATTCCCATCGGTTCAAAGATAGTTTAATTTGATTCGATGACAAATATAGATTATTTGGAAGTATTTCAAGCATGGAGCAATCGATTGGTCCGAATTAGGGCTTGTTCATCTTTCCACTGAATCCATTTTTCACCTTTTATTTTTCGCATCAGATTATCAAAATTACGCATGATGAAAATGTTGTAAATGGCTTCTGAAAAATTCCGAGGTTTGTGTGCCAAGGATCGTAAACTCATTGAAAAACCAGGTGTTAGATATTTCATGTAGTGCCAATATCCTTCAGGCATATACAGCATTTCCCCATGTTTTAAATCGGCGACCAGAGGTTTAATGTGATTTAATGCGGGCCATTTTTCAAAATCAGGATTGTCAAAGTCAATATCTTCCCGACAGATCATGGAATAGGGGATTTTGTACATGAATTTACTTTGATCAGGCGGAACTAGGATACAGCGTTTTTCGCCTGCAAAATGAAAGTGAAGAATGTTGGCTAAATCAATGTCGTAATGCATAAATACATTCGAATTCTCTCCTCCAAAAAAGAGCATGGGTAAACTTTTGAAAAGCTTTAATCCCAATTCAGGTATTTTATAATCATTTTTTAATTCGGGAACTTGCTTCATTAAATTGTAAAGAAAAATCCGTAAATCGGTGGGGCCTTCGTGCAATAAATCCACATATTCACTCATTTTCATTTCAGCAATGGGTTCATTCATCTTTTTTGAATAATCCACAGGGTCATTGTTATAAAGGGGTACTATTTTTTCTCCTGCAATTTGTTTTATATAAGTGAAATTCCATTTTTCATACGCGGGCCAATCTTCCGTGATTCGTTCAATGACCACAGGTTTTTGAGGTTTTACATAGTGTTTTTGAAAATCTTTTGCAGAAATTTCGCTTCGTCTTTCTATCTCAGTAAATTCGAACTGCATGGTATTAATGTTTACCTACAAATATATAAAAACAATAATTTAACAATTAATAAGTTCAATCATATTTAGTAACTTGCTTCGAATTTCAGAGTATGCAGAAATTTTTTACATTTCTATTCATTTTATGGTTTTCATTCAGTTTTTCTCAACAAGAATTGATTCCTCAACTTTCAGTTGACAAAGGGAAAATGGAACTGAATCAACAGTTTGTGGAAGTTAATCTCGTAGGAACAACTGCAGATATTCGACTGTACCAATCGTTTTCCATACGTGAAACCGAATCTGCTTATTATCTATTTCCCGTGAATTCCGAAGTTTCCTTGTATGAATTGACAGTGTATTATCCCGATAAAATCTTCACGCTGGAAGCAAAAAACATGGACAACATCCGAAAACAAGTAGTTGCTGAAAATAAAAAAGGAAAAAAAGTTTCACTCATTCATAGTGCTGATCCTACATTTTTACGATTGGACCTTCCGAATGTCCCAAAAAACGATGAAATAAAAGTCGTTGTAAAATATATGATGAATTTGGATAAAGAGTCCGACCATAAATCACTTCTACTTCCATCCTTTGTTTCTAAAAATTATAAAAAACTTCCTCCAGAATTCGGATTTAATATTGATTTAATTAGTCCAACTCCTATTTATGACTCTGAACTTCGGTCACACAATGCGGATGTTAAAAAGGTTTCTGCAAAATTTCAAACCTATGCCTACAAAGGAGATGAAATAGATTCACCCATTGATTTACAGTTTAATACCAAAGGAAATCAGGCGTCTGCAGGTATGTTGGTGTATGAGGACAAAGGTTGTCGTTATATATTGGGTGTTGTGGAGCCACCGAGTTTCATTGAGCCTGAGGTGATTGCTCCGCGAGAATATATTTTTGTAATGGATGTTTCAGGGTCTATGCACGGTTTCCCGATTGAAACTTCCAAGGAACTAATGCGACGAATTTTGAATGACTTAAAACCGTACGAGAAATTTAACATCTTATTTTTTGCAGGAAGTAATGACTTTTTTGCAAAGCAATCTGTTTATGCAACGGAAGAAAATAAGGATTTAGCGATTCATGTGATTAATGACCAACGTGGAAAAGGAAGTACGTTGTTGAGTGAAGCGATGCAGCAAATTTACAGTTACAAACCAGAGGCTGAATTTAACCGAATTGTGGTTTTAATTACAGACGGAATGTTAACGGCAGATAGTTTAATGCTCTCCACTTTGCGAAGTCACTTAAACGATGCACAATATTTCGTGTTTGGAATTGGGTATGAAGTCGGTCGGAAAACCATTCAAGTTTTGGCGAATACGATGGGAACGGAACCTGTGGTCATAAATGAACAAGCTTTAGCAGAAAAGGAATTGGATCGTTTTTATAATTTAATTCGAACGCCACTTATGCGGCATATCATCATTCAATCCAAAGAATTGAATTTACGAGAAACCTATCCCAGTCAATTCAATGGTTTTTTATCCAATCAAGCCACAAGCTTTGTCAGTAAAGAATGTAGTGGCATGCGAAATCCAAAATTAATCGTTTCGGGAATCAATGGTGATAAAAGATACAGTGAAGAATTTAGTCTTCCTACACAACAATCAAACGAGGAATTATTTATTTTAAAATACTTGTGGGCGAGAGAAAAAATAGATTTTCTTTTGCAAGAAGAAGAGCGCTGTGGTCAAATTTGTGTGAAAAGTGGAAAGTATAGAAATGAAATCATCAAAATAGGCGAAGAGTTGAATATTGCAACACCGTATACTTCTTTTATAGAAGAGAGTTACATCAATTTGGATGGGAATTTAGGACGTAAATATTCTCTTTATACCGATCCCAATGCCGCACTTACGTTTCAAAATGATTTCGATTCTGATTTTGATGGAATTCCCAATACCTTGGATGAATGTCCCTTTGATGCTGGAACGGTGGACCGAAAAGGTTGCCCAAAAACCAAAGAAGAAAAAATTGCCCAGGAAATCAACCGAATGTTGGAAGGAATTGAATTTGACTTTGATTCGTATGTAATCCGACCGGAATTTTTTGAAAAGCTCAATACGGCTGCAGACATTATCAATCAAAACGTTCAGCAGAAATACATTGTTGAAGGTCACACAGACGCTGCGGGAACCCCCGAATATAATCTTGAATTATCAATGAATCGCGCCCGAGCGGTTGTGAATTATCTAAAACGAAAAGGAGTGGATGGGAAACGATTGAAAATCGTTGGAAAAGGAGATTCTGAATTGAAACATCCTGAATGTCGTCCACAAGAAGTTTGCGACGATCAAAAGAATTTTGAAAATCGAAGAGTTATTTTCAAGCAAATGGACTAATTTTGTAGTGAACCACTTAAAACAGTAAATTTTGATGAAATCACTTTTTATATCGTTTCTCTTTCTGTTTTCAATCGTTTCTTGTACCTCGCAAAAACAATTGGCAAATCAAGCTATGAATGAATCTCATATTGATTCGGACTTAGATGGTGTACCTGATTTTAAAGATGCTTGTCCCAATGAGCCAGGCTCACCCTATAATTTAGGTTGTCCTCAAAAAACCACGTTTTCATCGAGTTTTGATGCAGCTCTTTCCACAGACTCTGATTTGGATGGCGTTCCCGATGAAGATGATGAATGTCCTAATGAATACGGTTCTCCCTTTAATCAAGGTTGTCCACTGTGACGTTTTATCCAAAGAAAAAAGTTCCATGAAACGGATTTCATAAAACTTTTTTCTATTGTTTGTTTTAAGTGCTAATAATCTAATTCGTATCCACGCCTTCACTGTACATTTCTTTGTACATTTCTTGCAGTTTTTTCATTTCTTCATAAAACTCTGCTTCGGTTAAAACTTTTCCTTTGGAAGGTTTGTTTATTTTTATTTCCTCTTCTTTTACAGCTACTTTTGTCGCAGTCGTAATCAATTTTGTGTCATTGATTTCAAATTCGGTTTTCAAAATCAAACCCGGTAATCCCCACACACGGTCTGGACCGTCTTTGATATTAATCTTTGGCGTGTACCAAGCGGTAATTGCAATGGAATCGTTCATTACACCTGTTGCTTTGTAGGTGTCAAAACCAGCAATGTTTTCTTTGTCTTTAGAAATTTTCCAGTGCATGTTTTTCAGCGAATCCTTCACCAAATAAGCAGCACCCACATCGTATGGTTTTAAAAAGTAATGCGCTTTGATGTCTTTGTATAGCGGCTCTTTGTCCATAGCTGTAACTTGTCCTAGAATAATTCCTGCCGGAGATTGATCGTTGCTGATTTTCTCTTGCATTTTATATTCAGATTCGGTTCCATTGGTTTTTAATTTGTAATCAATGAAAATCCCTTTGTTAATTTCCTGACGAAGAGGTTCTTCCACTGCAGATTTCCATTCAGATGGAACATTCGACATAATTTGCTCCAAATCCATTTTCATTTCCATTTGATAATCCACTTCCAGAAACTGAGCTTTGTCTTGTGCATTCACACTAATTCCTGCGAATAGAACACCAAAGGCTAATAATATATTTTTCATATGCTTGAATTTCAATATTAGTTGTCTGTATTTACTTAATGTTACAACAGATTCGTACGAATTACGATTTTAAAAAATCTAATTTATTTCTCAATTCTCCAATTTCTCAACTGTAAATCCTGCTTTTTTCACCGCTCGCACGATTTCTTCTTCGGTTGAACTCTCTGTCTCAATCGTTAAGATTTTATCCGGATTGTCGGTATCCACTTTCCAGTCAATTCCTTCTACTTTATTTAAAAAAGGAGTGACTCCAGCAACACATTTGCCGCAATTGATGTTGGTTTTAAATTGTAATGTTTTCATTTTATATTAATTTTATTTTGATTCTTTCGCAACGGTTGAATGTAAAAACTGAATTTTCCAATCTTTATTTTCTTTAAGTAAATAGGCGCTTTCTAACCAATTTATCTTGGCGATTTCCATTCCATTTAGTGTGAAGACGGCTGAATTTTTATAGTAAATCCAAGCTGAATTTCCGTTGACCGAAATTTTTAGAAAGTCAAAGGAATTTCTTCGATTGAAATTCTTGTCTTTGTTTTCTTCACCTTCAAATTGTTCTTTTAAATTTAGAATCATTTGAGTAATGAATTTTCCATTCATAATTTCTCCATCTTCAAACAACACGAAATCATCCGTGAAATACATGGGGATTTTGGACAAGTCTAAATCTGAAAATACGTTTTGAAACATAGTCTCGATGGTCGTTTGAACTTCTATTTCTTCTTTGGTCTGCGTAAATACCCAAGAACTGAAAATTAATAAGGTTAAAACAAGCACTTTTTTCATTTGTAGAAATTTAAGATAAATTTGAAAATAACAATTAGTCCAAGTCAAGATTATCAATGATTAAATCATCCAATTCGTATTGCGTTATTTGAAACTGTTTAAAAAATAGTTTCTTTCCATTTTTATACAAAACAGTTGCTGGAATTGCACCCATCCAAGCTTCGTCAATTTTTGGCATCCATTCAGTAAATGGACTTTTTTCATCCAAAACATACACATCAACATCCATATTGTTTTTCTGAATGAATTTTTTTACTCTAGAATTAATGGATTTCGGGTGATCCATGGATACCAAAATCATTTTGAAATTCGGATTGTCTTTATACATCGAATTCACTTCCATAAAACCAGGAATTTCTTCGATACACGGTTTGCACCATGTCGCCCAAAAATTAACGACATAAAGAATATCGTCATTCGTTTGAAGGATCTTTTGTAATTCGTTGAAATCAACAGTTTTTAGGGTGTTTTGAGAATTTTGCGCTTTTGCGCTCATTAAAATTCCCAGTAGAATAATGAATAGTATTTTCTTCATAACTTGACCTATTTGCAAGAACTGTGCAATTTATTGATTTTTAGATCGAAATATAGGGTATCTCTCAAAAATGTCTATTTATAGCTTCACCGATGCTGTGAAGTGCTTTATTGAAAAGAAAGGATTGAGAATTAGCACTCAGAATTCTTAAATGAAACTTAAATACGTGATTATACTTGACAAAGGGGGTGTCGAGGTTGTATCTTTGCATAAAATTTTGCAATATGAAAATGAAAACCTCCGATTTTGGATTTAAGTTACCCGAAGAGTTATTGGCTGAATATCCTGCTGAACACAGAGATGAATCTAGGTTGATGGTTCTGGATAGAAAAACAGGGACTATTGAGCACAAAGTGTTCAAAGATCTGATTGACTATTTCGATGAAGGTGACGTCATGATTATGAATAACACCAAAGTTTTCCCAGCGCGATTGATGGGTAACAAAGAAAAAACCGGAGCAGATATTGAAGTTTTCTTGTTGAGAGAATTGGATCCTGAAACACGACTTTGGGATGTATTGGTTGATCCCGCTCGAAAAATTAGAATTGGGAATAAATTATTTTTTGGTGACGATGATAACTTGGTAGCAGAAGTTGTGGATAATACAACTTCAAGAGGACGTACGCTACGTTTTCTGTACGATGGAACCTACGAAGAGTTTCGTCAAACTTTACAAGAATTGGGACAGACCCCACTTCCAAAATTCATTAAGCGTCCGGTTGAACCCGAAGATGCTGAGCGTTACCAAACTATTTATGCAAAGCATGAAGGCGCGGTTGCTGCTCCTACCGCAGGAATGCACTTCTCAAAACATCTTCTAAAACGATTGGAAATTAAAGGTGTAAACTTCGCTGAAGTAACTCTGCATGTGGGTTTAGGAACTTTTGCGCCAGTGGAAGTAGAAGATCTTTCAAAACATAAAATGGAATCCGAACAAGGAGTGATTACTCAAGAAACGGTAGATATTGTAAACAAAGCCATTGATTCAAACAAACGAATTTGTGCTGTTGGAACAACTTCCATGCGAGCAATTGAAAGTTCAGTTTCGGCGGATAATCACTTGAATGTATTCAACGGTTGGACCAATAAATTTATTTTCCCTCCCTATGAATTTGGTATTGCGAATTGTATGATTACAAATTTCCACGAACCAAAATCTACATTGATGATGAATACTAGTGCGTTTGCAGGTCATGATTTCTTATTGAAAGCGTACAAAGAAGCGATTAAAGAAAAATACAAATTCAATTCGTACGGTGACGCCATGCTGATCTTGTAAAAACGAATTTTTCTTTTTACATAAATCAAAACAATGAGTGAAACCAAAAAAGATATACGAAAATTAAATCTTGAGGATTTAGAAAAACACCTTATTTCGATCGGCGAAAAACCTTTCAGAGCCAAACAAGTTTATGAGTGGCTCTGGAAGAAAAACGCCCATGTTTTTGAAGATATGACCAATCTCTCCAAGAAATTAAGACAAGAATTGGATCAGGTTTTTACCATTGATAATGCAGAAGTGGATTTGATGCAGAAGTCGGATGACGGAACGATTAAAAATGCCGTAAAGTTATTTGATGGAAATGTGGTTGAATCGGTATTAATTCCCACACAAACGCGAACCACCGCTTGTGTTTCTTGTCAAGTCGGATGTAGCTTAAACTGCAGTTTCTGTGCCACCGCACGATTAAAGAGAATGCGAAATTTAACCGCAGCTGAAATTGTGGATCAAGTTGTACTTATCGATAAACAAAGTCGGGAATATTTCAATCGACCTTTGAGCAATATTGTGTATATGGGAATGGGTGAACCGATGATGAATTATAATGAAGTCGTAAAGTCGATTCGAATGATTACCACGCCCGAAGGTTTGGGGATGTCTCCTCGTCGTATTACGGTTTCTACTTCAGGAATTCCAAAGATGATTGAAAAACTCGCGGATGAAAATTTAAAAATTGGATTGGCTGTTTCGCTTCATTCTGCCGTTGAGGAAATTCGAAATAAAATTATGCCATTTACCGATAAATTTCCACTTCCGGATTTATTAGCCAGTTTGCAACATTGGTATGACGTTACAAAAAGCGAAATTACGTTTGAATATTTGGTTTGGAAAGGGATCAATGATACCCAAGCGGATATCAATGCCTTGGTTCGGTTTTGTAAAAAAGTGCCGAGCAAAGTGAATTTGATTGAATACAATTCGATTGATGATGATGAATTTAAACAAGCAGATAGCGAAGTTATTGACGCGTATATTGAAGCTTTGGAAAGAAACGGAATTGTTGTAAATGTTCGTCGAAGCCGAGGGAAAGATATTGACGCTGCTTGTGGCCAATTGGCCAATAAAAGTATTGAAGTTTAATTCAATTTATCGTTAATCATTATCCATCTTAATTCGTAAATCATAGACGAAATCTTTCACTTCAATCAACTTGAAGGCTTTTTCATCAACCAAAGGATTGAGTACGTAATTAAATTCATCGGGAATTACAATGGATGGAATTTTTAGAATTGCTTTTCCTTTTTGAAAAAGTTTAGTTCCAAAATTTTTGGTCGAGTAGGGGGCAGGAATTGATTTCCAATCGCCAGGAAGTTTTTTTATTTTCACTTCATGAATTTGACTTTCGTCAATTTCAAAAATACAGATACTCAAAGCTCTGGGAATGAAATTTATATTGGAATTAACAGAATACTCTAAAATTGCCAAAGCCCGACTTTCCGCCGTATACACACAAGGAATATCGACATGGTTCCATCGTCCTCCAAATAACTTGGCGCCCGTTCCTTCCAAGTCTTGTGCATATTGAGTCTTGCTCAATCGATACACCTTCATAGTTACGAGTAAACACCGTAGGCGATACGGCCGATTAGGTTTCTGATTTCTTCTCTACCATAGTGGTTGTCTATAATGCTGAAGGGAGTTAGTCCTCCGAGCGCTTGGTTGGGTGAGAACATCCATTGGTTGAAGTTGGGCTGATCTTCAAAGACTTCATAGCCAAAAGAATACAAGTCTGCGAGTGAAACAATGCGTTCACTGATTTGGTCGCTGAATTTTTCTTCTCCTTTTTTGTTGATTAATGTGCTTCTGGTTACAGAAAGAGCCGCAGCCAAGGAGTCATAGTCTAGCGATGTGGTGATTTTGAGTTTTTCTAAGTATTTTTTAGAAATACCGCGACGTATGATTTGCATTTTTTGGATGGAAGTCAAATCATAGATGGGCACAGCTGTTTTGCCGCTGTAGTACATAGTGGGCGCTTCGTTTACAAAGTGATTTGCGTCATTTTGATTATAGGTTACTGGCATGATAGTATGATTTTAAACTTAACTCAATACAAATTTACACCTTTTTTCTTGGAATAAAATCATTTACGCTCTTTTTCTTCAAATTTCCTACCTTAAATTCCTTATTTTTGGTTTTAAAATGTATTTCAAGGGTTTCATTTGGAAGTAAATCTATAAAGTTCTTTGAAAATTTACCGGGAATATCTGAATACAACATTACATTTTTCTGAAGTGTTTTTGATTTCAACCGTATTAAATATCCATTTTCTACTTTTTCTAATTGCACATCAATCTCTTCATTTTTCAAATCTAGATCCTTCGGTTTTACTACATAATACAAATTCGAAGAGTCCTTAAACGTGGCTTTAATCACTATTTCATGTTTGACCGATTCAAATTTATTTAAATCCAAATTAAAAAAAGACTTACTTTCATTGGAATGGACAGAAATAGACTGAATAATTTCATCCAAAACTATCCCCTCAAAATCGATTATTTCTACACGTAAATCTCCGTTTAGTTTTTCCATTAAATCATTGACAATAAATACATTCAGCTTATTTTCTTTCCTTTCAAAAGAAACCAAAACATCTTGAAAACTATGTTTAACTTGGTATTGTAACGCTTTCCAATTGCCGAAGAAATCAATTCCTGACCATGAAACAACAGGCCAACAATCATTCAATTGCCAATACAAACTTCCCATGGTATAGGGCTTATTTCGACGTTGTGCCTCAAGTCCTTTCCCCATTCCATACGCTTGCAAAACTTGACTCATATACACATAATCCTCTTCATTTGAAGGGATTGGAAAATCACGCTCCATATAGGTTTGAATAATTTCAAAACCCCGCGCATGTTTTTGATGACTTTGGAATTCTTTGGATGAAATCGACGTGGATTTCCCTTCATTTATAAATCGAATCGCTTCAAAAGAGGGAAAAGATTGAAAACCAAATTCACTCATAAATCGCGGTGTGTTTTTTTCTAAATTCTCGAACGGATGCCCATCATGCCAAATCCACCAATCATGCGCATTGCCTTCTGAAATATACCGTTCATCACCCCGACCGAATTTTGGAGAGGTTTCCCAATACGGACTGTCGGTTAAATCCTCAACCAAATCCGGCAGAATTCCATTAAATAGCTTCTGATAATTTCCCCAAATCTCCGCTTTTTCACTTTCACTTCTTCCGTCTTGCCATCCCCATCGATGCCACCCTTCGGAATTCTCATTGTTTCCACACCAAAGTGCAATTGAACTGTGATTTCTTAGTCGTTTGATGTTTTCAATGGCTTCTTGACGAACATTCTCCAGAAATGCGGTATCGCCTGGATACATGGCACATGCGAACATAAAATCCTGCCAAACCAGAATTCCTTTTTCGTCACATAAATCATAGAGTATATCTTCTTCATATGCACCACCGCCCCAAACTCGGAGCATATTCATATTGGAATCAACCACATCTTGAAGTAAAATTTCATAGTCGGAATCTTTCACCCAATTCTGAAAAGAATTTTGAGGAATGTAATTCGCACCTTTCATGTAAACGGGAATTCCATTTAATTTGAAATAAAAACTTTCTCCCCATTCGTCTTTTTTGGTTACTAATTCAATGGTTCGAAGTCCTTTTTTTATTGTTTTCTCATCGATAATTATTCCTTTTTCATCTTTTAATCGAATTTTAAAAGTATATAAAAAAGTGTTGCCCAAATTATGCGTCCACCAAAGTTTTGGGTTTTCAATTGAAATAGGAAGGATTTCTTTTTCGGAATTCGAATTCATCTTTTTATTGATTATTAATTTATCATTCAAATAAACTTCAACGGTTTGGTTTTCTTTTTTTGAATTCAGAATTTCTATTTCAGCGTTTAAATCTGCACGGTTTTCAGTTAGACGAAGTTGATGAATGTAAACATCTTCGATTTTCGCCGAATCCCAAAATTCCAAATAGACTTTTCGCCAAATACCTGTAACATTGAATTTGGGTCCCCAATCCCAACCGTATTGAAATTGTGCTTTACGAGTGAAAATGCGATTGCCTTCGGGCAATTCATACGGAATTTCACTTTTTTTTTGCCATTCAATTTCTTCGGTAGGTAGGAATTCAATTCGTAAAATATTTTTGGATTTTAGAAGAAGTTTGATGTCTGATTTCCAACTTCGAAATGCATTGTTGGTTTCTAAAATCAATTGATTATTTACATATACTTTCGCATAGGTGTCCAATCCATCGAAAACTAAATCGGTGTTTTTATGCTTTAATTGTTCCGATGTTAAATTAAAAATAGTTTGATAAATCCAATGTTTTTCTGAAATCCATTGAAGATTCAGTTCATTATTTCCATCAAACGGATGAGGAATCTTTTTGTTTTCATACAAATCCGTCAATACATTGCCGGGAACTTTTGCAGGTAGCCATTGATTTTCATCCTTCGGACTAAACGTCCAATTTTCAGTCAACGCAAGTTTGTAATTCTGTGCATTTATTGCACTGATTGGTAGAAAGAATAGAATGAATAAAAGAAATCTCACGTGTTGGAATTTGAAAATCTAAATATCGGAATTATTCTAAGAATTAATCGAAATGAATGCGTTGAATCAAAAAAAACCCGAACCCATTCAATAAAGACGTGTTCGGGATGAATTATTTCTTATTCTAAAATTGATTTCGATTGAATCAACTTACATATTTCTTCTGTATTTCCCACCTACATTAAACAGTGAATTGGTGATTTCCCCTAAAGAATTCACCTTTACAGCTTCCATCATTTCTGCAAATAAATTTCCGTTGTTTAACGCAACTTCATTTAAAACTTGAAGATTTTGTTTGGATTTTTCTTCATTGGATTTCTGATAATTCTCAACGGCTTCAATCTGAAATTGTTTTTCTTCTTCCGTTGAACGAATTACTTCTCGCGGTAAAACAGTGGGCGAACCATCTGCACCCAAAAAAGTATTTACACCAATAATTGGAAATTCACCGGTATGTTTTAAATGTTCGTAATAAATACTTTCATCTTGGATTTTCCCTCGTTGATACATGGTTTCCATTGCACCCAAAACGCCTCCACGATCGGTTAACCTTTCAAATTCAGTATAAACGGCTTCTTCGACTAAATCGGTTAATTCCTCAATGATGAAAGATCCTTGCAATGGATTTTCGTTTTTCGCTAAACCTAATTCTTTGTTGATAATCAACTGAATTGCCATAGCTCTACGAACGGATTCTTCGGTAGGCGTGGTAATCGCTTCGTCATACGCATTGGTATGCAGTGAATTACAGTTGTCATAAATCGCGTAAAGCGCTTGAAGCGTTGTTCGAATGTCGTTGAATGCAATTTCTTGTGCGTGAAGAGATCGCCCTGACGTTTGAATGTGGTATTTCAACATTTGTGAACGTTCATTTCCACCGTATTTAAATTTCATTGCCTTTGCCCAAATTCTTCGAGCAACACGACCGATTACTGCATATTCTGGATCAATTCCATTGGAAAAGAAGAAGGATAAGTTCGGTGCAAAATCATCGATATTCATTCCTCTCGACAAATAATATTCGACATACGTAAATCCATTTGCCAACGTAAATGCCAATTGTGAAATTGGATTTGCACCTGCCTCCGCAATGTGATAACCGGAAATAGAAACCGAATAGAAGTTTCGAACTTTCTCTTCAATGAAATATTGTTGTACATCTCCCATCAATCGCAATGCAAATTCTGTGGAGAAAATACACGTGTTTTGGGCTTGGTCTTCTTTTAAAATATCGGCTTGAACGGTTCCACGAACATTTGCCAAAGTACGTGCTTTGATTTCTGCATATGCATCTTCTGGAAGAATTTCATCCCCTGTAATTCCAAGTAACATCAGTCCCAAACCATCATTTCCTTCGGGCAATGGACCTACATAATGAGGACGTTTTAACCCTTTGTCATCGAATTTTTCTTTTAGTTTTTCTTCCACTTTCGCTTCCAATCCATTTTTCTTGATGTAGAATTCACATTGTTGATCAATGGCTGCATTCATAAAAAAGGCGAGAAGCATAGGAGCAGGGCCGTTGATAGTCATACTTACCGAAGTTGTCGGTGAAGACAAATCAAACCCTGAATATAATTTTTTCGCATCATCCAGTGTGGCGATGGAGACTCCTGCATTTCCAATTTTCCCGTAAATATCCGGACGTGTTTCTGGATCTTGACCGTAAAGCGTCACACTATCAAAAGCAGTCGATAATCGCGCGGCCGGCATTCCTAAACTTACATAGTGAAAACGACGGTTGGTTCTTTCCGGTCCACCTTCACCCGCAAACATTCGGGTTGGATCTTCACCTGTTCGTTTGAATGGATAAATTCCAGCTGTGTATGGGAATTCTCCCGGAACGTTTTCTTGCAAACTCCAATTTAAGATGTCACCCCACGCTTGGTATTTCGGTAAACTCACTTTCGGAATTTGTAAATGTGAAAGTGATTCCGAATGGGTTTGAATTTTAATTTCTTTGTCACGAACTTTGAAAGAATATACTTCATCTGTATATCTTTTTTTCTTTTCTTGCCATGTTTTAATTAACTCCCTATTTTCAGGTGTTAAAAGCTCAAACTTTTCCTTTTTGATTTTTTCTAAATCCAAATTCTTATTTTCTTTTTTCAGAATCTGAGAAGATAAATCCAAAGCATAGGCTTCTTGTGCAAGTTTGCTTTGCTCTTTTGCCAATTGGTCGTAGTTGTGATTGGTTTCAACGATTTCAGATAAATAACGAACGCGTCGTGCAGGAATAACAGAACTCAATTGTTCTTTGGCTACTTTCCCAAAAGAAAGTTCAGAACCAAATTTTCCACCTGAAAATTTATCAACTTTCGTCATCAACTCTTTGTAAAGTGTATTGGTTCCCGAGTCGTTAAACTGAGATGCGCGTGTTGGGTAAACCGGCATGTCTGCGTGCGGTTCCATGAATCGATCGTGATTGCGTTGGTATTGTTTTTTTACATCACGTAAAGCATCTTCCGCGCCTTTTTTATCGAATTTATTGATTGCGACAATTTCGGCATAATCCAACATGTCTATTTTCTCTAACTGAGAAGCAGCACCGTATTCCGGCGTCATTACATACAAGGGAATGTCAGCATATTCCAAAACTTCGGCGCCCGATTGGCCAATTCCTGAAGTTTCTAAAATAATTAAATCAAAATTCGCTGCTTTCAAAACTTCCAAAGCCGGTGCAATGTGTTTTGAAATTGATGAATTGGCTTGACGCGTTGCCATGGAACGCATATATACACGCGGACTGTTTATGGAATTCATTCGAATTCGATCGCCTAAAAGCGCTCCTCCTGTTTTTCGTTTGGTTGGATCCACAGAGATAATTGCAATTGTTTTGTCGGGAAAATCCAATAAATAACGACGAACTAATTCATCCACCAACGAAGACTTTCCTGCGCCTCCTGTTCCTGTCATTCCTAAAATTGGAATGTGATTTTCTTCGGCTTTTTCTTTTACTTCTTTGTAAAAATCCTTGTATTGTTCTAAATTGTTTTCAAAGGCTGAAATGGTTTGAGCTATGTGATGACTGTCTTTTTGTTCCAAAGAGTCAATCATTTTTTGAGTCAATTTATCACCTGTTGGGAAATCGGAGCGCATCACCAAATCGTTGATCATTCCTTGCAATCCCAATTCTCGACCGTCGTCGGGTGAATAAATTCTACAAATTCCATACTCCATCAATTCTTGGATTTCAGAAGGTAAAATTACACCTCCACCGCCACCAAAAATCTTGATGTGACTCGCTCCTTTTTCTTGAAGCAAATCGTACATATATTTGAAATACTCATTGTGACCACCTTGATAGGAAGTCATCGCAATGGCTTGTGCATCTTCTTGAATCGCAGTTCCAACTACTTCTTCCACACTTCGGTCATGACCTAAATGGATAACTTCGGCACCGGTTTTTTGAATGATTCGACGCATAATGTTAATTGACACATCGTGTCCATCAAATAACGAAGCTGCCGTTACAATCCGAATGGCATTCTTTGGTTTATAAACATCCTTTTTGATGTCAAATTCTTTTTTCTCAATCGTTTCAGACATGAATATGGTATTTTTTTGAAATCTTTTAATATAGATTTCAAAAGTACGATTTTTCTCTAAAAGTAGGGCAAGCCGAAAATTGGAATTTAGGGTACCGATGTTAAACCCTTAGTTGTTCGTTAAATCCATGGAAAATTAAGCGTCGCTTAGGTTTAACAGTATTTTGAAATCGATTTTAGAATTAAAAAATCAGTTTAAATAACGAAAACCAAATCAATTGTAAGTTATTGAGGAATTAAACACCTAAATTTGCAGACTCAAATTCTGAATTAGTTATGCGTACAAAATCCACTGGAAAAAAAAGAATCAATGTAGTTACTTTGGGTTGTTCCAAAAATGTATATGACTCTGAAGTGCTAATGGGTCAGCTGAAAGCCAATGGCAAAGAGGTTGTTCATGAAAAAGAGGGTGAAATAGTGGTCATTAATACCTGTGGTTTCATCGATAACGCAAAAGAAGAAAGCGTCAATACGATTTTGGATTATGTGCAGCGAAAAGAAGACGGTTTGGTGGAAAAGGTTTTTGTAACCGGATGTTTATCTGCGCGTTACAAGCCTGATTTAGAAAGGGAAATCCCCAATGTGGATCAGTATTTTGGAACCCGTGATTTGCCGCTTTTATTGAAAGCTTTGGGTGCGGATTACAAACATGAATTGGTGGGCGAACGTTTAACGACTACACCCAGACATTATGCATATTTAAAGATTTCGGAAGGCTGTGATCGTCCGTGTTCTTTTTGTGCAATTCCGCTTATGCGTGGTGGTCATCAATCCAAACCAATTGAAGATTTGGTGACGGAAGCCAAAAAGTTAGCAAAAAATGGAACCAAAGAATTAATTTTAATCGCTCAAGATTTGACCTATTACGGATTGGATATCTATAAAAAACGTGCATTGGCTGATTTGTTAAAAGAATTGGTGAAAGTGGAAGGAATTGTTTGGATTCGTTTGCACTATTTATTTCCAAGTGGTTTCCCAGAGGATGTTTTGGATGTGATCAACTCAGAACCAAAAATTTGTAAGTACATCGATATTCCCCTTCAGCATATTTCAACCGACATTCTAACTTCGATGCGAAGAGGGACGACCAAAGAAAAGACCAATGCATTGTTGGATAAATTCAGAGAAAAAGTTCCGGGAATGATTATTCGTACGACCTTGATTTGTGGTTATCCGGGCGAAACGGAAGCTCATTTTCAAGAAATGAAGGAATGGGTGAAAGAGCAAAGATTTGACCGTTTGGGTTGTTTTACGTATTCACACGAAGAAAATACGCATGCCCATAAATTGGATGATGATGTTCCAGAAGATGTGAAACACAGAAGGGTAGAGGAAATCATGGAATTGCAATCCCAGATTTCTTGGGATTTAAACCAGGAAAGAATTGGAAAAGAATTCAATGTTTTAATTGACCGAAAAGAAGGGAATTACTTTGTGGGAAGAACCGAATTTGATTCTCCCGATGTGGATAACGAAGTTCTGATTTCTGCCATTGATACGTATTTATCAATAGGTGAATTTGTAATAGTGGAGATAGAATCGGCCGAAGAATTTGACTTGTACGGGAAATTAATTTAGTTCGAAATCAGTTAATTCAACTATTCAGTAAGGTTTGAATGCAAAATACTATTTGGCAGTCATTGTTGCCTTTGTTATTTACGGTCTTTTTAGTCTTCCACTAAAATCGATTGACAACTATGCATCGCTCGATATATTATTATCTCGTTTGGTCATTGCAAGTGTTTTAATCGTTTTGGTCAGTTTGATTTTTCGACGAAAAATTAGTTTAGAGAATATTTCCATCTTTATAAATTCAACCAAATCCGAAAGGCGAAGATTACTCATTGTTAATGTTGTAAGTTCCATAATGTTGGCTGTAAACTGGTATTTATTCATTTATGTAATGAATAATGTCAGTGTAAATGCAACTTCGCTTGCGTACATGTTGTGTCCTATTATTACTACAATTCTCGCTTATATATTCCTAAAAGATCGATTGAGTGTGGTTCAATGGGGTGCCATTGGGTTGAGTGTTTTCAGTTGTGTTCTTTTGGCATTTGGGAATTTTATGGATGTTTTTTACAGTTTTGTAATAGGATTGAGTTATGCGATTTATTTGGTTTTACAGAAAAGCAATCAGAAACTCGACCGGTTTTTTACGTTGACTTTTCAAATCGTTGTTGGAACTCTTTTACTTCTTCCGTTTTTTCAATACCAACAACCCGAGCCTGAAAAAGGTTTATATTTCTTTTGGATTGTGTTTCTAATCGCTGCTTTGTTCACGATTATTCCTATGTTTTTGAATGTGTATTCATTGAATAAATTGAATTCGTCTACAGCAGGGATTTTCATTTATATGAATCCAATCATCAGTTTCTTTTTGGCTTTGTATTATTTTAAAGAAGAAATGGATGATACTAAAATCATCGCTTATATGATTGTTTTCTTTTCAGTTGTGTTATTTAATGCGAAGATTATCAGCCAACTTCTACGTTTTAAAAAAGCCTGACAATTTCTCATCAGGCTTCTTCTGTAAATAGTTGATAATTAATTTAATTTCTTATTGTACCGAAATCCTCTTCACATTTTCTTTTTGATCGATTTGTTTTGGAAGTGAAATTTTTAAAAGTCCATCTTTATAATTCGCCAAAACATTTTCAGTGTCAATTCCATTTTTAGGTAACGCAAAACTTCTTTTGAAGTTGAAGTAATTGAACTCTTTACGTGTGAAGTTATCTTCTTTCTCTTCGGTTTCAGACGTTTTATCGACGCTCAACGTCAAAACATTTTCTTTCACCTCAATATTGAAATCATCTTTTTCCAATCCAGGTGCAGCAACTTCAATTTCGAAATCGTTTTCGTTATTTTTGATGTTAACAGCAGGCATTGAAAATGAAGGTTTCATTTCATTTTGTAAAGGCATGGATTCATTGAAGAAATTCTCCAACCATCCACCAAATAAATCCGGGTTTCTTTTAATTAATGTATTCATTGTATTTAATTTTTTAAGTTTCTAGACAGGGAAGTTCAATTTATATTCCAATCGAAAAACTAAGTAAAAACAAGACAAGATGTCTTGAAATCTGATAAAATCGAATATTTCGAGCATAGAACATGTCAAACTGACTGATTTCAAGAAATAAGTAAGAAAAACCATTTAATTAAAAAATTGTCCTTAACTTTAGTCGTTGAATCACTTAAAAAGGAACAATTATGAAAAGAGTTTTATTAATTAGTACAGTCGTTTTATTGGGTAGCTTTGTAAGCGCACAAGATATTACCGCTGTAACGGGACTGACCAAGGGAAAAATTGAATTTAATGATTTCCGAAAAATTGATGCAAATAATTTGAATGCAGCAAAAGTGCTTCTTACCAAATCGGATAAAATCAGTTTCGAATCCAAAGAAACAGAATTAACGAAAATATGCAACTGCGGACGATACATTGCGGCAATGACTGAATCGAAGAATGGAGAGATTTTCTACATTCCCATGAATAGTAATACGCTTTCTGTTGTAAATCCAAGTGCAAAAACAGCAACGGTATTTGATATTCCAAATTCAAAAATGGACATTAAGGATCAAGCAACCTATTATGCACGAATGACAACCACGCCAGATGGTTATATGTATGCATTGAATAATATAGGATCTGAGTTTTTGAAAATTTCATCCAATGGAACCATTCAAAATTTAGGAAGTGTTGATGAATTAGCGATTTTCGCTAAATCTTCAGGCATAGAAACATCGGTATACGGTGGAGACATGATTGCAGATGCATTTGGAAATGTTTATGTTCTAACGGCTTCAGCGAATGTTTTCAAAATCAATCCTAACAATTTAAACACCGAATACTTAGGGAAAATCAAAGGATTACCTGAGAATTTCACCGTAAATGCGGCAGCAGTTGAAAAGGATGGAAGTGTTCTTTTGGGAACAAGTTCTTTGAATCACGGTTTCTATACCTTAAACTTTTCAAGTTTAGAAGCGGAGTTTAAAGCCGATTACAATTATCCGGTTTATGATATGGCAAGTGCAAACTTCTTGAGACAAGATGCGTTGGGTGAAATCGCTAGTTTAGATTCTAACTACAGTTTGTACCCAACGATTGTGAAAAATAGTCAATTGAATATTGTTTCAAAATCGAATGACAATGCAGCTTTGAGTATCAGTGTTTGGAATCTTAACAACAAACAAGTGTATACGAATTCTGTACAAGTAAAATCAATTGGAGAATTCCAAGTTAAATTAAACGGTTCATTGCAACCGGGTATTTATGTTTTAAAAGCAGTTAACCAGAATGGTAAAGAAGTGATTAATACGAAATTCACTTTGGTACGCTAATTTTTTCATTTTGTTAAGAAGAATAGCTCAATCAGCGAATGCAAATCAAAGTTTTGTAGCGTTGTTTGAGCTATTTTTTATTTTTGGATTAATTTTCTTTGGGATTTTAAAAAGAAGTTTATTTTCAGTGGATTACAAGTCGATTAAACCCACCAAAACAAGTTGCTTGCTAATGAGAGTAATGAATTCACGGTTTCGATTGTCAATGAAAACCAAGTCATTCGCTTGTAATTTTAATTCGATTTGATTTAAGTGTATTTCGGTTTCTTCTTTCGCAAAAATAAATAGGAAATCTGAATTTGTGTGGGAGAGAAAATCGGTGATTTCTACGGAAGAATTTTTGATTTTTTCTGAAACCATTAGATTAAAATCTTCGCCCAAACTATAGGAAATGATTTCATCATTCGATGAAAATTCAAACACTTCATTTTCCGTGTAATATTCTAAATTTCCATTTCTATTGATTTCCAATGAATTTGTCAACATCACCAAATAACGTTTGTACTGCTGAAACTTTGTGAAGTGCGAAGGCGTTTTTTGGATGGTAGCAGAACTGATTCGAAACAGAAAATCACGTGCTGAATAATTCGAATCTTTTGGATAAATGATATACTCAAAGGTTTCTCCACCATCCCAAAGAGAAGGATAGAGTTTCCTTTTTTGTATGATTTGGTAGTTTATAGAAGTTTTCATTTGAATTAGAAAATCAGTTACTTTTCAAAAACATCCAACGCATTTTGAGACGTGGCTTCAGCAATTTCTTCCTCAGTCAACCCATAGATTTTAGAAAGTTTCTTTGCGACATTTACAATATAGGCGGATTCATTTCTTTTTCCACGATAGGGGACGGGAGCAAGGTACGGCGAGTCAGTTTCCAATACGAGATGTTCCAAAGGAATCTCATGTAAAAACTGATCTATTTTACCGTTTTTAAAGGTGACAACACCACCAATTCCTAATTTCATTCCGAAATCAATGGCTCGTTTCGCTTGTTCGTGTGTTCCTGTAAAACAATGGAAGATTCCATACAGCTTTTCGTCGTTTACTTCCTCTAAAACCTCGAAGATTTCATCGAAACTATTTCGGCAATGAATGACGATAGGTAATTCCTTTTCTTTTGCCCATTCCATTTGGGTTTTAAAAACAATTTGTTGTTCTTTCAAGGTCGATTGGTCCCAATATAAATCAATACCAATTTCACCCACCGCTGAAAATTTTCGTTTATCCAACCATTCTTTCACTCGACGCAATTCGTCTTCGTAGGTTTCTGGTTTTACAGAAGTCGGATGAAGTCCCATCATCAAATGCATTCGATCAGGGAAATCACGTTCCAAATCCAACATGCGTTGGGTATAGGATGAGTCGATGGCAGGAATGTAAAATTGTTCTACTCCATTTTCAATGGCTCTTTGAATCATTTCGTTTCGATCTGAATCAAATTCGTCGGAATACAAATGGGTATGGGTATCAATCAACATGATTCATTAAATTTTGAAGTTTCGTTTTTTCGTCTTGAAAACTGTTTTTGGGAAATAAATTTTCAACCGATTCAATTTGCTTTTTGGTTTTGTACAAAAACTCTTTGTATGCAATCGTGTTAGGATTCAACGGTCGATGCGCCATGGCGCGTTCTATTTTTTGTGCAATTGCAATTTTATCGAGGGTTTCTTGATTGAAATAAGTTTCAGAAAACTTTTCCCATATATATTGAATCGCCATTTCGTTGGGATGAATTAAATCCTCTTTGTAGAAACGGTAATCGCGCAAATCGTCCATCATAATTTCGTAAGCGGGGAAATAATCCACATTATCATACAGTGAAAGCGTTTCATGCAAACACGAAATCAATTTGGATTTACTCAAATTATTTTCGATAATTCCATCTTTGGTATGTCGAACGGGACTAATTGTAGTAATGATTTTTGCTTTGGGATTGATGTCCAAAATGAAATTAAAACAGTTTCGCATTGATGATTTTATTTGTGCGTCGCTAAGTAAGGCTTTTTGAAAATTGAAAGAAGGAACTTTGTGGCAATTTGCTACCACGACATCCATTTCTTTGATTTTATAAACGAGCGAAGTTCCAAAAGTTAGAATAAAAACATCCGTCTTTTGAATGAATTCATTGGCCTGTTCTAATTCGGAATTGATTTTATGCAAGGTTTCATCGAGTGAAGTTCGATTAAAGGATGAATGATGGTCCCAACTGAAATACAATTCTCCGAATTTGAAAATTTCATCTTTGGTATAATAGGTCAATGATAGAATTCGAGCCAAAGCATTTTCAATAGCCAGTGGATGAAACAACGTTCCGAAGGGATTTCTCAACATTCTGAATTTAGAATTCTGAATATTTTCTCCGATGGAATCAATAAAACAAGAACCAAACCCCATCACATTCAGGGAATGCGTAATTTTATTTTCGGAATTCGTTACTTGAAATTCTGTTCTGAATTGCATTAAATTTGTCTTTCTATTAATGAAGAAGCTAATTCTCTTAAAACTGATTTTTTCTCATCCGAAACTTGAATTTCGTTTAAATTCATCATCGCTTTTTCTGTGTGAAGTCCAATTAAAGACATTACCGCATAATCCACTTTCAGTCGTTTGAATATTTTTTCTACGGCATATACTTTATCAATGTTGTCCGTTTTTATCCCATACCAATATTTTAATTCTTTCAAAGATTCTTTATCCGCCTCTTCTAAAGCCTTGATATATAATATGGTTTTCTTATTTTCAATAATGTCACCCGCATGAATTTTCCCGAAATCTTTTTCGCCAAAAACATCCAAATAATCATCTTTTAACTGAAAAGCAATTCCTAAATTCTTACCAAATTCATACAACTTCTCGTAATCCTCTTTTTCAGCTCCCGCTACAATCGCTCCGATTTGAAAAGCGGCACCTACCAAAACACTGGTTTTTAATGAGATCATTTGAATGTATTCTTCGTACGAAACTTCGTCTTGAGTTTCAAAATTCATGTCATATTGTTGACCTTCACATAATTCCGTCGCTGTTTTTGAGAAAAGTTGAGTGACTGCTTTGAATTTCTCTGCCGGTAAATCTTCAAACATTTTATAGGATTCAATCAATAAACTATCGCCCGAAAGAATTCCTGTGTTGATACCGTATTTTAAATGAACGGTTTCTTTCCCTCTCCGAATGGGAGCTTCGTCCATTATATCGTCGTGCATCAACGAGAAATTATGAAAAAACTCAATCGCCAAAGCGGGTTTGATCGCATCTTCATCTTTTCCATCGAAAATATATGAACCCAACATGGCTATAACAGGTCGAAGACGCTTTCCGCCCAAGCTTAAAATGTAATCACAAGGTTCATATAATTCTTTGGGTTCCATCGTTTTAAAAGAATGCTTTTCCAATGCTTCTTCAACGAGATTTTTATATTTTTCAATGATATTCATAATTTTTCTGCTAATGTGGATACAAAGATAGTATAAGACCACAAGCTGTGGAAATTCCATATGAGAATACCGATTAGAAAGATAAGAGAATTGCTTCATTTAGATGCATTGCTATCTCCAAAGATTTTGTATTCCAAACAATCTGTATTTCATTTTAAGTTTTTAGCTAAAATCCTTACTTTTGCGGGATAAAAATCAATAGAAAATGGGAAGAGCCTTTGAATTCAGAAAAGGAAGAAAATTAAAACGTTGGGCATCTATGTCTAAAATCTTCACTCGATTGGGTAAGGATATTGTTATGGCAGTGAAAGAAGGTGGTCCAGACCCGCATTCCAATTCCCGTTTACGTGCTGTAATTCAAAACGCGAAGGCGGCGAATATGCCAAAAGAAAATGTGGAACGCGCTATCAAAAAAGCCTCCGAGAAAGATACCGCTAACTATAAAGAAGTGTTGTTCGAAGGATATGGACCGCATGGAATCGCAGTGTTGATTGAAACAGCGACGGATAATAACAACCGAACAGTGGCAAATATTCGAAGTTATTTCAACAAATGCAATGGAACTTTGGGAACACAAGGATCGGTTGAATTTATGTTTGACCATATTTGTAACTTCACCCTAAATGGTGAAGGATTGGATTTGGAAGAAATGGAGTTGGAATTAATCGATTACGGTGCGGATGAATTGTTTGAAGAAGACGGAAACTTGGTGGTTTATGCACCTTTTGAAAGTTTTGGACAACTTCAAAAATATTTCGAGGAGAACAACATCGAAATTATTTCAAGTGGTTTTGATCGAATTCCTCAAGTAACCAAAGAATTGACCGAAGAGGAACAAGCAGACATCGATAAACTTCTGGAGAAAATTGAAGAAGATGACGATGTTCAAAATGTTTTCACGACTGTAGCCAACAATTAAAAATAGAGTAATTAACCGTATCTTTTATCTGAATTGAAATAAAAGATGAACCTTACGTATAAACGAAGGGTAATTTAGCATACATCAAATGAATCTTAAACAAAAAGCAACCGCAATTCTTTCTCAAACCATTCAAGAAATTTACAATCTTTCTTTGGATCGTCTGGATGTTCAAAATACCCGAAAGGAGTTTGAAGGTCATTATACTTTGGTGACTTTTCCTTTGATCAAAGAATTAAAGAAAAATCCAGAATGTTTAGGAAATGAAATTGGAATTGCATTGCTTGAAAAAAAGTTGATTACAAATTTCAATGTGGTCAAAGGGTTTTTGAATTTAAGTTTCCCCGATTCATTTTGGATGGAAAATATCCTAGAAAATGCAAGTAATAAGGCATTTGGATTACTTGAAAAACATCCCAATCAGAAATCGGTGATGGTTGAGTATTCTTCGCCTAACACCAACAAGCCGATTCACTTAGGTCATATTCGAAACAATCTTTTAGGTTATTCGGTGGCTCAATTATTTAAAGCAGCAGGTCATAAAACCCAAAAAATCCAAATTATTAACGACCGTGGAATCCATATTTGCAAATCCATGCTGGCTTGGCAGAAATTTGGAAACGGGGAAACACCCGATTCCTCAGGGGTAAAAGGAGATCATTTGGTGGGGAAATACTATGTGGAATTTGACAAACATTACAAAGAAGAAATTCAAGAATTAATAGAACAAGGTCAGTCTGAAGAAGATGCTAAGAAAAATGCTCCTCTTTTTGTGGAAGCCCAAGAAATGCTTCGAAATTGGGAGGCGGGAGATCCAAAAGTACGTGCGCTTTGGGAAAAAATGAACGCGTGGGTGTATGCGGGTTTCGAACAAACCTACAAACGATTGGGGGTAGATTTTGATCAGTATCAATACGAAAGCAATACCTATTTATTAGGAAAAAATTTGATTGAAAAGGGATTGGAGTCAGGTGTGTTTTTCCGAAAGGAAGACGGTTCGGTTTGGATAGATTTGACGGAAGAAGGATTGGATGAAAAGTTGGTTTTACGTTCAGATGGAACTTCGGTTTACATGACTCAAGATTTAGGAACTGCTGTTGAACGATTCCAGACTTTTGATATTGAGAAATTGATTTATGTAGTTGGAAATGAGCAAGATTATCACTTCAAGGTATTGTTTTTAATTCTGAAGAAAATGGGTTATTCGTGGGCTAATCAACTGGAACATTTGTCGTACGGAATGGTGAATTTACCAGAAGGAAAAATGAAATCTCGAGAGGGGACGGTAGTGGATGCTGATGAGTTGATGGAAGATATGTTTCAAACCGCAAAGGAAATTTCCCAAGAACTAGGAAAGTTGGATGGATATGAAGAAGATGACAAAGAGCGACTGTATGAAACCATTGGGATGGGTGCGTTGAAATACTTTATTTTGAAAGTAGATCCAAAAAAAGGAATTCTATTTGATCCAAAAGAAAGTGTAGATTTCAACGGGAATACAGGACCTTTTATTCAATATACCTATGCGCGAATTCAATCCATTTTGAGAAAAGAATCTCCTGCACCTTTTGATTCAAGTTCGATCGAATTAAATGAATCCGAAATTGAGATAATTCGTCATTTGTATAACTTCGAAGAGACAATTCAAAAGGCAGCGGATGAATTAAGTCCGGCTTTGGTTGCAAATTATGTGTATGATTTGGTTAAGTTATTTAACTCTTTTTATCAGAATCATTCGATTTTAAAAGCGGAAAGCGAAAATTTAAAATTATTTAGAATAAGTTTAATCAAATGGGTATCTGTAGTGATTTTCAATAGTTTAAACATCTTAGGAGTTGATTCTCCAGAGAAAATGTAAGCTGATTTACGATCATTATTTTTCCCGATTTGTTTTTAATAAAAAAATACTATTATATTTGGCAGATGAAAGCTTTTATAGCTTTTTCATAGGTTTAGGTTGGTTAAGGTTAGCTCCGAAGTTTTCTTTGGAGCTGCTTTTTTTTAACCATTTCTTACTTTCAAGCCGAATCCTTCCTAAATTTTATTTTTAACGAACTTTAAAACCGCACAAAAGCATTCTCTTCAAAGCTTAATTTTGAATACATTGAGTTTTTTCAGAACCTCCCATTTTGTTAACTCTTTGATTGTGAGCGAGAATATTGGTATTGCAAATCCCAAATAAAAGAAAATAAGTTAAAGTTTCAAAAAGAATACGATTTGTACCGAATCATGTTTTATATTTACATCGTGAAAGGCTAATAGCTTTTTCATAGGTTTAGGTTGGTTAAGGTTAGCTCCGAAGTTTTTCTTTGGAGCTACTTTTTTTTATAAATTTTTCACAAATACTTTAACGCTATTTCTTTGTTTATAAAATTTCATACTTCTCTTTAGGGGTATAGGATTGCGTAGTATTTCTTTTTATTTTCAGTCTGATTTTGATAGATAATAAAGGGTCTTAATCATGTTAGGTGTTGATTTTTAGGCGTGAAAGCGTTAAAGTTTCGATAAAAGATATTTTTATCCAAAATTATATTTTATCTTTGTAGCGTGAAAGGCGAATAGCTTTTTCATAGGTTTAGGTTGGTTAAGGTTAGCTCCAGAGTTTTTACTCTGGAGCTACTTTTTTTATAGCGGTTTTAACCTACTTTTTGGTTCAAGTTTCCTACATTTGTTATCAAAATAAGATTATGACTACAAAATATGAACAAATCCCTTCTTCTTTGTTTGTAAAGAACAGAGCGAAGTTCAATAAGGCAATTCAACCCAAATCTTTAGCCGTTTTTAATTCCAACGATATTTATCCCATTAGCGCCGATAGTACCATGCCCTTTGCACAACATCGTGATATTTTCTATTTAAGCGGAGTTGATCAAGAGGAAAGTATTTTAGTGCTTTTTCCAGATAGTTACGAAGAAAAACACAGAGAAATTTTATTTCTGAAAGAAACCAATGATCACATTGCCGTTTGGGAAGGTGAGAAATTGTCAAAACAACAAGCTTTCAATGTTTCCGGAATTAAAACCGTGTACTGGTTGCAAGATTTTCCGAAAATCTTTCGTCAATTGATGAATGAAGTTGAGAATGTTTATATCAATACGAACGAACATTACCGCGCAACCCTAGAAGTTGAAACACGTGAAGATCGTTTCACCAAACAATTGAAAGTAGATTATCCAGGCCATACTTATTTACGAAGTAATCCTATTTTACAAAGATTACGTTCGGTAAAGGAAAATGAAGAGCTTGATTTGATTCAAAAAGCGTGTGATATTACTGAAAAAGGATTTAGACGAATTTTGGATTTCCTAAAACCGGGCGTGTGGGAGTATGAAATTGAAGCTGAATTTGTACATGAATTTTTAAGAAACCGTTCCAAAGGATTTGCCTACACACCGATAATTGGAAGTGGTTACAATTCAAATGTTTTACACTATATCCAAAACAATCAACAATGTAAGGACGGAGATATTTTGTTGTTAGATGTAGGTGCAGAATACGCTAACTACGCATCGGACATGACGCGAACCATTCCTGTAAATGGACGATATTCTGATAGACAAAAACAGGTTTACAATGCCGTTTTAAATTGTAAAGTGGAAGCAGAGAAAATTTTAGTCGCCGGAAATAATTGGTACGATTACCACAAAGAATTAGGAAAAGTATATACTTCTGCTCTATTGGATTTGGGTTTACTCGATAAAGCCGATGTTCAAAATGAAGATCCCGATTGGCCCGCGTATAAGAGATATATGATGCACGGAACTTCGCATCACATGGGATTAGATACCCATGATTACGGAATTTTGAGCGATAAATTTGTCGAAGGAATGGTCTTTACCATTGAACCTGGTTTTTATATTCCGGAAGAGGATTTAGGAGTTAGAATTGAGGATGATTACATCGTTCAATCTTCTGGTGCGCCAAAAAACATGATGAAAAACATTCCGATTACGGTTGAAGAAATCGAAGAAATTATGAATTCATAGTTTATTTTACGGATTTAGTATAAAAAACCATTTTCTACATCAAGTTTGTGAAAATGGTTTTTTATTTTTATACAAACGTTCACAGATGAAACAACTTTTTTTACTTCCCTTTTTATTGAGCGCCTTTTGTTTTTCACAAACAAAACAAGACTCAACTCAATTTCGCGCATTGTCCGATGAAATCATGCTTCATGGAGAGGCTTATGATAATTTACGCGAATTAACCCAAGACATTGGACATCGAATCAGTGGATCAATTGGTTATGACAAAGCGACAGTTTGGGTGGAGCAAAAACTAAAAGAAGCTGGAGCGGACAAGGTTTGGCTTCAAGAAGTTTCGGTTCCAGTTTGGGTTCGAGGTAAGGAAACTTTAAAACTTAAAGTAGGAAATAAAGCCTGGCGCGAATTGGATTTTTTATCTTTAGGTAATTCTGAAGGAACGGGAGGAAAAGACGTGGAAGGCGAAGTGATTTTGGTAAATACGTTGGAAGAATTCGAAAATATTCCCGCTGAGAAAGTAAAAGGAAAAGTAGTTTTCTTCAATTATAAATTCCGACAAGATTTTCTACAGACCTTTCCAGGATACAGTGATGCCGTTAAGTACAGAGTATTTGCAGCATCCAAAGTTGCTGAGAAAGGAGGGAAGTATGCAATCATTCGTTCCGTTTCAACCAGCGTAGATGACGTTCCACATACAGGTACTTTGCATTACGACGAAAATTTTCCGAAAATCCCTGCAGTGGCGATAGGAAATCAAACCGCCGATGAATTGGCGGAACTTTTGAAAAGTCAGAAAGTGGTTGTAAAACTGAATTCCAATTGTGGAATGAAGGGTGAAACGCTGAATCACAATGTAATTGGAGAACTTACTGGAAAAAAAGGAAGCAAAGTAATCGTTGTCGGTGCGCATTTGGATTCGTGGGATATTGGTGAAGGTGCACACGACGATGGCGCTGGAATTGTTCAGATTATTGAGATTTTACGAACGTTTAAAAAATTAGGAATACATCACAACAACACCATTCGCGTCGTTTGTTATGCAAATGAAGAAAACGGTGCACGGGGTGGAAATAAATATGCAGAAGTAGCAAAAAGCACCAATGAACCGCATCTATTTGCGATTGAAAGTGATGCAGGAGGATTTTCTCCGCGGGGAATTTCATTGGATATGGAAGAATCTAAAATTAAAGAAATTGAAAATTGGGCGCCTTTATTCCTTCCGTATGGAGTTTATGATTTCTCTGGACGATATGGAGGCGTGGACATCAATCCCTTGGGTAAATTAGTAGGAACTCCTCTCGCAGGATTGGTTCCCGATTCTCAACGTTATTTTGATATTCACCATACACCGGAAGATACGTTTGACAAAGTAAATAAACGAGAATTGCATTTGGGTGCTGTGACAATGGCTCAAATTGTCTATTTGATTGATAGATATTGGTAGTTGAACGACGAAATCTACCTGCTGAAAAATAGAATTATTTTGTTTAGTTTTGCTAATTAATTGACTCAAGAAATGAAATATAAACAGGCATTTTTATCCGTTATTTTTGGGTTTTTACTGAGTTGTGATACTAAAAATGACAAAGTGGAAGTAGGAGAAGTTACGGAAAGAACGGCAGAAGAAATCGCAAGCCACAAAGATTTTGCTCCTGAATTTGCTTTCAATTCCATGGATGGAAAATTGGTGAGTTTAAAGGATTTAAAAGGGAAATATGTATACGTTGACATTTGGGCGACTTGGTGTAGACCGTGTATTGAACAATTGCCAGCTATGAAAGAATTGGAAGAAAAATACAGAGGTCAAGACCTCGAGTTTTTGAGTATTTCTGTAGATAATGAAAGAGACAAAGAAAAATGGAAGCGGATGGTGAACGAAAAGGAGATGACTGGAATTCAATTGTATGCAGGTACTACTTCCACTTTTCACAAAGATTACCAAATTAAAACGATTCCTAAATTTTTAATTCTTGGTAAAGACGGAGAGATTATTGATAACAATCCGCCACGACCTATGGATTATTCCACACGTCAAATTAACCATGAATTGGTTACAATTTTTGATAACTTATTAAAAAAATGATTTTGGAAACAAACGAAGAAACCCCCGAAGAATTTTATGTGAAATTCAAGGAGAGATTAGAGGCAACCACAGAGTTTCCTTCCCATTTTACGTATAAATTTATAATCCCTACTTCGCTCAAAACATTGGCGGAAGTGCAAAGAGTTTTTGATGGAACGGAACCTCAATTTAAAATGAATGAATCCAAAAATGGAAAGTACACTTCCATAACTGCTGTCGTTTATGTTATTGATGCCGACCAAGTAATTCATTATTACCAAGATGCCTCCAAAGTGGAAGGTATAATTATGTTGTAATTTTAGTTGAATTGAGGTGTCAAGTTGAATTAAATAAAATTATTTTTTCAAATTCCCAGACAATTTAGGTTGTAATAAATTGTATTTATGAATTTCATTTGGAACTCTATCCTGTAAACTTCATCGTTCTCCGCTCAAATTTTTTACCTTTGCGCACCGAAAAACGAATTATGTCTCTAGAGAAAGAAATCAGTAAAAGAAAAACCTTTGGAATTATTGCTCACCCGGATGCAGGTAAAACGACCCTAACCGAAAAACTCCTTTTATTTGGAGGAGCGATTCAGGAAGCGGGCGCGGTAAAAAGTAATAAAATTAAAAAAGGAGCTACTTCTGACTTTATGGAAATTGAACGTCAAAGAGGGATTTCGGTTGCAACTTCCGTTTTGGCTTTTGAATACAAAGGAAAAAAAATAAATATCTTAGACACGCCGGGACACAAGGACTTTGCGGAAGATACGTTTCGTACTCTAACTGCTGTAGATTCGGTAATTGTGGTAGTGGATGTAGCAAAAGGAGTGGAGGAGCAAACTGAAAAGTTAGTCGAAGTTTGTCGTATGCGAAATATTCCTATGTTGGTTTTCATCAATAAGATGGACCGGGAAGGAAAAGATGCTTTTGACTTGATGGATGAAGTGGAATTAAAATTGGGATTACGATTGACGCCACTTTCTTGGCCCATTGGAATCGGTTCTACTTTCAAAGGAATTTACAATATTTGGGAAAAGAATATTCAACTTTTCTCGGGCGAAAGTAAACAACGAAAAATCGATGGAATCGCTTTTGGAGATTTAAATAATCCAGAATTGGATACCATCATCGGTGCAGATTTTGCCGAAAACTTACGAAGTGAAATTGAATTGATTTCTGAAGTTTATCCTGATTTCTCACAAGATGAATATATGAATGGAGAATTGCAACCGGTGTTTTTTGGCTCTGCATTGAATAACTTTGGAGTTCAAGAATTACTGAATGCCTTTGTGGATATAGCGCCTCAACCTCAAGCCATGGAATCGGATTTGCGATTTGTAGATCCTTTTGAAGAAAAATTCAGTGGATTTGTATTTAAAATTCACGCGAATATGGACCCCAAACATCGGGACCGTTTGGCTTTTGTGAAAATTGTTTCGGGGAAATTTGAGCGGAATAAAAACTATTACCACGTTCGGTTAAACAAACAAATGAAATTCAGCAGTCCGAATGCGTTTTTTGCGGATAAAAAAGAAATTGTAGAAGAGAGTTTTGCTGGTGACATCGTAGGATTACATGATACAGGAAACTTTCGAATTGGAGATACCTTAACCGAAGGAGAAAAAATGATGTTTAAAGGAATTCCTTCCTTCTCACCCGAGCATTTCCGATACATCAACAATGCAGATCCAATGAAAGCCAAGCAGTTGGACAAAGGAGTGGATCAGTTGATGGACGAAGGTGTAGCGCAGTTATTTACGTTGGAAATGAATAACCGAAAAATCATTGGAACGGTAGGGGCACTTCAGTATGAAGTGATTCAATATCGTCTGGAGCATGAATACGGCGCAAAAGCAAACTACGAACCGATTTCTATTTTCAAAGCGTGTTGGGTTGAAGTTGCAGATGAACGTTCTGAAGAGTTTCTAGAATTCAAAAGAGTGAAACAGCGCTATTTGGCGAGAGATAAATTCAATCAACTCGTTTTCTTGGCAGATTCATCCTTTACAATTCAGATGACCCAAGAAAAATATCCTTCTGTAAAACTCCATTTTGTGAGTGAATTCTAATCGAGTAAATCACTGATTAGATTTCCGTGTTTTGTTTGCAAACAATTTTCACAAAAAATAAAGAAGAGAAGAAAAACGTAAAAAAATATGAAAGTGATTTTTCCCATAGTAGAGTGTTTACATAATAGACGCTCTACCGATGAAAGGTTGCGTCATTTTCTTTCTAAAAAGTATTTCCTGATTTATTTTCTCTTTAATACATTCGTTATCAAGGAGAAAAAAAACTATTAAATCTTAAATTATGTCTTTGAATTCATTCAAATCAACACAAAACGGTATCTTCGTCATCCAAAATAAATAGGAATGAATAGAATTATTTTGTTGGTTTTGTTACTCAGTGTGGGTGTTCAATCCCAAGTTCTAAATCATAAAAAAGAATATACGCGACAAGACACGTTGCGTGGATCCAATACCGAATTCCGGAATTGGTGGAATGTTTTGCGGTACGATATTGAATTGGAACCCAACTTCGACAAGAAATACATTCAAGGAAAAAACACCATGGAATTTGAGGTGATTTCGAATTCCGGTTCTCAGCTTTTTCAAATCGATTTGCAACAACCGATGAAGATCGATAAAATCTATTTGGACGGAAACGAAATTAAGAATTTCATCCGTGAAGGAAATGTCTATTTCGTGGAATTCGATAAAAAATTAAAAAAGAATTCCAAACACAAATTGGCGATGAACTTTTCTGGACATCCGATAATTGCCGTGAATCCGCCGTGGGATGGAGGTTGGATTTTTAAGAAAGATGATGAAGGTCGACCGTGGATGACGGTGGCTTGTCAAGGATTAGGCGCTAGTGTGTGGTTTCCAAATAAAGATTATCAAGGCGATGAACCGGATAAAGGAGCGAGTGTTACCCTAATTGTCGATAAAGATTTGGTGGGAGTTTCCAATGGGAAATTACTTTCGAAAAATGAAATTAGAAATAAAACAGTGTATAAATGGGAAGTGAAAAATCCGATTAATAATTACAATATCGCACCTTACATTGGTCATTACAAACAGATTGAAGATTCATTTCTAGGAGAAAAGGGAAATTTAGAAGTGGATTATTGGGTATTGGATTACAATGTTGAAAAAGCAAAAAAACAATTTCCCCAAGCAAAAACAATGTTAGCGAGTTTTGAGTATTGGTTTGGGCCTTATCCTTTTTATGAAGACGGTTATAAACTAGTGGAAGCACCGCATTTGGGAATGGAACATCAAAGTGGAATTGCCTACGGAAACTTCTTTATGGATGGTTATTTAGGATCGGATTTATCGAATTCAGGTTGGGGGTTAAAGTGGGATTTTATTATAATCCATGAGTCTGGACATGAATGGTTTGGGAATAATATTACGACGAACGAAGTGGCAGATATGTGGGTTCATGAAGGATTCACCTCCTATTCCGAAACGCTTTTTACCGAAAGTTTATTTGGAAAAGAAGCGGGAAGGGATTATGTGATTGGAACCCGTAGAAGCATTCAGAATGACATTCCATTGATTGGTAAATACGGAGTAAATCAAGAAGGGAGTAGTGATATTTATTACAAAGGTTCAAATATGATTCATACATTTCGGAATTGGTTGAATGACGATGAGCGATTTCGACAGATTTTACGCGGTATGAATGAGACGTTTTATCATAAAACCGTTACTTCCAAAGAAATTGAAGAGTATATGAGCGCGGAAAGTGGTTTGGAATTAACCGCATTTTTTAATCAGTATTTACGAACCACTCAAATTCCAACTTTGGAATATAAAGTTGATGGAAATTCAATCCTTTACCGTTGGACAAATACCGTAGAAGGATTTGAAATGCCTTTGAAACTGGCTAATTCAGAGATTTGGATTTACCCGACTTCAAATTGGAAAGAAGAAGTTCTGGAAGAAAACTTACTTAAAACCTTTCAGATTGATCGAAATTTCCTTGTTTACATTCAACAAATAAAGTGAGAATGGAATTATTTAACAATGAAAATTCATTTAAATAGTTATTCAACTAAAAAGTAATTCTATTTTTGGAATGTATTTTGATTTTAGTAAGTCAAATTAAACCTTTAAAAAAACAATACCATGAAAAATTTTACTTTATTCGTATTCGTTGCAGTCTTTGGATTGGCAACATTCAGCTGTAAGTCAGATGACAATGCCGTTTATATGGATTACGATACGTATCCTGTAGTTTATGATGTTAAGAATGCCAACTTCAGCTTGGTGGACGGTGTATATCAAATAGCGCGCACTTTCAACAATCCCATGTACGAAACCGATATGCTTTTGGCCTATATGCAAGTGGGTTCCACCAATAACAACTCACCGATTTGGCAACAAATTCCAATCACCTTTTATTTGGATGATGGAAACGAAGTGGATTACAACTATGATTTCTCACGCTATGATTTTGTGATTTATGCAGGTGGAACGTTTAATCTGGGAGGAAGTTCTTATATCTCAAACAAAACTTTCCGTATTTTATTGGTACCCGCGAGTTATGGGAAATCTTCTAATGTTGATTATAGCGACTATGACAGCGTTGTAAACTTTTATGGAATTGATGATTCAAGACCAAGAATATTGAAATAAATTGATTAGATTGGTCATTTATTCCTAATTCCAACCTAAACTATTGTATTTCTAATTCAAACCTATGAAACAGCACTTTTAAAAAAGTAAGAATTAATTTTATAGTAAATGAAATTAGATAGATGTACGCAGACAAGTAGATGGATGTTTTTATTTTCTATTTTTCTTGTTTTCAGTAGTTTGAGGGCGCAAGACCCTGAGAAATATGATGCGATTTTCACAAAAACATACATTGAGACTTCCCAAAAAGATTTTGAGAGATCACTAGAAGTAGCAGATTCCTTGTTTTTAATCTCTGAAACCACTTTTTTTCAAGCAAAAAGTTTGATGCTGAAAGCGAGTTTGTATGAACAAGCAGGCAAATTAAATAAATCCATAAAATATGCAGAACAAGCAGAAGGATTTATAGAGAAATCGGATAATTATTCATGGCATGCACGTATTCAAGGTTTTTTAGCTACACAATATCGTATATTGGCTCTCTACAGTCAATCTGAGAAGTATGCGAACAAAGCCGTAGCGGCAGCTGAGAAAATCAAGGACAAGGAAGTGCACACATCGACACTTGCTATGTTGCTTCAAGAAAAAGCTTTTTTAGCAGATACAAAAGAGAATTATAAACAAGCTTTGGATTTATTTAAAGAAGCAGGAACCTATTTTGGAGATGCAGAAAACAATTATCTAGTTGCTCAGAATTATCAATTCAAAGGACAATGCGCCCTAAATCTACAAGAATATGATGAGGCGTTTACCTATTTGGAAACAGCCTTAAGGAAATGGGGTGATTTGCCCAACAACTTTGTAAAGGGCTTAATCTATATTGGATTGGCAGAAGTCCATATTCATTTTAATGAATTGGAATTAGCCAAAGAAAATTTGGATAGAGCAACCGAAATTGCTAAAGATTCTTCGTATTTAGAGTTTTTAAGTAAATACTACTCAACGCTTTTTACGTTTTACACCTTAACTTCAAACATCGAACATTTAAAAGAAGCTGGATTAAAAAGGGATTCCATACAAGGCTTGTTAAATGCTCAGAAAAATCAATATATAGATCAAAGCTATGCTGAATTAGACAACCAAAATGTAGAAATTGGCAGTCAAAAGTTAAAAAGAGACTTTATTATTTTAGGAGGCGGTTTGGTATTTCTAGCGGGATTGATTTATTTTTTCTATTATCAAAGGGAAAAGAAACGGCAAGTAAAAATGTTCCAATCTATTTTGAGTGAGTATGAAAGGACCAAGAAAATAAACCAGCCTGAACAAGAAAAATTCATTTCTATAACTCAAACCAACGGAGATGAAAAAAGTAAAAATGAAAATATAGAAATTGATCAAGAAGTTTCCATTATGTCAGAAGAGATAGAAGAACGAATACTGAAACAATTGGAGAAGTTTGAAAAAACAAAATTATTTACTAAAAACAGTATTTCCTTTTCATCTTTGGCTTCCTATTGTCAAACCAATACAAAGTATCTTTCACATTGTATCAACCATCATAAGGGAATGGACTATAATAACTACATTAATGATCTTCGTGTGAAATTCATTATTGATAAACTAATCAACGAGCCGATTTACAGAAAGTACAAATTTGGTGCTTTAGCTGAAGAAGCAGGATTCTCATCCCAGAATAAATTCTCAACCGTTTTTAAGAAATCCACTTCAATTACACCTTCTGAGTTCATAAAACAACTCGAAAAATCCCCCCGAACTACCTTCTAGTTAAGGCTTTGTCATGCAGGTCGTTACGCACTTGTCAACGTTATCGTTTTCGAGAATCTGATACGCTTAGCTCTTCTTTATTATTGATATAGCCTCTATTTTCGCATCGTTTTTAAGAATTTAATTAAAAACAAATCCATAACATTATTAATAATGTTCGTCGACCTAACCTTAACCAACTTTAATTTTAGTGAGACGCAAGGAATAATGTTTCCTTGCTATCTTACTAAATAAAAGGAATGTTTTGATTAATGTCTTTCAACACGCCTACAAAAAAAGATAATATTTAAATGAAGAAGGACTATTCCCTTATTGGCCATTCCCAATCTTATTTTGCAATTCGCGAAGTAAGTTTTGGTTTCTTCTTCTTCTTCTGTACGTATAGCCTTTGCGCACAATCTTTAAATAGTTTTAATCCACAATTGCAGATAGAAAGTGATGCTTCTATTTACTTTGAGAAAATAGAAGAAACACAAGACCAAAATGTTAATTCAAACTCAAAAATTTATGTAAACGAAGGTGCTACATTGATTACTTCTGAGGATTTTCAAAATGTAGAAATTGTAGTCATCGAGACGAAAAAACATTCAAAAACTACTTTAGTTAAACAATCTTCTCAAGAAAAACCTATTCAGGCTCAAGGTGAAAACGCAAAAGTGGAATCGGTTGAAGAGAATATGACACCCATCGTAATAGTACGCTCCCACCCAGAAAGTAAATCAATAAGGGATGGAGTTTTTTTAGAGCGAAATCTAGTGCCTGTGAATACCACTTATTTAGTGGGAAAAGAAAACACTCAGGCAGCCCATACAATCTGTGCAGTTGTTAAAAAGCGTGCTCCATCGTATGACGTCATGGTGGACAACCTACACTTTTTAAATAGCTTTTGGGCTAGACCACCCCCTTCCAATTCTATCTAAATGGTTTTGTCTTTTTTATTCTGTGGCTAGCACAGATTGAAATAGATGATTAATCATAACATGTAACTAAATTGAAGTTAGCGTAATAACTGATCTATCCATCTTTTACTACAAGCTAATTTCGAAAAACATTAATTATCTTAAATTAAAGTAATGAATACTAACAAACTATCTATAAAATTTTCTTTAGGGTCATGGTTTCTACCCGTGCTACTCTTTTTTTCTGGATTGAGTCCTGCTTTGGCAGAAGGCTCAAAAGACTTATATCCTTCAGGAGTTCAAGGAGGTAGAGCTGCATTGAGGACAAGTACGGTATCAAGTCTTGCTTATCCTTTTCCTAATGAGGGAACCCATTATGTTTTTGCAAAAGTTGGAGAAACTATCTCATTGGCCTCATCTGCTCAAAACGGATTAGTTAAAAAGATCCGATTATTTAATCCATCTGGAACTGAAATTACTTTATCATTTGCTACAGGGGAAGGTAGAATTACTCAAAGACCAAATGAATTAGCAGGCCCTGCACTTCCTGGGCAAACGGTTGTGGGTAATCAATACAAAGCTATTTATTATACCGTCCCTGCTGGTGGTGCGGGTATTTATAGAGTTGAATTTGTTGCTGGAACAAATGAAAATAATCGTTCAAATTCTAAAGCCAATGACAATTGGATAACACAGAATAATAATAGCTATTATTTAATGGCTTGGGATATCTCTGTTGCCAATCCTGCAAAAACAGAATGGATCAAAGGAAGAATGTATGCCACCGTTTTGAATATGGATATATTGACAACTACAGGAGGAACACCAAATAAGTTCATAGGAGATGCTTATAATTTTTATGGGAAATATAAAGTGTTAACGAAAGACGGATACGTTTACAATGTAGACAACAATGGAAACAATGGAATATCCTTTACTTTTATGGTAAACAACCGAGGATTTTACGATCTAGGCAATCCAGGTGTTCCTTCCTACTCAAGTATAGCTGCACCTAATGCTGCTGCAGTAACAAATCGTTACCAGGATCCACGCGCTGTCGATGGGAATGGAACCATAACTCAAAAGATATTCTATAATATACCAAATATTGATTTACCCTCTTCATCTGTAGGTGCAGTTCCAGGTGGAAATACATGGTTGTTAAATACGCCTGCCCAATTAAACGCAACTGCCCTTGATTTTGAAGGCGTGGATGGAACAGACGGCGAAGCAGGAAGTAAAGGAGGTTATTTTGTATTTGACAGTGCACAAGATGTGGACTATACCATTGTAATTAGTCCCATTTCTCCCTCAACTTTCCCACCCAGAACACTTTCGGGTACAACCAATGCTGCGGGTGAAAACAAAGTATTCTGGGATGGAAAGGACGGAAGTTTAAATCCATTGCCCATAGGTGAGAGCGGTGTAAAAGCTGTCTTGCAATTGAAAGGAGCAGAAGTTCATTTCCCATACATCGATATGGAAACAAATCCAAATGGAATTAAATTGGAGCTTTTGACTGGGCCGTATTCGGATAGAGTGTTTTGGAATGACATAGCTATTGATAGAGCTTTACCGGCTGGTGCGGGGCCTAAGCCAAATCCACTTAACGCGAGTCACACCCAGAATCCCGCAGGTCAACCCAGCACCACAAATGGTCACAAATGGGGAGCTGCCAACGGATTAGTTTTAGGTGAGTTTGGAGACGAAAAAGGGGTGGACACCTGGACTTTTATCCTAGGTGATTCTTTTGAAAAGAACTTTACAATTAATATTAACGTCGCCGATTTAGAAATTGTATCCCTTACCACGGATTCACCGGAATGTGTTAACCAAGGTGATATAATCACCTATGTTGTTACGGCCAAAAACAATGGACCAAGTGATGTGGTAGATGCACCCATGTCTTTAATATTACCTATTGGTTATTCGGTAACAAGTGTTGTTTATGATGGTAACTCATGCGGAGGTCCATTTGATCCAGGTGATATTGTTTATAATCCTGTAACAAACACCCATACTTTCAAAGCATCTTTACCTAACCAATGCGAGATAACTTTTACAGTCAATGTAACAGTAATTGGTAATTCGGTAGCAGGGAATCCAAAAGTGTTTGCCACCATTATGAGACCGAATGACTTTACGGATCCCGACGCGACCAATCAAGATTTAGATGTTCCACCCACAGATCCTTTTTATGAATGTGCCAACAATGGTTTGGGAGGAGATTGTAATAACATTAAATCCAATGAAGAGGTTACCATTATACCTCATATTCTTACCGTAGTTGACCAAGATTTGGCTGTATGTGATGTACTGGATGGAAAACTTGAATTTACATTCAGAAACTTGGCAGACGGAGTTTACACAATGACGTATGATGGAGGTTCCTTTACCAATGTGAACGTTTCAGGTGGAATTGCAGTGATTGAAAATCTTGATGCAGGAGTTTATACTAATTTACAAATTACGGTAAACGGTTGTGCTTCACCTTTGGGTGTCGATGCGACCATTTCAGATGCAGATTGTATATGCTACAAACCAGGAACGTTTGATCCAGTTTCAGGTTTAGAAACCAATATTGGAATTACATCTTTACGAAATGAAAACAGCGACGGATGGCCACAAGATAGGGAAGGAGCATGGATTGCTTTGGAATCAAAAACGAAAGGATTTGTTCCCAACCGTTTGACAACCGTTCAGATTGAAGCCATTCCAACTGCGAATTTAGTTGTAGGAATGATGGTTTACAATATCACTGATGATTGTTTGCAAATCAACATCGATGGAACCGAAACCGGATGGAAGTGTTTTACTTCACAAGGATGTGATTAAGTTCAATTAATTAATACAAATTAAAAATAAGAATAGAATGAAAAATATACTTATAACAGCAACACTTTCGCTACTTTTTGGCTTTTCACAAGCCCAAATAGCCATAGGAAAGAATAATGTTTCCACCGCTTCAGTCAGCCTGGAATTTGGAAATGAAAATAGAGGATTGTTATTACCATGGGTTACAGCTGAAACTGCCGTAGTCTCACCAGAAAACGGAACGATTATTTACGATGCAGCTGCCAATAAAGTCAAAGTGAAATATGTTGCAGGATGGCAGGATTTATCCATTGACGCAGCAGGAACTACCATTAATCCGAATACAGGTATTGATGGTTTACTTATTCAAAACGGATTAGCCGAAAATACAGATGCCAAGGTATCCATCGGAGAACCGACGGATGTAAATGGAATCTTGGTTTTGGAAGATACAGACAAAGCCATGGTTTTGCCGTTAGTAGAATCACCTGATTTGAATATCATCAATCCAACACCCGGCCTGATGGTTTACAATCCGACCAGTCAAAGATTGGCTGTTTTCAACGGAACCGTATGGTCTTTTTGGAAAGCAGAAAATTAATAGAATCTAAATACAAAAAGAAAAAAGCATCTCAATGAGGTGCTTTTTTTTATAGGAAGAATTTTCATTTTGTAAATTTTAATTTTTTCATTCTAATATGCCTACGTTGAGCTGTTAATTGATCTTTTATAAATGTTTAGGGGGACAAATTTTCATTTTAATGATACTTCTTTCATTCACAAATTTTACTTTTCAAACGATTTTTAATATCTTTACGAAGATGACTACAAAAATTCATTTTCATTTGAAAAGTTTTTTTTTAATGTCGAAAAAGTTGAATGAGAATATAAACCGCAGTTTATATTTAGTAATTAAATAGAGCTTGTAATGTCTGATTGCTTTTTAAACATACTGAATTTAAAAAAGAAAAGCAATTCTTCTCTCTTTTGCTACTATATTCTCCTCTTTTTTTTATTTCTTGGAAACGCTACCCACGCTCAATTATTTGTGTCAGACAGCTCGCAGCTTTTCATATCCGAAGGCGCATTATTCGTCGTTAAAAACGGCGAGGAAGAAGTGGTTTTAAGTTCCCAACCGGAAAAAGTCAAGATGACCATTTCTCAGGGTACCACATTTATTCATTCCCAAGAATTTCAGAATGTTGAAATAGTATATGTTGATTCAATAGTAAATCCAAAACCACTTTTAGCAACGCGCATTACTCAAGAAAAGAAAACTATTTCAAAAAAGGAATATGCTAAGGAGGAGGCGAAAGAACAAAAGATTAAGCCCGTCCATATTTTTAAGACGGCTCCCAGTAAAAACGCCATAGGCGCAGAAAATGCCATGAAATGGGTGAGTATTACTACTACTACTACTGACTTATTTATATCCAAACTTATTCTTTATCCATTTACAAAGAGAGATTTAATATCAAGAAAATGTATCTTTATAAATCAGGATGTAAAAATAAATCCTCATTGGTTTTTAAATAATATTTGGGCGAGACCTCCTCCGATGTATTCTCTTACATAAAGCCCTTTCTTTCTTGATTTTAGTTAAAATTTCAAGAAAGAATTATTTAATATTAACCTATTTAATTTTCATTTTATGAAACAATTAAAACTATTTTTTATAGCTATTTTGTTGTATGCGGTAGTCCCGTTAGTAGCACAAAGTAGCACAGCTCCATGTAATGAGTATTCACCACTTATTACAAATACATATTCTACCCTTACCGTAAATTCAAGCCAATTATTATCTGTAGATCAATTCTCAAATAAAAACAACCTTATCGATACTGACTTGGATAATTCTTCCTCTTGGACAGCGGTTGTAGGAGGTTCGGCTTGGATTGAAGTAAAAGACAACAATGCGACAGGTGCCGATGTTTATCCAGTCGGATCTTATGCTGGTTTTGTATTAACAGAAATTGATATATTATCCCTTGGCGGGGGATTGACCATTACAACCTTTTTAGGCTCTACTGAACAAGAAGTCAAATCTACGGGAGATGTTTTGGGAACGCTCCTATCGGGAGGAAAAAGAAGAGTAGGCTTTGTAACTACCAAAAGTTTTGATAGGGTTCGCTTAACGGTAAATGCAGGTTTAACACTAGTGTTTACGACGCATGTACATTATGCAGAAATATTTAAACCGTGTGCTACTGCTGCACTTGATTGTAATATGGCTACACCCTTGGTTCAGCCCACGCATGGAGCAATCATTGAGGATTCCCGGTCTGGCTTTGAAGGAATTGCTTTAGGCACGTATTTAAATCCTGAAAATGTACTAAATGCAGATTTGGATGATTTTGCGACCATTTCTTTGAATGTTGGAGTGCTTGCATCTGCGAGTATTTCGGTTCGAGATTTGGATGAGACCTTTCCAGCGGGTTATTTTGCCGGTTTTGAAATTTCCAATGCAGATATTTTGGCTTTAGAAATTTTAAATACCAGTCAAATTCGAACGTATTTAAAGGGTGTTTTACAAGAAACAAGCAATTCATCGACCTTATTATTAGAGTTACCCCTTTTATCAGGCAATCAAAGGCACACTGTGGGTTTTGTAACAACCAAACCTTTTGATGAAATCAGGTATACCATCAATCAGCCTCTTGGAATTAATTTAGGTACTACCCAAGTGTATTATGCAGTGGCAAAGAATTACTGTGAAGGGTTGGATTTACCATGTAATACGGATACGTATATAACAAGTGCTGACTATCCAGTGAACATTAATACCGCACGAACTGGAGTTTTTGGAGCAGTATGTATAGGATGTAATGTATCTAATCCTCAAAATATTATTGATACCAATTTAAACAACTATGCATCTATGGAATTGGTTGCCGGTGTTGGTTATACAACAGCAATTTCAGTTAAAAATGGATTTGAATCGTATCCCGCCAATACGTATGCTGGGTTTGATATTCAGAACCCCAATATTTTGGATGTGGAACTTTTGGGAGCGATTAGTATAGAACTTTATAACGATGGAAACTTAGTTCAAACGGGAACGGGAAGTGGACAAATTATCAATGGAGATTTGGGAATTCTTTTAGGATCGAATCGTGCAGTCTATGGAATTGTTGCCAATCAGGAATTTGATGAAGTTCGATTAGTCGCAGGAAATACAGCCCAAATTTCATTAGGAACCACACTTGTTTATGGATTAGTTATCAAAAAAGGATGTTTGGTTGATTTTGATTGTGAAACCTCTACACCCTTAACAAGTCCTGAATATCCGGTTGTAATTGAAGGTTCTCGAACGGGAATTATAAGCGGAGTAGCTTGTGTGGGATGTGAAGTTCAGAATGCTCAAAATGTGATTTCAAATGACAATCAAACGGGAAGAATTCAACTTGCCGTAGGTGCTTTGGGTGCAAGTGGTGCTATATCCGTAAGAGATATTTATCAAACGTATCCAATAGGTACAACTACTGGTTTTATAATCAAAGATGCCAATCCAATTTTAGAAGTAGGATTATTGAATGCAATAACTATTAAAACCTACTTAGATGGAATAGAACAAGAGTCAAAGATAGGAAGTGGACAGGTTTTAGATTTGAATCTAATTCTCCCATTGTTAGGTTCAGGAAGTGATGAACATGTCGTAGGATTTGTAGCTACAAAACCATTTAATGAAATTCGAATTATTTATACTTCAATTGCAGCAAATGTTTTAACTTTCTTGGATGTGAAAAATGCATTTGTAGATGCTTCCAATGTGAATGAACCTGGTTTAAACTGTGGAGCAAGTATATATGCCGTTAATGACATCAACCAAATTCCAACCAACAAAACGGCAACTGGAAATGTTTTAACGAACGATAGGGGAGTTGGTTTGAGTATTCAATCGGCAACCTATTTGGATGCGGCTGGAAATGAACAACCCTTACCTTTAGGAACTGCAACGAATATATATGCTGACAATGGATCTTTAGCTGGAGAATTGACTTTGAATGTGGATGGATCGTATACGTTTGTTCCTTCCACAGGATTTGTTGGAAATGTTCCTATGAACTATACAGCGGTTGATGGAAATGGAACGACGAGTTCTGCATCTTTAGAAATAACCGTTATTCCAAGTGTTAATCCCCAAGAGAATAATCCACCGATTGCTCAAAATGATACCGGATTTACCCATGTCAATGTTCCATTAGTAAACGCAAATGTTTTGTCAAATGACAGCGATCCTGAAGGCGAAAATTTGATCGTTACAGGTGCCCTTCAAAATGGAGTTTCTATTCCTTTGGGAACAGCTTTTCAAGTGTCAGGTGAGGATTTGAATGGAAATCCAGTATCCAATGCTGGAAGCTTAACTTTGAATGCTGATGGTTCTTATAATTTTGTTCCAGCTTCTGGATTCGAAGGAACTATTGACCAAATTACATATACAATTAGTGATGGAAATGGTGGCATGGATGACGCGAAATTATTTATTTCGGTATTAGAAGTCAATGGCAATACTACGTTTGCCAATGATGATGCAAATACAGCACCCAAAGGAGAAGCTATGTCAGGAAATGTATTGGATAACGATACGGATCCAGAAGGAAATACACAAACAGTAACGGGAGCGAATGTAGGAGGAACTGCATTAACAATCGGAACAGCAACTGTATTCCCAAGTATTGGAACAATTACATTAAACGCAGATGCTTTGTACACTTTCGTACCAGAACCTACCTATGTAGGAACAACGAATGTTGTGTACACTATTTGTGATGATGGAACTCCACAAGCATGTGATATAGCGACTTTGTACTTAACAAGTTTGGATTTAATGGCTTGCTACAAACCCGGAAACTTTGCTTCAGGAGATGGTTTACCAACGAATATTGGAATCACATCATTGAGAGAATCGAATACAGACGGTTGGCCTCAAATTCGCCAAGGAGCATGGATTGCTTTAGAATCTAAAACGAAAGGATTTGTTCCGAATCGATTGACTACCGAACAAATCGCAGTAATTCCTGGAGCAAATTTAGTGGTGGGAATGATGGTTTACAACATCACAGAAGATTGCTTGCAAATCAATGTGGACGGTACAGCAACTGGGTGGAAGTGTTTTACTGTTGAATCGTGTGACTAATTAATTTAGAATTTAAAAAGAAAATAACATGAAAAAAATAATTATAACAACTGCAGTCATTCTGATGTCTTCTATGGGCCACGCCCAATTGGCAATCGGAGTAAGTGACGTGAGCAGTGCATCCGTAAGTTTAGAATTCGGTGCGGAGAACCGTGGTTTGCTATTGCCTTGGGTGGATAGTGAAGCCGCTGTAACAGGTGTAGAAAACGGAACTTTGGTTTACGATGCTTCGGATCACAAGGTCAAAGTGAAATACGCTTCAGGATGGAAAGACCTGTCGATAGTGGAGGGGACTACCATCAACCCAATTAGCAATATAGATGGAATGGACATTCAATCTGCGTTGGTTGAAAACGCCGATGCAAAAGTGAGTATTGGTGAACCGACTTCAGTCAATGGAATATTTGTTTTAGAGGACACAGACAAGGCAATGGTATTGCCCAAAGTAAGTGCACCTCATACCAACATCATAAATCCTACACCTGGATTGATAGTTTACGACCCAACCACGCAAGAATTGGCCGTATTCAATGGAACCGACTGGGCGTATTGGAAAGCGCAGGATTAACTGAGAAGTTAAATAAAAATAAAAAGGGCAGCTCCAAAGAGTTGCTCTTTTTTTGTGGTTTAAATTTAGATTTCAAAGATTTTATGAAATCATTTAAAGAATTTATTAAAATAAAGTGTGACTTATTTAAAACACTTGTGTCATATAGAGTGAAAGACTATGATCTTGGTTAGTTCTTAACAAAGAATCAAAGTTAAGTCGCAAGCCCCAATAACTTTAACCAATCTTATTGGGAGACTACGGCGAAGGTAGAGTTAGAGTTGAACTCAAGGGTGAGGACCCTTGAGTTCTTTTTTTTTATAGGAAACGCTATGAATTAAAACGGGCCTTAAACTTTCTAACTTTACATACGATTTCGATTTCAGTCTATTTAAATTCTACCAATTCCTCCATTTTAAACAAAAAAATCCCAACATTTCTGTCGGGATTCATTCTATTATTAAGAAGCTTTATTTATTTAACCTCCTCAAAATCTACATCTTCAACTTGACCATCACCGGATTCTGAAGCTGTATCAGAACCACCAGCAGGTGCATCTTGAGATGCTCCACCTTGCTCGTTCATAGCTGCATACAATTCTTCAGAAGCAGCGCTCCATACTTCGTTTAATTTTTCCATTGCAGGATCAATTTGTGAAACATCTTGGGTTGAATGTGCTGATTTTAAATTCACCAAAGCAGATTCAATTTCTGATTTTTTATCCGCTGGAATTTTGTCTCCATATTCTTGCAATTGTTTCTCTGTTTGGAAAATCAATGAGTCAGCCGCATTTACTTTTTCAATTTTCTCTTTGGCCTCGGCATCTTGAGAAGCATTCTCTTGGGCTTCTTTCTTCATTCTTTCAATATCCTCTTCACTTAGTCCGGAAGAAGCTTCAATTTTAATCGACTGCTCTTTTCCAGTTCCTTTGTCCTTTGCAGAAACATTCAAGATTCCGTTGGCATCAATGTCAAACGTAACTTCAATCTGTGGAACTCCTCTTTGTGCAGGTGGAATATCGGTTAAATCAAATTGACCGATTTCTTTGTTGTCTTTGAACATAGAACGCTCTCCTTGCCCTACTCGCAGAGTTACCGCTGGTTGATTGTCAGCTGCTGTTGAGAATATCTCGGACTTCTTGGTTGGAATCGTGGTATTCGATTCAATCAATTTAGTGAAAACACCCCCTAAAGTTTCAATTCCTAAAGAAAGGGGTGTTACGTCTAACAATAAAACGTCTTTTACGTCTCCAGTTAAAACTCCTCCTTGGATGGCAGCACCGATGGCGACTACTTCGTCAGGATTTACGCCTTTGGAAGGAACTTTTCCAAAGAATTTTTCAACTTCTTCTTGAATTTTAGGGATTCGCGTAGAACCACCTACCAAAATAACTTCGTCAATATCGGATGCGGAAAGTCCAGCATCACTCAATGCTTTTTTACATGGCTCCATCGAACGACGTACCAAATCATCACTCAATTGTTCAAACTTCGCACGTGTCAACGTTTTTACCAAGTGCTTTGGTCCCGTTTCGTTTGCTGTAATGTAAGGCAAGTTAATTTCAGTTTGCGATGAAGAAGACAATTCAATTTTTGCTTTTTCAGCTGCTTCTTTCAAACGCTGAAGTGCCATTGGGTCTTTTCGTAAATCTACGTTTTCTTCATTTTTAAATTCATCTGCCAACCAAGTAATTAAAACATTATCAAAGTCGTCTCCACCTAAATGGGTGTCTCCGTTGGTTGATAATACTTCAAATACACCGTCACCCAGTTCCAAAATAGAGATATCAAATGTACCACCACCTAGGTCATACACCGCAATTTTCTTGTCTCCGGTTCCTTTATCCAAACCGTAAGCCAAAGCTGCTGCTGTAGGCTCGTTGATGATTCTTTCTACTTTCAAACCTGCGATTTCTCCGGCTTCTTTGGTTGCTTGACGTTGGGCGTCATTAAAGTAAGCAGGAACGGTAATTACCGCACGTGAAACTTCAGTTCCCAAATAATCTTCCGCTGTTTTCTTCATTTTCTGAAGAATCATAGCTGAGATTTCTTGAGGTGTGTAATTTCTTCCGTCGATTTCTACTCTTGGCGTATCGTTGTCACCTTTTACTACTTTGTACGTAATGTGTTCAATTTCTGCTGTGTCATGAGAATATTTGGTTCCCATAAATCGTTTGATCGATGAAATCGTTTTAGTTGGATTGGTTACCGCCTGGCGTTTTGCTGCGTCCCCTACTTTTCTTTCTCCACCTTCAACGAATGCCACGATAGAAGGAGTGGTTCTTTTTCCCTCCGCGTTTGGAATAACAGTCGGATCACTTCCTTCCATTACTGAAACACAAGAGTTTGTTGTACCTAAGTCAATTCCTATTATTTTACTCATTTTCTATTGGTTTATTTAATTTTTTATAATCTATTGATGCTTCACTTTAGTCAATGATTATGCCAACGGAGTCTTTCCATTATTTTGTCAGAAAAAAATGACAGTTTGGCAGAATTCTGTTTAAATAGTGATTCGTAACCCTCCGAAAAGGAAGCTGTGATCTTTGTATGAAAAAAATTCGTCACATCACATGACGGCGACTAAAGGTTTAATGCAAGCTGGAAACGGACATACCAATTGTTTTCCTTCGGTTGGGAAAATGGAGTCATTCGTTCATACGAAGCCTCGGATTGAAGTTTTAACTGATGCTTCCAAATGTATTTGGATAGGCCCAGCGCAAATTCTTGACGATTGGGTTCGTACGTTTTGATTTTATCATCGACCCATTGTTGCGAAAATCGACCGGAAATTTCGTAATTGTTTCGAAATAAATAACTGCCTTGAAAATCCATTCCACTGCCCACAAAAACATATCGATAATCCGTAGGGGAGTTGGAGTTAAAGGTAAGAGGATCATCGGTCGAACGATTCATATAGGCGGACATGAAAGCCCATCCGTTGTATTTGAAAATTAAATCTGCGAAAACAGAGCGAAGGGTTCGCGCTTCATACAGTATTTTTCCACTTTGCCCTCTTTCTCGAATCGCTTGATTATTTTGACTATAACCTCCAGAAATTAGTAGTTTTGGACTTGGTTCACGTTCCAAATCTCCTTCGGAATAGCCACCGTTGTTTTTAAATGTACCCAACGGATACACTTCTACTTTTCCTGTATATGCCAATCCGGTATCTCCATGATCCAACCAATTTATTCCTTCACCAAGGCTTATTGCGGTTAGAAAGTTATACGAGAATTGATCTTTGAATTCATTTTTGTTGTAAACATGTAAGCCAAAGTCCCGATTGATATTGAATTTGGAATGGTTGATACTTCGGCTGGAAAATTGCAAATTTGAACTTGAATTGTTGTATTGACGGTTTCCAGGTAATTTCCCTTGTCCGAATTTAAACTCCCAATGGGAATTCGGTTTGTAAATAACCATGGCATTTCGAAGGATTTGGGAAGGTTCACCGTCCTTGGGCGTTTTTACATTCTTGGGCGTAAAGGAAACTTCGAAATCATAAGTTAATTTAGTTGAAAATATGAAACCTTTAAACGATGGGTTCAGTTTCGGAAAATCACCTTCCAAATAATCCTTATCGTTTTTATTTCCATACGTCAACCGACTTTGTATACCCAGACCGAATCTCATTTGCACTAAACTATCGGCCGATGTAAGGACCAAACCTTTGGAAATTACAGCAGGTGGAGCTTCAATCTCAGAAAGTGTAGGCAACACGTCTATTTCACGTATTTGTGAATACAGATTGATATGGATGAGTATAAAAAGTAAAACGGTTTTCTTCACATGAATGTTTTTACGAAATTAATCCTTTTTAAAATAAAGTTTTAGTGTATTTGAACTGGATTCAAAATGTCCTTTTTCTTGTTCTTTTCTTCGGTCAGTCAATAAAACTCCATCCAAATGATCGCGTTCATGCTGGAAAATAACAGCTGTAAAACCTTCCAATACTTCGGTCCAAACTATTCCATTCAAATCTTGGTAACGAATTTCGATCGTATAGTTTCGAAGAATATCCGTTCTTCTTTCAAACGATAAATCACCTTCGGGTCCTTTTTGTAATAAATCCGATTGCCAAATTATTTCCGGATTTACAAACACTTCAAAAGGCGCAGTGATTTTATCAAAACGTTGAACCACGATGATTCTCCGATTGATCCCAACTTGCGGTGCGGCAATTCCGACTCCCGTATGTTCAGGATTCTGAACGGTAAGCAACATTCTTTCTGCCAATAAACGAGTGAGTTTATGACGCGGCTTTAACGGTTTAGACATTGATTTTAAAACCAAGGAATCGTTGGGATTGGCTAAATTGTAAACCCGCAACATTTCAGTAGGTTGACTTTGAATCAATTCTTTTTCTTGTTTTGAGAACTTTTCAAATTTTTGCGCCGAAGAAATAGAAAAGAATCCTATGCAAAGGAGAAATAATGAGAATTTGGACATTAACTTCGGTACTTTAAATTCAGCGCTTGAAGAATTGCCCAGGTTTCTGCATCCATTACCCCATCGAAACGCTCTGGTCGGAAATGGTATTGAAACGCAGTAATTACCTTCTTGGTTTGTTCATCCCACATTCCTGTCTTCTCGATTTCATATCCGTATTTACTTAAATCGTTTTGAACGGATAGTATAAAGGAATAGGAATTCAAATCCGCATACGGGAATTTCGGATAGAAGATATTTTTTTGAACGTCTTCATACCAAGCGCCAATTCCGAATTCAGTATACAATCTTTTCCAAGGGAATTTCGGTCCTGGGTCATGTTTACGTTGAGGTGCCACATCGGAATGCGCCAAAACATTGACAGGATCAATATTATATCGCTCAATGATCTCTTTAGCCAGCGCTGCAACTTTATTAATTTGGAAGGCAGGATAATCGTAAAAATGACGATCAGCATCGGCCAAATCAGGATCTCCCATCAGTGTTTTATCGGTTGTATATCCTAAATTCACGATTTCTATTCCCAAGGAAGAGAAATTCACATTGTTAATTCCTTTCCAATAACTCGCACCTGCATGCCACGCACGTTTTGATTCGTCAACCAATATATATAGTGAGTCAGAATAATCATTGGGAACCAAATAATGGGCACTTACTTGTTGCTCGGTTAATACACGAATAGACTTTTCATTATCCAACGCCGTATAGTGTAGAATCAGGAAACGGATCCGTTCATCTTGTCCCACGGCAGGATAATTCGAAGTTGAAATTTTGTATTTATCGAGTTTCGCCATGCGAATCGATTCAAACTTATCCGTTTTCTTATTAATTACGATGGTATCTCGAATCACTTCTCGAATCACTTTTGGAGGTTGAGAAGCACAAGAAGTGACTAAAATCCCTACAAGTAGGCCGATTAAATAATTTATGTTCATATTTTATAGTGTAATAGAATGTTGATACAAAAATAGTTAAAAAAGAAACACAAGAAAAAAACAAAAATCTTGTGAGAATACTTGGAAAGTTAAAAATAGGGTCTTACTTTTGCATCCGCTTTCACAGTGAAAGGTGAGAGATAGGCAAAGGAGAGGTGCCAGAGTGGTAATGGAGCAGATTGCTAATCTGTCATCGGGTAACCGATGCCAGGGTTCGAGTCCCTGTCTCTCCGCAAACATTGAAATAACTCGGGGTGTAGCGTAGTCCGGTCATCGCGCCTGGTTTGGGACCAGGAGGTCGCAGGTTCGAATCCTGCCACCCCGACAACATTACGCAATGTGGCTTTAGACCCGCAAATTCATTGAATTTGCGGGTTTTTTGTTTTTTTTTCAATTAATTTGATTGGGAGATTGATCGACCTGTCTTCCAAGAGTTCGCTATCTTTGAACACTCAAATTCCTAAAGAAGAAAATCCATGAATTGTAGAAAGACTATTTTATTTTTTCTTAGTTTAATGTTCGGAGGCTTAACAGTAAATGCTCAGGATTGTCAAAGTCTTGATTTGACGGAAGCCAAAAAAGAAAGAGAAGCTATTCCCGGAGAAACCATGGGACAAAAGCTTGAAAGTTTACTCTTTTGGTCCCAAGCGGAAAAGAATCGACGTTTCCCCATGATGCAAGCTATTTATCCAAGCATTCAGATTTCTAAGGGGAAAGAAATCATTTCATTTGAAAAATTAAAAAACCTCACACCCAAATGGTCAGATAAAACTACATTGTCTTCCTATATGAAAGACAATCATGTTAAGGGAATTATTGTTGTGCAAAACAATCAAATCCGATTGGAAGAGTATGCAGAGGGAGTAGATCAAAACACGCTTTGGACTTCTTTTTCGGTGGCGAAATCAATTTCTTCTTTATTAGTAGGAGTCGCTTTAAATGAAGGAGATATTGAGAGTTTAGAAGATCCTTTGCAAAAATACATTCCCGAATTCAGAGGTTATGATTATGGGAAAGTGACCGTTCGTCAATTGTTGACCATGACTTCTGGGATTGCGTGGAACGAAGATTATGTCGATCCAAACTCGGATGTGGCGCGGATGTATCAAGCACCTTGTGAGGGAACTGAATCTCATATTTTGACCTATATGAAACCTCTAAAATTCGCACATGAACCCGGAAAAACCTGGAATTACAGTACAGGAGAAACCGATTTAGTTGGAATTTTAATCCAAAAAGCGACGGGCGAAAGTTTGGCGGAATACCTTTCTCAAAAAATCTGGAAACCTTTGGGGATGGAGCATTGTGCTTACTGGATAGCTGATGAATGCAGTAATTTGAATATTGGAGGAAGCGGTCTTTCGGCGAGTTTACGTGATTATGCTCGCTTGGGAACTTTGATGCTAAATAAAGGAAAAATCGGAAAGAAAAATTTGCTTTCTGAAGAATGGTTCAAAGATGCTACCTCGCTCTTATTCGAAACCAACGATCAGGGCGGCGGCTATGGCTATTTATGGTGGCGTTTCAAAGACGGTAGTTATGCTGCTGTAGGAATTTTTGGTCAGATGCTTTTCATCGACCCAAATAAAGATCTTGTCATCGCTCAAATTGCAGCTTGGCCAATGGCTAGCTCGAAAGAATTAACAAAAAGTAGACAAGCATTTATCGATGCTGTTCAGCGCGCGATTGACTAAATAAGAAATCACTTCGGTTAAATCATTTCTATTTATGGATTTCCATAGCTCCTAAAGAAAGTCAACTGTTTAAATATTGTAAATTCAAAGATTGAAGGCGCAAATCAATGCTTTCTATCTTTCTAATCCTCTCATCATCAAAATTCATTAGGATAATATTACACTTTTTTCAATCAAATTAGTATAATATTAAACTAAAATAGAAATTAATAGTATATTTGTATCCTAATAAATTCTTAAGCGAATTCCTATGAATTATAAATTGATAAAGGACATTCTTGATTTGGTACAAGAATTTGAGACAGAGAATTTCAATTATTCAGCAGATATAGAAGGTTTTAAGCAGTGGATTCAAACAAAATGTATTCAAAATCCCCTTAAAAAAGAAGAACCGAATTGGGTAGGGAAAGAGAAGGGAAGAACTCCAGAAAGTGTGATTAGTACTTCTTTGCTTCATTTAAATCGATACGCGAAAAATTACTCCAAATCAGCCATTCAAGGTTCGGAATTTTCTACGCAAGAAGATTTTATTTACCTCATTATCTTGAAATCCTTTGGCTCGATGACGAAAATGGAGTTGATTAAAAGAAACATTCACGACAAATCCGTGGGTATAAAAATCATCGATCGTTTATTGGAAAAGAAATGGATCAATCAACGCAATTCCCAATCCGATAAACGAAGTCGGATTGTCAGTATAACTTCACAAGGAGAGAAAGCATTGGATCAACAGATGAATAAAATTCGTCAGGCTTCACGCATTGTGACTGGAAATTTGAATTGGGATGAGAAAATGGAATTAATTCGACTTCTCCAAAAATTGGATGATTTTCACAATCCGATATACCATGAAAATATCGATACGTCAGAACTTATCGATGCAGTTTATACAAACTATTTAACTACAAATAATTAATCGAATTAAGAAAACAAACATCCATGCAAACTTCCCATTCAAAAATGAAAATTGCTGTCATAGGCGCAGGAATCTCCGGACTTTCAGCCTCTTCTTATCTTGCGAAAGCAGGACATGAAGTGCATGTTTTTGAAAAACACAATCAGCCAGGAGGAAGGGCAAGACAATTTACCACGGATAACGGTTTTACTTTTGACATGGGCCCGAGTTGGTATTGGATGCCCGATGTGATGGAAGGATTCTTCGTAGATTTTGGATACAAAACATCCGATTTCTTTGAATTGGTTTCTTTGGATCCACAATTTGAAATGGTTTTTTCCGATGGAAATATTTCTCTTCCGGAATCTTTGGAGGCAATGAAAGAAATGTTCGAAAGCATAGAAAAAGGAGCCGGTGAGAAATTGCAGCAATTTATGAAATCAGCCCAATTTAAATATGAAGTAGGAATGGGTGAATTTGTTCAGAAACCCTGTCGCACTTGGATAGAGTTCTTTTCTCCCAAAATCGCATCAAGTGCACTAAAATTGGATCTGTTAACCAATTTCAGAAGTTACGTTTCCAGCTATTTCTCCCATCCCAAACTTAAAACTTTGATGGAATTCCCCGTAATTTTCCTTGGAGCTTCTCCCAAGAATATTCCTGCGATGTATAGTTTGATGAATTACGGTGGTTATGGAAAAGGAACATGGTATCCGATGGGTGGATTTTACCAATTGATATTGGGAATGCAAAAAGTAGCTGAAAAACAAGGGGTTAATTTTCATTTTAACCATTCCGTAGAAAAAATAAATAGACAAGGAAAAAATGTCAGCTCTTTAATTATCAACCGTGAATACTATGAATTTGATGCCGTGGTTGCATCGTCGGACTATCATCATACTGAAACTTTGTTGAATGAAGGTGATAGAAATTATTCCGAAGAATATTGGGCTAAAAAGACATTTGCACCTTCTTGTTTGATTTATTATTTAGGAATTAACGAGAAAATCCCTAATCTTAAACATCATACTTTATTTTTTGAAAATGATTTGGATGAACACATTGATGCTATTTATGAAGATAAGAAATGGCCCGATAATCCTTTATTTTACGTGTGTTCTCCTTCGAAAACCGATCCAAATGTTGCACCCGAAGATTCGGAAAACCTATTCCTTTTGATGCCATTAGCCATTGGAATTGAAGATGACGAAGAAATTAGGGAAAAGTATTTAGTGGAAATGATGCATCGTTTGGAGAAACATACCGGCACAACCGATTTAGCATCCAAAATAGTTTTCAAAAAAAGCTATTGCGTGACTGATTTTATCAAAGATTACAATGCTTACGGTGGAAATGCGTACGGTTTGGCGAATACACTTTCTCAAACTGCTGTTTTAAAACCAAAAATTAGAAACAAAAAAATTAGTAATCTTTTTTATACTGGACAATTAACGGTTCCTGGACCGGGCGTTCCGCCTTCCATTTTATCGGGCAAAATTGTTGCAAATGAAGTGAATAAATTAAAATCGAAAAAGCATGAAACAACTATTTGATGAATTGTCTTACCAAGTAAGTAAAAGTACGACCCAAAAATACAGCACCAGTTTTTCGCTTGGAATTTTAGCACTAAAACCCAGTATCCGAAATGCGATTTATGCCATTTATGGCTATGTGCGTTTGGGCGATGAGATTGTGGATAGTTTTCATGATTACGACAAAGCTACTTTGCTTAATCGGTTTAAATCCGAAACCGATTTGGCATTGGAAGAAGGAATATCTCTGAATCCTATTATTCATTCTTTTCAAGCTACCGTTCATCAGTATAAAATTGATTATGAGTTAATTCAGAAGTTTTTGCACAGTATGGAAATGGATTTAAAACAAATTGATTACAATTCAGAATTGTACAATGAATATATTTTCGGATCAGCAGAGGTAGTAGGATTGATGTGTTTGCAAGTTTTTACACAAGGCGATAAAAAGGAATTCGAAGAATTAAAACCATATGCCATGAAATTGGGTTCGGCTTTTCAGAAAGTCAATTTCTTGCGGGATTTAAAGGATGATTATCAAACTTTGGGACGTTCCTATTTTCCGAATATTGATATGAATGTTTTTGACAATTCGGTTAAGAAAAGTATTGAAAAAGAAATCGAATTGGAGTTTGCAGAAGCGTTAATCGGCATAAAAAAACTTCCCGTATCGGCGAGATTTGGCGTATATTTAGCTTATAAATATTATATCTCTTTATTTCGTAAAATTAAAAGAATTCCGGCTGAAACGATTTTGGAGAAACGAGTTCGAATTCCAAATTCGGAAAAAGTGTATTTGACTTTTGGAAGTTATGTTCGGTACAAAACAGCGTATTTGTGATGCGTGCTGCATTCTTTATGTCATTTTCTTTAATTCTTACCATGGGTACGTTAGGACTATCTCAGAGCTTGAGTGATCTAAGAAATAATTATGTAGAAGCAGTTTCAAATAAAGAAGTGTGTGAAAAGATGATCGGTGAATTAGAAAGAAATGCAAATACATCTATTAAATTAGCCTATTTAGGAGCTTTTGAAACTATTTGGGCCAATCATGTTTCCAATCCTATTGCTAAGTTACGAACCTTTAAAAAAGGGAAGATGAAAATTGAAGAAGCTGTAAAAAAAGATAAGGACAATGTTGAAATTCGATTTATTCGTCTTTCCATTCAGAAAAACGCCCCGGGAATTTTAGGATACCGATCGAATATAAAAGAAGACGAACTTTTTTTGAAAGCGAATTTACACAAAGTCAGTTCAACACATTTAAAAACACAAATAGAAACTATTTTAGAGAAATGAAATATCAATTATATAAAGAGCAGCAGATTAATTGCGATATAGAGACAGCTTGGAGTTTTTTCTCTGATCCTAAAAATTTATCAAAGATCACACCCAAGGAAATGGACTTTGTAGTTTTGTCAGATAACGCAGACGAAGAGATTTATGAAGAGATGGTAATCGATTATACCGTTTCACCTTTATTAGGAATTCCATTGAAATGGACAACTCGAATTACGCAAGTGGATTATCTGAAAAGCTTTACAGATTTTCAAGAAAAAGGACCGTATAAATTATGGAATCATTTTCATGAATTTATACCCAATGAAAAAGGAGTTTTGGTAAAAGATACCGTGGATTATGAATTGCCTTTGGGCTTTTTAGGTAGATTGGCACATCCGATTCTTGTGAAAGGAAAATTGGAAAAGATATTTGCGTATCGTTTTCAAGTATTGGAAGAGAAGTTTAATAAATAAAATATAGGCTATGAATTTATTGCTAATTCCGATTGTTTTTATATTAATGGAAGGCGCCACGTGGCTGATTCATAAATATGTGATGCATGGTTTTTTATGGGTTTTGCACCGTGACCATCATGATCATAGGTCAGAAGGTCATTTCGAGAAAAACGATTATTTCTTTGTGATTTTTGCAATTCCTGCCATTGTGCTTATGTATTTTGGAGCTTTGCAGAATTACAATTATCTGTTTTATATCGGATTAAGCATTACACTTTATGGAATGGCTTATTTCTTTGTTCATGATGTTTTCATTCATCAACGAATTAAATTTCTCACCCATACTAAAAGCCCCTATTTATTGGCTTTGCGACGTGCACACAAACAACATCATAAACATTTGGGAAAAGAGGATGGTGAATGCTTTGGCTTTCTATACGTTCCTCAAAAGTATTTTAAAATGTTTTTAAAAAAGAGTAGGATATGAAGTCCTTGACTTATTTAGCGGTGCTTTTCTTTGCGATAATCATTTGTTTTATTGCTTCCTATGACAAACGGATTCAATTTCATAAACATTTTATATCGTATTTAAAAGCGGCTACGATCGTTGCCATTCCTTTTATAGCTTGGGATATCTGGTTCACTTCCCTTGGTGTTTGGTGGTTCAATACCGATTATACTTTGGGATTGGTGATTGCCGGTTTGCCTTTGGAAGAATGGTTGTTTTTCTTTTGCATTCCCTTCAGCTGTCTTTTCACGTATTATTGCGTAGATAAATTCTTCAAACTCGATTGGGTCGACGGATTTAATAACCTCATAGTCTTTGCGAGTATCGTTGTTCTTGCGGTAGTGGGATTACTTCACACGGACAAAATTTACACTTTAGTTACTGCAATTATTACCATTGGTACACTTATTTACTTGCATTTTATAGCAAAAACTCCGTGGATTGGTAGAGCCTCCTTATTATTTACGATCTTGATGATTGGATTTTTTCTAGTAAATGGAGTTCTGACAGGAACCGGATTGGATTCACCCATTGTAAATTACAATCCCAAAGATTTTATGGGAATTCGAATGTTAACTATTCCTGTTGAAGATGCTGTGTACGGATATAGTCAATTTTTATGGGTCATTTATTTCTTTAAGAAATTTCAAAAAACAAATTAATATGAAAACCAAAACCATCATCGCAACACTTATTCCGGCTGTACTTATCGGTTTGTTATCCTCGTGTTCAACCCTTCCACCCAAAGCTAAACCCGTTACTGATTTTGAGTTGAAAAATTATTTGGGATTGTGGTATGAAATCGCTCGGATTGATTTTCGGTTTGAGAAAAATTTAAACAATACTTCCGCACAATATTCTTTGGATGACAAAGGAAATGTAAAGGTTTTAAATAGTGGATTCAATTATGTAGAAAGCAAATGGACGTCAGCAACCGGAAAAGCGAAATTTAAGGGAGACACAAATGTGGCTGCTTTGAAAGTAAGTTTCTTTGGACCTTTTTATTCGGGGTATAATGTGATTGCGTTGGATAAAGAGTATAAATACGCTTTGGTCGCTGGAAAAGATTTAGATTTATTGTGGATTCTGTCGCGCGAGCAAACCATTCCAGACGATATTAAAGCAGACTATCTCGAAATCGCGAAAGAAGTGGGCTATGACACTTCCCGTTTGATTTGGGTTGAGCATAACAAAGACGACAATCCATTTATTGATGAAAGATAAAGTATCTGTTTTTTGGTTTCGAAGAGATTTACGGTTGGAAGATAATGTAGGTTTGACCCAAGCTTTGCAAAGTGGTTTTCCCGTTTTACCGATTTTTATTTTTGATGAAACTATTCTCACTAATTTAGAAGATAAATCCGACCGAAGAGTGGATTACATCCATCAAGCTTTGTGTTCCATTGACACCGAATTAAAAAAACATCAATCCGGTTTAACTACTTTTTATGGAAATCCTTTTTCAATTTTTAAATCCTTAGTAAAAAAGTATGATGTTCAAGGTGTTTTCTGCAACCGTGATTACGAGCCCCAAGCTATTGAAAGGGACAAGGCGATTTATGAGTTTGTAAAGGAAAGGGGAATTGATTTCAAAGCGTTTAAAGATCAAGTTATTTTTGACCGAAAAGAGATTCTCAAAAACGATGGAACGCCTTATACCGTTTATACCTATTATGCCAAAAAGTGGAAAGAGAAATTGGAATCCAAGCCTATTGTAGCATCCAAACCGGATTTATTTCACTTTTTGACCTATAAATCTTCAGCGACTCATACTTTGGAAGAAATTGGATTTCTGAAAACCGATATGGAGTTTGAAAACCCAAAATTGGATCCCGAAATCATTGACGAATACGATAAATACCGCGATTTTCCTGCCATGCAACGAACAACTCAATTGGGAATTGCACTTCGTTTTGGATCGATAAGTATCCGAAAGTGCGTGATTTATGCCAAAGCACACAATGAAGTTTGGCTTTCCGAATTGATTTGGCGTGAATTTTTCATGCAGATCTTGTATCATTTCCCACAGGTTGTAAATCAATCCTTTAAAAAGAAATACGATTTTATTCAGTGGAGAAATGACGAAGATGAATTTGAATTATGGTGTCAAGGAAAAACAGGTTATCCCATTGTGGATGCAGGAATGCGTCAACTGAACGAAACCGGTTTTATGCACAATCGTGTTCGAATGGTGGTCGCCAGTTTTTTATGCAAACATCTTTTGATTGATTGGCGCTGGGGAGAAGCTTATTTCGCACAGAAACTAAACGATTATGATTTATCTGCTAACAACGGAAATTGGCAATGGGCAGCAGGAACTGGCTGTGATGCTGCACCTTATTTTCGAGTATTTAATCCGATGACGCAAACCGAGCGATTCGATATAAAATTAGCATATATAAAAAAATGGGTTTCTGATTTTGGAAAAGATACATATCCACAACCTATGGTTGACCATAAATTCGCTAGAGAAAGAGCATTGGCAGTTTATAAATCCGGTTTGAATTCCGCTTTTGAATAGAAAACGAACAATGAAATAGCAAAGCGAATGAGGTCTAAATTATAGCAAGTCAAAGAGTTAAGTTCAATTGCATTTTGCTTTTGGCTCTAAATTTAAAAATTTCCTAAAAATCACTTGCTGTATTAACATAAAAGGCTAAATTTGCACCACTAAAATAGTAAGGTCGCGTAGCTCAGCTGGATAGAGCATCTGCCTTCTAAGCAGACGGTCACAGGTTCGAATCCTGTCGCGATCACACAAGAAATGAAAGGGTTACAGAAATGTAACCCTTTTTTGTTTTTTATTTATCTACTTTCCATTTTCATCTTTTTCCACAACTAGAATCGGTGACATGGATTTATTATAATGGAATATTGTCTATTTTTGATGGGATTTCACTTTGAAAAACTTCTTATTTTTTTTGTTTAAAAATTTAAAGGAAATTTGCATGATTTTTTTGAAGATATGATGAAGAATGAAATGTTGAAGGGAGCAATTCTAGTAGGTATAGGCGCCAGCATTTATGGAATGTTGGCAACGGTGGTGAAATTGGCATATAACCAAGGTTTTACAACGGCGGAAGTAACCACTTCTCAATTTATAATCGGCTTTTCGGGATTGTTGCTTTTGAACGCCATTCAAACCAAACAGTCTAAAAAAGAATTGCCGAAACCTTCTAAAAAAGATGTTTTTCAATTGTTAGCAGCGGGAAGTTCGTTGGGACTGACGAGTTTATTTTATTATTTATCGGTTCAATTCATCGACGTTTCCATAGCGATTGTGATGTTGATGCAATCGGTTTGGATTGGAATTGGAATTGAAAGTGTGATTCATCGTCAATTCCCAAATTCTCGAAAAATCATTGCTAGCCTAGTCATCCTATTTGGAACTTTATTGGCAACGAACGCATTGGTGTCGAAAGTAGATTTGGATTGGAGAGGGCTCTTATTTGGGATGTTGGCAGCGATGTCTTTTGCGACCACCATGTTTGCATCCAACCGAATTGCAAACCATTTGCCTGTATTACGCAAAAGTTTCTTAATGGTTTCAGGCGGGATGGTTGTGGTTTTAAGTTTTTTGATTTTTGCTCAAGTTGGACCGTTTTACTTCGGAACTTCTCCAACATCGGTAGTAGAAGCACGCGCTTTTGATTTTTCAATATTTTGGAAATACGGGTTATTCTTAGCCGCTTTTGGAACCATACTTCCACCGATTTTATTGAATTTAGGATTTCCAAAAACAGGATTGGGTTTGGGGAGTATCATTTCCTCTTTGGAATTGCCCGTTTCGGTGACCATGGCTTTTGTGCTTTTAAATGAACAGGTTTCTTTACTTCAATGGAGTGGAATTCTTTTGATTCTTGTTGCCATCGTTTATATGAACTTAAATTCCATTCGTAAACCATCTGAAATTTAATTAATTTTTATTTCGAATTTCAGACTTTTGGTAATTGTGGGTAATGGAATCTTTGGCTGTTCGATGGTAAATATAAGTAGGCAAATCGGTTTTTAGAATGCGCATATTATTTTCAACGGCTCTATCAAATAATTCAGAATCTGTGCCCAAAGGAATGTCTTTAAACCCTTCGAGACTTTGAATACAGGAATTACGAATAAAAAAAGTCCCCCCAATTATACATTCCGATAAATGAATGAGTTGTTCGGTATTGTTTTTATCTGGGACATATTCATCGCCAATAATCTGAACGCCACCATGTAATAAATCGATTTCGGGATGTTTTTTTAGGATTTGATCTCTTTTTTCTAAATGCCCTATTTCAAACGCATCATCCGAATCCAAAAACGTAATATATTCTCCTTTGGCCAATTCCACGCCTTTGTTTTTCGCCTTTGCTTCTCCTTGATTGTTTTGTTTGTGATAACGAAAACGCGTATCGGATGCCAAATAGGACGAAATAATTTCATCGGTCTCATCCGTACTTCCATCGTTGACAATAACTGCTTCCCAGTGTTGAAACCGTTGATTGAGCAAAGAATTCAAAGCTCTTTCCAAAAGAGTTGCGCGATTGTAGGTTGTTATAATGATTGAAAATCGAGGAGCCATAAAATTATAAATAAACATGATTTTTATAAATTTAAGACTTTATTATAAAAATAGAAGGATTGTAAACTTTTGTTTTCAATCCTTCTATCAACCAGGTTAGAAAAACAAGACCTGTAATTGTATGTGAGGCAAAACTTTGTTTGGCTTTTAAATTGATTTCTGAAGTGGCCAATTTGGTTAAATCCTTGTCACATTTCTTTTCTTCTCCCAATGTTTCTTTCAATAAGGCTAGAGTTTCCTTTTCACCTAGCAGCTTCGCATACGTTGCCATTGTACCATACGAAGCAATTTCATAGTGTTCTACTTTTTGGGCCGCAGCTATAATAGCAGCATCGCGAATCGCACCAGGTTCGGTTTTTTTCAAAATATCTTCTGCTTCTTTTAAAAGTCCATCCATGGCTTCACATTTTACTGCTTCTGCTTTTTCATTCATTGCTTTGAATGCTTTTTCCAAACGCGTAACCTGACCTTCGGTTTCGTCCAAATGAGAAGCAATTGCATCTTTCAATTTCTTCGAAGTTGCATTTTTCTGCATTTTGGGTAGATTTTTTACCAAGGCTTTTTCCGCCCAATACAAATCTTTTAAACCATCTACTAAAAATTCTCGTAAATTTTCAGCTGCATCTTTTTTTGGTTTTACTTTTTGGGTTGTTGTTGACTTTGCCATTTTATTTGAGTTTTAATTGAACACGATAAACATGACAATTATCATGCCGATTGAAAATGATTTTTAAGATAATACATACTTAATCGTTGATGAATTTATAAATAAAAGAGGTTTTCACCCTTTCGATAAGGGGAAATACAGTATCAAATCAAATTCATAAACTCTCAAATTTGTAGTATAAATTTAAAAACACGAATTATGAAAAATTCTAAAACTACCCCAAAACAGAATTTAAACGCAAAGTTTACCCAACTTTTGTTTGTGCTTGCTTTTTCTCTCTTTATAGGAAGTTGCAACGATGATGATCAACCAGACATGGAGCCGGAGGCGACATGTGATACTAGTCTTTCAGCCTTCGATCAATTGTATATGAATGAATTAAGTATCCATTCGTATTATGAAGATGAGGTGACCATGGATTTATCGGTTCATGCGTATTCATTTACAGTAAGTTCCGATAAAGTGCTTTGTAAAATTGGATACCAAGCGCAACCGAGTTTAGTAACCGATTATGAAATCCGAATCATTGATGTGACCAATGGAAACAATTTGGTTTATTCCTCCAACCATACTTTTTCAGAAATAACGACTTCGTATGAAGATGTGGGCGGTGTTCCTCTTCAAGCCAATGTGGAATATCAAATTGAAAGAGAATACGACCCCGGAAATTTCACAACCCAAACCATTGGTCGACTTATGTCTTCGAATGACTACTTAAACCCTCTTTCCTTCCCTATGGTATACGGTGATTTAACCATTACAGGTTCAGTGTTTTATGGTTATGGTGGACCTATTACGGATACTTATTTACCGTATATCGACTTGGTTTTTGAGAATTAAATTTCCCATTCATTTTTTCATTATCAAGAATGAAAAAGAGCTACCCTGGAAAGGATAGCTCTTTTTCTATTTTAGAAAGCTTGGAATTTAAAGATCAACCAAAACCCATTCTCCGTTTTCAATTAGAGGTTGTGCTTGTTTGAATTTCATTTCTTGCTTTTCACCTGTGTTTACATTTCGAATAGCTACTTTATCGTTTCTTCCGATTTTCACAACGGTTCGAGGAGCGGTTACTTCCGGTCGGGGTGAAGGCGAATTGGTAGAAGTAGAAGAAGATTGATTGAAATAATTATCTCCTGAATTGCTTTTACTGTTTTCATCCGCACCTCTGTTGGTTTGAACTTGCTCTTCTTTTTGTTGACGTGCATGTTGAATTTGCTCTGGATCGGGTGTAGGTAATTCTCCTTTGAACAAGAATGATATAATTTCTTTATTCACTCGGTCAAGCATTCTTTGGAATACAAAGAAGGATTCTTGTTTGTAAATTACCAATGGATCTTTTTGCTCATACACCGCATTCTGAACCGAACGACGTAAGTCATCGACATCACGTAAATGCTCTTTCCAGTGCTCATCAATTAGACTTAAAATAATTCCTTTCTCAAAGTCCTTCAATAGTTTAACACCTTTTGAATCATAGGATTCTTTGATGTCCGTCACCACCATCAACGTACGGATTCCGTCTGTAAATGGAACTTGAATTCGGCTGTAATTATTGGCTGGGTTTTCATAGACACTCGCAATAATTGGGAATGCTTTTTCCGCCTGAAGTTCTATATGTTTTTGATAATCAAGAATAGCTGCATCATACACTTTGGTTGTTAAATCATGTGCGGATGTAGATTTAAATTCAGATTCTTTTACAGGAGAATCCATAGTAAAGAACTTGATTAAGTCAAATTCAAATTGTTTAAAGTTTTCATTGTTTTTTGCTTCCGCAACAATAGAGGCAGAGGTATCGTAAATCATATTCGCGATATCCACATCCAAACGTTCGCCAAACAATGCGTTCTTTCTTCGTTTGTAAATAACTTCACGTTGTTTATTCATTACGTCATCATATTCTAACAAACGCTTACGAATACCAAAGTTATTTTCTTCCACTTTTCTTTGCGCTCTTTCAATGGATTTTGAAATCATGGAATGTTGAATCATATCTCCGTCCTTATGACCCATTTTGTCCATCAGTTTGGAAATCCGTTCGGATCCAAATAAACGCATCAAGTTATCTTCCAAAGAAACATAGAACAACGAACTTCCAGGATCACCTTGTCGTCCGGCACGACCTCTTAACTGACGGTCAACACGACGCGAGTCATGACGCTCTGTTCCTACAATGGCTAGACCACCTGCTTCTTTTACTTCTTTTGAAATCTTAATGTCGGTACCCCGACCGGCCATGTTGGTAGCAATAGTTACTACGCCTGCCGTTCCCGCTTCGGTAACGATATCGGCTTCTTTTTTATGCATTTTCGCGTTCAACACGTTGTGCGGAATTTTTCTCATTTGCAAAGCACGGCTCAATAATTCGGAGGTCTCAACATTGGTTGTACCCACCAAAACGGGGCGTCCTTGGTTTTGAGATAAATCAACTACATCTTCAATAACTGCATTGAATTTCTCGCGGTTTGTTTTGTAAACTTTGTCTTGCAAATCATGACGAGCCAACGGTCGGTTGGTCGGAATGCTTACTACATCCAATTTGTAGATTTCCCAGAATTCACCTGCTTCCGTTTCTGCAGTTCCGGTCATACCTGCCAACTTGTTGTACATTCTAAAGTAATTCTGAAGAGTAACGGTTGCGAAAGTTTGAGTTGCTGCTTCAATCTTCACATTTTCCTTCGCCTCAATCGCTTGGTGTAATCCATCTGAATAACGACGACCGTCCATGATACGTCCGGTTTGTTCGTCCACAATTTTCACTTGACTGTCCATGACCACATACTCCACATCTTTTTCAAATAGGGTATAGGCTTTTAACAATTGAGTCAGGGTATGAATTCGTTCGGATTTTATGGAGAAATCACGAAAGAATTCTTCTTTTGCTTGATACTCTTCTTCTTTGGGAAGGTTTTGATTTTCAATTTCGGCTAGAACCGTTCCCACATCTTGAAGGATAAAGAAATCGGCATCTTCCATTCCTTGTGAAATATATTCAATTCCACGATCCGTTAAATCAACTTGGTTGTTTTTTTCATCGATAGAAAAATACAGATGCTGATCAACTTCGGGCATTTCACGGTTATTATCCGCTATATAATGTGCTTCTGTTTTTTGTAATTGGGTACGAATTCCTTCTTGACTCAAGAATTTAATAAGTGGTTTGTATTTGGGTAAACCACGGAATACCTGATACAGATAAAATCCACCGTCTTTTTTATTTCCTTCTTCAAAAAGCTTTTTGGCTTGATTCAAAGTTTTTCCTAATTGTTCTCTTTGAACATTGTAAAGATTTTCAACCTTGGGTCTAAGGGTATCAAATTCCTGACGGTCTCCTTGAGGAACCGGTCCTGATATAATTAAAGGGGTTCGTGCATCATCGATCAATACGGAATCCACCTCATCGACAATCGCAAAGTTTAATTCTTGTTGAACCAAACTGTCGGGGGAATTTGACATGTTGTCACGCAGGTAGTCAAAGCCAAATTCATTGTTGGTTCCGTATACGATGTCACATTTATAGGCTTGTTTTCTTCCTTCTGAATTCGGTTGATGGTTATCGATACAATCGATACTCAAACCATGGAATTGAAAAATAGGCGCCATCCAAGCGGAGTCACGTTTTGCAAGGTAGTCGTTTACGGTAACCAAGTGTACGCCACGACCTGTTAAAGCATTTAAGTAAACCGGTAAAGTTGCAACCAATGTTTTTCCTTCACCCGTTTGCATTTCTGCAATTTTACCTTGATGCAGTGCCGTTCCACCGATTAACTGGACATCGTAATGAACCATGTCCCATATCACTTCTTTTCCGGCGGCATCCCATCTGTTTTTCCAGATAGCTTTCTCTTGGTCAATCAATTCTACATAATTCTTAGTAGCTGATAATTCACGATCAAACGGAGTAGCTGTAACTTCGATTTCGGGATTATTTACAAAACGTTTTGCAGTTTCTTTTACAACAGCAAAGGCTTCGGGAAGAATTTCAGAAAGAACTTTTTCTTCAATTTCGTAACATTCTTTGTTGATTTTGTCAATCTGCTCAAAAATAACTTCCTTCTGGTCAAAATCTTTCGTCTCTTCGGCTTGCGTTTTTAATTTCGCAATTTCCTCTTTTAAAGATTGGGTAGCTTGTACTAATTTCGCCTTGAATTCAGCTGTTTTTCCACGCAATTCATCATGGGATAAAGTTTCAATTTGCTTTTCAGCTTGCAACGTTTTATCCGCGTATTTCTGTAGTTCTTTTACGTCTTTTTTATTTTTATCTCCTAAAAAACCTCTTAATACTTTTTCAATTATACTGTCCATAATTTATTTTTTTCTTCCACAACGCAGTTAAGCAGAGTAGGCTTATAAGCTTTCGTTGATGAAAGGGGTGTTTTATATTTTAATAATTTAAATGAAAAAAGCCCATGGAAGGGCTTTCATTTTTAATATTCATCTTCGTTCCATAGGAAGTCATCATCGGTCGGATAGTCAGACCAAATTTCCTCAATACTTTCGTACGAATCTCCTTCGTCTTCAATCGACTGCAAATTCTCTACTACTTCCAAAGGAGCACCTGTACGAATTGCGTAATCGATTAATTCGTCTTTTGTTGCTGGCCAAGGCGCATCACTTAAATAAGATGCTAGTTCTAAAGTCCAATACATAGTTTAACTTTATATAAGGTTATTTTATTTTCTCTAATTTACTGATTTATTCAGTACGCTTGTCGGAATCAAAAAATTTGCCAAAATTCATTCTGTCAGCATTTAATCTGATTTTACTATTTTTGCAAATGTATTGAAAATAATGAGAAATAGTATAACGAATTTATTCAACATCAAATTCCCTATAATTCAAGGGGGTATGATTTGGAACAGTGGATGGAGATTGGCTTCTGCAGTAAGTAACGAAGGAGGCCTGGGTTTATTGGGTGCCGGAAGTATGTATCCCGACGTTTTAAAAGAACACATCATCAAGTGCAAACAAGCTACAGATAAGCCTTTCGGAGTAAATCTTCCCATGCTTTATCCCGATATTGAACAGCACATTGAAACCATCTTAGAACACAAAGTCCCCATTGTTTTCACCTCCGCAGGAAATCCCAAAACATGGACAGAAACACTGAAAAAGGAAGGAGTTACAGTTGTTCATGTTGTGAGTAGTGCGAAGTTTGGATTGAAAGCTCAAGAAGCGGGCGTAGATGCAATCGTGGCTGAAGGCTTTGAGGCCGGTGGACATAATGGCAGAGAAGAAACTACGACTTTTTGTCTGATTCCTGACGTGAGACGAAAAGTGAATCTTCCACTTATTGCTGCGGGAGGAATTGCAACCGGAAGTCAAGTTATAGCAGCCATGGTTTTAGGAGCCGATGCCGTACAAATGGGATCTCGTTTTGCAGCTACTCTTGAATCTTCGTCCCATGAATTATTTAAGAACGAAATTGTAAAGGCCGATGAAGGAAGTACAGTTTTAACTTTAAAAGAATTGGCACCCGTTCGATTGATGAAAAATCAATTTTATCAAGAAGTCCAAAAAGCCTATCAAAATTGTGCAACCCAAGACGAATTAAAAGAAATCTTAGGAAGAGCAAGAGCAAAAAAAGGAATGTTCGAAGGAGATTTAGTCAATGGAGAGCTGGAGATAGGCCAAGTGTCGGTTTTAATCGATGAAATAAAATCTGTAAAAAATGTTTTCGAAGATTTGGAAAATGAAATTAAAAGTTTATCTTTGGAAAAGTATTTAACTTATTTTTAACATAAAGGCGAAAAATTAGAAAAAACAATTCTACAAAACAACTACCAACCCCTGTGAAATTGCCTTAAGAATCTTCCATTTAACCCCAACACCTTTGAATTAATCTTTGTAATTCTACAGAGAAGCAAGCATTCGTTTACACATAATTTTTAGGAGTAACCAATCCTACAATACTTTTGAAATTTCTGATTTTTTTCAGAAGCAGTAACCTACACCTATGCGAAGTTGATATGCTTTTTATAATTCAACCCTACCCATGAATTGCTGCTAAGCGTTTTTTATAAAACCTTACGACCAAACTTTTGAAGAAAGCGGAAAGCCATAAATAGAGTTTTTCAATCAAAAGTGTATTACTATGTTGCGTTATTTATTAGTATTAATTTTTAGTTTTTCTTTTGTCTCGGCACAAGACTATTTGCGGGCTCCCAACTCATATGTTTATGATGTTGACTATGCAGCGCTTAATAATTTCGGAGGGTTAACAATTCCTGTTAAAAAAGCCTATCAAGTGTGGGCGGATAATTCAGGGTTTTTACAATCTCCCATTCCATCTGGATCTCAATCAGCAGCAGTTTATTGGGAGGATGTACCGGGTTTAATTCGCTCGGTCTCTATTTCTGGCTCAGGGGAAAATGCGTCCATCAAAGTGGCAGTAAATCCTGGAAAAGGAAAAGGAAATGCACTGATTTCTCTTCATGTAGGATCTGCAGCCAATTCCTCAGATCCTATTTTCTGGACATGGCATGTTTGGGTAACCGATGATCCAACCGATGGATATGAATATTCAAAAGGTTTTGAGACGGACTTAGCGATGGACCGTTTCAATCCAATTCATATGGATCGAAACTTGGGAGCGGTCAATGCGCATTTCTTAGGAAATAACTGGCATAAATCAAGTGGACTCTTATTTCAATGGGGTAGAAAAGACCCCTTTCCACCTTTGTTACATAAAGACAGAAGTTATTATGAGCTGAATGGTGTTGCAGGTCCCATGACAGATCAAGATGTGAATTCTGCAAATAATCTTCATTATAAAATGAAACCAAGACCTTCATCCGACGAAGGAACCAATATCAAACATGCCATTCAGAATCCACTGGATTATATGATTGATCCACAAGGTACAGGAACCTGGTTTTCAGAAAAAGCATACAAAACCACTACACCTTTAATCGCTTGGGATTTATGGAGCGACAATACAAAAGGAGGAAATTCAAATGCAAACAGCTCGAATCCAGATATTTCAAATGACAGTAAATCCTACGAACTAAAGTCAGTCTATGACCCTTGTCCAGGCGGATGGCGTGTTGTTTCAAACTATGGACGAGAAGCGTCAAATAACAACCTTTCACCCTATGGAAGAGGAGGCGGAGGAAATGACGATATGTATAATGCATGGTCAGAAGGACAAGGTTTTTATTTGGATCCCGCAATTAATGGTGGAAAACCAAATAGTAGAATTCTTCATACCGTTGAGAATCCGGTTTTATCTGGACTGAAAGTGTATCCGAAATTAGGTTTTGACTTTAGTGAAGTGAATAACCGAGATTTGGGATTGATTCCTGTGAGTGGACGTTTTGTATTGTACAAAACCAATGGAATCTTTACAAATTCAAAATACCAAGATGAATTGGCAGATGGTGGATTTTGGTCCGCTACGTATGGATCTTCACATCCTAGATTTGCGTATTTTGTAGCAGATGCTGACCAACCGGATAATGGAGTTGGTCGTTATTCCATCGGTATTAACCAAATTGAATATAGTTCAACAGGTCAGAATATTCGTTGTATCAAAGATCCAAACGAAGATTTAATCGGTTACTTTGGGACCAATTACATTCAAACTTCAGAATATGCGATTTATAGAGACGGTTTAAATAACCCGAACAGTTATTTGATTGAAAATTCAAGTCAAATCCTAGAAATTCCGGTGAATAAAGCTTTTTCGGTTTACAATCAGTATTTTTCTGAGAATGGACAAATGCTTCCATCCGATGATTTAAAAGTAAATGTGCTTTGGACGACCAATAAAAACTTGATTGATAAAATCACTTTGATTCCAGCGGGTGATGCAAAGAATTCAAAGATTAAAGTTGAATTCAAACCCAATCAATATGGAAATGCTGTAGTTTCTTTACACAATGGAAGTATTAACAATCCCGTTTATTGGAGCTGGCATATTTGGACACCCACGACCAAGATTGAGACTTTGACGTATACCACGGAAGATGTAATTCCAGCGGAGTTTCATATTGTGAACCCTACAAAGAGTAAATTCCCACCTTTGACAACGGAATTTATGGATCGGAATCTAGGAGCGATTGAAAGTTTTCCAAGTGTTTCCAACCCAAGTTCACCTACGCAAGAAGAAATAAATCAAATCAAAGAATCGGGAGGATTTCATTTCCAATGGGGAAGAAAAGATCCGATTCCAAGTTTCCAAAAAGTAGGAAGTACGGAGACTTACGATGTTTACAAAGGGATTTCCATAAATAGTGCGGGTGAAGTAAATTATCAAACCATTACATCCGCAGATTACGATTCGTTTTATACCGAGGAATATGCAAATTATGCATCCATGGCAGGCGTTCAAAATTCGGATAGTAAACATAGCAATGCAACCAAAGTTTTAAAATATGCAGCAGAGAATCCGATGACTTTCCTATATCATGGCGGTCAAGGAACATCGTACACTGCGCCAAATGCGATTGATGAGTCGAACATCCGAGACTGGGTTTCAAACTCGGTAGGGACAGATGGTGAGCGCTCTTTGCTTTCTGAACGTTGGGGACATGCAAGCAATAAATCACCCTTTGATCCGTGTCCAGATGGATGGAGAGTTCCGGACTATTCCATTGTATTATTAAAAACTTCGGGAAAAGGAACTTCACCTTGGTATTTCGGAAACAACGGTTCCAATGGAATTGACCAAAGAGATTACTACAAAGCGGAAGAGCACTACGGTGGAAAAAACGTGAAAGTAGGTTCTACATTTGCAGGTTGGAATTTTGATAACGAAGATTTCGCCATTGGAAATTTCCCAAGAACCGGAACAAGAGGTGAATTAGGTGGAGCAGAAATTTCTCCAACTACTGGCGTTTGGACTGCAGCATTGAGTGATTATATGATCGGCTATGGATTGGGAATGCAAATGAACAAAGAGAATTACGTACGTACAGGAACAGGTGTTTATCCTCAAGCAGGAATGAATGTTCGTTGCGCGAAAGATGAGCCGAGATATACAGCCGGTGAGAATCTCTTGGCAAATGAAGAGATTTACATTACCGATGATGAAGTTCTGATGGTTTATCCAAATCCAGTCAAAGATTTCCTTCATATTCAATCCGATGAAAAATTCACCTATGCGATTTTTGACTTAAACGGAAGTTTAATGTCCGAAGGAAATGTTCAGAATCAGCGTATTGACTTTAATTCCCTTCCCAAAGGAATTTATATTTTAATTCTAAACAACCAATTGGTAAAAAAAATAATTAAGAATTAACCAGTCTAAGTTGTCGCTCATAACTCTAACCAAGTTTAAGCTCTATCCAATTTAGACCTTAATGAGTCGGGGAAATTTATTTCCCCGATTTTTTGGTTTTAAAAGAAGGATTTCAGTTTTTCAGTTTTCAATTCTTTGTAATCAGAAACCACAATATTTGCCAACGAATAATCTTGCAATTCTGTGTTTCCACCTTTGTATCCCGCGCAGAAAATAGACGCACTGTGCGCCGCTTTGATTCCATTGGTTGAATCTTCAATCACCATGCAATTCGCCTTGTTTTCATTCGCCATTTCTGCTGCTCGAATGAAAATTTCAGGATGAGGTTTGGATGCTTTTAAATCTTCACCGCTTATGCGATCGATGAAAAATGAATCCAACTTAAACTTCTCAAAAACCATATTGATGGTCGTGTGAGAGGCCGAAGAGGCAAGAACCATCTTCACTCCATGTTCGTAGTAATGTTCGATTAATTCTTTCACTCCTGGAATTAAATCGAAGTCGGAATCCGAATAAAATAATTCCTTGAAGTGTTTTCTTTTTACTTGAAACAAGGATTCAATCGGTGCATTCAATTGAAACGTATCAATGACGTGAGTACAAACTTTATGCGTTGTTGCACCTGCAAAAGTCGCGTACAATTCGTCCGAAACATCCACTCCAAAATCTTCAAACATTTTGAAATAAGCTTTTCTATGAAGGGGTTCCGTATCGACAATCACTCCATCCATATCAAATAAAACAGCATTCAAAGGCATCTCTCTAATTTTCTGTAAAGATAAGTCTATATAATTTTAAACGATATGCTTATCTTTGAGATTCATTCACTTTTTATTTTTGGGAAATATGGGGAAATATGTATTCTTTTTGTTGGTATTCAGTTCCACATTTTGTTGGGCACAAACGGTGTACAAAACACCTTCCGGAGAAAAATACCATACCTCAACCTGTAGATATGTGAAAAATGTCTCGGAATCAATGCGCATTTCCCAAGCGAAAGGAAAAGGATTATCGCCCTGTTCGCAGTGCAACCCAAATTCTTCAAACACCTATAAATCTTCGAATTCAAGTTCTTCCGGATTAGGAATTAAATCCGGAGAAGCCCAAGGCAAAACCACCTATGCTACTCAATGCAAAGGATGGACAAAAAAGAAAGTTCGATGTAAAAACACAACCAAAAATAAAAATGGATATTGTCACCACCACGAATCTTAAATATCCGTTTTCTAACTTACTTTTTTGGCTTCATAATCACTTTCATTCCCCAAACGATCAACCGACTGAATTGCGATTGCATTCAATTTATTTCCGTTCTTCTCTTTCTTAATTTCTTTGGTTGAAATTACTGATTCCAGAATTTCGGTTTCCCACGTATCGCCGTATTGCACATAAAGAACCCAATGCATAATGTTTTCATTGGGATTGCAACTCCATTTTGCTTTGACGTAATTTGAATCCGATGTAACTGTTAAACTCGGTTTTCCCGTAACAAGGGGTTTTAGCCACGGTGATTTCGGAACCAATGCTTTTTCTTTGTAAGGACCCGTTTTCAACGAATGAAGCATATTCAAATTTAAGCCTGCCATACTGTAATGCACAACGCCTGTACTGTTTGGAACAACTTCACGCGTCAATTGAATTTGTCGAAGAATCTCCGCCGGTTTATCCGCCGCTTTGATTTCTACCGTATTCAATCCCGGCCATAAATGTCTTTTGTAGGTGTTTTCAGATTCCCACCACGTTAACAAGGACTTGAAACCTTGTCGTGGCGCATCCACAGGCCAATACAATTGCGGAGTGAAATAATCAATCCATCCTTTGTTCAACCACAATTTCGCGTCGGCATACAATTCATCGTACTGAGACATTCCTGCTACGCCATGAGGAACACCGGATTTCCAAATTCCAAACGGACTGATTCCAAATTTTACCCAATTTTTCTCCGCTTTTATTTCGGAATAAATGCGTTCAATAAATAGGTTCACATTTTCTCTTCGCCAATCTGCACGAGAAAGTTTTCCACCCGATTTCAAATACGCATTCCAGGAATCATTGTCTGGAAAATCAGCACCTCCATTGTAGGAAGCATACGGATAGAAATAGTCATCGAAATGTACTCCATCAACATCGTATCGTTCCACTAAGTCTTTAACTACTTTACTTACATGGTCTTGGGTTGATTTTTTAGCGGGGTCAAACCAATACATTCCGTTTTTTAGGCGCACGATTTCATTTGGCATTTTGTTTACCATGGAGGAAGATCTCACACTGCCACCGTTTGTATGATGCGCTCTGTATGGATTTAACCATGCATGAAATTCAATTCCACGAAGGTGAGATTCCGAAATCCAATATTCCAATGGATCGTAAAAAGGATACGGTGCTTTTCCGATTTCTCCCGTTAAAAAAATGGACCACGGTTCCAAGGTACTTGGATAAAGCGCATCGGCTGACGGACGTACTTGCAAAATCACTGCATTGAAATTATTTTCTTTCAACATATCCAAAATCGCAGACGCTTCTGCTTTTTGTTGTTCTACGGACAATCCACGTTTGGAAGGCCAGTTTATATTTGCAACCGACGCAATCCATGCCGCTCGGAATTCACGATTCAATTTCGGAAGATGAACTATCAGCTTGGTTTCTTCGGCTTTTTTCTCCACTTTCGTATTATTTTGACGAACAGGCGTTTCGATTTTTGGTTCAGTCGTTTTTGTCGCTTCTTTTTCTGCGGGTATCGACTTTGGTGTTGTAGTATCCTTCACCGGTGTGCGGGTTTCGGTAGTTCGTACACCTTGATTTCGTGTTCGATCTCGGGTGCGATCTTGGGTTGCACACGATAGAAATGTCGAAAGGATAATCCCCGACAAAAGCAGTAGTTTAAAATTCCGTAAATTCATAACAGCAAAAATAGTTCAATTACACTTAGACTAACGAAAATATAGCCTTAAAATTATTTAAAAATTAGAAACGAATTGTTAATTTAAATGAATTGTAAATTATTGGTAATGAGAAATTTAATTAGTGGGATTTGATTTTTTGAATGCAAACCTCTCTTTGGAACTTTTAAAAAGTGGATTTTTCTTGTTCGCTATCCAAAATGAAAATACCTTTGAGTAACAAATTTTTATGAAAAATTCTAAAAATGAAATAAATTATTTAAATCCTTGAAATATGATACTTCCCGAAAATGAATGCCCTGAATTTTTTATTCCTTTATTGCAATTAGTAGAAGAAGATTTTTTGGCTGAATTAATCCATCAATTGGAAACATATACTCAATTCATTCAAGAAATTCCCCAAGAAAAACAGTTATATAAATACGCTGAAAATAAATGGACGGTCAAAGAAGTGGTCGGGCATTCCACGGATACCGAACGAATTAAGTCAACCGTTGCGCTTCGAATTGCACGAAATGACAAAGCGCCCCTTCCCAGTTTTAATGAAGATGAATTTGTTTTGGCTACCGATTTTAATTCGAGAGAAATGAGTGATTTAATCGATGAATTCATCGCCGTTCGTAAAAGTACAATTGCTTTTGCAAAATCGCTAAATGACGAAGAATTAAAACGAATTGGAACCGCTTCTGGAAAAAATGTGAGCACTCGCGCTTTGTTGTATTTTTTGGTTGGTCATATTCGCCATCATGAAAATATATTGAAAGAACGCTACGGTGTGTAAAGGTTTTAGGTCGTGAATTTGCATCCAAAACCCAGTATTAACAGTAAAATATGGATATTTATAACATAAAAAAATCGAAGCAGTTTATATTCAGTATCACAGGAATTGTAGGTATTTCTGGGCTTTGTTTTCTGCTGAGAAATTATATCGATTATCAGATTGTTGCGCTTTTGCTCTTTCTGGCCGTTTCGGTGATTGCCTTGCTTTTCGATGTGCTTCCTGTGGTTTTATCTGCCGTATTGAGTGCCGTTATTCTGAATGTATTTTTTATTGAACCTCGTTTCCATTATAAAATCGACAATTCAGAAAGTATGCTTCTGTTTATTATGTATTTGTTAATTGCGCTGGTTAGTTCGATTTTGATTTATAGAATTCGACAACAACGTAAAAAACTAATGAGTAAGGAGCAGAAAGAGAATACATTAAAACTGTATGAAACCATCTTGAATTCCCTTTAACACGAATTGCGAATTCCGATTACCACCATCATTGGAGCTGTAGATACTCTAAAAGAAAACAAAAACTCCCTTTCCAAATCCAATGAAAATGAATTGCTTACAGAAATTCAAAATGCCGGTTTACGACTAAATGATCAAGTAGAAAACCTTTTGAATATGAGCCGACTAGAATCCGGTGCAGTGGAATTACACAAAGATTGGACAGATATGACGGAATTGATTTAAATGTGCATTTCAAAATTAAATATCGGTCAAAATCATGTGGTTTTATTTTCACCCGATGAGAATTTACCGTTGTTTAAAATCGATTTTGGTTTGATGGAACAAATCATCAATGGAATTCTATCAAATGCAATGAAATATACACCCGTCGGAAGTACAATTTCGATCAAAATTCGAGAAAATGACAATCATTTGGAACTTCAACTCTCGGACAATGGAAATGGTTTTCCCGAAGAATTGTTGGAACGGGTTTTTGAGAAATTCTATCGTTTGGAAAATTCCGGAACAGGCGGAACGGGATTGGGATTATCGATTGTGAAAGGTTTTGTGGAAGTTCATAACGGACGTATTCACGTTCAAAATTTAAAAGAAGGAGGCGCTTGTTTCACGATTCAAATTCCTGCCGAAACTTCGTATTTAAAAAATCTGAAAAATGAATAAGGCCGAAATACTAATCATCGAAGACGAACCTCAAATTCGGAAATTGCTGGAAATAAATCTAGAAAGCAGCGGCTACAAAGTACTTCAAGCAGCCACTGCCAAAGAAGGTTTGGCATTGACTTCGTCCCATTTGCCGGATTTAATTCTTCTCGACTTGGGATTACCCGACAAAGACGGACATGAAGTGTTGAAAGAACTTCGACTTTGGTACGGCAAAGGCATTATTATTTTATCCGTCCGTAAAGGGGAAGCGGACATCGTTCGTGCCTTGGACAACGGCGCCACCGATTATTTGAGCAAGCCCTTCCGAACTGGTGAATTGATGGCTCGAATTCGTTCAGCTATTCGTCAAAATAATTCCGATTTAAATTCTCCTATCTTTGAAGTAGGGAATTTGAAAATGGATTTAACGGGTAGAACGGTTTTTGTGGAAGATGAATTTATAAAATTAACAACCACAGAATTTAATTTATTAGCACTTTTGGCTAAAAATGAAGGAAGAGTTTTAACGCATCAATTTATATTAAAAGAAATTTGGGGCGTGGGCTATCAGAATGAAACCCAATATTTGCGCGTTTTTATTGCGCAATTAAGAAAGAAAATTGAATCCAATCCCAACCATCCTGAACATATTATTACAGAAAGTAGAGTAGGATATAGATTTCAGTAAAATTTTGTAAATGGTTAAAATCCATCGAATATGAAAACAAACAGAAAAACAATAGCGGAAATTCTAAGCAATCTTCCCGAAGATCGGAAAGAACCTTTTCATACACTACACGATGTGATTGTCAGAAATTTGCCAAAAGGTTTTGAAGCTGCACTAAGTTATGGTGGATTGGGATATGTGGTTCCTCATAAAATTTATCCGGCAGGTTATCATTGCAAACCGAGCGAGCCTCTTCCTTTTGCCGCACTTGCGTCACAGAAAAATTCGATTAATTTTTACCATATGGGAATGTATGCCGATTCTAAATTATTGGATTGGTTTGTAAATGAATATCCAAAACATACCCATCAAAAATTGGATATGAGAAAAAGTTGTGTTCGCTTTAAAAAATTCGATGAAATTCCCTTCGACCTTATAGGGGAACTGATGCAGAAAATCAGTGTAGAAAAATGGATAGGTATGTACGAATCGAATTTGAGAAAATAATCCCCGAGATTTAGGTGCGAAATTAGGAAGGTAAACGTAGAAGGAAAATTTACTTTTAAAATCAAACAAAAGACTAGCCGAAAGTAGCATAGGAATCTGTGGTATTTTCCTGATGGTCAAACTGTCAAATACCATTCCACCACTAATTTGAAAACACATTATTTATTTGCATCTTTATTTTTTTAATCGAACCCTTAACCATACGTAACAAAACATTAGAATGAGTGATTTTACATTTCCCAAAGACGAATATTTACAACGAATACATTTCAATACAACAGTTTCTATAAACTATGAGTGCCTGAAATCCCTTCATAGTGCGCAGCATGTAAGCATTCCTTTTGAGAATTTTGATATTTGTTTGGGAAGAAATATACCGCTGGATCCGGAATCTATTTTTCAGAAATTGGTCAATCATCAGCGCGGCGGTTATTGTTTTGAATTAAACGGACTTTTTTCATCGGCACTAAATGCTTTTGGATTTGATGCGCGACCACTTTTGGGACGTGTTCATATAACGGGAGAACCAACCGGAAGATCCCATCAAACGACCTTAGTAACGATTGGCGATAAAAGCTGGATTGCAGATTTAGGATTCGGTGCAGAATCACCGCGCATTCCTGTACCGCTTAATTCCAACGAAGTCGCTTCTTTTGAGAAACAAACCTATCGAATCGTCGATAGTGAAATATTTGGGAATATGGTCCAAAGTAAAGAGGATGAGAACTGGAAAGATTTATTTAGTTTTGACTTGCATCCTGTTCTGGATATCGACATTACATTCGGAAATCATTACACATCGACCCATCCGGACTCCTTTTATATGGCCGCACGAATCGCAGCGCTACCCGTAGAAAACGGAATGCTCACCCTATTCAACGACCGATTGAAAAAAGCAATCGACGGAAAAGAAGAGGTGATTTTATTGAAAGATGATACGTCGTATCTCGCTGTGTTGGAGAAAGAATTTGGAATTGTACTCGATGCAAAATATATGGACTTGAAACCGATGGAAATATGAGAATTCCTTATAAAAAACGCCATGTAAATACCAATCTTTTCTTTGGAATTCTATGGTTGTCGTATTTCCTCATCAAAATCTTATTATTCGACTCGTTTCATTGGATAGATTACGGCTGTGTATTTCTCTCATTTGCATATTTGACGATCTATTTTTACGAAATAAGATACAAATACGTGACGATTCAGGACGGAGTATTATCCGTAAACGAATTGATTAGAAAAAAGGTAAACCTGAATGAAATTAATCAAATTAAACGTTTCGCAGGCGATTACATCATCCAATCCGATAAAAATGAAGTGACCATCAACACCCAAATCATCGATACAAATTCACTTCCTGATTTGATACAGGTGTTGGATAAGTTAGATGTCGAACGGAATTAAAAGTGCTTCACACCAAAAATGCACAAAAGCAAATAGTTCAATTCTAAGTGAGAATTGAACACGATTTTGAGTTTTTACCGCGTTTTATTTTGATTATTTGGGTATAATTGACTTGAATATACAAGGATAGATTGATTTTAAGATGTTTATCTTCGTATTGAATGGATTATAAATATAAATAAATATGAGTTACTTAAAAGCCGAATGGAGAAAATTAGCTTTTGCTAACTATGCCATTGACAAAGAATATCTAACTGAATTTATTCCTTTCGGAACTGAATTGGATGTATGGAATGGGAAATGTTTCGTTAGTTTGGTTGGATTCATGTTCATCAATACGCGATTGCTAGGAATAAAAGTTCCGTATCGCATTGATTTTGAAGAAGTAAGTTTACGTTTCTATGTGAAGCGTTTTGAAAACGGGGAATGGAAACGCGGCGTTGTTTTTATAAAAGAAATCGTTCCCAAAAGAGCATTGACTTTTGTGGCCAACACAATTTATAAAGAGAATTATGAGACCCTACCTATGCGTCACAGTTGGAGTGAGAAGGAGGATTCGCGCGTAGTTGAATACAATTGGACCAAATTTGGAAAAGAAAATTCTTTTCAGCTAACAGCAAGTAAAGAAAGTTTTGAAATCCCGTCCGAAAGTGAGACCGAATTTATAACTGAACACTATTGGGGCTATGCAAAATTGAATGACACAAAATCCCATGAATACCAAGTAAAACATCCGAAATGGAAGACCTACAAAGTAAAACAGCAAAAATTGATGTTGACTTTGGATCAGTTTACGGAGAGAAATTTAGCTTTCTTACTTCCATCGAACCGCATTCATTAATGCTTGCAGAAGGTTCAGGGATTTCGGTCGAAAGTAAAAAAACGATTTCAAAGTAAGAGAAGTTCCAACAATCCGTAAAAGCAAACAACCTAGCAATGGTCCAGTTTCTACTCGCCCAAAATGCCGACAAAAACAAACCCAAAACCTTCGATTGCGGAGACGACATTTACTACGGCAAAACGCCGCTACAAATCGCTAAAGAAAAAGGGCTCTCTGAAATTGTTTCTTTGTTGGAGTAGGGTGGAGGTAGGTGAAGTTTTTTGTTTTAATTCTGTGATTTTTTTATTTTGATTATTTGGGTATATTTGAATTTGTGATAACACCGATTTTGCAATGAATTGAATGCATCCAATTTCTGCTCAAAAAGCTCATAGACAGTTGAATAGCCCAGGGTGTTCCAGTGAATAAAATCCTAATAAAATTTCCAAAAGTCCATTAAACAAAATCTTTCGTACTTTTAAAACCCAATAAGAAATAAATTCTATGGCATTAACAGAAGCACAAATACAAGAAATAGAGAAAGCAGGCGAATCTTTTTTAGCGGCACGTCGACCGCCAGTTGAAATTCGAAGTAAAGTAGATTTGGCTTATCGGATTGAAGGTCAAAGTGTATTTATTTATGAGATACGTCCTCGATGGGACAATCCGGATGAAATTATGATATTAGATTTCGCTAAAACCACTTTTGTGAAAACTCAAAACCATTGGAAAATATATTGGATGCGTGCAGATTTGAAATGGCACAGTTATCCACCCAAGCCCACCGTGAAAACAATAAAGAAATTCTTTGAATTGGTGGATCATGATGAACATGCATGCTTTTTAGGATAAAAATAAGAATTGGATTTAGTAATTATTGACATTATTACTGAAATTTCAGTTTTCAGCGATTTTTAAATGTCCTTTATTAAACTATATTTGGGTTTAAGATTTGGGATATGAACCGAATCTAAAGACTCTACTAAAAATTAATACTAAAATAAAACTTAAAAAGACATGAATGAAAAATTAGAAATTTTATTGGAGGAGTTAAAAATCAACTTTTCACCTGAATTGCTTTCTGAAGTAATGGATGGTTTACAAGATATTGACCCTAGAGACTTTGATGAATTTATTTTGAAAAAACGAGGTCTATTTAATAGTCAAGAAGAAAGGTTTTATGATGCTTTATCAATTCAATTTGTACAAAACTTAAACGATTCTCCTCTTTCATATTTTAATACGTGGGAGACTTTGATTGAGAGTGTTTTTAATGAAGAAACGAGAGATTATTTTTACAAAACGGCGTTAGAAATTGATGCAAATGAAGATGCTACTTTTTATATAAATGGTTTTATTCAATTAAGAGAAGATAATTTTGATATTGCATTATTCCATTTTAATCAAATTGATAATTATGTTGCTGCCTATTTTAAAGCTTGGTGCTATTTAGGGATGGAAAATTTTGAAAACTGTATAAAACAAAATTTAGTGTTTTTAAATGAATATGATAACCATATTAATGGTATCTCTGACCATAATATTAAAGATTGGTTAAAAAATCAACATTTATATTTAGAATGGAATATTTACAATGATTTAGGATATTGTTTTAATCGTGCACAAGACTACGAAGAAGCCGTTTTTTATTATGAAGAAGGTCTTTCAATATTTGACTTGGAGGGTAATTTTCATTTAAATAATACAGAGGAAAACGAGGACGGCGTTGTAAGTGAATTTATAATTTTCGCGAACAATTATTTATTGTCGCTTGAAAAAACGAGAAATTTTTCTAAATGCATTGAAGTTCTTGATTTCCTGATAGAGAAAATGCCTCATGAAGGTTATTTTAAAACTAAGAAAAATGAATTTGAACAAAAACTAAACAACGATTTATTTACTGCCGAAATAATAAAACAAGTATTTAAGTCCAAAAAACCATTTGAAATTGGGGAATTTGAACAAACCAAATTGTTATCAAAAGAAAAAAATCTAGAAGATATGATTTTGGAACAAATTAAATACGGTTTCAAAGTGTTCAATAAAAACTTAGAGGTATATGAAGATGATTTTATTTATGGCAGACAATATTACATTCAAAAAGTTAATGGTTTTTCAGATTTACTATTAATTGATAGAAGCACGAATATAGTTTATGTTGTTGAACTTAAGAGGAATACAGCAGGGGTAGAGGTTATGAATCAGACAGAAAAATATATGGATGGATTAAAACATGAAATTGACAATGAAATTAGAGGAATCATTTGTTTACATAAGCCAACCAATGACTTGATCGAATTAGTAAAACAAAAAGATAACATTGAACTATTTACCTATAGTTTTGAATTTAATAGAATAGATTAGACACAAACACACCCCATGAACAATTTTATCCCGAATCAAAGGTACACGAGTTTAGGTGAACCTGAATTAGGCATAGGCATAGTCACCGAAGTGAGCAAAGGGAAGGTAGCGATCTATTTTCCAATTGCCGACGAAAACCGACTGTATGCCACTGAAAGTGCGCCGCTCCATCGAACGGTTTTTAAAACGGGCGATACCCTAAGCGACAAAAATGGACAGTCGATGGTGGTGGAAGAAGTGAAATTCATCGATGGATTGTATGTATATTTCGGGGCCGGTCGCAGAGTACCGGAATCGGAATTGGGTGCGGGAACGACTTCGCACAGTGTGGATGAACGTCTTTTTTCGGGCGATGTGGATTCGCCTTCGCTCTTTGCTTTGCGAAGAGAAACGTTGTACCACGATTACCGAAGACGGATTTCGCCGGTGCATGGATTTGTAGGTGGAAAAATCGATTTGATTCCGCATCAGCTATATATTGCACACGAAGTGAGTTCCCGTTTTGCGCCGCGTGTATTGTTGTCCGATCAAGTGGGATTGGGAAAAACCATTGAAGCCTGTTTGATTTTGCATCGTCTTTTGGTAACTGGTCGAATTTCAAGAGCTTTGATTTTGGTTCCTGAATCGCTGATGCATCAATGGTTTGTGGAGATGTTGCGCAAGTTTAATCTGTGGTTTCATATTTTTGACGAAGAACGAAGTGCGTCCCTCGAAGAAAGTGCGCCCGACGGAAATCCATTTTTGGATGATCAATTGATTATTTGCAGCATCGAGTTTTTGGCCGGTTCCCAGAAACGAAGTCAGCAAGCGATTTCAGCAGGTTGGGACATGTTGGTTGTGGACGAAGCTCATCATTTGGGATGGTCCGAAGATGCGGTGAGTCCAGAATACCAGATCGTGGAATTACTGAGTCAAGCGGCCAAGGGATTGCTGCTCTTGACTGCCACGCCAGAACAATTGGGCGTTGAAAGTCACTTTGCACGTCTTCGTTTACTCGACCCGATTCGATACAATGACTACACCGATTTCATCAATGAATCCGAAGGAAACAAAGAAATTGCGACTTTGGTTGAGAAATTAGCTGCGGCCAAAGAATTAAAAACCAAAGACCTCCAGCTTTTGGGAACTTTATTTCCGAAAGAGCGAATCGAAGCCTTGAGAAAGAATGTTAAATCCGAACGAAATCATTTGATCGAAGATTTACTGGATCAACACGGTCCGGGCCGGGTTTTATTTCGGAATACCCGAACGGCGATGAAAGGTTTTCCAAAACGAAAAGCACATATAATTCCAATTGAAGTCGAAGAGAATTCCGCACTTTGGATAGATCGTTCTCGAAAAGAGTTTTTTACAGACTTGGAAAATTCTTCAGAAAGGCCGGAAGAAGACTTGTTTTATTTTGATGAAGATCCGCGTGTGGAATGGGTTTTACAGAAGATGCAGGAAATTTATCCGTCGAAAATATTGTTGATTTGCAGTTCCAAAGAAAAAGTTTTGGCTTTGGAATCCGCCATCAGTGAACGAATTAAAATCAATGTCGGTGTTTTTCACGAAGACCTGACTTTGGTTCAGCGTGATCGGAATGCCGCTTGGTTTGCCGATCATGACAGTTCCCAAATCCTACTTTGTTCCGAGATTGGAAGTGAAGGCCGAAACTTTCAATTTGCCCATCATTTGATCTTGTTCGACATTCCTTTTCATCCCGAATTGTTGGAACAGCGAATCGGTCGTTTGGATCGAATAGGACAGAAAAATGACATTCACATTCACATTCCGTACATCGTGGGAAGTCCACAGAATCTTTTGATACGTTGGTTTCACGAAGGATTGAATGCCTTTGAAACCAATTTGGAAGGTGGAAATATTCTTTCGAAATTATTCAGTGATCGATTGATTGAGATTTGTAAAAATCCATCGTTTGAAGAAGCGACTTCGGACTTGGAGAAATTGATTTCAGATACCCAGAAATACCAAAAGGAATTAAAGAAAAATTTGGCCGAAGGACGGGATCGTTTGTTGGAAATGAATTCATTCCGCCCCAAAATTGCAGAGAAAATAAAAAATCAAATTCTGGCTGAAGACAAAGATTCGGCTTTAGAAAATTATTTAACCCATGTTTTTCAACATTTTGATATAGAGATGGAAGACCTTGCTGCACGAACGTATTTGTTGCATCCGTCGTCCTTAAGTTCCGAAGCTTTTCCATCGGTTCCGCGCGAAGGCATTCAAATTACCTTTGACCGAAAACGAGCGATTCTTCGAGACGATATCAGTTTCCTAAGTTGGGAACATCCGATTACCACGGGTGCGATTGATAAAGTATTGAGTTCCGGTTTGGGAAGTGCGAGTTTTGGAATTATAAAAGAAAAAGGAAATCCAGGACTACTTTTGGAATTGATTTTTGTTTTGGAAACGGCAGGCGAAGAAAGCTTGGCCATCGACCGTTTTCTTCCGGACACACCGATTCGAATTGTAGTCGATCACAGCGAAGATGACGTGACGGAAGAATATCCAATCGAAAGTCTTACAAAAAACATCGTTTCTGGAAATCTAGATAGTTTGCTAGAGAATGAAACGTTTGTCGATGTTTTACTTCCGAATATGCTATCCACCGCCACTGAAATCGCACAAGAAACGGCAGAAGAGGAAATTGAAAAAGGCATGGAAGCAATGAACCGCACACTCGACCATGAAATCCATCGATTGATTTCTTTGTACGAAAAAAACAGTCACATTCGCCCCGACGAAATTCAAACAGCTATTGAGGAAAAAAAGCATTTGTCTCACTTAATTCAAAAAGCACGGATCCGATTGGATGCTTTGCAGCTGATTCGGAGGGAGTGAGTTTTGTTTTGGGAATTTAGTTATATTTGGATGAACGAATGAGAGAGGCGTAAGTCGTTGCGTGTATCCAATTGTTGGTAATCATTGTAAAACTACACCAAAACTATACATTCAAAAATTCATCTAATTCCTTACCACCCAAAAATCTTTATAAATTCTTTATAAATACCGACTGATTTTTTATACGAAACAAATACTTGACGCGCGAACTTTGTGTTGTGAATCCGTAAGAGGAAAACAGCATGGAACAAGCGAAAGGTTTTAGAAATAAAGTTACTGGCCTTAGTTTATTAATCGCATTGGGGATAATTTATGGCGACATAGGTACCAGTCCATTGTATGTATTCAAAGCGATTATTGGTGTGGATGAAATAAGTAAAACCTTGGTTTTTGGGGGTGTTTCTTGTGTGTTTTGGACCTTGGTTTTTCAGACTTCCATCAAATACGTTTGGTTGACCTTAAAAGCAGACAATGAAGGGGAAGGCGGTGTGTTTTCTTTGTATTCCTTGGTTCGTCGATACGGTAAAAAACTGGTCATTCCTACGATGATCGGTGCTTCGGCCTTGCTTGCGGATGGGATTATTACGCCTGCAGTGACGGTTACTTCAGCCATCGAAGGTTTGGGAATGGTCAAAGGATTGGATCATTTACCGGTTGTATTTCTAGTTTTCCTAATTATTTCGGGCGTGTTTTTTATGCAGCGTTTTGGAACGGAGAAAGTAGGGAAAATATTCGGTCCGATTATGTCGGTTTGGTTTTTTCTTCTTTTCATCATGGGTTTCATTTGGGTTGTGAAATATCCAGAAATAATTGGGGCACTGAGTCCACATTACGGCTATGAATTGTTGGTATATTATCCGCACGGATTCTGGTTATTGGGCGCTGTGTTTTTATGTACAACGGGAGCGGAAGCCTTGTATTCGGACATGGGTCATTGCGGTCGAAAAAACATTCGAATTACGTGGGGATTTGTAAAAGTCTGTTTGGTGATGAATTACTTAGGCCAAGCGGCTTGGTTGATGCACCAAGAAAATCCATTTTTGGATGGACGAAATCCCTTCTTCGAAATCATTCCTTCTTGGTTTTTAATACCCGGAATTATCATTGCAACGTTGGCTGCGATTGTTGCTTCTCAAGCTTTGATCAGTGGATCTTTCACCTTAATAAGTGAAGCAATGAACTTGAATTTTTGGCAAAGAGCTGCCATTCGTCAACCAACTGAAACCAAAGGTCAAATCTATATTCCTAGTATTAATTTCATATTGTGGGTAGGTTGTATTTTCGTGGTTTTCTTTTTCCAAACGTCCGCGCGTATGGAAGCTGCCTATGGATTAGCGATTACGATTGCGATGTTAATGACCACCTTCCTTTTGTATTACTTTTTGCGTTACCGACTAAAATGGAACAAATGGACGGTTGCGCTTTTGATGTCTGGATTTTTACTAATTGAATTATCGTTTTTGACGGCGAACATTGTGAAATTCAAAGAAGGTGGTTACATCACCATTTTGGTCGGTGGCGTTTTCTTTGTGGTCATGTATATCACGTATTTTGGTAAGAAAATCAACAACCGAAGTACAAAATTCACCGATTTAGGAAAATATGCAAAACTGATTGAGGAATTGAGTACAGACAACGAAATCCCAAAATATGCAACTCATTTGGTTTTTCTAACCAAATCCGGTCAACGGGAAATGATTGAGGAAACCGTCATTCATTCCATACTGAATAAACAACCGAAACGTGCAGATGTTTATTGGTATTTTCACATCAACCGAACCGACAATCCGTACACTTTAAATTATGAAGTCACTGAATTGTTGGAAGGAAAAATGTTGAAAATCGTTTTAAATATCGGTTTTCGTGTTCCACCACGTACGGAATTGTATTTCAAGCATATTTTGACAAGTTTGATTCGAAACAAAGAATTCGGTTTGGATAAAGTTCGAAACAGTTCGTTTAAATACAACCACGAATTGGATTTCAAGTTTATTGTGATTGAGAAATTCCTATCGGTGGAAAATGAATTCGGATTTTTAGAAGGAATAATCATTAAGATGTATTATTTGCTGAAAAAGTACGCACAGAAAGATGTACAAGCTTTTGGGTTGGATAAAAGTGATGTTTTGATAGAACAAATTCCGTTTGTATTTCAACCGGTTCATGATTTAAATTTAATTCGACGCCATCATTGATAGGAAAAGCGATGACACGAAAAACCAAAGGTTTTAAATTCAAGAAATGCGAATATAAATCCTTAAATTTGCAGAAAATTTGAAGCGATGAATTTTCACAGTTTGAAAGTTAAAAATATAAAAAGATTAACTCCTGCATCCGTTCGTGTTGACTTTGACATTCCCGACGAATTAAAAAAAATCTATACATTCAAGGCCGGACAATATGTAACCTTGGAAATCGATGGTGTCCGAAGAGATTATTCGTTGTGTTCAAGTCCTTTATCCGGTGAATGGTCGATAGGAATCAAAGAAAAATCGGAAGGGTTTATTTCATGTTATATCAATTCAGAATTAAAAATAGGTGATGCTTTACGCGTATCAACGCCCAGAGGTCGATTTGGAATTCCAACCAAACCGGACGAAAAAAGAACGATTTTGGCTTTTGCTGCCGGAAGTGGAATTACACCGATTTTAAGTGTTCTGAAATATACATTGGAAACTGAAGAATGGGTGAATTTTTATTTATTTTATTCGAACCGAACGCCGCAAGATGTGATGTTTAAAGAGGAAATCGATAAGTTAAAAGAAGAATATCCGTATAATTTCTTTCCGTATTTATTTTATTCCCAACATAAAGTAGGGAATTGGTTGTTTGAAGGTCGTTTGGATGGGCCTAAATTTCAGTTGATTGTAAACCAATTGGTCGATTTAAACGAAGTGGATGAAACCATCGTTTGTGGACCGAATGAAATGATTTCGGTGATTACAGATGAAGTTCATTCGTCTGGAATTCCCAAAGAAAACATTCATTTTGAATTGTTTACCGTGGTGAAAGATCCAAATGCACCCGAAGAAATTCCGACTGAAAATAAAGAACTTGAAACGGTAGAAGTTACCGTAGAATTGGATGGCGAAGTGTCCCAATTGACCTGGGATACCACAAAAAATTTGGTAGATGCAATGGTAGATGCTGGAATTGATGCACCCTATTCGTGCAAAGGTGGAATTTGCAGTAGCTGTATGTGTAAGATCGAAGAAGGAGAAGTGACCCTAAGTGAAAACTTTGTTTTGACCGACTCCGATCATGAACAAGGAATAATTTTGGCGTGTTGTTCACGACCGAAAACAAATGAAATTCGAATTAATTTTGATGATGTTTAAAACCATCGATTTCCGAAATGAGGAAGTGTGGAATACGATCACACACGGCATTGGCGCCGTTTTATCGGTAGTCGCCTTGGTGCTTATGGTCGTTTATTCCATATTGAGTGGTTCACTCACGGCCATTCTCAGTTCGGTTATTTTTGGTTTTGGATTGATTTCACTTTATACAGCTTCTACGCTGTATCATGCCGCAAAAAATCCGCGCAGGAAATACATTTTACAGAAAGTAGATCATCTGTGCATCTATCTTTTAATCGCTGGAACGTACACACCGGTGATGTTAGTGGGATTAAAAGGAAGTTGGGGTTGGATTATGTTTTCATCCATTTGGGGATTGACTTTGCTCGGATTTGTATTCAAATTTTCACCTTTGCAAAAGAACCAAAGGCTTTCTTTGATTCTGTATGCACTCATGGGTTGGTTCGCGATTTTCGCCTTAAAACCCTTGTTGGAATCTTTGCCGAATGAAGCTTTACTTCTTTTAGGCTCAGGCGGATTGGCATATACAATTGGAATTTATTTTTTTGTGAATCACCGCATTCGATTCAATCACCTTATTTGGCATTTGTTTGTTTTGGCAGGAAGTGCACTTCATTTCTTTGCTATATTTCTTTACATTTTGTAAAAAAATAACCCGCACATCCAATCTGAATCTACGGGTTACAAACCATTATGAAAATGAATTTATTACCATTCAAAAACGAGGTTGATATACATATTTCGTCCCATTCGGGGGATATTGTTCCAATCCGAAAATGTCGAATAATTCTCATCAAAAAGATTCTCAGCACCTACTTTTGCCGTTAATTTTTGTTTTCCCAAATTGAAGTTTTTAGACAAACCTATATTCGCAATCACATAACTATCTTTGGGTGTTTCTCCAAAATCGGGATTGTAGTTGGAATGTTTCGCACTTCCGTTTACATTCGCATCGGCCATCCAACTTTCTTTCTGAAAACGAAGTCCCAAACGGTAATTAAACGGCTGAATCAAGGGTAAATTGTTGCTGTTTAAATCTTCACCGAATCGATACGAAGCACTTCCATTAAACGTCCAATTGGGGATGAATGTATAATCCACTTCCAAATCCGTATTGAAAATATGAACATAATCCAAGGCTTCATACACCTTGATTCCGTTGGCGCCGATTGTCATTGGAAGTAAGGTCTGATCGGGTATTCCTAGGATATAATCAAATATGCGGAAGTAATTCCCTTGCCATTTCACAGAAATGTTTTTCGCTTTGAATTGGGTCGAAAGGGAAAAGTCCAACGATTTTTCATTCTTCAAAAACGGATTTCCTACATAATCATAAGCATCGAAACTATTGAATAAATAAAATCCATACCCTTCCGAAACCGAAGGTGCACGTTCACCGTAACCAACGCCTACAGAATGGGTGAGTTTCCCATGATGAAAACTAAGTTGTGAACTTAAATTCTTTAGAATTCGAAGTTTGGAGTCGTCCATGTCGGAATAAAAAATTCGTAAACTTTCCAAACCAAATTCACTTTCAATGCTATTGAAATGGGTTCCAATTCCTGCACTCACCATCAATTTCAAGTGGTGATTTAAATTGATTTTATCTTCCAAAAACAATCCACCATACATCGTATTAACATCCGGCCAGGTCAGCATAAACATGTCACTTTCGTTCGGTTCGTTGGGAAACATCGTCATTTCTGCTAAGGAATTATTGAAATGTCCCGAAAGCGTTGCGCTGAATTGATGTTCATTGTATTTTCCTTTTAGTTTAGAATACATTCCCCACGTTTTACTCCATCCGGGCATATCCATTCTGATCGGCACCACGGGACGAGTGGTATCATCCATTTTGTGTTTAACATGGTTGTAGTAGAATTTTGTTTCCAACGAATTCAAATGCTCGGTTAAACCAAAATACTTGTGTTCAAAAGAACCGATAAATGCTTGAGCCAACGAAACATCCATAGGCAAAGCGGGATAACCCACATCGGTCGCACGGTCAAAAATAAACGAAGCTTCCAATTGATGTTTTTCACTCAACTTCACACCTGAAATGACAGATGCATTGTATTTTGTGAACTGAGAATACATAATTTCCTCATTTCCCCCTGCTTTGTAATTGTCGGCATCTCTATAGGTGAAATCAACATTCGTATAAAAACGTTCGTTGGAATAATTCAACCCTGTTCCAGCTATGATTTGATTATTTCCGGTTTCAAATCCGCTAAAAATCGTTCCCGACCAACCTTTGTCAGAAAAACCTGCCTTCTTTCGAACCAAATCAATACTTCCCGCAATAGTTCCACCATGTTCTGCACCCGATTGACCGCTGTTGATAGTGGCTTTCGCGAAATTGGAAATCTCTACATAGGAAGTGACTGGATCCATTTTGTCGGTACATGCACCGTAAATCCGCATTCCATCAAGAGTAATGACACTTCGCTCGGTTGCCATTCCTTGAAGCATTGGCTCCCACGCATAAGCACCTCTTTTTATCATATTGACGGAAGATGAATTCTCCAAATAATTATCGATGGAACCCAAAACTTTGGATTCTTTGACTTTGGTATCAACTGATTTCGAGATAATAATGACTTCATCCATCACTATCGTTTCCAAACTATCTTTTTCCTCAACTTGTGCATACAAGCTGATTCCAGATAGAACCCATACCAAAGAAACTATATACTTCTTCATACTCCAATTGTTAATGAATAGTATTCTTTATTTGAAATGAAATTAGAATTCGATTTCAAAATAAATACTACTGCTTTCGTTGGAATCGGTTACGGGTTCTCCTTTTAGAATTTCACCGTTTTGATTTTCCAACATCAAATTAATTTTCCAATACCCACTCATCGTTAGACTGAGTTTTCCTTGATACAATCCATTGGAATTCTGGGTTAAATCCACATTATTCGGTGAACCGTGATTTCCCATTCCAGGCATTCTTGGATCAATTTTCACTTTGAATTGATTTACCATCGGAAAATCCATCATCGATTCCATTTTGAAAACACCTGCTACCATATCATTCACCGCTACTTTTGGCGAAGAAGGTTCCATATACGCAATGATGTATTTTTGATCGTCACTTCCCATAAAACTCACCACTCTTCGTTTGGTAGAAGCATTTACATCGATGGATTCCACCATTTCGTAATCCAACCCGTTGACAGTATAGTTGAATTTTAATTCCCAATATTCGGAGTTATTTCCTGCCATTTGAAAAACCACATAGGCTTCATATAAAGTCTGTTTCCCAGGCACTTTTCCAATGGTAGAATGCGGGCCCGAATGCATCATATTCGTCATGTGCATCATCGGTTTCCAGTTAAAAGTTGCATTTGAAACATAGTCATTATTCGAATCTTTGAGCTGAAAGAAAACCCTATTATATCCTTCCGTAAATTTCCCGTCATGGGTATATACGGCTAAAGTGTGATTACTGTTTGAAAATGTTTTTGCCAGAATTAAATCGGCAGTTTCATCGATAATTGTTGGATTCGGATTGTCGTCATCGTCTGAACAAGACAGAGTAAGTGTGCTCGCTAAAACAACGAATGCATATTTTAAGAATTTCATAATTTTTGTATTTTAATTTAGTACGTATTGGATTTGGGGTTGAAGAATGAATATTCAACAACTAATTGATTGTAAGTTCATTAATTGAACTTAAAATGGACGTATTAAATTAAAATGGGTGGATGTGTAATAGGCTGCGAATACAAGTATAAATAATGGTTTTGATAATTAAAACCGTTGTTTATTTGTGATTTAAGTGAAAATATGGACCATTCGATGGCGGTGACATAATACACCCATTCATTCTGTAAATTATCGATGAGTGAAGTACGTTTTGGTTTTTGGTCGTCTTGATTTGCCATTTTGGACAATTCACACTTTCCATTGCATTCCAATTCCGGCATTTCTTTGTTTTCACAGAATAATTCCACAAAATCTTCGGTATCGACCAAATACAAACTAAGCATCAACGAATTCCGCATAATGCTAAAAAGCAGTACGAAAATCAATGTGAATGCTATGACTAATCGATATCCTTTCATTTCGAAACAAATGTATTAATACCTTCGGGTCTTTTATATGACCAAAGTCAATTGGAGTCTAATTTTCAAGTGACTTTCATCACAAATATACGAAGTTGTTATTTATTTTACCCGAATCAACGAAGCCTTACTTATAATCTTTAAATTTGCACTACCGAGAATAGGGAAGGAGTTCACCATTTTGGATTGAAATTTTCTTATTTATTCAAAAATAGAAGCAAACTATGAAAACATCCCAATTATCTGAGAAATTAAAAGGATCTGAAATTATTAAAATTGCTGGTGACGTTCGAACCATGCAATCCCAAGGAGAGCAGATATTTAATCTAACCATTGGTGATTTTGATTCCGAAATTTTCCCCATTCCATCCGAATTAAAAAATCAAATTATCGAAGCCTATCAGTCGGATTTAACGAATTATCCCGCTGGAAATGGTGAATTGGTTTTGCGTAAAAGTGTATCTGACTATTTAAATCGGAATTTGGGATTGGATTATTCCGAAAATGAAATTTTAATCTCAGGGGGAGCGCGCCCTTTAATTTATGCCGTTTATCAAACGATTTTGGATTTAGATGATACGGTATTGTATCCCGTTCCTTCGTGGAACAATGATGCGTACACGTATTTATCTCGAAATAATGAAATTGCGATTGAAACCAAAGTCGAGAATAAATTCATGCCCACGGCCGAAGAGATGAAACCAAATATTCAGAAAGCGAATTTAATTGCGGTTTGTTCACCTTTAAATCCAACCGGAACGACTTTCGAAAAAGTAGAATTGAAAAAGATTTGTGAATTGATTGTTTCTGAAAATCAACGAAGAGAGAAATTAGACTTGAAGCCCTTGTATCTCTTGTATGACCAGATTTACTGGCAATTGACGTACGGCGAAACTGAACATTACAATCCGGTTTCCTTATATCCTGAAATGAGAAATTACACGATTTTTATCGATGGGATTTCCAAAGCCTTTGCGTCAACCGGTGTTCGTGTCGGATGGGCTTTTGGTCCAACGGATATTATCAATAAAATGAAAGATATTTTGAGTCACATCGGTGCATGGGCGCCAAAACCCGAACAAATTGCCACTGCAAAGTTTTTGGAAATGCAACCTGATGTGGTGAAATATTTACTGCACATCAAATCCGAATTGAGTTTTCGATTGAATGAATTTTACAAAGAATTCAATCAAATGAAATCCGAAGGATATGCGGTGGATGTCATTCAACCCGAAGCTGCATTGTACTTAACCGTGAAATTTGATTTGATCGGAAAAGAAACGGCCGATGGAAAGAAATTGAATTCCGTAAAAGAAATAACGGCTTATTTATTAAATGAAGCGAAAATTGCTTTGGTTCCTTTTTATGCTTTCGGTGCTTCGAACGATGTGAATTGGTTCCGATTGTCTGTAGGAACTACCAAACGAAGTGATATTTCAAAAATCAGTGAGAGTTTGAAAAAAGCAATGGGTCTTTTGAAGTAGTATATATTCGACTCCTCTGGAGTCGTGGAACAATTAAGTTTTTTCGAGTTACAGATATTCGACCTTTCCAAGGTCGATTGTCAAAAGCTTTACAAGTTTAATTTCTGTTATTGATTTTGTCTGGGAATTCCTTTGAGTTATAGATATGTAACTTTTTTAAAGTCCAGAAACGAATGATTTATCGTCTAGATTTCCGATTCCGGGCATGACCTCAGCGAGGTTATATATCTGTAGCCAGAATTAATGAATAGGTATCACGACCTCAGAGAGGTCGCATATATCTTCGATTCTGTTCTGTTTTATAGAAAGCTTATCTCTTTACCATAAATTCGATTGGGAAACCATTTCTTACTTCAAAGTCTTAACAATTTTATCACTGATATCCAACAACCATTTCAATTGTTCCAAAACCATGTGGGCTTCTTCTACCTTGGAATTGAAATCCTGATCGTCAAATTCACCGACGGATAAAAGTACTTCTGCTTTGCTACCGTAAGTTTTTTCTAATACTTCATCCGAACTAAGTCTGTTCAATTTGGATGAATCTTTATTTTCTATGTAATCTTCCGCTGCTTGCAGGTTTTCTTTAATGTATTCAATGACTTTATTGAAATTCGAAGAAGCAGGTGTGGTTGGATTATTCACAATATAAGTTCCAAATGAAGCAGTGGCCACCAAGAAACTTTGATTCAACATCGCTAAATCATAGACTCTTTCAAGTTCAGTTTGTTGGGATTTGGGTTCTTGTGCCATTCGCTGAAAGGAAGAACTCAATTCGGACATAGCTAAAAATGCTTTCTTTCGACTTAATCTATATTCATTCGTAATTTCTCCGCCTTCGTTGTAATATTTTACAATCTGAATCAAATAATTTCGGTTTGCTTTGATGGTTTCCAAAAGTGTATTCTCAATACTTTTAGTTTCCCAAGCTGGCCAGAGAACTAAATTCCCAACAATTGCCAATCCTGTTCCTATTAAGGTATCTATGACTCGGTATTGAATCACATGCAAAACATTGGGTTCCATCAATGCATAAATGAATACAACATTCAGCGTAAAAAAAGCCGCAGCGGCTTTGTAATTTTTCTGAAACATGGTAAAGGCAATCACCAAAGTTACGATTCCAAGTACCGCATAGATATACGGATTATGAACGATGTAAACCACGCCCACAGCAACCAATCCTCCAATAAGCGTTCCGATGGTTCGCTCCATGGATCGGCTTTTAGTCAGTCCATAGGTCGGACGCATAATTACTATGATGGTCAATAAAATCCAATACGAATTTTGGAGATTAAAGAATATCCCGATGAGATAACCCACCATGGTAACAACAGCAATCCGAAGGGAATGTCTGAAAAAGGCAGAATTGAAATTGAAATTCTCAATAACCACTTCCAGATTGTAATTGGGCTGAGTTATAAATCGACTGAAATCTTTTTTCGCTACTTTTCGTAATTCCTTTTGATTGGTGTTTTTCAATAAACGTTCGATCTTTACAATTTTCCGATATTGTAATTTTTGGTATTTCAAGAAGTTTTTGAGAAGTACAATGTCTTCGTTGAATTTTGTAGAACTGCTCGCGTTTACCGATTCAATATCTTCTTCTAATTTACTCAGCAATCGTCGAATTTCTTTGTTTTCCTCAATTCGATTCGGTGTGGATAAATGATTTGAAATCATTTCGATTTGACTACTTATTCCGAAAAGCAATTGTTGGAAATCATCGACTAAATGTAAATTCTGGCTGAAAAACCGATCGGCTTTATCGTAATTAACCGGATGGGTTACAGCGAGTTCGAGCATGTCGATCAGCTCAATTAAAATCAACAAACGTTTGGTTTGATAATCTGATTTCCCGGTTTCTTTTCTTCGGTTTAGAAGTAATTCTCTTAGTTTTTCATGGTTTTCAGTCAATTCCGATTGAATGCTTAGCAATTCTTTGGAAAGTTCAACTCGTTCAATTTCAGGTTCAATTAATTCAGCTCTCGTTTTTAAATAATTCGAAGTGAGTTTAAAGGTTTTTGATAATAATTCTTCGGTCGCTACTTTCGGGAAAATGAGATAAAAAGATACCGCCAAAAATAAATACCATAATCCACCTGCTCCAATTAAAAGGGTTTGATGAACGATTGAAAAGTCGGATTGACCCGAAGAGGAAAGGCTGATGACAAAGGCAAATAATCCTGAAAAACTAATCAGAGAAGCGCGGAAACCAAAGATGGATAGATAGGAAATCACAAACATCATCAATCCCAAAGTAGGTAGGAAAAACCAAGGTGAGATGTGAAGAAAACGACTGATAAAAGTAACGAACATCGCCAAAAAAGTCGATAGTAAAATTCCACTTACTTTTAAGCGCATACTTCCGGGAATGTCACTGGGTGAAGCAAGTACAGCTCCAAGCGTAATTAAAATCCCAATTTCCAATACATCGAATACTACACCCACAACTATGGGAAGGGTCAACGCAAGCGTAACAATAATCGCCGTTGTGAAATTGGTGCTTTTAAAAAATCGTATAAGATTTGTGGATTGCATGTACGTTTTAGTTAGTTTTGGAATTTTTACTAATCCATCGATTAAAAAATTCAACACGAGGAACCGCCTTCTATTTCTCTTTAAAATAGAAGACTTGTTCCCAGTATCGAATATAAATGTAAGTCAAATTCAGTTAAAATGGTTTGATCTACTAAATTTCTTTCTTTTATCGAATGGTTTTAATAATGTCGTGTTTGGTAACGATTTGATAATTTTCTTTATCCATTTCCACCAAAACCGCTTGATTTTCTGAATTTATTAATTTAGAAATCTCGGAAATCGATGTCTCCGGTTTTACGATTGGAAACGCTTTTTCCATCACGGTACGAATCGGACGATGGGCTAATTCCAAATCTTCAAAAAACAACTCAAAAAGTTTGGATTCATTCAAAGACCCCACAATGCCGTTGGCATCGGTTACCACCAATTGAGAAACTTGATTTTTCTTCATTCTCTCAATCGCGTGTGAAACCAATTCTTCAGTACGAACGCTCACCAAAGCTTGATTTTTATCTTTAATCAATTCCGAAACCGTTGTAAAATCTTCGTCCAAAAATCCTTGTTCCTTCATCCAATCATCGTTGAACATTTTTCCCACATATCGGCTTCCATGATCGTGAAATAAAACTACAACTACATCTTCCGGTTTGAAATGTTCTTTCAATTGAAGAACTCCTTTAATCGCTGAACCTGCTGAATTTCCAACGAAAATCCCTTCTTCTTTTGCCAAACGACGTGTATATACGGCCGCATCTTTGTCTGTCACTTTGGTAAATCCGTCGATCAATGAGAAATCCACGTTTTTTGGTAAAATATCTTCGCCAATTCCTTCGGTTACATAAGAGTAAATTTCATTTTCATCGAAAATTCCAGTTTCATGGTATTTCTTAAAAACCGAACCGTAGGTGTCCACACCCCATATTTTGATGTTTGGATTTCGTTCTTTTAAATATTTAGCAATTCCAGAAATGGTTCCACCTGTACCCACACCGACTACAAAATGTGTGATTTTCCCATCGGTTTGCTCCCATATTTCAGGAGCGGTTTGCTCATAGTGCGCAATTGCGTTTGATGGATTATCGTACTGATTGACATACCAAGAATTCGGTGTTTCTTCTGCCAGTCTTTTTGAAACGGAATAGTAGGAGCGAGGATCATCGGGTTCCACATCCGTTGGACAAACGACAACTTCCGAACCGACAGCACGTAAAATATCCATTTTCTCTTTGGATTGTTTATCCGAAATCACACAAATTAATTTGTATCCTTTGATGATAGCCGCCAATGCCAATCCCATTCCTGTATTTCCAGAAGTACCTTCTATGATCGTTCCGCCGGGTTTCAAACGACCGTCTGCTTCGGCATCTTCAACCATTTTCAACGCCATTCTATCTTTAACGGAATTTCCTGGATTGAAGGTTTCAATTTTGGCCAACACCAAAGCTGGAATTTCTTCTGTGATTTTATTTATTTGGACCAAAGGTGTATTGCCAATGGTTCCCAATATGTTTTTACAGTATTTCATTTCTTCTAAAATTGGATGCAAAGGTACTTATATAAACTTAAAATGAGACTCAAAAAAAATGAACTTTGGATTGGAAAGGGTTTTGAGAAGGATGCTACTTCTTTAATTTACTCGGAAATGGAAAACCGTTGAAATCAACTCAACAACTCGTTCCAATGACTTTAATCACACTGAATTCCTAGGGTATTTGAGCCGAAATGGCTATCTTAGTATAGTTAATAAAAGGGATGAATTAGAGAAGTTAATTTATAATAATTACTAAATAATTAGAATATGAAGAAAGCATTATTTTTAATGACTGTCTTGTTGTTCATCGCATGTAGTGATAAAAAGCAAGCAGCATCGGAAGCCACAGAAATGGCTTTTACAGAGTTGCAGACCAAAGCAAGAGCTTTGTTTGGTGAAATTCCTGAATTTGTAGAAAATCCAGACAATCCTTTGACGGATGAAAAGATTTTATTGGGACAAACCTTGTACTTTGATCCGATTTTATCAAAGAATCAAACGCAAAGTTGCAATACCTGTCATAATATGAGTACGTATGGCGTGGACAATCAACCTTTTTCTATGGGGGACAAAGAAGGTACGATTGGCGGACGAAATTCTCCTACAACTTTTAATGCTGCTCTTCACATTGCTCAATTCTGGGACGGTCGTGCAGCCACGGTGGAAGAACAAGCAGGTGGTCCGATTTTGAATCCAGTAGAAATGGGAATGCCTAGCGAAGAAGCGGCTTTGGAAAGATTGAGAAACAGTCCAAAATACCAAGATTTGTTTGCAAAAACTTTTCCAAGTGAAGAAAATCCAATCAATTGGAAAAATTTGACGGATGCCATTGGTGCTTTTGAGCGAATGCTAATTACACCTTCTCGTTTTGATGATTACATCGCGGGTAATGACAATGCGATGACCAACAGAGAGAAACAAGGTTTGGAAGACTTTATTGAAAACGGTTGTATTGCTTGTCACAGTGGTGTGGCTTTGGGAGGTGCTTCCTTCCATAAATTTGGAGTATATGCCGACTATTGGGTAGAAACAAAAAGTGACAATGTAGATGCGGGAAAGAGAGATGTGAGTCAATTGGAAGCGGATGACAATGTATTTAAAGTGCCATCCCTACGAAATATCACCAAAACCTATCCGTATTTTCACGACGGTAGTGTACGCGATTTGAAAGAGTCAATTCGAATTATGGGGAAACTTCAATTAAACAGAGAATTATCCACAGAACAAGTCGAAAATATCGCGGTTTTCTTTGATGCTTTGACAGGAGAAGTCGATGAAAAGTACACAAAAGACCCAAATAATAAATAGATTTCTTACCTTGTAAAGAATTTAAAATAATCGAAAAAAAACATAGAAATAAATTAGAATAATTATGAAGAATGAACTTTTAGAAAAAATTGCAAGTGCACACAGTAATCCAAGTGTAACTGTATCAATGAAAACACACCGTACGTTCCCAGACTGTGAAAAGGATCAAATCCGAATGAAGAATCTTTTCAAAGAAGCTTCCGAGAGATTGACCAATGAATTCGGGAAAAAAGAAGCGAGTGTGATCATTGATAAAATGAATGAAATTTTAGAAACCTACGACATCAGACATAGTTTAGATAGTCTTCATATCTATTTGTCAAATGATATGACTGAGATTGTAAAATCGCCGTGGGCAGTGGATGAAAATACAGTGCATATTTCAGAACGTTTTGCAATTAAACCTCTGATAGTTATGAATAATCGAATGGCTGATTATTTGATTTTGATTCTTTCAAAATCAGGAACGAAATTGTTCAAAGCACAAAATGATCAAATGGTTGAGGAAATCAAAAATGATACTTTCCCATCAACTGAAAATCCATACACAACTGTGAATAAAATTCAGCAGAGCGATAGCGACAGAATGGATAAACTATTGTTGGAATACTACAATACCATTGACAAAGCCGTTGTGAAAGTTCATTTGGAAACAGGTTTGAATTGTATCGTAATGACGACGGATGACAACTTTGCGAAATTGAAAAAAGTGGCAGATAAACCCGCTATCTACAAAGGATACTCCACCATCAATACCAATGATAATGCTGAGAAAGCTATTGTTACAGCGGCTTGGGGAATTGTTCAAGAATCGCAAAAAGCGAATAGAACCGCAGCGATTGCTGAAGTTCAATCTGCGGTAAGCAAAGGACAAGTTCTTACCGATTTGGGTGAAATTTACCGCGCAGCAAAAGAAGGAAGAGCCGATTTATTTGTAGCTCACAACGATTTCCGTCAAGCTGTAAAAATGACAAGTGACACCACTTTTGACTTGGTAGACGATGTTACGACTGCAGGAGCGATTGATGATATCACCAGCGAAATCGCTCGTGAAGTGATTGCTCGAAAAGGAAGAGTTGTTTTTACCAACCAAGATGAAATCAAAGACCTTGGAAAAATCGCTTTAAAATTGAGATTCTAATTCCAAGAAATTCAAAAAACAAATCATAAAAAAAACGGCACGAATTGAATTCGCGCCGTTTTTAATTTATACACTGTACCTAATACATTGTACGCTGCACATAATACGCTGTACTTTATATATGAATCGCATGTCCATACGCATCCATTACCGCTTCCAAAATCGCTTCGGACATGGTTGGGTGTGGATGAATCGAACTCATAATTTCTTGTGCAGTCGTTTCTAATTTTCGAGCCACAACTACCTCGGCAATCATTTCAGTTACGCCATCACCAATCATGTGACAACCCAACCATTCTCCGTATTTTGCATCAAAAACTACCTTTACAAAACCGTCTGCTGCTCCGTTGGCAACCGCTCTACCGTTGGCAGAGAACGGGAATTTCCCAACTTTCACATCGTATCCTGCTTCTTTTGCTTTCGCTTCGGTCATTCCAACCGAGGCAATTTCAGGAGAACAATAGGTACAGCCCGGTACATTTCCAAAGTCGATGGCTTCTACATGCATTCCTGCAATTTTTTCTACACATAAAATAGCTTGTGCAGAAGCTAAATGTGCTAAATCTTGTCCGTGAACTACGTCACCGATTGCATAATATCCTGCCACATTGGTTTGACAGAAATCGTTGATTGCTATTTTTCCTTTTTCGATTTGAATTCCTACTTCTTCCAAACCTAAATTCTCAATATTGGCAACTACACCTACTGCAGAAAGCAAAATGTCCGCTTCCAATACTTCTTCTCCTTTCTTGGTTTTAACCGTCGCTTTTACGCCTGATCCTGAAGTGTCTACCGAAGTAACTTCCGCACCTGTCATGATTTTAACTTTACTTTTCTTGAAGGATCTTTCCAATTGTTTTGAAATATCTTCATCTTCAACTGGAACGATGCGAGGCATGTATTCCACAATCGTTACATCCACACCCAATGAGTGATAGAAATTCGCGAATTCAACACCAATTGCACCACTTCCAACCACAATCATACTTTTGGGTTGTTCTTTCAAAGCCAAAGCTCCACGGTAACCGATGATTTTTTCACCATCTTGGGGCATACTCGGTAATTCACGAGAGCGACCGCCGGTGGCGATGATGATGTGATCTGCAGAAACTTCGTTGGAAACACCATCTTCTCCTTTCACCATGATTTTCTTTCCAGGCTTAACCGTAGCTTCTCCTTGAATAATTTCAATTTTATTCTTTTTCATTAAGAATTGAACTCCTTTACTCATGGTATCGGCTACACCTCGACTTCTTTTGATGATGTTTCCGAATTCATACGAAATGTTTTCAGGTTTATTGAAACCAAAATCTTCGGCATTGTTCAAATAGTTAAAAACATGGGCGCTTTTCAACAAAGCTTTGGTTGGAATACACCCCCAGTTTAAACAAATTCCGCCCAATTCGGCTTTTTCAATGATGGCTACTTTTTTACCCAATTGAGCCGCACGAATCGCTGCTACATATCCGCCGGGTCCACTTCCGATTACTGCTATATCAAATTTCATCTCTATATTGTTTTTTCAGATACTTTTAAAATCTTTATTTTCGTTGGCTAAATTAAGAATTCTTAAAGGATTTTTGATAATGTGGTATAAAGTAATCGGATTTTTATAAATTTACTCTAATGAAATTGTTTTACGAAAATATAAGTGCGCGTGATAGGGTGTCGCGACAATCTGCCTTGGAGTCTTCTCTAGAACAGGCTCTTGAGGTTTTTGAGTACTTGCCGGAGGACGATGGAAGTTCCATGGGATTCATCCATGAGGACAATATAGTGATTCAAATTCTGAAGTATAATCGGTTTTTATGGTTGATTGAAATTCCTGTTTTTGCCGAAAATGGTGCTTTCCAAGCCACTTGCAATCGAAATCAATGCAAACGGATTATTGCTCGCTTATTTTCGGGCGATGATCCTTTTTCGATCTGTGATTTTAAATTCGAAAGTAATTTGTGATTACAAAACCAATTCTTCAAAAAGTCGATCCAAGGTTTCTTCTAAGTTTTCTGAAAACCCAATATGGGGTCGTGAAGTCTGAACGCAAGAACTTCGCACGGCTGTCATCCATCGAAAACGGGATGGTAAATCCATTTGGGAAATGGGTCCGCCTTCTTTAGATCCCGAAGCGATTAATTCAAATGATTTCAAATTTAATTTTGCGTGTTCCGCATCCAATTCGGATTCAAAAGATTGGAATTTAGCTTCATCAAAATACGTTTTGACCAATAATTTCCTTGCGGGTTTTGAATGAATGATAATTCCTACATTGATGAATTCTTCTCTTTCCACTTTGGGTAAGATTCGAATTACAGCATATTCATATACTATTTTGTCGTGCATTTTGAATCTCTTTTACAAAATTTATAGAATGTTCTCTTCGAATCTTTAGAAAGTCAGCATATACTTTACGCAGTTCTTTTGGCGAATAATTTAAATCAAAATTCATCCATTCATCCGGAAGGAGTTGAACGAGCTCATCGATGAATTCGTCTGTCATAAGGGGTTTGAATTCTCTGTCAACCTTTTCAATATCGATAGCTTGTTCTAAAAGAACATGGTCCTTAATATACGCAAATGGACTTTGTGCATGTTTCTCCCAATTGTCCCATGAATGATGGAAGAAAAACGCAGAACCGTGATCAATTAACCACAATTCCTTGTTCCACATCATCATATTGGTATTTTTAGCCGTCCGATCTACATTGGTAATAAATGCATCCAACCAAACAATTTTTGATGCGAGTTCCGAATCGATTTTCATCACATTCGGATCGTAATTTACAGAACCCGATAGAAAGTGCAATCCCAAATTCAAACCTTGACTTGCTTTCAGCAAATCCTGAATTTCTTCATCGCCCTCTAGTCTACCAAAGGCTTCATCCAAATGGAGAAAAACCAATTCAGGAACGAGAAATCCTAATTTTCGCGCAATTTCTCCACCCAAAAGTTCGGCAATCACCGATTTCTCCCGATGACCGGACCCTTTGAATTTTACAACATATTTAAAACCATCTTCCGCCTCCGCCAATGCAGGTAGAGAACCTCCTTCGCGCAAGGGCAAAATGTATCGAGTAAGGTTTGTGCTTCTTAATTCCATTTCGTATGATTCCTGTTAAATTTCATTTCGGTATAATATTACAATAAATTTCAAAAATGTACCTCTTATTTTAAGTGCCACGATTTCAATCGAGTTAAATAAGTCGGTGCCAAACGATTGAATTCAATCATAATCCCTAGAAAATTTTGTTGCGTATAAAGTTGAGGAATCTGAGAGGATTCGTAACTGTAAAAAATAAAATCTCTGATTTTTTCTTCTGGAATTTTTAAATCTTCTATAAAATAATCTTTTCCAAAATACTTCTGAATTTGCTCAATGATTGCTTCACGACCTTCGAAAGCGTATAAACTTTGCCTTCTTCTTAGATCACCGGTTATCGATTCTAAAACTCGCTCCACATTGAAGTGCAAAGGAGAGTAATCTTTCCAGAATGATAAGGATGTTGAATCACGAAGTTTACTTACATCCGGGTTAAATCCTAATTCTTTGTAGAGTTTGGCCAATTGATCTTTGCTAAGGTCGTATTTCACATCCTTATCCAAATAGCCCGTGAGCTTGGGCGTAATGATTGCTTCCTCTAACACAATGGGTTGAAGGCTTAAATGAATTTTAATCACGTCATTTTTCATCAAACTTTCTGTTATAATAAACCGACGCGATTCATAGATAAAGGATCGAATCAATAAATCATCCCCTTCCGCTGCACGTATTGAAAAACTTCCTGTCAAATCGGTAACGGTCGTAATTTTGGTTCTTGAGTTGGTGACATAAATCCCTTCGGCCGATGAATCTTCAAAGTCGATGACTATCAGTCCTTTGATCGTCTTTTCTTGTCCGAAAGAAAGACTGAATTGACTGAGAAATAGAAGGGTAAACAGAAAATACCTCATTTCATCAGGAATTTAGGATGTAGGAAAACCAATACTCTTGGCTTCATGTATTCTATAGGTATAAAAAAATAATTGTTTCTCAATTTTCGAATTGTTTTTTCCTTTCACCAACAAAGAAAACAAATTCTATAAATTAAACCTTCTAATTAGTAAACAATTAACAATGTTTGGCAATCCGTAAATAAATACGATTGCTACTGATTTTTCAGTTTTTGAAAAAAGAAAGTGATTTGGGATAAATAGACGCTTCTCGGGTGTCCTTCTTGTTTAAAATGTAAATGACTTAGTTTGATAACTTTTGAAGAACTAGAAAAACACCCAAAAAGCTCGTGGTTAATTACCACAATTTAATAACGATAGATTGTATGAATTAGTATATACGAAATGAATTTATTTCTGTACTCTATGAATAGTAAGAAAATAAGGATTTTTAGAATTTAAAATTACCTTATTTACTTAAAAAAAACGTTTGAAAATTTGTTTCCATCGGTATTTTCGAATGAATTTCCCTTCTTCTTTTGTGACTATTTTGGTATCTGAAATGGAAACGGATTGAATGTACGCTTTGGAAATGTCATAAAATAGCGCAAAGCTTTTCTTCTTGTAACTCGCTTTCAGTGCAGCAATCAGACTAATTGTAAAACCATAATCCATTCGATAAAACGCTTGACCGGTTTTCAGTCCATGAATTTCTTTGTAATCTTTTCCCGTCGGCTTTTGCAATTTCACTTCCAATTCCGGAAGTACACAAACTTCAAAACCATAATAGCGTGCAAGTAGCTCATCTACCATGTCCCAACCGATTGATTTTTTCAGACCCCCTATTTTCTCAAAACATTTTTTGGAATAGGATTTAAACGGACCGCGCACTTGTTTCTTATTTCCGATTTTTTCATATTTCCACTTTCCATTTTCTTCGATCATTGCCAATCCACCTGCAATTCCTATTGTTGAGTTCGAAGCAAAGGTTTCAATGACTTTTTCAAAGTAGTTATTAGGCAAAATTACATCTGCATCCAACTTTACAATGATGTCCCAATCGGATTTTAAGTGTTCAAAACCTTTGTAAAAAGCAGAAATAATCTTAGCTCCGGGTTGATGTTCCGTAGATTTTGAATTTGAAGAAAACACTTTAATAAAAGAAAAGTCATTTTGAAATTTCGACAGGATTTCTTGCGTTCCATCCGTCGAATTGTCATTAACTACAATGAGTTCTTCAGGCAAATAACTTTGATTCACTAGGGAATTCAACGCTTTCCCAATGTACTTTTCTTCATTGTGAACCGGAAGTATAATGCTGTATTTTAGACTTTTATTTAGAGTCATTTGGTATGTACTTTTAAGAAAGTACGTTTTTATAGTTTGTTAATTTTTTACTTGTTCTATCAATAACGAATAATTTAACCTAAAAATCTTAGATAGTTCCGCAAAAATAACGATTTTTACCACGGATGATGAATACAAACTCGAAATATCGTTTACGTTTAAATATCCGCATCATTGGATATGCCGAATCGACGGAAGATGGACTTCTGTTCAAAGGGCATGAACCGCTGTGGTGGATGCGAGGAAAGCCGAATTACAATCACATCGATAGTTTTACAGGAGTTCAAGATAAATTCCATCGGGATATTTACGAAAATGATTTAGTAAATTACCGTTTGAATGCCGATTCACCCATGCGAAAAGGTGTAATTCTAATTAACAAAAATTCTTCTTTTGGAATTTTTGATTTGGAATCCGAACATTTCACGCAACTTTTTATGCAGGAATTGTGCTTGTTTCAATCCGAAAAGATGGAAATTTATTCGCATTTATTCAATCATCCCGAATTGGAGGAGTGGATTCAACAATCCTAATTAATTAAAAAGTTCTATAATGAGTCAAATACATATCAAATTAAAGAAACGGAAATTTTACAAATTCGGAATAATGAGTGCATTCATGCTTGTTTTGAGTTTTTTATTTCTCTTCTTCCCAAAAGCATTCACTTCGAATATTATCACAAGCATATATCTTGTTTCAGGGATTGGAATTGTTGGAGTCGCATTTTTTGGAATCGCCACACTTTACAATTGGCGAAAAATTTTAAATTCGAAATTAGGAATTTACATTTCGGAGGAAGGAATGATGGATTTGACTTCCGTTTTTAGAATTGGATGGATTGAATGGAAAGATATTGTGGGATTTACAACGAAAAAAATCTCTAAAACCGAAGTGATTTGCATTGAAACATCAAACCCTGAGAAATATTTAGAACGACTTAAAAGTCCAGTATTAAGAAAGGCTTCAGAGCAGAATTTAAGAATATATGGAACTCCTTTTTTTATAAATACAAGCTCACTTTCAATGAGTTCGGAAGAGCTAGAGAAAGTGTTGAATAGGGAATTGAATAATCGAAAGGTTTAGATAATAGCATGGGTTTTTAGAATGGATTACTTTTCGAAGTTAAGAATTTAAAAAACATTGGTTTTCGAAATGTGAACATCCAATAAAAAGCCTTATTTTTGATTTTTATTAAAATGAAAACTATGTCATACGGGTTATTAAAAGGGAAGAAAGGAATTATATTCGGAGCTTTGGATGAGAAATCAATTGCATGGAAGGCAGCCGAAAGATGTCACGAAGAAGGCGCTGAATTTATTTTAAGTAACGCACCAGTTGCTTTACGAATGGGTGAATTGAATAAATTAGCCGAAAAAACAGGCTCGGAAGTCGTAGGAGCAGATGCAACTTCGATGGAAGATTTAACTGCTTTGTTTGACAGAGCGCAAGAAAAATACGGGAAAATTGATTTCATTTTGCACTCGATTGGAATGAGTGTCAATGTTCGAAAAGGAATTCATTATACCGAAATGGATTACAATTTTCTAAATAAGGGCTGGGATATTTCAGCGGTTTCTTTTCATAAAGTAATGAAAGCAGCCTGGGATAAGGATATAATGAACGAATGGGGAAGTATTTTAGCCCTGAGTTACATTGCAGCTCAACGTAGTTTTCCAGACTACAACGACATGGCGGATAACAAAGCGTATTTGGAATCCATCACACGTAGTTTTGGGTATTTCTGGGGGAAAGATAAAAATGTTCGAGTAAATACAATTTCTCAATCGCCTACACCTACAACTGCAGGACAAGGTGTAAAAGGTTTCAGTGGATTCTTGAAATTTGCCGATGAAATGTCACCGCTTGGAAATGCAACGGCGGATGATTGTGCAAATTATATTGTAAGTATGTTCTCAGACCTTACCAAAAAAGTTACGATGCAGAATCTTTTTAACGACGGTGGTTATTCTACAACCGGAGTTTCTGAAAAAGTGGCCGAAAGATTTACATAAATTTCATACAATATATAAGGTATATAAAAACCGTCTTCTTGTAAAAGAGACGGTTTTTTGTTTAAATGAATTCTGAGATAGGAGTTTGTTTAACTGTTATTCAAAACAGGGCAATAAATTTCATAGTTTCCCTATATTTTGAATAAATTAGAAAGAAAGAAGTAGGTTTCTAAATTTAAACTACGCAAAGAACTTTCTTGGACGTTATTGATACTGAAAATAAAGAATGAGTTTTCATGTAGTTTTTCGTATATTTAAAGGATAAAAACACAACCATGAAAACATTCCTACTAACACTTATTATTTTATTAAACGGATTTTGGGTGAAAGCGCAAGAGGTATCACTAGAATTATTTGCCGAAGGATTTAATTCGGTTGTTGAAATGGCGCATGCCGGAGATAGCAGATTATTCGTTGTAGAGAAAACAGGAAAAATTAAAATTCTTCAACCAGACGGAAGTACAAACTCAGTTCCCTTTTTAGATGTATCAAATTTAATTTCCAATGGAGGAGAACAAGGTTTATTGGGATTGGCTTTCCCATCCGATTATCAAACATCCGGTCGATTTTATATTAATTTCACCAATACAGCAGGCAACACGGTGATAGCTAGGTATTCCGTAAGTTCAAACCCGGATATAGCAAATACGACGGGTGAGCCTTTACTTACCATTCCACAACCTTTTACCAACCACAACGGAGGAACCTTGAAATTTGGTCCCGATCATTACTTATGGATTTCTTCGGGAGATGGAGGAGGAGGGGGCGATCCGAATGGAAATGGACAGAACACAAATACTTTATTGGGAAAAATTCTTCGAATCGATGTGAGTGGAGCAACTTACACCTCTCCATCTGACAATCCTTTTGTCGGTCAAAATGGTGCGGAAGAAATATGGGCCTACGGAGCAAGAAACCCTTGGAAATTCTCATTTGATCGAGAAACCGGTGATTTTTGGATGGCCGATGTCGGTCAAAATGCAATTGAAGAAATAAATCAAAGTTTATCTACCGACGGTGGATTGAATTACGGTTGGCGATGTTACGAAGGGAATGATCCATACAATACAGCGGGATGTGGTGCGCCAGATTCAATGACTTTTCCTGTTGCGGTATACAATCACTCTTCGGGGCGTTGCTCTATAACGGGTGGTTATGTATATAGAGGTGCTCTTTATTCCAATTTAGTAGGAAGTTATTTCTTTGGTGACTTTTGTTCAGGTGAAATAGGATGGGTTCAGCCCAACGGGGAAATGTCTTTCCTTTTGAATTCGGGAATCTCAATTACCTCCTTTGGCGAAGATGCAAATGGAGAGCTTTATGTTTTGGGAAATGGAAAAGTGTTTAAAATAAAGGGGGAAGAAATGGGCGTAGTAGAACAAAACGAATGGAAGGTTTCTTTTTACCCCAATCCCGTTTCAGATATTTTAACTATTCAAAGTAAGCAATCGTTTGATTTGATACATATATATAGTAGAGATGGAAGACTGCTAAAAGAACAAAAGGGGAATACAAAACAAATTGGAGTATCCGATCTTCCAGCGGGTGCATACATAGTTGTTTTGCGTTTTGGAAAGAGAACGAAGACCTTAAAGTTCTTGAAAAAGTGATTTTATTCGAATTATTGAAAGAAATTGAAAAAACTTTCGATCGCTAATAACTTGAATCTAAATCAACTGTAAAATACTTTCACAAAATCTCAAAAAAAGGTCAAAAAACATTTGGTTAAGATGGAATGGGTAGCTTATCTTTGCACTCCTTTACCGAAAGGAATAGGGATGTAAAAAGAGGTGTTCATTGTAG
>JBAYRQ010000007.1:0-126011 GCA_041676545.1 Weeksellaceae bacterium | reverse complement strand
TTCATTTTATGCCGAAGGAAATTCAGTTTGAGTTTTTTAAGTAAAATCAACTTACAATAAGTACAAAAAGCTTCCCAAATCATTGGGAAGCTTTTCTATTTTAATCTATTTCTGAGCGAATTATCCGCATTTACTTGCGCCGCAGTTTTTACAGGTCAAACAACCTTCTTCATAAACTACTTGATTGGACCCGCATCCATCGCATTTGTGATCTACTTCCGTTCCGTCGGGAACGTAACGTTTCAATGCTCTTGCTACTCCCGCTTTCCACGTGTTAATCGATTCGGAATCCAATTCCATTTGATTGACTAAGTCAACCACTTTGTGGATGGACATTCCGTGTCTTAAAACGCCTGAAAATAATTTCGCATAGTTCCAGTATTCGGGATTGAATTTATCGGAAAGTCCTTCAATCGTCGTTTTGTATCCTTTTTGATTTTGGAATTGGAAGTCGTACCGTGAAATTCCGTTTTCATCTCTATTTTTAATAATCAAACCGTTATTTACCCAACGTGGTAAAACCAAACCTTCATCATCATCCGCTAAACCCGTGAAAATCTCGTACGGTTTTCCGTCAATTAGACCAACAAAAGCAACCCATTTCTCTTTGTTATTTTGGAATTTAACTACATCTGCTTCCAAAACTTGGGGACGTTTGGTTGGGAAATTATTATTCTCATCTTTGGCCTCTTCTGTCTTTTCTTCTGCAGAAACTAAAACACCAGAACGCGATCCGTCACGATAAACTGTCAAACCTTTACATCCACTTTCCCAAGCAGTTATATAAAGTTTATTGACCAAATCTTCGGTCGCATCGTTTGGTAAATTGATGGTTACGGAAATAGAGTGATCTACCCATTTTTGAACGCTTCCTTGCAATTTCACTTTCTGCAACCAATCCACATCGTTGGAAGTCGCTTTGTAATAAGGAGATTGTTTGATTAATTCATTGATTTCTTCTTGGCTATAATTTTTATCGGTATCCATGTTATTTACTTCCATCCACGTTTTAAAGTTGTGGTGGAAAACGATGTATTCTTCCCAACTATCGCCCAATTCATCAATAAAATCTACACGTGCATCCTTATCGTTTGGATTCACTTTCCGACGTCTTTTGTAAACCGGCATAAATACAGGTTCAATTCCAGAAGACGTTTGAGCCATCAAACTCGTACTTCCTGTCGGTGCGATGGTTAAAAGCGCAATATTTCTACGCCCGTATTTCACCATATTATCGTACAATTCCTGATCTTCATTTTTCAAACGTAAAATGAATGGATTGTTCTTTTCTCTTTCTGAATCATAGATTTCAAAAGCACCTCTTTCTTTGGCCATATTTACAGATGAATCGTAACAAGCCAAAGCCATATTTTTATGCACTTCGGTTGAAAAAGCGGTTGCTTCTTCGGTTCCATAGGTCAATCCCAAAGCAGCAATCATATCGCCTTCCGCCGTGATACCTACTCCTGTTCTACGACCTTTTAAGGTTTTTTCTCTGATTTTTTCCCACAAGTGTTTTTCAGTGTATTTGATTTCTTCACTTTCAGGATCATTGTTTATTTTATCAAGAATTGCTTCAATTTTCTCTTCTTCCAAATCGATGATGTCATCCATCATTCGTTGTGCAAAAGCTGCGTGTTTCTTGAATAATTCAAAGTTAAATTTCGCTTGTGGAGTAAAAGGATTTTCCACATACGAATACAAATTAATTGCAATCAAACGGCATGAATCGTAAGTACACAAAGGAATTTCTCCACATGGATTCGTAGAAACTGTTTCAAAACCCAGGTCTGAATAACAATCGGGAATGGATTCTTTTTGAATGGTATCCCAAAATAAAATCCCAGGTTCTGCAGATTTCCATGCGTTGTGAACGATTTTCTTCCATAAATTCGTCGGTTTTATCGTTCGTGAGAATTTTGGGTTGGAACTAAAAATGGGATATTTCTGAACATAATCTGTTCCATTTTGAATGGATCGCATAAATTCGTCATCAATTCGAACCGAAACATTAGCGCCCGTCACTTTTCCTTGTTCCATTTTTGCATCAATGAAATCTTCCGCGTCCGGATGATTAATCGAAACCGACAACATCAAAGCACCGCGACGACCGTCCTGAGCTACTTCACGGGTTGAATTCGAATAGCGCTCCATAAAAGGAACCAATCCGGTGGAAGTTAAAGCCGAGTTTTTAACCCCCGATCCTTTCGGACGAATATGGGAAAGGTCATGTCCTACTCCCCCTCTTCGTTTCATTAATTGAACTTGCTCTTCATCAATTTTCATAATACTTCCATAGGAATCACTGTGAATTCCACTTCCGATTACAAAACAGTTAGACAAAGAGGCAATTTGAAAGTTATTTCCAATTCCGGTCATGGGACTTCCTTGTGGAATGATGTATTTAAAATCTTTGATTAAATCAAAAACCTCTTGTTCCGTCATCGGGTTGGCGTATTTTTTTTCAACACGTGCAATCTCTTTGGCTATTCGCCAATGCATATCGTCCGGCGTACGTTCGTAAACATTTCCGTCAGAATCCTTTAAAGCATATTTATTCACCCAAACTCGAGCAGCTAGGTCGTCGCCTTTGAAATAGTCAAGACTGGCTTCGTATGCTTCTTGACTTGTGTACACTCGTTTTTTTTCTAATACCTCCATCTTAGTTGATTTTTCTCATTTTTGATTTTTTTTAGTTGCTAGAAACAAACTTTCTCTTTTCATCCACACAATTCATCAAATCAAAACATTTAAATTCCGAAACAACGCATCGTTTAAAAATTTAAGTGCCTAATTAACAACCTGGGAAATGAAATTGATTCGGTTTTTTTAGCAGTCATAAAATTAGACTTATTATCTGAATGAAATAAATTTTTAAGAAAATAAAATACACAACTTATAAACAAAGTTATCAAAAGTTGTCCAATTTATTGATAAGCAGCTGATTGAGGACTCAAAGACCACTTGACTACAACTCACTGAAAGACAAGAAATTAACTCGCCGTAGAAGCTCTGTATACACTGAACCAGCGGATGAACTTTCCTTCAAAATAATTTGAAAAGTGTACAAATTCTGCAAACTTTTATAAAAGTAAATTTACAAAGAGTTTTTAAAAAATAACTTAAAAAAAAAAGAGAAGAAGCACATGAGATTAAGTGAAAAAAGTAATTACAATTTCTTAACTACTCAATTCATGAAAAATGAAAAATGAAAACTTTGGCTTATTTCAAAATAATTTCCTCGTCGCCTTTTTTAATTTCTCCAATAAGCATACTTCCTTCCAAAGTATCTAAAATGGTTTGGGCATCTGACGCATCACACGTAACAATCATTCCCACACCCATATTGAAGGTTCCGAACATTTCGTTTTCTGAAATCCCACCACGCTTCATTAATTCTTTCATTACAGACGGAACTTCAATTTTGGATGTATCGATATGGGCCATTAAACCTTTTGGAAGAATTCGGGGTACATTTTCAATCAAACCACCGCCGGTAATATGCGCGATTCCGGTTAATTCCACTTTTTCACGAATTTTGGCAATGTCGTTTTGGTATAATTTGGTTGGGACTAATAAAGTTTCCCAGAGTGGTCTTCCTTCAAACTCTTCGTAATAATCTTCGAATATTTTACGAACCAATGAAAATCCATTGCTATGAAATCCACTTGCTGGCAATCCAACAATAACTTGTCCATCTGCAATTTTTGATCCGTCTATGATTTCATCTTTTTCAACTACACCTACACAAAACCCAGCAACATCGTAGTCACCTACTTTGTACATTCCCGGCATTTCTGCAGTTTCCCCACCGATTAAAGCTGTTCCCGTTTCTTTGCAAGCGGCTGCAATTCCACCTACGATTTCTGCAGCAATGTCGGAATCCAATTTCCCACACGCTAAATAATCCAAGAAAAATAGTGGTTTTGCGCCGTGGCAAAGGATATCGTTGGCACACATGGCAAAACAATCAATCCCTACCGTATCGTACTTTTTCACATCGAGTGCAATTCTCAATTTCGTTCCAACACCATCGGTTCCGGAAACTAAGACGGGATTTTTATAGCCCGAAAGTTGATAAAAAGCACCAAAGCTTCCAATTCCATTTAACACATTGGCGTTGTGGGTTTCAGAAACTGCTTTTTTGATTTTTGATACGGTTTGATAACCTTCTTCTTTATCGACTCCTGCTGATTTGTAGGTATTGCTCATTTTACATTGTATATGGTTTGCAAAATTAAGGTTTAAAACAAACATAAAAAATTAGTTCTTTTAAAAGTTTATTCACCAGATGAAAACAGTATAGTGGTGAGAAAATCCCACTTCTCGTATTTAAAGTTATCTGATTTATAATTACTATTCTTAGAAGCCAATAAGTGATTACCTGTTAAAAGAGCAATGAACACTTTTTGGATATGTTAAAATAATGGTTATTTTTGCCGGTTAAATTAAAACTAAATAAAACATGAAAAAAATTTTATTGATTGGCGCAGTAGTTCTTAGTGGAGCATTAACGGCGCAAATGACAAAAGGAAGTTGGGTAGTAGGAGGTTCAACAAATTTAAACTTCTCTAACACAACGAACAAAATCAAATTTGACGGTACTTCTGTGGATGGCCCTAAACTTTCAACATTTACTTTCACTCCTTCAGCTGGCTATTTTGTAATGGACAAACTTGCAGTAGGAATGGATCTTAGTTTCATTTCAGCAACTCAGAATGATAAAGAGTCAGACATCAAATCGACAACCAGCACTGTGTCTGTAATGCCTACAGGAACTTATTATTTTCAAAGCGCTTCAAAAATTGTTCCTTACTTAGGGGCAGGAGTTGGTTACGCTTCAATTACGGAAAAATACACTTCGGGTAGCGTTGATCAAAAAGACACAAGCGATGGGCTTGCTTGGAAAGCAAAAGGAGGTGTAGTTTACTTAATTACTCCATCCATTGGTGTTGATGTAGGACTTGGCTACAATGCTTTTTCTACGAAACAAGAAGTTATGGGATATAAGATTACTCAAAACATTAACACTTTCGGAGTTAATGCTGGTTTCTCAATCTTCTTTTAAGAGATTAAAAACAAATTAAAATACACTAAAGGTAATCCTGAGAATCTCTCAGGATTACCTTTTTTATTTTGGAAATAGAAGCACATCTCTAGATACAATCCATTTTCTTCCATTAGATTAACTAAAGAAAATTAGGATCTTTAACTTTTTTTTAAGACATTAAAATATTATTATTACATTTGATTAAATTATTAAAACTTTATTTATGAAAAAATTATTTTTATCAGCTGCCTTAGCTGTTGGATGTTTAGTAGGAGTGAATGCTCAGTCTACTGGTTTTGAAGCTGGTGCTTATGTTGGTATTCCTGTTGGAGATGCAGGCGATTTCACTTCATTTAACTTTGGAATTACAGCTGCGTATTATTGGGAAATTGCTCCTAGTTTCCAGTTGGGTGCTTTAACCGGGTATGACTATTGGGCTGGAAAAGACTATGATTTTGAATTTATGGGAGTGACAACTAAAGTAAAAGGTGCTGACGCAGGATTTATTCCATTAGCCGCTTCGGCTAAGTACAACTTTGGTGGATCTTTGTTTGGAGGAGTTGATCTAGGTTACGCTATTTACGTAGGTGACGGTGATGGTGATGGGGGTTTCCTTTACCAACCTAAATTTGGATACAGCGGTGCTTCCTTTGATGCTTTTGGATTCTACAAAGGAATTTCTGTTGATGGCGGAACCTTTTCTTCAGTTGGAGCAGGATTTGCTTACAAATTCTAAGGAACTAAATTTAAAGTAACCAAAAAAATGCCTCGACTTTCATCGAGGCATTTTTTGGTTAAGAAGGATGCCTAAGGCATATAGAGATTAAGGTAAAGTGTTGATATGATTTGCAATTCCATCTTCGGTAGTTGCAGCTAAATCTTCTGCTGCTATGGTGATAACTTCACCACCCACAATGGTTACTGATTTAATGGCATATACCCAATCTCCTTCAAACTCAGAGATGAATATAACATGCACTTCCAAACCAATTGGAATTTGACCGTAGTGTTCACTGAACATTCCGTCTACCCAAGTATCTAAACGCGCCAATCCGTAATCTTCACCATCGTACGATAAATAAACACTTGAGTTGTTTTGATCATATCCTTCAGGAACATCGACTAAAATCGTAGTTTTTGGACGCGGATCGTTGTAGAAACGGTCTACATTTGCCCAACCAAATTGATTCAAAAAGGTATAATAAGTATCATTTGTAATCTCAATTCCAGCTCCTTGACCGCCGTCACCTTCCTCTGCTTCTTCCCAAACAAGATTTCCTTCGGCATCCATGTTTCCGTACCACATGATCATGTCATGGTCAACACCACCTGTTAAAGCGGTAGGAACATTCATTTGAATTCCACAGGCTACATTGTCAATTTCAATACCATTTTGAAGTACATTGATATAAAAGGCACCTCCTGTTACCAACATTTCTAAATCACCGTTGGCATGCATTCCCATGGTGGCAATATTGGTGGTCATAAGATTTCCACGTTTGTACAATTCTACAAATTCTACGTCAACATCTCCTGTTAGAGGCTGCCCACCAATCGTTAAACATGAAGTGTAAATTCGTACACTCACTCCTTGTTCAGAAATAAATTCTAGGTAAGTCGTTCCCCCATCGATATTGAAATCGAAAGTCTGAGTTAAATTATCCAAAGCAGTGGATCTAAGATTTAGAAAATCTGCGGATGTAGGTGGAGTCATTTCGCTTGGAGGTGGAATTCCAGGTCCGTCGTCTTCATTACAACTTAGCGTTACAAATAATAAGGCTAAAATTAAATTGAAAAAATAAGTTTGTGTTTTCATTGCTATCGATTTTAAATGATTAATATTTAATTACACTGCAAAGATTCGACATCTGGATCGTTTCTTTTTAGGGTATAGCAACTGAAAACAAAGGGTGAAAACACCTTATTAATATTCGTTAAAGCCGAAATACTTAGCTTAAACAAATGATTATCATGAAATTATAAGTTAAAATGGCAGTAGACTATTATCCACTTTTCGCAAAGTAGGTTTTGCTTTTTTTCCAGAATCTATAAACAAAATAAAGGCAAACCAATACCAGAACAAAGGCTAAAGGCGCCCATAAAAAGGACGTAATGCTTAAAATAGAAGCGGTTGCAGTTTCTCCTGTATTAACCAGGAAATTAGCTGTTCCACCACTCGTTCCCGTAGAAAGAGCACGTACAGATGCTGTGGCACCACTTACGGTTGCAGCTGTTCCACCCCCGGCAATTATCGCAATGGCCCATGTTCCCACTTCACCCATATCGACCAAAGTAGAACTCATTAAAACCGTTCCTGCAATAGCTGCTAGCGGAATCGCAAGCGTATCCAAAAGATTATCGACGAACGGAATATAATAAGCGAGAATCTCAACAAGCGTTGCTACGCCAAGTGTGATGAGAGCAGGCGTACTACCCAACCATTGCCAACTTTCTCCGAGAAGCATAAAACTACTTCCGAAATGTGCAACGAGACTCAGTGCGAACAACGGAAGAAAGACCCGAAAGCCAGCAGACGCCGCCAAACCGATTCCTAGAAAAAATGACATAAGTGTAGTCGCATTAAAGAGGTCCATTTCAATAATTTGTTTAATTTTGACTTAAAGTTATCAATTTTTGACTTACCATCAGAAAAAAAGCTAGAATTAAAAAAAATGAAAACCGTACTCCGCCGATTTCTGAAATTAATCTTAGTTGGAATTATTTCACTAACCGGCTTACTTTTATTCGCGAATTTTTGGATCAATAAACAATCCGAAGGAATGACCTATTCAACTATAGAGTCAATTCCTACCAATAATTCGGGTCTAGTTTTAGGCACGAGTAAACGAGTGCGTGGCGGGGGAGAAAATTTGTATTTTAAACATCGGATTCAAGCAGCAGTGGAACTTTACAATGCAGGAAAAGTAAAATTTTTAATTGTAAGTGGCGACAATTCCATTCGGGAATACAACGAAACTCGGGATATGAAGAAGGCTTTGATGGATTTAGATATTCCGGAAGACCGAATCATAGAGGATTTCGCAGGGTTTCGGACCTTGGATTCTGTGCTCAGAGCCAAAGAAGTTTTTGGCCAAGATTCAATAACCATCATTTCTCAAGAATTTCAGAACCAACGTGCTCTGTTTATTGCTAAAAATCACGATATTTACGCCTTGGGATATAATGCACGCGGCGTTCCGAAGGAATATGGGACTGTGACTGCAACGCGAGAGTATTTTGCACGTGTAAAAGCGTTGCTCGATATATATATTCTAGGTGTTATGCCCAAATTTTACAAAGACAAAGAAGTATTTCCAAACGAAGATATTGAAGAATAAATGTTAATAATAGGAATCGCAGGCGGAACAGGATCCGGTAAAACAACCGTAGTCCGAAATATTTTACACAATCTGAACACCGAAAATGTATTGGTGCTTTCACAGGATAATTATTACAAAGATCATCAAGAACTTTCTTTTGACGAAAGGGAAAAGATCAATTTTGACCATCCACGGTCCATTGATTTTGAATTATTGACTCGACACGTCCAGGATTTAAAAAATGGAGAAACCATAGAACAACCGATGTATTCTTTTATTACCCATAGTCGAACTACGGAAACCATCATTACCCATCCCAAAGAAGTAATTATTGTGGAGGGGATTTTGATTTTCACCAATCCGGAATTGCGGGATTTATTTGATTTGAAAATATTTGTACATGCGGATTCAGATGAACGATTGATTCGACGAATTCGACGAGACATTCAGGAAAGAGGTCGGGATTTGGAAGAAGTATTAAGTCGATACCGAACGACCTTGAAGCCAATGCACGAACAATTTATAGAACCTTCAAAAATTCATGCAGACATCATCGTTCCGAATATGAAAAAGAAGAATGAAGCGGCGATAAGTGTACTTTCTACCTTGATTAAAGACAAACTTAAACTTAAAGATCATGAGCACTGAAAAAGAGGAAATAAAAAAACCGCTCAAATGGTATCGGTTTTTATGGAACAAATACCTCATTGTAACTATTTTGTTTGTGGTATGGATGTTCTTTTTTGATCAAAACTCGTATTTCATTCACAAAGAGTTGGATAAGGAAATAAAAACCTTAAATTACGATAAGAAATACTACAAGGAAAAATTAGAAAAAGAATCCATTCAGATTAAACAAATGAATACCGATCCGGAGGAAGTAGAAAGAATAGCGCGTGAAAAACATTTTTTGAAGAAAGAAAACGAAGATGTTTTCATTGTTGAAAAAAGAAAAGTAAAAAAAGTTGAAACCAATGCCACACAACAAAAATAATTTTGAACAACTAAGTCCAAAAGAATGGAAACTAAAAGTACAAGCTGAATTAGCAGGTTTGGACTACAACGAGGTTTTGGTTACGGATACAGCCGAAGGAATTCAGGTAAAGCCTCTTTATTCATCCGAAGACCGGAATTTAGAAGAAAGCCAACCGATAGAAACCACCAAAGATTGGAAAATAATCGGTGATTTTTTGAATTCTGAAAAACAAGATTCATCCTATTTATACGGTTTCAACGTAAAACAAGATGTAGCCAAAAACGTACAGAATTTACCTTCCTATTTGGATTTGTTTTTTGAATGCGAGAATCCGACTGAATTATTTTCAACCGTTGATTTCTCCACGATTAAAAACTTAAAATATGTGGGATTGGATCCTATTGGTCAACTTGCAAAAACGGGAAATTGGAATAGTTCGAATGAGGAAGATTTCAATTTTGTAAAAACCGTTTTAAAGGAAAATCAATTTGAAAAATGCATCGAAGTAAACGCATCTTTGTATCAGAATGCAGGTGCAAATCACGTTCAACAAATCGCGTTTGCTATTGCTCATTCTGTGGAATATGTGGAAAATTTTGGAATTGAAGCCGCATCAAAGATCTATTTTAAAGTCGCAATTGGCGGGAATTATTTCTTTGAAATCGCCAAACTTCGTGCCCTTCGAAAATTATGGAATTTGATTTTGGATGAATATGAGGTGAAAACCGAAACTTTTATTTATGCAGAAACTTCTTTGCGAAATAAATCAGCATTGGACTTACATAATAATCTAATTCGAAGCGGTTTGGAAATATCCGCTGCCGTTCAAGGAAAAGCAGATGCAATCCGTGTTTTGAGTTATGATGAGATTAATTCTGCAACCGAATTCTCGGAGGAATTGGCCTCCAAACAACAATTATTGATTCAAAAAGAAGCAAATTTCGATAAATTCTTAGATCCCATATCGGGCTCCTATTTTGTAGAGAATGTGAGTGAGAATATGATTAAAAACGCCTTGGATTTATTCAAAAAGATAGAAGCAGATGGCGGATTTTTAAAATCTTTGTATGAAGGTTCGATTCAGAAAATGATTCAAAAAAGTGCGGACAAAGAACAAGCTGCATTTGATGAAGGGAAAATAATTTTAATCGGTGTCAATAAATTCCGAAATCCAAAAGATAAAATTCAGGCAAAAGAAATGCAAAAAACGAATACAAGAACTGTAATTTCTCCTATCTTCACAAAACGATTAGCTAAAAAAGTAGAAAATGCATAAAATGACACCCAAACAGTTATCATACGGCATTCTTAGAGCAATAGGGATAACTATTTTGACGTGTCTTTTGCTTTATCTTCTTTGGTTGATTCGTTCCGTTTTTGCTTATTTGGCGATTTCATTTGTTTTGGCAATGATTGGACGTCCGCTTATGTTGGTTTTTCATGACAAAATGAGAATCCCAAATTCCATCAGTGCTTTAGTGACGCTCACTTTGTTCGTGGTCCTATTGATTGCATTTTTAAGTTTATTTATTTCGTTGGTTTTGAATTTACCGTATCGTTTTATTGGTAATTTTTCGCATTTGGATCAGTTCGAAGGGGCGATTGCCAATCAGTTTAAACTCTTGTCGGAATCCCTCGGTTTTTTGAATATGCCTTTGTTGGAGAATTATTTAAATGATGCGGTAAAAGAAGTGAATTACAAAAGTCTGTCAGGAATGTTTGGAGATTCCCTTTCCGCCGTGGGAATGCTCTTTATCGATGCTTTTTCAGTGATTTTCATTACATTTTTCTTTTTAAAAGATCGAGATTTGATCAATAAAATGATGGTTGCTATTGCACCCAAAGGGGAAGAACCTCGTTTTGAAAATGTGTTAAGCACCACCAAAAACTTACTTTCCCGCTACTTCATTGGTTTGACATTGCAAGTGCTGATTATGTTTACTTTTTATTTCATAATTCTACTTTCCTTTGGAATAAATTACGCTGCAGTGATTGCGCTGATTTGTGCCTTGTTGAATCCGCTACCCTACATTGGACCTTTGATTGGTGGATTGATTATGGCAAGTCTTTCTCTGAGCGACTTACATGGATTGGGATTGGATTTTAAAACCCAAATTGTACCCACCGTTTTGTGGATTATGTTTTGGTATGTATTGACCCATATTTGGGACAACTTCATCAACCAACCTTTGATTTACTCCCGAAGTGTTCGATCGAATCCACTCGAGATTTTCATTGTTATTTTAATTGGTGGAATTCTTTTTGGAATTGTGGGTGTTGCGGTTGCAGTACCTGCTTACACGGTATTGAGAGTCGTTTTAAAAGAGTTCTTTTCTGAATATAAAATCGTTCAAAGTATCACCCGAAATTTATAATTATGAGTTTTTCAATTCAACCCCATTTAGCGAATGAAATTGTAGAATTAATTCCACTTCAGAATTCTGATTTTGAGAAAATATATGCAGTCGCTTCCGATCCGAAGATTTGGGAAAATCATCCGAATAAAAATCGTTGTGAAAGAGAGGTTTTCCAAAATTTCTTTGAAGGAGCCTTAAAAAGTGGAGGTGCCTATTTGATTTACGACAAAGCGTCTGGCGAGGTTGCAGGAAGTACTCGATTTTATGATTACAATTCGGACGACAAAAGTATTTTAATTGGTTATTCATTTTACGGAACGAAGTTTTGGGGAAAAGGAATCAATCCCAATGCAAAAAAAGTCATGCTCGACTATATTTTCCAGCATGTTGACAAAGTGATTTTCCATGTGGGGGCAGAAAATTATCGTTCGCACAAAGCCATGGAAAAGTTAGGTGCTAAAAAATTGAGAGAATTGGTTGTAGCCTATTATGGCGAACCGGATCGTCGGAATTTTGAATATGAAATTCTAAAAGAAGAGTGGTTTGGTCGTTCGAATTAATTGTAAAAACGAATTATAAAAACTCCACATAAACCTCACTTCCCCTACTTAAACCCAAAAGTGTACTTGCCGACCCGGACGTTTTTGGATTGCTTTTAAAAATTGCTATTTCTAAAAATCCAGATGAATTAAACAAAGCCAATTGATTTCCAAGGGTCGATTCCTCATTTTCAGCATCTTTTAAAATTTGGTTGTAATTCTGATGGACCGTAGTGAATTCATGATTTCTATGGAAAATTCGAAATTTTCGATTTTTACCCACTTTATCAAAAGTTGACTTTGAAATATTGGTAATTGAATTTCCATAATTATCAACATAAATCACCAAACCGACAATTACTTTACTATCTCTCACAATGGGTTGCAAAGTTGAAAGTTCTTTGAATTCCTTTAATTTTTGACCCACGACCGACAATTTCCCCCCGCGCGCCAAATGACAAGCAACGGGCACAAATATATCACGCGTTGTAAATGTAGTTTCCGTTAAAACTTGCGGAATATTAATTTCAACTATTTCCTGAGGACGATGGTCTTCCTTAATCAAAGATAAAATTCCGTTATTGACCGAAATAAAATAATGGTCGTCTATAAATGCTGCAATTGGTCGTTTTGTGGCAGTCATTAAATCATCAACTCCCACGATATGAATACTTCCTTTGGGGAAATCAGCATACGCATTTCTCAAAATAAATGCACCTTCTGCAATATCAAAAGGTTGGATTTCGTGGGAAACATCCACAATGATCGCTTCAGGTAGTTCGCTGTAGATTTTTCCTTTTACAGAAGCAACAAACGAGTCCCTATTTCCAAAATCAGTGGTTAAAGTAATAATTGGCATGAAATTCAATTCCTTTCAACAAATATATTGTGTATTTTTGTAATGAATCGAATTTAAACAAAATACATTTGACAGAATTAAATTTAGAATTGGAAGAAGTAAGCATTCAGGACTTTTATGGTGCCAATAATGAGAACTTCAAATTATTAAAAACCCGTTTTCCAAAATTGAAAATTATTGGGCGCGGTAAGAATATTTCTGCAGTAGGAACAGATGAATCTTTGAAAGAATTTTCATCTAAGATTGCTCAAATTCTTCAACATCTACAACATTACAATCAATTGAACGAAAAAGATATGGAAGAAATATTAGAACCTAACTTTCAACAGGACGGAAGTATTCGTCGTTCCGAAGAAGTTTTGGTTCACGGTGCAAGTGGGAAATTAATTAAAGCCCAAACGCCAGGCCAAAAGAAATTGGTGGAATTGACCCATAAAAACGACATGGTTTTCGCCGTCGGCCCAGCCGGAACGGGTAAAACCTATACTGGTGTTGCATTGGCCGTTCAAGCGTTGAAAGCAAAAGAAGTTCGACGGATAGTATTGACACGACCAGCTGTTGAAGCGGGAGAGAGTTTGGGGTTCTTACCTGGTGATTTGAAAGAGAAGTTAGATCCGTACCTACAACCTTTGTACGATGCGTTACGCGATATGATTCAGTTTGAGAAACTAACTGCCTATTACGAAAAAGGAATCATTGAAGTGGCTCCTTTGGCTTTTATGCGTGGTCGGACCTTGGATAATGCTTTCGTGATTTTGGATGAAGCCCAGAATACAACTCATGCGCAGATGAAAATGTTTCTCACTCGAATGGGAAAAAATGCGAAATTTATAATTACGGGTGATCCCGATCAAATCGATTTACCGCCCAGACAGAAATCCGGACTGAAAGAAGCCATGACGATTTTAAAAGACATCAAAGGAATTGGAATGGTTCAGTTGACTGAAAAAGATGTGGTTCGGCATAAATTAGTTACCAAAATAATTGGTGCATATAAAACGGCAGATGCTGCTCCAGAAAAAGAATAAATGAACACAACGAAATTCCAGGAGGGTGATTACTACAAAACGCCGGAAGGATATATTGTATTGACTGAGCAATATCTTCTGCGACGCGGTCATTGTTGCAGAAGTGGTTGCAGGCATTGTCCGTATGGCTATGATAAAAAGACAGATCGAATTGTAAAAAAGGAAGAAAAATAAACAATTTCTGTTTTTACTCCGATTACATTTTTTAGATTTTGACCTTCACTCCACCTCCAAACCATCGTCTAGGCATAGGAATTAAATTCGTTTCTGTGTAAGCGGTGTTGAAAATATTGTTACACTGAATATTTAATTCGAAGTTTTTGTTTTCCCATCTCATTTTTGCATCGAATAAATGATAGTCGTCTAAAGTCAGTCGGTTATTGTATCGATAAATCCATTCCACATTTATTCCATTCCTAATTTTATGGTTTAAATTTGCTATGAATTGATGTTTTAAATGATCCAATATATATTTTGAATATTTGGAATCCTCCTCATTTAAATCTTTATCTAAATAGGTATAATTCAAAGAAATAGAATTAATGAATGTGGATTGAAAACGATAACTTACAGACGATTCAAAACCCAATAGATTTACTTTTGCAATATTGAGTCCTTCCCATTTATCTTCTTCTAATTCTTTGACCCAATCGATTGTGTTTTTACTATTTCGAATAAATCCATTGATTTCAAAATTCCAATTTTGTTTCTGAAAACGATAACCCAATTCATAGGCTAAAGCTTCTTCGGGTTTTAGATTTGGATTTCCTTCGGTCACACTATCGGTATAAAACAAATCTGTATAAGTCGGTGTTCGGTATGTTTTACCCATGTTTGCATAGAGGCGATGGTGGTTTGAAATCGAATAACCTACATCGATTCCTGGATAGAAAAATGTTCCAAAATCATTGAAGTCAGATACTAAAAATCCAGGAGTTACATCCAGTTTACTATTTAACAATTTGAATTTATGTTCAAAAAACAAAGAAACAGATGTTCGTTGCCAATTCCCTAAATTATTACTATGTAAAAATTCTTTTCGACCTTCCAATCCAAAAGCGGATTCTCCGAATCGTGAGGAATACATTAAATTCGAACTTGCTCCTACCGTGCTTCCAATGTGCATATTTCGATAAATCGACGGATTCTCTCGGACAAAAACATAGAGATCCTGATGTCTTCTCCAATAAACGGAAGCGTTTAATTGAATTTGGTTAAAATCAAAATCTGCTTTTACATTAGCCAATGAAGATTGAGTTTCTTCATACTGCTCAGTGGCAGAAGGCGTAGCATAAAAACCATTCGCTCCAAATTTCTTTTCCGTAAATCCACCCTGAAAAGACAGCTTGTGTTTTCCAAGACTTAACTCATTTTGATACCAAAAATTTGATCTTTTACTGTCTGTATTGTATCGATATCCATCGGTTTGGTTGTAACTCGCTTGAATTAACTGTTTGAATTCCTCACCGCCGGTTTGAAATTCTGCATCCAAGCCAAACGTACCAAAATCAGCTGCTGACAAATTGACTTCCAACGAAGATTTTGTGTTCAGTTTTGTAATAATATCGATAACACCTGCATAGGCATTTTGACCATATCGTCGAGCAGATGGTCCTTTTACAATCACAATCCTTTCTACCGAATGCAAGCTCACTGGTAAGTCCATAGAATGATGGCCAGTTTGAACATCACTCATTCGAGTACCGTTGATTAAGACCAAAACTTGTTCAAACGAACTTCCTCTGATACTGACATCTGCCTGCGCTCCATTAACACCTCGCTGACGAATATCAATCCCTGAAACTAAAGACAACAGATTTTCAATGGAAGTGGCTGGAGAATTTTCGATATCGGATTTGGATATAACTTGAATCAACCGATCGGTTTCACTGATTGGAATAGAAATCCGATTATCGGTGATATAGACTTCAGAAAGTTCGGTTGTTATCTGTGCTTTCACAAAAGAAAGGCAGAATAAGATTGTAAGTGAGGAGAATAGAGTTTTCACTAATGATGCGTTTGATAACGTTTATTTTTTTCAAATATAACGTAGGAAAACGATTACTGTTTATGAAAAAAGTCATAAAAAAATCCCGGCACTTCTGCCGGGACCCTCTCTACTAAAACTTAAGTACCATGAAAACTCAACTACCTTATGAAAAGAATAGTACTTACTTGTAATAATCCAAATACTGTGCCAAAAACAGTTTAAAAAGAGTATTTATTCTCTTTTATTAAAAATTCTGCAATTTCTGTTTTCAATTGCACAAGATTCGGATAGTCATTATATCGTGTAAATCGTCTTAATCCTGATAACATCATTCGTTGCTCATCTCCTTCTGTAAATGAAATTATGCCTTCTGTTGCATTCTTTTTGATTACTTCTACGGAGTTAAACAGTTGCAATTTAGCAAATTTTATTGGAATGGCAGCAAATTCCTCAGAATTATTCTTTGAAATTCGCTCTGCTCTTAGAATTGCACTTTCGGCCATATAGATTTCAATTAAAATCGCAGCGGCTTTCAATATCAATTGTTGGTGCTTTTCTAATTCAGTTCCAAACTTTTGCAAAGCGGAACCCGCAACCATAAAAAATGTTTTCTTCAAGTTTCCAACGATTTCTTTTTCTTGCGCAAATAATTCGGAATAATCGGGAACATCAAAAGAAGGAATACTCATCAACTCATTTCCAACATTCATTGCCGGGGTCATCAAATCAATTTTACCTTGAAAAGCACGTTTAACTAACATACTGATGGATAACAAACTGTTGATTTCATTCGTCCCTTCGTAAATTCGAGAAATACGTGCGTCACGCCAAGCAGATTCCATGGGCATTTCTTTTGAATAACCCATTCCACCGTAAATCTGAATCGCTTTATCGGCTGCAATTTGACAGATATCTGAAATCCAAACTTTCAAAATCGAAGCTTCGATGGCGTATTCTTCAATCCCTTTTAATTCTGCTTCATTCTCTGGCATTCCCTTCGCAATGTTTTCCGCAATTGCATCTTCCATATCTTTTGCAGTTCGATAAGCACCCGCTTCAGATGCGAAAGTAGCTGCGCCCATTTCGGCTAATTTTTCTTGAATCGCACCAAACGTATTGATTGAAACTCCAAATTGTTTACGCTCATCAGCATAATTAATTGAATTCGACAAAATTCTACGTTGTGCATCCAAACAAGCTGCACCTAATTTTACACGTCCTACATTCAATGCATTCAATGCAATTTTAAATCCACCATTTCTTTCGCCCAATAAATTCTCAACGGGAACTTTTACTTCATTAAAGAATACTTGTCGTGTAGAAGAGGAAACAATTCCTAATTTATCTTCTTCTTCACCCAAAGTGAATCCTTCGCCTGCTTGTGATTTTTCTACTATAAATGCAGTAATATTTTTATCATCTTCAATCCGCGCAAAAACGATGAATAATTCTGCAAATCCCGCATTGGTAATCCACATTTTATTTCCAGTAATGCTGTAATGTTTCCCATCTGCAGACAAAACGGCTTTTGTTTTCCCTGAATTTGCATCCGATCCCGCTTCTGGTTCGGTCAATGCATACGATGCAAACCATTCACCCGTTGCTAATTTGGGTAAATATTTTTTCTTTTGTTCTTCATTCCCATAAAGCATAATCGGTAAAGTCCCAATTCCTGTATGTGCTCCATAGGCTGTTGCTAAAGAACCTGTTGCACCTGAAAGGTAATCACAAACCAACATAGTGGTCACGAATCCCATTCCCAAGCCACCATATTCTTCGGGCACAGAAATTCCTAAAAATCCTAAATCACCCAATTTCTTCATTAAATCATGAATCAAGGCGTAATCTTTCTTTTCGATTTGTTGCTTAAGTGGCCATACTTCACGGTCAATGAATTCTTTGGCAGATTCGAGCATCATTTTCTGCTCTTCACTAAAATCTTCGTGTGTGAAAATATCTTCCCAACTGAGGTCTTTGATTAAAAATTCTCCTCCGGCTAATCTATTGTTGCTCATTGCTTTATTATTTTGAATTAAATATTTTGAATTTTGAATGCTTATTTTAGATTATCTAATGATTTTTTTGATGTGATTATTATTTTTGTAAGAATGTTTATGATATGTTCAATTTCATTCAAATAAGACGACATTTTAAATTTGTCAATTCAGATTGATCCAGTAATCTTAACCAATACTTTGTTTCTCTCGCTTCTTTTGATGCTATGGACATTTTATTTATAAAGTCCTTTTTTGATTGAGCTGCCATAGCTTCGGATACATTTGCACCAATACTTGTCCCACTTCGTAAAACCTGTTTGGATAAAACGTATTCATTTTCAGCTCTAAGTTGAATAAAAAGTGAAATGATTTGAAGTGAGAATTCAAAAGTTTTATCAGCAATTAAATTATTTGTCTTCATTTCATTCAAAGTTTAAAATTCAACATTTAAAATAAAATTTACAGCATTTCAAATATCGTCGCAGCGCCCTGCCCCGTTCCTACACACATCGTAACCATTCCGTATTTTTTATTTTGTCTTTTCATTTCGTTGAATAGTTGAACGGATAACTTTGTACCTGTACAACCTAGAGGATGCCCCAATGCAATGGCACCACCATTTACATTCACGATGTCTGGATTTATGTCCAAACCGCGCATTACGGCCAAAGACTGAGAAGCAAACGCTTCGTTCAATTCAATCATGTCAATGTCTTTCAACTGCATTCCAGCTTGTTCCAATGCTTTTGGAATGGCATACATAGGTCCAATTCCCATAATTCGTGGAGGAACACCAACGGTTGCATACGAAACCAAACGTGCAATCGGAGTTAGATTTAATTCTTTCACCATCTCCTCAGACATCACTAAAACAAAGGCTGCTCCATCGGACATTTGGGATGAATTCCCCGCAGTCACAGAACCTCCATTTGCAAAAACAGGACGTAATTTCCCTAATACTTCCAAAGAAGTATCGGCTCTGGGTCCTTCGTCTTGATTAAAAACCAATTTTTGAGTTTGCATTTTCTCATGAGCATCCAACGTATTTATTTCTACATCCAAAGGAACAATTTGACTGTCAAATCGCCCTTCTTCGATGGCTTTCAATGCTTTTTCATGCGAATTAAATGCGAACTGATCTTGATCTGCTCTTGATACGTTGTATTCATTTGCTACGGCTTCTGCAGTCAATCCCATTCCCCAATAGTAATCCGCGTTTTCTTTTGAAACTTCGGTATCGGGTACAGGTTTATATCCACCCATTGGAATATAGGACATACTTTCCGCACCACCTGCAATGATACAATTTGCCATTCCGGTTCGAATCTTTGCTACTGCCGTTGCAATCGATTCTGAACCCGAAGCACAGTATCGATTCACAGTTACACCTGAGACCTTATCGGTATTTAGTCCCATCAAAGAAATCAATCGCGCCATGTTTAGTCCTTGCTCTGCCTCGGGCATTGCACAACCTACCATCACGTCATCGATTCGATTTTGGTCTAAATTTGGCACATCTTCTAACATCCTTTTGATGACTTGAACCGCCATTTCATCGGGACGTGTAAATCTCAAAGTTCCACGAGGAGCTTTTCCTACTGCAGTCCTATATCCTGTTACTATATATGCTTCTTTCATTTTCTGTTTTGTTTTAATATTCTTATTACTTCTACTAACTACCAAGTACTTGACACTAGATGCTTGATACTCAATTAATTCCTCAACGGTTTCCCAGTTGTCAACATATGTTGAATTCGTTCTAACGTTTTACGTTCACCACAAAGTGATAAGAACGCTTCCCTTTCCAAATCCAATAAATACTGTTGAGAAACTTCGGTAGCTTCGGATAAATTACCTCCGGTCATCACATATCCTAATTTATTCGCGATTAAACGATCGTGTTCAGAAATATAATTTCCTGCCACCATTTGATCGGATCCCACATAAAACATTCCCATTGCGTTTTTACCGAGAACCTTCACTTTTTCTTGTACTGGTTGTGTGTATCCTGCTTCTGCCATTAAAATCGCATGTTTCTTCGCTTCGGCAATCTGACGGTCTTTATTTACAACAATCACATCTTCGTCACGAATGAATCCAAGATTTTTCGCTTCATAGGCTGATGTAGCTACTTTTGCCATAGCAATCGACATATAGGCTTCACGTAAGTGATTGATTTTCACATCGTCTGGAATTAAGTTTTGACAGGCTCTTCGTGTCATTTCTTTGGTCCCTCCTCCGCCTGGAATTACACCGACACCCACTTCCACTAATCCCATGTAGGTTTCTGCTGCAGTGACTATTTTATCGGCATGCAATGAGATTTCACAACCTCCACCCAATGACATTCCGTGAGGCGCGACCACAACTGGGATGGCACTGTAACGAACTTTCATCATGGTGTCTTGGAATGTTTTGATCGCCATATTCAATTCCCACCAATCTTGTTCAGCGGCCATCATCATAATCATGGCAAGGTTTGCACCGACTGAAAAGTTATCGGCTTGATTTCCAATTACCAATCCACGGTATTCATTCTCAGCCAAATCAATGGCTTTATTAATTCCAGTAATTACTCCGCCACCAATGGAATTCATTTTTGAACGGAATTCTAGGTTGATGATTCCATCGCCCAAATCTTGAATACTGGCTTCTGCATTCGACCAAACTTCTTTTGTCTTGCGAATGTTATCCAATATAATGAAGGCGTCTTGACCGGGAATCAATTGATAGTCTTTGGACTGAATATCGTAATAGTATTTTTTACCGTCTTTGACTTGATAGAAAGATTCTTTTCCTGCTTCTACCATTTCTTTTACCCATGCAGACACTTCATATCCTTCTGATTCAATTAGCTTAATTCCATTTTTCAATCCCACCAAATCCCATGTTTCAAAAGGGCCATATCGCCATGCATATCCTGTTTTCATTGCGTCATCAATACTATATAGTACATCTGAAATTTCAGGAACTTTGTCAGCTACATACGCGAATAAGGAGGAAAAATGCTTGCGAATTAATTCACCTGCTTTTCCTTTGTCTTGAAGTAAAACTCCAATTTTATTTTTTGTGCTTCCTGCTTGTTTCGCCATTTCCACGGCAGGAATATTGGCTCGATTCAAAGGTCGATATTCCAAAGTATTCAAATCCAAAGCAAAACGTTGGGTTTCCTTGGATGCTTTGTCAAAAGTTTTGTAATAAAAACCTTTTTGCGCTTTGTCTCCAAAGAATTTATTTTCAATTAAGAAGTCCAAAACTTTTGAACCTTTCAAATCTTGAATGAAAGTATCGTTTGGACAATTTTGCTGCAAACCTTTGGTTACATTGTAAGCCGTATCTAAACCAACTAAATCTGCCAATTTAAAGGTTCCTGTTTTTGGACGACCTAAAGGAGAACCAGTTAAAGTATCAGCTTCTTCAATAGTCAATCCTATTTCTTGAGCCAATTCCATTACTTTTGCCATCGAATAAACACCTACTCTGTTTCCAATGAAACCTGGAGTATCTTTACAGATAACGGGTGTTTTCCCTAAGAATTTCGCTGCATAGGTTGTAAAGAAGTCAATCACTGAAGCATCGGTTTTTGGACCGGGAATGATTTCAAATAATTTCAAGTAACGCGGTGGATTGAAGAAATGCGTTCCACAGAAATGTTTCTGGAAATCTTCGGATCTTCCTTCTGACATCAAATGAATCGGAATTCCCGATGTGTTGGATGTAATTAAAGTTCCTTCTTTTCTTACCTTGTCAACTTTTTCAAACATCGATTGTTTGATGTCCAATCGCTCAATAATCACTTCGATTATCCAATCTGAATTTTTTATTTTTTCTAAATCATCGTCGAAATTTCCAACGGTAATTCTCGAAGCAAACGCTTTGTCATAAATCGGTGAAGGGTTTGACTTTAGAGCAAAATTCAAATGATCTCTTGCAACTTTATTTCTGTCTTTCCCATCGGTTGGCATATCAAGTAACAAAACCTGAACGCCAATTCCGGCCAAATGACAGGCTATTCCGGAACCCATAACGCCAGAACCTAATACTGTAACTTGTCTTATGTGCCTATTCATTTTTTTTGATTTTATAAATTATTGTATTTGTTTTTTCTTATTAAAAGTCTTCTCTTCGACTGCTATCAAATTAATTTTATGCAAAACCTCAAAGAAAGTGTTTAGTTCCTCTTTCGAAATTCGTTCTTCCACAGCTTCGTGAAATCCTAAAACCACTTCTTTTGAAACATTTCTCATTTCCAATCCATCCTTCGTCAGGACGACCAAAACACTTCGGCCATCTTCAGGATTCTTTTTCCGAACGATTAAACCTTTTTCTTCTAAGTTTTTCAAGGTTCGTGATAAACTGGTTGGCTCTATCCCCATCTTCGGTCCCAACGAAGTACTCGGGGTTCCCGTTTTTGGATCAATCGATAATAAGGTAAATCCCATAACCATCGTTGAGTTAAATTTCGCTGCCTGTTCATTGTACATTTTTTGAACGGATAGCCAAGTAGATCGTAAATAATGATCGATTGTTAAGTTATTATGACTCATTATTGTTTTTGTTGTACTACAAATATAATACTTTTTTATTATGCACGCATAGTAAATTAAAGAAAATATATTGAATGTATTAAATTTAAGAAGAATTACAAGATACGAAAAGTATTATTCTCTCGTACTAAGATGAATCTTTTAAATCTGTGGAGGAAGTTCAGGAAGGAAAATATACCGTTGATTTTTGAAGTCCATTTGGCAATAATAATGTTCCAAACCATTGCTCACCATAAGAAACACCGCATTTAACTGAAGATTATATCGTGCAATTTGATCAAAGGTTTCTTGGGTGATGGGAATCGATGGCGCTTTGCATTCCACGATAAGGAATGGAGTCTCTTTTTTAAATACAACCACATCCGCTCTTTTCTTCATTCCATTCATTTCCACAATAATTTCGGAATTGATGGCGGATTTTGAATACTTTTTCGTTTCGATTAAATAATGGATAATATGCTGCCTCACCCACTCTTCCGGAGTAAGTAATAACCACTTTTTTCGAACCGAACAAAATATATAAGGTATTTCCTCCTTTTGTTTCAATCGAAATTGGTAATTTTCGGGAAAATTCAAACGCATTAATTCCAAGGATTCCATGAGTCAAGTCAATCAAGTCATCAAAGATATAAAAAACAACAAACTGTATCCGATCTATTTCCTTTCGGGTGACGAACCGTTTTATATTGACCTCATTTCAAAAACAATTGAAAACGAAGTATTGACCGAGGATGAAAAAGGTTTCAATCAATCTTTAATTTATGGAAATGATGTTTCGATTGACGATGTCATCGGAATGGCCAAACAATTCCCGATGGGTGCGGAACGTCAAGTGATTATTTTAAAAGAGGCACAGCATTTATATAGAACCATAGATCGTTTGGAAGCGTATGCCAACAATCCACAACCTACAACCGTTCTCGTTGTAAATTACAAAGGAAAAACCATCGATAAGCGAACGAAGTTTTCCAAGACTTTGGCGAAATCAGGTTTGCTTTTAGAGTTTAAAAAACTATACGAAAATCAAATTCCTGATTGGATTGATTCGCATGCCCGTGAAATGGGTATGACGATAGACACCAAATCCAAATTTATGATGACGGAATTTTTAGGGTCGGATTTGGGACGAATTCACAATGAGTTAAACAAATTAAAAGTCATTTCGCCCGACGGGAAAATCACACCGGAAATCGTTGAAAGAAACATTGGAATTAGCAAAGATTACAACAACTTTGAACTGCGAAATGCGCTTGAAACTCGAAATGCACCCAAAGCATTTCAAATTGCAAAATACTTCAGTGAAAATCCAAGAGATAATAAGTTGTTAGTGACTTTAGGCATTTTATATGGCGCATTTTCAAATATCATCGTCTACCATACATTGGCAGATAAATCCCAACAAAATGTTGCGAAAGAATTAAAAATACATCCATTTTTCGCGAAAGATGCCAGTGTTGCTGCGAAAAGTTATCCGTTGAAAAAAGCCACACGAATTATTTCACTTCTTCGTGATACTGATGTAAAAAGCAAAGGTGTTGGCGCATCAGGAAATGTAAGTGAACACGATTTATTAAATGAGTTGATAGTGAAAATTTTCGCTATTTAACACTTCCAAAAATTTAACTCACTGAAAATCAATCTTCTTTAAAAGGTGTTAATAACACCCTGAAAACTTTGTAGGTTGATAGCTCTATTAACCGGAATCTATATCTACTTTTGAAAAGTAAATTATTTGTTCCACGAGAATCAAGTGTAATCCTTGGACTGTTGCGCAACTGTAAATAAGACAAATACTTATGAGTCAGACCTCAGGCAAATAATAGACATTGCTTTCGCAAAAAAGTATATGTCAAAAAGAATTCTTCTCCTTTCTTTATGGAAAATTTCTTTTGACAACTCCTCAAATTGCGACGCAAAAAATAAGTAATAATTTAATCTTTAGCGCTATGAGTATTTTTGACAAAAGAATTAACTATAAACCTTTTGAATATCCTGAAGTAATGGATTTTGTAAACCGAATGAATCAAACGTTTTGGGTACATTCCGAAGTGGATTTTACGGCGGACATTCAGGATTTTAAAACCAATTTGACTGCGGTTGAAAAAGAAGTCGTTAAACGAAGTTTATTAAGTATTTCTCAAGTCGAAGTCGGCGTGAAAAACTTTTGGGGAGATTTGTACAAGCATTTCCCAAAACCTGAAATTAATAATTTAGGAAGTACGTTTGCGGAATCTGAAACCCGACATTCCGAAGCCTATTCGCGTTTGATCGAAGTTTTAGGCTACAACGAAGCTTTCAACAAAATTTATTCCATCCCTGTTTTCAAAAAGAAAATTGACATGATTGATGATTTCATGAAAACCAACGATGATATTATTTGGAAATTAATTTTCTTTGTAATTGTAATTGAAAACAGTAGTTTATTCTCCCAATTCGCAAACATACTTTCATTTACACGCTTTAAAGGGTATTTAAAAAACACATCCAACATCATTGCATGGACATCGATTGATGAACAAACCCATGCCAATGCTGGGATTTATGTAATCAATAAATTGGAAGAAGAAGGTTTTATCAATGGGACGGTGAAAGCTGAAATTCGGGAAGCTGTAAAAACGTATATCGATTACGAAGAAGAACTTTTGGATTGGATTTATGAGAAAGGAGAATTGGATTTCTTCACGAAAAAAGACATGATGAATTTTATGAAACATCGTGTCGATGATGCTTTGATAAAAATGAACGTAGAGAAAATTTACAACATTTCAAACGAAGAATACAGAGCGATGCTTTGGTTTGACGAAGATGTTTTCTCCAATGAATTGGATGATTTCTTTGCGAAACGCCCAACCGCTTACACAAAGCACGACAAAAGCATATCAGCTAACGACCTATTCTAAAACGTGTAAGAAACAAATGCCTACAAAATAATTAAACAACAACAAATTAAAACTTCTAAGATGGAAAGACTATGGTGGTTAAATGATGAAAGTACGCAAATTCTAAATCGAGGTTATTTATTAAAAGGAGAAACGCCTGAAAAAGCGATTGAGCGAATTGCAACGGCTGCAGCCAAACGATTATACAAACCCGAATTGGCCGAAGCCTTTATTGAAATGATTGAAAAAGGATGGATGAGTCTTTCGTCACCCATTTGGGCCAATATGGGAACGGAAAGAGGATTGCCTATTTCGTGTTTTAATGTGCATGTTCCGGATAATATTGAAGGGATCACCCATAAATTAGGAGAAGTTATCATGCAAACCAAAATTGGAGGTGGAACTTCCGGTTATTTTGGAGAATTGCGTGAACGTGGAAGTGCCGTAACCGACAACGGAAAAAGCAGCGGTGCGGTTAGTTTCATGAAATTGTTTGACACCACCATGGATACAATTTCACAAGGAGGCGTTCGTAGAGGTGCGTTTGCTGCCTATCTCGACATTGACCATTCCGATATTGAAGAATTTCTAGAAATAAAAAACATAGGAAATCCCATTCAAAATCTATTTTACGCCGTTTGTGTTCCCGATTATTGGATGCAAGATATGATTGATGGTGACCACGATAAACGTGAGATTTGGGCGAAAGTTTTACAAAGTCGTCAGCAAAAAGGATTGCCGTACATTTTCTTTACCGATAATGTCAACCGAAACAAACCGCAAGTGTACAAAGACAAAGGAATGATTATCAATGCCAGTAATTTATGCTCTGAAATCGCGCTTCCTTCCTCGATGGATGAATCCTTTGTTTGCTGTTTATCCTCCATGAATTTGGAATTGTATGACGAATGGAAAGATACAGCTGCACCGGAATTGGCGATTTTCTTTCTTGATGCTGTAATTTCTGAATTTGTGGAAAAAACCCAAGACAATTACTATTTAAAATCCGCACATAATTTCGCTAAAAACCATCGAGCTCTTGGCTTGGGTGTGATGGGTTGGCATTCTTATTTGCAGAAAAACAAAATCGCTTTTGAAAGTTTGGATGCGAAGATGTTGAATGCTAAAATATTCAAGGATTTGGAAGCGCGAACGCTCAAAGCATCCCAAGATTTAGCACGTATTTACGGTGAGCCCGAAGTTCTGAAAGACTATGGACGTAGAAATACAACTTTAATGGCGATTGCACCTACCACTTCATCGTCCGCTATTTTAGGTCAAACTTCTCCAGGCGTTGAACCATACAGTAGCAATTACTTCAAAGCAGGATTAGCAAAAGGAAATTTCATTCGTAAAAATAAATTCTTGAAAGAATTGTTGGAAGAAAAAGGAATGGATAACGAAGATACGTGGCGGAGCATCATGTTGGCACACGGAAGTGTTCAGCATTTGGATGGATTAAGTCAAGAAGAAAAAGATGTTTTCAAAACCTTCAAAGAAATCAGTCAATATGAAATTATTTTGCAAGCTTCTATTCGACAAAAACACATTGACCAAGCACAAAGTTTAAACATCAACATTCCACCAAGTGTTCCTGTAAAAGAAGTAAATCAGCTGATTATAGAAGCATGGAAATTGGGTGTAAAAACTTTGTATTATCAACGAAGTCAAAGTATTTCAAAAGAAATGGCCAACAATATTGTGGCTTGTGTAAGTTGTGAAGCGTAGGAAAATGAAATAGATTAGAATAAAAAAAACTAAGTGAGAAAGTGTCAATTGAATACTTTTTCATTTAGTTTTTCACCTATTTATAAAACTCTTTATCTAATTCAGATTGCTCAATGTATAATCCTTTTCCAATTCTATTTTTGACTCTTCAATTTCAAAATGCTTGTTTTTCAGATCCTATTTCTGATAAACCATTAACTGCTTTATGTGTTAATTTAAATTCAGCCATTTGAATGTGCTTTCTCTTCAAAATAATTACCTAAAGATAGGGACGTATTTTTAATCATAATCTAAATAGCTTTACACAAATGCACCAAAAATTAGTATAACTACCTATTTAAATCGCTTTTTTCTCCAAAAAATCATCACCAATCCCAAGGTCCAAATCAGAACGATTGGCAAAATTAAATTCAAAAACTGCCATTCCGATTTATCTAATTTCACTTTGGTTTCATTCAAACTTGGAATTTCTAACTTTCGGTTTTTCAGACTTAAGAAATCGGTTTCGCCCAAAAGGTAATCGACAGAATTCAATAAAAAATTCTGATTGTCATAGGAAACCGGTCGCTGACGCGGATTGTCGGGACGCATTGAATATTTATCTTCACCCAATCGCATCGGCCTTCCCATCATAATATGGTTTTTGGCTACATCTCCATCCGAAATTAAAATAAGTTTACCGTTGGTCGTTTCTGATTTAAAATCAGGGATTTCATCCCGCTCATAACGCGAAGCAAACATGGATTTAAAATTTCCTTCTGCCAACACAGCCAAAGGAATTCGACCCATATTGTATTCTTCTGGATGAATTTCTCCCACTTCACTTAATTCCACAAAGCTCATCGAGGGTTGCAGCGAGGTATAGGGCGAAGTCGCTAAAAGAACCGTATGTTTCGCATTTGGCGCTTCCAAAATTTCAATGGGACTCGCAAATTCAAACTTCACTGAGTTTATACTTTCTGTAATTGGACTAGGATCTGCTTTGAATCCACGAACGAAATAAGGCCAGGTGTACGTATTGTAACTCACATTTCCTGAAGTCGTTTCCCCGTCAGCCAACACGATTTTAGAAGCTTCCAAATCCTTTACCAGTGTAGGAATAATGCGCATTCCATAATTAAAGAAAAAGTCATTTAACTTTAAATCCCGTGGAAAAGCGACAATTTTTCCACTTCTGAAGATACTGTCCATTTCGGCATCCACGGTTTCTGTTAAGAACATCATCTTTCCACCTTTCATGATGTATTGATCCATCACCATTTTATCGGAATCTGAGAAAGGCAACGTCGGTTTAGCGACAATCAACGCATCAAAATGCTCCAATTCTTTCAAATCAGTATGTTTCAAACTATAAGTTGAATCTTGAATCGGTTGAATGTACACATCCACATTGTAATTATCTGCCAAAGCCCGACCAAAACCGTCCATATAAATTTCCGCTAATTCATCGTGATGAACCAAGAAACCAACGTTTTTACGATTAATTTGGGTAATTTTGCGAATGTTATCCATGAAAAGGTATTCCAACTTCTCGGTAGAAGCCATTGCCAATTCATCGAAAGCCAAGGCTGGATCATTGACCAAGGTTTCCATCCAATTTTCATTTTCACCGTATTTCATTTGCGCATACGGATAAACGTTCAGAACTCCTTTGTCGGTTTTCACGGGCGCTGGTGCCAATCCTCGTTCTTCCAATTGCTGGAAAGAAAAATCTTTGGTTGGATCCAGAAACTGATAGGATATTTTGGGATTTATATGTCGAAATTCATCCAAAATAAAGGAAATCTCATTCTTTAACGTTCGATAATCTCCCGAAAGATCACCGCCGAGTAATACATTTATTTTTAAAGGTTTGTCTATTTTCTCTAAGATTTGATGCGTCGTTTTGCTCAATGTATACCGTTTGTCTTGCGTCATATCAAATCGCTTAAAAGCAAATTCAGACAAAACGAGAACTGCAATCAATGCAATTAAAACGGTTACGCTATTTCGAATGGATTTTCTCATACGTATTTCTTTCTCTCTAAATTAATTTGAGTTAAAACCAAAAACAAACCAATCAAAACCAAGAAGTAAATTAGATTTCGGGTATCAATAATCCCTTTCAACAACTGTTGATAATGCACAAACATGCCCAACTTCTGAACGTAATAATCTCCGCCGCCTAATAAATTATAAGAAGCCAAACTCTCAAAAGCATAAAACAAAGCGAAACAAACAAAAATCGCGGAAACATACGCTGCAACTTGATTTTTCGTAAGTGAAGAAGTGAAAATTCCCACCGAAGCAAAACTACTTCCCAACAAAAACAAACCTACATATCCACTCAAAAAAGCACCATAATCCAAACGCTGTTCATCGATAATGAATTGTTCCAAGGTATGAATAAACAGCAAAGTCGGAAGAAGTGCAAAGAGTAAAACGACCAATACGGGAAGAAATTTTCCCCACACAATTCCATGGATTTTAATCGGTTGTGTAAATAACCATTGCAACGTTCCTGAACTCTCCTCTTCGGCCAAAGTCCGCATAGTTAGTGCTGGAATTAAGAAAAGTAAAATCCAAGGTGCAATAAAAAAGAAACTGCTCAAAGTGGCGGTTCCTATGTTGAAAATGTTGAACTCATTGTCAAAAAACCACAAAAACAAAGTACATATCAATACAAAAGCAGTTGCGCTGATGTAGGCCATGTAGCTTGAAAAGTAGTTCGAAAGTTCTTTTTTAAATATTTGAAACATGTAGTATTCGTTTGAAGTAAATATTTAGTGTGCAAAAATAGCAATTTTCAAGTTGAACTCTCCTATTGAAATCTTCAATTTTTGATATTCAATAGAAACGAAAAGCCTTTGCCTTTCGTATAAAAAATAATTTGGTCTAACTTTGCACTACCATGTTGAATCCGCTAATTTTAAATAACGAAGTCCAAACCTATTTGCGCGAAAATCTTTCCAAAGATGTGCACTCACTTTCTTTACAGAAATCACCTTTTGCGGGAATAAAATCGGCAGAATTGGCTGAACAAATCAAAGGAATGAAAATCGCAAAATCGAAATTTCCTTTTCTTTTTGAAACAGATGGTATGTATTATCCACCGAGTTTGAATTTAGAACAAGCTTCTTCCCAAGCCACTTCGGAATACAAATCAAAATTAGTCAAAGGAAAAACTTTGATAGATTTCACCGCAGGTTTGGGAATTGATGCCTTTGGTTTCGCTCAGGAATTTGAAGAAGTAACCGCATTGGAGCAAAGTTCCAATTTAGTTGAAATTTGTCAGCACAACTACAAAACGATGGGGCAAACGAATTTAAATTATTTAAACATTTCGTTTGAAACGTATTTGAAAGAAAATTCAACCCAAAATTGGGATGTGATTTATTTGGATCCAGCACGAAGGAAAAATGCGCAAAAGAAGTTCCTTCTCGAAGATTTGGAACCCAATGTTTTGGAATGGATGGATGAGTTTTTAAAACGAGCGGAAACGGTTGTCATCAAACTTTCTCCGTTGATGGATGTCCATAAAATCATCGATCAAATTCCCCAAACGCAAGAAATCCACTTGGTTGCCGTCAAAAATGAAGTCAAAGAATTGGTGTTGATTGGAAGAAATCAATCCAAGGTAAATCCGCTGATTTCAGCAGTAAATTTAGAAACCAATCATCCGGAATTTCAGTTTCACTTTGAGGATGAGAAAAATACGACCGTCAACTTCTCATCGATTAAAACCTATTTGTATGAGCCAAATACTGCACTTTTAAAATCAGGTGCTTTTAAATTAATTGCAACTACATTCGGATTGAATAAATTGGAAGTCAATACGCATTTATATACGTCCGATGAATTAAACAATGGTTTTCCAGGGAAGATTTATGAAGTGATCGAAGAATTAAAAGAGGTGAAAAAGTCGATTCGGAATCAATCCTTTCATGTGATTTCAAAGAATTATCCACTTTCGGTTGCGAATATTCGAAAGAAATACAAACTAAAGGAAAGTGAAAGTCAATCCTTGGTTTTCACTCGAAGTATAGATGGCCTTTTGCATTTGCTTTGCAAGCGGATTTATTGATTTTCAAAGAGACCGTGCAATCCTTCCTTCGTTTTTTGTACAATTGTCCGATAAACAATACCTTTGAGCAGTAAAATTCTTACTAGAATAATGACAAAACTTTTAATGTTTTCGTTTCTAAGTTTAAGTTTATGGAATCTATCTGCACAAATGAAGATAGATACTTTGGATATTGACAACTATCAGATTAAAACCTTGAAAATCGATAAAAAACTGGCTGAGATTTCTTCGTTGGAAATTCACGACGGTTTTTATTGGGGAAATAATGACAGCGGTGGAAAACCTGAATTGTATAAAATCAGTCCAAAAACAGGAAAAATCGTTCAAACGGTGAAAATTACCAATGCCGAAAATAAGGATTGGGAAGAAATTGTATTCAGTGACGACCATGTTTTTATCGGTGATTTTGGAAATAATTTAGGCAATCGGAAAGATCTGATGATTTATTATTTTTCAATAGATGAATTAAATAACAAAGAAGAAAAAATTGAAGTAGAAGCCAAAAAGATTGAGTTTTCCTATCCGGAACAAAAAGAGTTCAATCCAGGAAATAAAAAAACAAATTTCGACTGTGAAGCCTTCTTTTTCTATCAAGGAAAACTTCATTTATTCACCAAAGAATGGACGAATTTAGCAACGACCCATTATACATTGGATGTAAAACCCGGAATACAAAAAGCAGAAAAAATTGAAACCTTCAAAACAAATTATATGGTAACCGGCGCAACCATTGACGCCAATCCGATTTCAAATACCCATGGATTTTATTTAATCGGTTATACCCAAGATGGGTTTTCTTTGATTTCTGGATTTTCACTCTCTCGAAAAGGAAATGGAATGCTATTTACCAACAAATTAAATAAATTCAGTTTGCCACTAGGATTTACAGCCCAAGTCGGACAGACCGAAGGAATTGCGATAAAACCTGACAATCCGAATGTAATATGTTTCAGCAACGAAGAGTTTAAATTCAAAGGCTTTCATGCCGAACAAAGTATTCAATGTATTCATTCCTTAGCTCAATAATTCCGTGAAAAAAACAATAGAGAAAATAAAAGCACCGATTGCGGAGGAAATGAAACTTTTCGAAAATAAGTTTTATCAGTCCATGAAGAGCCACGTGCCTTTATTGGACCGAATTACGCATTACATTGTGCGCAGAAAAGGAAAGCAAATGCGTCCTATGTTTGTGTTTTTAACGGCGAAAATGACCGGTGAATTTCAGGAAAGAAGTTACCGTGCTGCCTCTTTGATCGAACTGATTCATACCGCAACTTTGGTTCATGACGACGTGGTGGACGACAGCGATATCCGTCGTGGATTTTTCTCGATTAATGCACTTTGGAAGAATAAAATCGCGGTTTTGGTTGGAGATTATTTACTTTCAAAAACACTGATTCTATCGACCGAAAATGAAGATTTCGACTTATTGAAAGTAGTTTCGGTTGCAATCAAAGAAATGTCAGAAGGAGAATTGTTGCAAATCGAAAAAGCACGAAAACTCGACATTACGGAAGAGGTTTATTTTGAAATAATTCGTCAAAAAACAGCGACTTTGATAGCTGCTTGTTGTGAAGGCGGCGCTCGTTCGGTGGGTGCTGCAGAAGAAGTTTGTAAAAAAATGAATCGCTTTGGGAATTTGGTGGGAATTGCATTTCAGATCAAAGACGATTTGTTTGACTACACCAGTTCGGATTTAATTGGAAAACCGGTTGGAATCGATATTAAGGAAAAGAAAATGACTTTGCCTTTGATTCATGTTTTGAATAAAGTTTCAGAAAAAGACCGAAAATGGTTGATTAATTCTGTAAAACGACACAACAACAACAAAAAGAGAGTGCGTGAAGTAATTCAGTTTGTGAAAGATAATGGAGGAATTGAATATACTCAAAAAATCATGCGTCAATACAGTGCAGAAGCCAAAGAAATTTTAGCGGATTTCCCTCATTCCGAATACAAGGATTCGCTAATAACCATGGTGGATTATGTGATGGAAAGAGAGAAGTAGAATTACACTTCGCTCAAAGCGCTGTTTATTAGACGTTTGGTAGATAACAAACATTTTATTAGGTTTGAGTACGTGATTTGCACTAAATTTATTTCTCGAATCTTCCATTTATTTTAAATTTCAAAAATGTCGAAATTATTTTCCGAAAAAGTTATTGCATTCAACGATGATTTATTTTTCTTGGATCCACTTCCTGAAGGGTTTCAAGTTCTAAATCCTTTTGTAGAAAATCCAGAAACAAAAGTTGTAATGCGAAAATTCTATGAGAAATTTTACAACGATACCAAAGAGCGAAAATTTATAATTGGAATCAATCCAAGTCGGCATGGTGCAGGGGTAACCGGTGTGCCATTTACCGATACCAAACGTTTGGAGAGTGTTTGTGGAATTAAAATGGAAACCGCCTATACGCACGAAGTTTCTTCTGTTTTTGTGTACGATATGATTCAGGAATATGGCGGACCCGAATCTTTTTACAATGAGTTTTACATCAATTCCCCTTTTCCACTGGCTATTGTCCGACAAGCAAAAGGTGGGAAATGGTTGAATGCAAATTATTATGACGACAAAAAGCTGTTTGAAGCTGTGAAAGAATATATGATCGAATCTCTCAAAAAACACATTGATTTGGGATTGGATACAACGGAAGTCTATGTTTTGGGAAAGAAAAACGCGGATTTCATCAAAAAACTAAACGATGAGGCAAACTTATTTGGTAAATTAATAGCTTTGGAACACCCACGATTTATTCAACAATATAAATACAAGGAAAGACAACTTTACATTGACAAATATATTTTAACTTTAAATAATATAAAAGTGTAAATCACTTCAAATGAAATCGTCTAAATCAAATACCATTTTCACCATCGGTCATTCTACCCGAGATTTGGATGAATTTATTGCTATGCTTCAATCCTTTAAAATTGAAACTTTGGTGGATGTTCGGAGTTTTCCTGGATCGCGAAAATATCCGCAATTCAATAAAGAAAATCTAATCGAATCCATTCCAGCGGCAAAAATAAAATATATGCATAGGCTGGGTTTGGGTGGACGAAGGAAAGTAGACAAAGGTTCCAAAAACACACGATGGCGAAGTGATTCTTTCCGAGCTTATGCAGATTATATGGAAACCGATGACTTTAAAAATGCAGTAAACGAATTGGAAGAAGTTGCTTCTCAATCCATTACCGCAATTATGTGTTCTGAAGCGGTTTGGTGGCGATGTCATCGGTCGATGATTTCGGATTATTTAAAAGCAAAAGGATGGATCGTTTTACATATTATGGCATTGAACAAAGCAGATGAACATCCATACACGCAACCTGCCCAAGTTATTGGTGAAAATGTTTTTTATTGTGATTTGGATTCGTGAAGATTAAATTTAACTTTCCAACCAATTTTTAAAATCATTGACTCGTTCTCGACTGACGATTAATTCTTCATCCACACCTTTGATTTGCAACTGATATCGATTGCCCGAATAACTGATGATGTTATCGATGTATTTTAAATTCACCAATGCATTTCGACTAATTCTGAAGAAATCTTTGGGATTTAATTGACTTTCCAATTCGGTCAACGTGGGTTCAATCGGATATTCACGATGGTCGATAAAAAGATAGGTCGATTTATTTTTAGAATAAAAACAAGCGATATTTTCCACTTCAAGGGTTTTCAAATTACTTCCAATTCGCACCAAAAAACGTTCGCGGTATTTGTTTTCAAAATTATGGGATAGTAAGGATTTCAATTGCGTCACATCCCAAGAACTGGAAGAAATTTGGGATTGAAACTTTTCAATCGCACTTTTCAGTTCGATTTCATTGATCGGTTTTAAAAGATAATCGATGCTATTGAATTTAAAAGCTTTGATGGCGTATTCGTCGTAGGCAGTAGTGAAAATAATCGCACTTTTGGGTTGAATTTGTTCAAAGATTTCAAAACTAATTCCATCGCCCAATTGAATATCCAGAAAGATCAATTCCGGTTCTGAATTTTCAGAAAACCAGGCAATGGATTCCTTCACACTATTCAAAACAGCTCTTGGCTCCCACCCCATTTTGGATAACATTCGGCTTAGATAGCGCGCTGCTGGTTTTTCGTCTTCAATGATTATAAAATCCATACCTACAATTTATTTCGTCTTTGACGTTCAATTTCTTTTTGAATCTGTTTATTCTTCCATTCGGAATTATTGAAAAAACCAAGCTCATTGATTCCATGAATTGACAACCCCACACCCCAAAATAACAAGGGATAAAATGCCCAATATTCACCACCTTCCCTAAAATTGAGAATATGTAAAAAGGAGTTAACACTGATATAAACCGATAAATGAACGTAAAAACCTATCCGTTCGTTCACCCTTTTTTTGGCTTCTTCATATTCTGTATCTCTGTAAAAATCGTTTTCCTTTTTCATGGTCTTTCTATTTCAGTACTTAAAATGATCTCTTTCTGCTTTACGTTTCTCCAATTCTTTTCGAATCATATCGTCTTTCCAATGCGTAGAATTAAACACTCCAAAAACTTCAATGGCGTGAAAGGTAATTCCTATTCCCCATCCAATCAAAGGCCAATATGCCCAGTCATACGATCCATTGTCTTGAAAATCCAAGAAAGTTAAAAAAGCATTTACGACAACGTAACTGGTTAAGTTCCAATAAAACCCTTGCACTTCTTCCACTCTCTTTTTAGCGGCTTTGTATTCTTCATCTGTATATTTCTGTTGTGTTTCCATGGTTCGTATATTTTCGGTAATTAAAGGTAATTTCACTGTAAATTCACGGTCAGATTTTAGAACTTCTACTTTTTCGCGGGTGAAATTCTCAAAATTACTGATGATGTGATTCAATCCTTTTCCTGTAGTTTTTTGGGAGTGTTTTTTCATTTGCAAATTGTTGCGAACTACCAATTTCCCGTTCTCCAATTCCACTTTAATTCGCAAAGGTTCTTCGGAAGAAATTCGGTTGTGTTTGATGCAATTTTCGATTAATATTTGCAAAGACAAAGGCACAATTTGAAACGATTCCGGAATATCTTTTTCGATTTCGAATACCAAACCATCTTCGTACCGCTTCTGAATCAATTGCATATAGGTTTTACTAAACTCAATTTCCTCGCGCAAAGAAACCAGTGTCTTATCTTTCTGTTCCAAAACATATCTATAAATCGAGGATAATTCACTTACAAATTCTTGCGCTTTGGCGGGATCTTCATCAATCAATCCATTGAGAATATTCAGACTATTGAATAAAAAATGCGAACTAATTTGGGATTTAAGCGATTCATGTTGTGTTGAAATCCGAATGACTTTTTGTTTTTGCTCTTTCAGTTTGTTGGATTGATAAAACTGAATCAAGAAAATTACTTGAAACGTAATCGCTATACTGATGGCAATCCAAACCAAGATTTGAATCGATTGAATGGAATTCTGGGAAAACAACCAGTTCATTGCATCTTGCCATGATTTCCCCGTAATAACTTGAGCTAAAACATACAGAAAAGATCCTGCAAAAAGAGTCGCAATTGCACTTCCTAGGGAACCGATTAGCAATCGATAAGTTGTTTTTTTCCAATCATAACCTACAAAAAGATTTTGAACCCAAAGGCTAATCGGAGCGTTGACTGCATACAATCCAAGCGTAAAGTAAGCGACCCAACCAAAATTTGTAAAACTCGTACGCCAAGAAGGAAATTCGCCGTTGACTTGATAGTAAAATAGCATGTTGAAAAGGCTAATCAGCAGTATTATGGCAAGCGCATATAAAATATGTCTGAAAAGAGTTTTCATTGTTGGATTTCTAGCTTAAATTTACTTTTTACACTGATTATTTAAAATCTCATCCGTCCTATTTTCACCCCAATTCGGTTCAAAATCGGATTTTTCTTCTTTCAAAAACAACTGTTTGGCTTGTTCCACTTGCGGACAATATTGCTTGGGATCCTTTCCCCAATACGGTGCGCCTTCCATGTTGAATTGAGCCATCAAATAAGTCGCTCTAGGATTTTCAGGCTCCAAACGCAAGGCTTCGTTGTAATCTCGGATAATGGCGGAAGGAAGCGTCATTCCGTACGTCATCGGATCTTTGGCTACTTTTACAGTTCGATAAAGTGCACGTAAAATCAAAGCTTCGGCTTCGTTGGGATTCAAGGATTCTAGTTTTTGAAATTGGTCATCCAATCGATCGGATGTTTTTAATGCTTGTTTGGGTTCCATCTGGAAAGCTGCCAAGGTCTTCATAAACATGGAATAATAAACCGGCAACCAATTGTCCGGATTGGATTGAGCGATTTGGTCAAAATGCTGTGCGGTTTTGTCGAAATCAACCAAAGTTTCCGATTGCTGAAATTCAGATATTGCTTTTTCCATTTCAGCATCATACGAGGTCTGTGCTTTTGATTGGGTAATTAAACTCATCAAAAGAAGTGCGATAATAATCCATAAGTTTTGCATAGCGTTAATTTTAATTTGATGAGTCAAAGTTCGTTTAGAAATTAAAGCTATCAAAAAAGATCGGGATGAACTGTATTTTTATTGTGTTGAATTGAAAGAATGTAAAATTCGCTCGATTTATTTCACCTTCAAAAAGTCCAAATCTTGGAAATCATAACTGAAATCGGTTAAAGGTGAAATCGGTTCCATTTTGAATCCGTTTACTTTTCCATTTTCTATTTTCAGCATGACCAAAGCATCTGCATGCAAATACGGATTGTCCCATTTCACCGCAAATGTATCTTCCTTATAGTAAAACATTTCTCCTCTTAATTGGGAAGAACGTTTTGATTCAAATCGTAATTTCCCTTTGATTTTAGAAATAGTTACATCTCCAAACCAGGGATCTTTATAGATTCCGGGAAGATTTTCAAAATACGCAACTTTGGCTTTTTTATTCTTTTCAACCGTTTCCCAAACTTCGGTGGTGATTTTATCGGCATCGCCTTTGCGTTTTGAAATTAAATCACTGTATTCGGTCACCCAATCTTTCTCGGGCAATTCCAAGTAGAAATCTTTGATTGTATTTGAAACTGCCATAAAAGCCGCTCCTTCTTGTTGATTGGTCAAAACAATTATTCCCAAATCCAATTGCGGATACATGATAATTTGAGTTACAATACCTTCCAAACCACCCGTGTGTGAAACTTCCATTTTCCCGTTCATATCTTGAAGTTGAAATCCAAGACCGTAGGCTCTAAAAAGCGTATTGTACGGTGGACGACTGAAATTCCCTTGCAAAGTTTGAGGTGTGGAAAGCTGTTTCATTTCCTTCTCAGAAACCAACTGTTTTCCGTCTTTTGTTTTTCCATAATCCAATTGAAACTGAACCCATTTCGTCAAATCATCCACGTTAGAATACAAACCTGCAGCCGCATCAAAAATGGAGTTGGTATACCGATTCACCACTTTCAATTTCCCATCAAAAGGAACGTGTGGTGCAATCACATTCGAACGATCTTTCAATGTATTCCAACTTGCTGCCGTTCGATTCATTCCCAAAGGATGAACAAAATTCTCTTCGATGAAATCCGTCCATGATTTTCCGGAAACTCTTTCTATGATTACACCCGCGATGATGTATAATAAATTATCGTAATCGTATTTCGTTCTGAAATCTGAAACGGGTTGTAGAAAATGAATGTTTTTAATGATATCTTCCGGTGTAAAATCATGTCCATCGGGCCAAACCATTAAATCTCCCGCTCCTAATCCCAAACCGCTTTTGTGAGTTACCAAATCACGCACTGTGAAATTTTCAGTCACATAGTCATTGTACATTTTAAATTCGGGAATGTACTTTTGAACGCGATCGTCCCAATTCATTTTTCCTTGGTCAATCAACAAAGCAATCGCCGTGGTAGTAAATGCTTTGGAGTTTGAAGCAATTCCAAAATTAGTGGCTGAATTTACTTTTTCACCTGTGTCGATATTAGCAATCCCATATCCTTTAGCTAAAACAACTTTTCCATGGTGCACAATTCCCACTGCAATTCCAGGAACATTGAATTCTTTTAAGGTTTTTTGAACCAATTGATCGACTTTCTGTTCATCGATTTCTTGTGAAAATAAAAAAACCGATCCAAAAAGAAGAATAAGTCCCAAAGCGGATTTGAAAAATGTAGAATGCATAATTGTTGAATATGTGTGGCTAATTATTTCAAAGCGAATATCTGATTTTTTAGTCTTAATTGCAAATGCTACAAAGTAAAGAGGTGGGCATTATTAATTCACATTCGATTTCAATTCCAACTTTTAGGTTGTATAAATAGATTTTGGGAAGCTTCAAACAATAATCTTATCTTTGTGAAAATCGAATATTAACATAAAAATAGAGTACTATGGCCGGGCACAGCAAGTGGTCGAATATTAAAGAACGAAAAGGGAAACAAGACAAAAAACGTTCGAAAATATTTTCAAGAATTATCAAAGAAATTCACGTTGCTATCAAGGAAAATAACTTGAATGGCGATCCTGAAACCAATCCCGCATTACGAAACGCAGTTCAGAATGCGAAAGGTGTGAATATGCCAAAAGACAACGTGGACAGAGCGATTAAGAAAGCGATGGGTGCAGGTTCGGAAGATTATCACCATTTGAATTTTGAAGGATACGGTCCGCATGGAATTCCGATTTTTGTGGAATGTACGTCCGACAACCAAAATCGAATTGTGGCTGAAATCCGTGCAATTTTCACCAAGTATGGTGGGAATTTAGGAACCAACGGTTCGTTGGAATTTTTATTCGATCGATTGGGTGTTTTTACGATAGACAAAGAAAACATCGAACAAGATTGGGAAGAACTTCAATTTGAACTGATTGAGCACGGCGCAGAATCGTTTGACGAAACGGATGAATCCTATATAATCTATTCAGGATTTACGGATTTTGGAAATGTTTCTTCGAAATTGGAAGAAATGGGAATTGAAGTAAGAAGTACAGAGTTGCAGCGAATCCCGCATACTACCGAAGTTTTACCGTTGAATCAAGCGATGACAATTCTAAAAATGATTGATGCGTTTGAAGACAATGACGATGTTCAAAATGTTTTTCACAATTTGGAATTGACCGATGAATTGGAAGAAGAATTGTCGAAATAAATAAACTTCATTTCAAATTTTCTTAATTTCGTACCCCAAAAAAAAACTATGAAAGACTTGATGGGCAAAGCAATCTGGGATTATTACCACAATAATTCTCCGGAAGATATTCACACAGAAACTTCGATTTCAGAAAATGACATTTTACCAATTGCGCATTTATTCCGGGATTTTAAGGACATGAATCCCATCGAGCAAAAAGCTTTGGAATTAGCCAAAGGAAAAACTCTGGATATCGGTGCTGCTGCAGGACCGCATACTTTATTTTTACAAGATTTAAGGAAATTGGATGTGACAGCTTTGGACGTTTCTCCAAAATCCATTGAAGTATGCAAATTACGAGGCGTTGAAAAAACAATTTGTTCTTCGATTTTGGGTTTTGAAGGAGAGAAATTTGATACTTTACTATTGTTAATGAATGGAACCGGAATTTTTGAAACCTTTGATAAAATTCAAATTTATCTTGAAAAGTTACATTCTCTTCTCAATGAAAACGGCCAGATTCTGATTGATGGAACGGATTTGATTTATATGTACACCCATAAAAACGGTCCGGATTTACCAATTGAAAGATACTATGGCGAAGTGGATTATTTTATGACCTACAAAGACGAAAAGGAAAACCCAATGACTTGGCTGTATTTGGATTATGGAAGTTTAAAACAATTCGCTCGTATCCAAGGATTTCAAACAGAAATGATTTTGAGAGATGGACACGCCTATTTGGCACAGTTAATTAAGAATTGATTTTTGAATTAGAGATTGAAGATTAGGAGACTAAGAATAATTTAAATAAAAAAACATAATACATTGTACTTTGTACACTAAAAAGGATATCCAATCGCAATATTCAAAATCAAATTATCTTTTCTCCAGTCTTTATTTCCAAAATCGATTTGATCAAAGGTCCATCTTTTATCTGGATCATTGGATGGAACACGCAAAGGCATAGCTAAATCCAATCGCAAAATCAGAATTGAAAAATCCATTCGCAATCCAAATCCAGCTCCCACGGCAATTTCGTCTAAGAAGTCTTTTGAAAATTTCCCACCTGGAAAATCGAGATTTTCATTGATTAACCACACGTTTCCAGCATCCACAAAAACGGCAGCATTTAGGAATTTATAAATGTTTGCCCGATATTCTGCATTCAATTCCAACTTAATATCTCCCGCCTGATCGAAATAAAAACTCGAATTCTGACTGTCTGGATTGTAACTTCCCGGACCTAAAGACCGCGCTCGGAATGCACGCACACTGTTGCTTCCACCCGTGAAAAACTGTTTGGAAAAAGGAATGTATTCAGAATTTCCATACGGATATGCAACGCCCGCAATAAATCGAGTCGCGATGGACGTTTTCTTATTTATGTTGTGGTAAAAACGAAAATCAGTTTCCGCTTTTGCATATTGACTAAATGGGATTTTGAAAATTTCCTTTTGATTGTCATCCTTATAATTAGCACCTGTCAATAATCCTGTTAAATTTCCAGACAAATCTGCTCGTCCTTTAAAATAAACCGTGTTTTTCCGCGGCGTCATCGTCGTGGAATAGGTATAACTATAGGTTGGCCCAAAAATCAATTGTTTCTCAACTACGCGCTGCAAAGAAGGAACGGATTCCATTTGCTCCCGGTATTTGTCGGTTATTTTTTGTGGATAAACCAAGGTCGCATCAAAAATATTGAGTTCGTGTTCTTTGCGAATATTTTCTTTCCAAGCATATCCAAACGAAGTATTGAAATTATGTAAAGTATACAATTGGGTTCTGTTTTGGAACTCATAGCCTAACTTAATATTGGTTTTCGGAACAAAAGCACTGGACGATGGAAACGGAAAAGGCGCGACGATTCGAGGAATGGTCAATTGGGTATTTAATCCCAAACGCATGATGTTGTTTGCATCTTTGGGTCCGCCCAACTGCACATCAAAAGCGCCGTATGCGGCTACTTTAAAGAGTTCAGCTCCTCTGAAAAAATTCCGATGGCTCCAGTTTAAGTTTAATTCACCTCCACCGTAATTTGCAGAATTGGTTCGACCCAAAACTTCAAGACGTAAAGATTGCAACTCATTTGGAGTCAACGTATAATACACATCAAATTTATTGTTTAAGGAATCAGAAATAACAAATTCATTTTTCACGAATTTAAATACGCCTAAATTAATCAATCGATTCAAGGTTAAATTGTGATCACTTCGGTTGTACAAATCTCCTTTTTCAAAATACATAACTCGATCAAAGATTTTGGGTTTGAATTTCTTTTCGGGATCAATGATGTACATATCTTTATAAACATAAGCAGGTAGTGAATCTGCACGAGAAGGCACTTCGTAAAGTTCTTTCCGATCACTTGAACCTTTCAAAGTAAAATTCGGAAAAATGATGATTTTATCAATTGTGAATTGTTCCGTAGCCAACTTGGGCACATCGTCTTTTAGTTTTACAATTAATTCTACATCCTGTTTTTTCGTCACCGTACTATCCGCTTGGACAATGATATTATCGGGATGGAAATAATAAAATCCTTTTTCTTTTAATCGACTATTGATACGTTCGCGTTCGGCAATAATTACATCCAAATCAAAGGGATCTCCTTTTTTCAAAAAACTTTTATCGGTAGCTTTTTGAATTTCCGAATTGATCAAAGTGGAATCTTTGGGGAAAGTAACTTGGTTGATGTAATACCTTTCTTTGGGTGTAACGGTATAAATTACATTTGCTTTTTTGTCTTTTTCTTTGGTTTCACTTTTTGACTTCGCATTGAAATATCCTTTGTTTTCCGAATGATTCACAAGAATTTCTCGGTTGAATTCTTGGTCCACTTGACTTAGCAAAACCGGTTCTTCACCCAATTTGTATTTCATCCAATACCGAAAACCTTTTTGTTTTTCAGGTTCTTTGGTGATGTTGTAAAAGAATAATTTTGGTCGAAGTCCTAAAATCGTAGAATTTGGTTTGGGCGTTAAATCTCCTTCCAGTTCTGCTTTTAATTCTGACTTTTCCTTTTTCGAAATCGAATCGCCTTCAATTTTTATTTTGGCTCCGGTGTATAATTTCTGTCCTTCTTTTAAATACTTTGTATTTGAACAAGATGAAATAAAGGAAATCATCAAGATGCCAAAGAGTATGTAACTACCTGTTTTTAGTATTGATTTCATTCGCTTTCTATGTTTTTATTCATTCTTCTGTTCATCTTATCCATTCGATCTCTTCTTTTTCTCTCGAAAATCTCTTTGAATTCATCGTATTCAAGGGTGATAATAAATCCTACACCCGTTTCAATAATTTGACCTTGAAGCGCTACTTGGTATTCATCTTTTCGATAGGCTCTTAAGGTATATCGACCGTCTTTGGATAATCTATAATCGATACTGATATCGCCGGCAATGTTGGTCATTTCCTCATTTTCACGTGCATCGCCTTCAATACCAAAGTTACTTCCTACGGTGATTTTCAAACGATCATTCAGCAAACGTTTACTCACATTTAAATTTAAATCCGTTCGCGTATTTTTCTGTCCAGAAGTATAATCATCCCGACTATCCAATCCGAAATCAATATCGACACCTTGAATTAAATCGGCTGCTAAATTATTCAATTGTTGGGAAAGAATTGCACTCACACTTTGTCTAGCCATGGTTTCGGCCGAAAGTCCACCTTCGGTTTCAAAGGGATTTTCTCCTACAAATCGGTTGAGTAACAAAAGTGCAAATACTTGTTTATTCCGCTCGGCTTCATCGGTTTCCAACTGATTTAATTTCATTTTCACATTATCCAAAACATCGGAAGAAACAGAATGATTATCTTCATCAGTTGTGATTTTAAATGAAATTTCAGGTTTCATCAATTCTCCTTTCAGGATCAATAAAGTATTGAATGGAATTTGTTGTTTGTACATATTTACTTCCGCAGAAGACAATCCCGAAATCTGTTGTTGCACCAAATCAATAGGCGCAGCATTGGTTTTATAAATCGCAGTCAAATCCAAAACTGCACTCAAAGGGTCTCCGGTCCATGTAATGGTACTTCCTTTTTGAATATCAAATTTCCGTTTCAACAAACTTACCGTCAATTCATAACTTCCTTTTTCAACTGCATAAATTCCTGTTAAATTCATTTTTCCAGACGGATCAATTCCTCCGGTTAATTCTGCTTCTCCTTGTAATTTCACGAAATCTCCGTTTGCTTTGTCAATCACAATTGACATTTTCGCTTCTTTCACTACTTCGATGTTTACACTCACATCCAATCCACTGATTTTACTTTGTGAGGAAAGTTTGTCAGCTTCTTCATCGACCGTTAATTGGGGATGACTTTGATCGATGAATTCCACAATCCCATCTCTCGCCTGAAGTTGAGGGGTAGATTGAGGAAGAACAAAAGTGAAATCCGTGTTTTCTGTAACTTTCAAACTTCCATTCACTTTGGGTAAATCCAAATCTCCGCGAATGGCTAAATCTGCATCGATGGCTAATTTCCCAAACATCATAGTTTCACGGTCTTCTTCGGAATCAATTAGTTTGAAATTCTTTGCATTTACATCGAGATTAAAGACGAAATCTGTATAGGTTTGAGTTAGGATTTGACCGTCAATCACAATGGCATTTGCATCCAAATCTTTGATTTCAAAATTATGAAGTTCAATTCCGCGGTCTGTAAATAAAATCGGATCGTTGATGTTTTTAAATTTACTTCCGGTTTCTTTGATGGTAAATCCAACTTGATTGAAATTCAGTTTGCCTTTAATTTTAGGAGAATCAGTCGTTCCACTCACTTGTAATTTTCCTGACAAATAACCTTCTGAATCCATCAAATTATTCATTGTGAAACCTTGGATACTTTCCATTTGCAATTGATCGATAGCAACATTCATGTCGAATTGACTTGTTTTGGAATTGAAAGTCCCAACTGCATTCGCCTGGTTATTATTTCCCGTTAATTCTATATTTGCATTCATCAATTGATTGGAATCACTGGTTACTTTCGCCGTAAGATTTCCTACGGGATTTCCGAAAACCATTAATTCCGAAATTTTCAAGTCCGCATCCAAATTCATGTTTTTCTGAATGTCTCTCACTTGCACTTTTCCATTAATTCGTCCACTTGCCAACAAAGAGTCCGATTCAATGAGTTTGGTCAAAGTTTCGATTTCGAAATTATCGATGTTTATATTGAGTGGACTGTTGAAATTTTGATTTTCAGATTGCAAAGAGATTTGACTATTTCCTTTGCTGATTTTGAAATTATCGACAAAAATTCCTTTGTCACTTATCTGAATTCGATTGTCAGGATTGACTTTCCAATCTTCGAAATTCAAAACCAAACCATTTGGATTTAAACTGATTTCATTGATTTCATTCATCGATTTTAAATTCCCAGCAAGTAAGAATTGAATTTTGTCTTCTTCATTTCGGGTAGAAATATCATAGCCCAAAACGTTGTCTTTTACATCGCCTTTGATTTCAATTTTATTCAGTGCGAAACTTTCATTTTTCAGTGAATTCACGTTGAGGTTGTATTGCAATTCATCGTTGAAATTGGTGACTGAAAACGTACCCTTCTCAATCGAGTTTTCTCCATATTGAATAAAAGGAAGTTCGCCATCGAGTTCAATTTTTCGAGAATCCGCATTGAAAGACCCATTGATTGTTATGGTCTGAAAATCTTTTAATTCCGGCGCAAATTTTCGAATTAAATCATCGCCTTTAATCGTAGCGTCCAACACAAAATATTGACCTGAATCGATTTCTATTTTCTTTTCGGATGGACTGAATGCATAATACGAATTCAAAGTTTCCAAAAGAGAATCAAATATCTGCGTCAATTTATATTTTCCCGAAAGATGCACATCAGCAACTTGTGATGTCAAATCAATTCGATTTTCGTCTGCTGTATTCAAAGCGATTAACTGTATTTCTTGCAGAGGAAAAACATCTTTGGAATCCGAAATCGCAAAATCATTCAATCGCAATTCACCGTTTAATTCATCTGGATTTATATTGGTGAAATTGGCATTGATTTTTCCTCCAATCATCATCGGTTCTTCATAGAATCCCAATTTATACAAATCCAGTTTTTGTATTTCTCCATCGATTTGAAGGGTCGGATTTTTTGAATCGTAATGGCCGCTTGCTACCAAATTCAAATCAGCATTCGGATCTTTTGAATCCGCTGTGATATAATAATCACCGTGGTTTATATTTCCTTTCACATCCACATTGTGGTAGGTATAATTCTGATAACCAAAAGAATTTAAATTTGCTTTGAATTCGGTATTCATTACTTCCGGATCGAAACTTTCACCTTTTGCATACAACTTTCCAGTAACTGAACCCAATTCCTTATTTTGAATGATTTTCCCAATCTGAAGATTTTTTAAATCAGCTTGAATGGTATAAGTCTCGAGGTTCTTTCTTGTCATATTTACATCTGCATCCAAATCTGCATTTCCTAGTGAAGTGTTGATTTTCAACTTGGTTTGAACCATTTCTGTTGTTCCTTTTGCTATTCCTTGAATCTGAATTTGAGAAGGCAAATGAATGGTATTCGGAAGGGTTCCTTTGGGTACTAAATTGTGAATCGTTTTGGAAGAAGCTGCTAATTCTTTGATATTCAAATCGTAATATAATCGATCGGGATCGGTTGCATTTTTAATTTTCCCATTTAAATCCACTTTCAATTGATCCAAACCCGACAATTTAAAATGATCAATATCCAAATCATCTACCCGACCCTCCAGTTTTGTATCAATCGCTAAAATAGCATTCGGATGGGTAGAAAAAGGGGATATTTTCCGGAGATCGGGAGCCAAAAGGAGAATGTCAGAAAATCCCACTTTTGAGTTTTTAAGGTTGGCAAAAACTTTCACAGAACCTAAATCCTCTGTCAACTGTTCCATCGAATGATAATCCAATTGGATTTTATCTCTCAAAATCGTTGTGGGCGTTTCCAAATACAAATCATCTAAAATTGCTTGATGGTCATTGTACACAAAATCCGTCCGAAGATCTTGGATGTTTAATCCGCTTTTCTCTTTGATTTCCACTTTTTTGACTTTTCCCGAAAAAGCAGAATTCTCCATTTTGAAAGCATCAACATCTATATTTAAAGTACTGAAATTTAAATGATTGAAATCCATTCCTCGCTGAGTCGCGGCGATGGCGGTATTGTTGTATTCGACTTTCACATTTTCAAACCTTAATTTATTCAATAAGAGAAACAGATTTTCATTTTCTTGTTCTTTTAAATTCGGATTGAATTCTTCTACTTCCTTTTGAACAGCTTCATTTGCGTCTTCTTTCACATACAAATTCGCTAAAATATCTGCATCTTTTAAAATCAATCGATCGACTTCATAATGGTTTTTAGCCAAATCAATTTTCTTAATCTGGGTTTCTAAATCCTTGAAAAGAACTTTGGCATAGGTTTGTGAATTGTCATCGCCATAATCAATCGTGAAATTGGTAAGCTTTAGTTTTTGAAGGGAAAGATTCAATGGTTTTGCCTGATTGAGTGAATCGACTTTTTCGCCTACTTTTTCAGTTATTTCTTTGACCAATTCTTGCTTTAACTTCAGATTCAACCCATCCATTTTGATGTCACCCATGGCATAGGTATTTTCGTCCAAATCAAATTTATTGACGCGCGTATCCAAAGAATTAAAATAAATACGAAGGTCATTTCCGGCTTGTTTGTCTATGAAAGATACATCTATGTCTTTCAGTTTTATTTTATTGAGGTTGATGACGAAGGGTTTTGAATCCGTTTCCTCCTCTTCATCGGTAGCAAACGCGTCGATGATATAGTCGAAATTAAAAGTTCCGTTTTTATCACGAACGACATTGGCTCTTATTTTTTCTAAATCAATCGAAGTTAAATTGACTTTTCGTTGTAATAATTTGGGAATATCTAACCCAACATCAAAACTTTTCACATAAAGCAAGGTATCAATATCTTTTCCTTCAAGAAAAAGATTTTCCATCACCAAACTATTCGGAAAACCAACATACATTCGCTCCAAACTCACTTTGGTTTGAATTCTCTCTTCGAGATAATGAATTAATTTATCTTTCACGAAATTCTGAACGGATGGAATTTGTAGGCTAAAGACCAATCCCGTTACCAATAAAATGATGGAAACGATAGAAATTAAAGTATATCGAATTATTTTTTTTCGATTAAATCTCAAATCTTGGCTTTTATTAGATTAGTAAACACATTTTCCATTTCTAGATTTTCACTTCGCCTTTTAATTAAAAAATAACAAACCCTGAATCCAGTCAAAACAGTCCGAAGTTCAAGGTTTGAATTTTTATTTTATTTATTTTCAGCCCTTATTCTTATAGGGTTTAAATATAATTCTATTTTTAATGCGAGCTCTTTATTTTATCACATTTAACTCCTTCCCTACTTTGATGAAGGCTGCAATTGCTTTGTCAATTTGTTCACGAGAATGTGCTGCAGAAAGTTGAACACGAATTCGTGCTTTGTCTCTCGGAACTACTGGGAAGAAAAATCCGATTACATAAATTCCTTCGTCTAACAATTTATCTGCCATTTCTTGTGAGAGCTTCGCGTCATACAACATTACGGGAACAATGGCTGAATCACCTTCTGTAATATCAAAACCTGCTTCTACCATTTTATCTCTAAAATAAGCAGCGTTGTCCATGACCGTATCTCGAAGTGTGGTATCCTTTTCTAACACGTCAAAAACATGCAAAGAAGCGCCTACGATTCCAGGTGCCAATGAGTTAGAGAATAAATAAGGTCTTGATTTCTGACGAAGCATTTCTATAATTTCCTTCTTTGCTGCCGTAAATCCACCCATGGCTCCACCCAATGCTTTTCCTAAGGTTGAAGTGATAATATCTACTCTACCCATCACGTCGCAATATTCGTGGGTTCCCTTTCCAGTTTTACCAATGAATCCGGTAGCGTGTGAATCATCTACCATCACCAAGGCGCCGTATTTATCGGCCAAATCACATAAACCTTTTAGGTTTGCAACAATTCCATCCATCGAGAAAACACCGTCGGTTACAATAATTGTAAATCGGTGATTTTTTTCAGAAGCAGCTTTTAGTTGCGCTTCCAAATCAACCATATCGTTGTTTTTATATCGGTAACGTGCTGCCTTACATAAACGTACACCGTCAATAATCGAAGCGTGATTCAATTCGTCGGAAATGATGGCGTCTTCTTCGGTGAATAAGGGCTCGAAAACTCCTCCGTTCGCATCAAAAGCTGCGGCATACAAAATGGCATCTTCCATTCCCAAAAACTTGGCAATTTTCGCTTCCAATTCTTTGTGAATATCTTGGGTTCCACAAATAAAACGAACCGATGACATTCCGAAACCTCTTCGGTCCAACGTATCTTGCGATGCTTTGATTACATCGGGATGGTCAGAAAGTCCCAAATAGTTGTTGGCACAGAAATTCAATAATTTACTTCCGTTTTGAAGAGTGATTTCTGCGGCTTGATGCGATGCAATGATTCGTTCGCGTTTAAATAAGCCTTGATTATCCAAATCCGCTAATTGATCGGCTAAGTGTTTTTGAAATTTTTCGCTGTACATTTTTGTATTGTTTTCGACAAAGATAAGGGTTCAGATTGAAAGCAGTGGATTCTGAGAATAGTAATTTTAGGGAAACTCGTCAGTTTTCGTCAAAATTCTATCATTTATCATCGAAAAATAAAAGATTTTATAGAAATTTGGATTTCTAAAAATCGTTTATAATCTAAATTCTTTTGAAAAAAATAATTCCACTTTCAACTTATGAAATCCCAACCCTTCAGCAATTGGCGCGCGAAATATGGGAAGAGCATTACCTGAAAATAATCGGTCAAAATCAAATTGATTATATGTTAGATTTATTTTATTCGACCGAACAAATTCAAACCGAAATTGAAAAAGGAATTTCGTGGGAAATATTGCTTTTGGACGAAGAACCGGTCGGCTATTTGGTTTGTGAACTGAAAGATGATAAAGTGTATTTGTCAAAAATTTATCTAAAAGAAAAGGTACGCGGAAAAGGTTTGGGGAAAATCTTACTCGAAAGAGCTATTGAAATTACGAAATCCCATTCTAAAAAATCATTGTATCTCAATGTAAATAAGCAGAATGTAAATTCGATTTCTTTTTATGAAAGAAATGGTTTCAAGAAAATTGACGAAGGTGTTTTCAACATTGGAAATGGGTATGTGATGGATGATTTTATTTATGAATTAAATATTCTTTGAATGATTGATAACTAATGACAATCATTTAAGTTACTCCTTCTCAACCCGAAGAAAAAGCAAAGTTCTCCAAAGTTAAATACCTAATTCATATCATTCTTTAATCAGGTTCAGCCTTTGTTTTTATTATTATATTCGCACCGAATTAAATAAATAACAACACACATGCAAAATTTTAAACAGTTACTATTTGTAGTAGCAATCGCCCTTTGCGGCATTTTGAACGGACAAGATTTCCCAGCGACACAATGGAGAGACTTGGCAGATACATCTTGGTACAACACGACCGATGATTCTTTTGACTTCTCAACACCTGAACAGTTAGCGGGACTTTCCCAGTTAGTGGAAGAAGGAAATGACTTTGCCGGAAAAACGATTAATATCGTTGCGGACATTGATATTGATGGTCATCTTTGGAGTCCTATCGGATATAACCACGATCTTCCATTTTCAGGAAATGTAGAAGGTAATAATCACGTGGTATCGAATTTATGGATTACCGGATTGAACAAAGATTTCTTGGGATTATTTGGTCAGAGTGTAAATGCATCCTTTAGAAACTTAAATTTAGATGCCGCAAATATCGATGATGTAGGAACGGATTCAGGTTCATTGGTTGCAAATCTTTATACCAGTACCATGGAAAACTGTCATGCATATAACATTGAAATCAAGGTTTTAGGTGTAAATATTGGTGGATTAGTAGGAGGTGTTTTGACCGATGGATGGGTTAAAAACAGCTCATTTTCTGGAAATGTAACCGGTGTCAATCAAGTAGGAGGTTTGGCAGGAACAATTTGGGACAAAGCTGAATTGATTGAATGTACCGTAGAAGGAAGTGTTACGGGCGAATACATCGTAGGTGGAATCGTTGGGTTTACAACCATGGCTTTTGGACCAAACCGAGATGGATCTGTAATTGATAGCTACTCAAGAGCTTCGGTAGTTGCAACAAGCGAAATCGGAATGGCAGGAGGTGCTGTAGGGTATGGACAAATGAATTTAATCATTAAAAACACCTACTCAACAGGTTCTGTTACTGCGCTTGATGCTGCAGGTGGATTTATTGGAAGAATGGGATTTATCGTGTATGAAAACAATTACTTCGATTCGGAAGCATCCGGTTTGTTGGATGGAGTTGGATTCATTGAAGGTCCTTCCAATCCAGAAGGAGTACTCGTAAAAACCACCTCGGAAATGAAAACCCAGGAATTGGCTGACTTATTAAATGCGGGCAATCCAAACGGACCGTGGGCTTTTGATGGTGTAACCAATGACGGATATCCTTTCTTAGGAGAAGCATCTATGGGTGTTACTGATTTAACAAACGCTACTATAAGTATTTATCCAACTGTAACTTCGAATCTTGTACATGTTAATACAGAAAATGCAAATTCAGCGTATCAAATTTTCAACACAGCAGGATCTTTGGTAAAAACAGGGAAGTTGAATCAAACCCATTCAACAATTCAAATTTCTGAATTGTCTTCAGGTGTTTACATTCTTCAAATTCAAAGTGGAAATACGACCGTAAGTAAAAAGATTATTAAGAAATAAAATTTCTATTTAAAATAAAAAAACCGGACTTGATTCATTTTAAGTCCGGTTTTTTTTTGTGGTTAATTTGGAGTTATTGTACCGATACTATTTTAAGTCCATTTATCCATTACGGTTTTTAACTCTTTCCCTTCAATTAATCGACCATTTTTTGAATCTTCCATAGATTGGTCTATCCGAGAATTAAATTGCTCTATGGTCATTGGTTTAAGATTCTCTTGTTCAGGTCTATTATTTTCTATATTCAAGATTTTTTCTATACGTAAAATGACATCTACACTTTGAATTTTTAAAAATTCTTGAATAAGTTCTAATTTTCTCGTTTGTAAATCCATTCTATTTGCTTTTTATCAAAGATACAATATTTTCATTTTTGGTTAAAAATTTCATGGGCAAGTTTTATTTAATGGTTAGAATCGTAGTAAACTCTTTTTTGTCAAATCCGAAATCCTGTTTTCGAATAAAAAAATCAGAATACACATACTCTGGTATTTTTAAATTTTGCTATGTTTCAATGCAAACAATTTTTTTTGATGACTCACTGACTTTGGGTTAAACTTAAAAAGAATTTCAATTCTTTCGGAATTCAATTTTCTTTCTTATTCCTCTTTCATTTTCAAGGAGGAGAAAATGCGTTCTAATTTTTTCAATTCTTCTTTTGAACGCGCTTCTCCAAAAGCGTGAATTGTTTGATTCCAATCTTCCCCACTTTCGCTGTCTATAAGGGTTTGCATGAAATATTCGTCGGGACAAGTATATATCGTCCACTCCGCTTGTTGATTGAGCATTTTCATTTTAGAAATTCGAGTGGAACAAGAGTCATTTTGTTCCATAAGAGATGGATGGTTTCCGAAATAAAATCCTCCAGAATATGTTTTGGTAATTAATGTATCGGTTGGGAAAAAATAATACACCGCAAAATCACTCACATCATTTCCTTCCAACGTATAGTCCTCAGGAATCGAAACATAGTACTTAGTTTCACCCAATTGGGTTTCTATCAAATCCTCCAAAAACACTTCATCCTTTTCTATTACTTGGTGCTCTACTCCTTCTTGGTTCGCTTTGTTTTGTTTTTCACAGCTTGTTAAAATAAAAGATGTGATTAAAGATGTGATTAAAGATGTGAAAATTAGTTTTAGTAGTGATTTCATAGGAGTTGAATTGGATGGAATGAGAAAGTTAGTATTTATTAAAAGATTTAGGAGAATGAGAGCTATTGGTATTTTATAATAGAATTTAATAGATAATTATTGTGGGATTTTAAAACGCATAAATTCTGATAGATTTGCTGTAAAAGGAATTGCGGATGCCCGTCTGTCTTTATAGTTTTTAAGCTTTCTAAAATCCCATTGAATATTTTGGAATTCAGTTTCATTAGCAGGCTCAATATCAATAATTAAATAATAATCTTGCTGAGGATCTGCATAATCCATATTAATCATTTCCTGTTTTGAAAGAACTTTAGGTCCTTTACTTACAATTCGCCAAAGATTTCCAGATGATTTCTCTTGATGCGTATGTAGAAGTAAATATTTTGCAGATACAACCTCATTAGTTAAAAGCAAAGAACCTTTTTTAGTTCCCATTCTAAAATTGTATTTCTTTTTATTGGAAATCCACTTAAGTTGTTTTTCCGAATTGTAGAAACCAATTAATACAAAGGTATCATCTGGAATAAGTTTTTGCGATACATCATTTCCAAAATATTCGGGAATTGGTTCTGAAACCTCATTAGGCGTATCATTTTTGTAAATCTGGTATTGCTTATTGGCCAAATTTTCACGTTGAGAAGCAGAGTTTAAGAAATGTTTTAAAACTTCTTTTATGAAGTTTTCTAAATAAATGGTTTCATTGCTACTCTCGACAGGTTTGATTGGAAATGCCCCTAAGCCGGGTAATATTTCATGAAAACCTCTAAGTGGTTTTTCTGTATCTCCCGGATATAAAACATAAGCACCACCTGTTCTTCTGATCGCATCTTTATAAGCATGCATTTTTAATAAGTCAGCATTTTTATAAATTCCCTTTAGATTTTCCTTTTTCTCTTCATCTAAACTTTGATCGGTGTTATTTTGATCTATGATTTGATTTATATTGGCAACTTTATACTTCGCATCAAAATGAATATGAACTATTTGCTCTTTTGCTTCTGCTTCCACTTCTTTTAATGTAGTAGGCCAAATCGATAAGGTGTAATCCGGTCTTAATGATGTAGTCCAACTTCCTGATTCTGAGATTTTAAATGTTCCTCCTGAAAACTTTTTGTTATAATTGAATCGAATATTTAATTTTCGGTGGGCTTTGGTGTAAATGCCAATCAAAGCTATGACTTCTCCTTGTTTTAGTTGTAATCCTAATTTATCGTGTGAGGGAACAATAAGTTTTTCAATTTCTTTTGGTTCAATGTCGAAAATGTTATTTAAAACATCCAACAATTTAAAGAACAACCAATATTCATATAAAGTAGCAATGTCCTTTTTGCCGCCGCTATACACTTCATCGCCTCCGTTCCAAATAAGTTTAGCTGCTAAATCAAATTTCAACCACGTATTTAAAACTTCTCTATATCCTTCTTTTTTTTGTAAGGTTGGACTGTTTAACTTTAAGGTTGTTGGCCGTGAAATTTCTTTGAAGAGATCATGTTGTAAATGTGTTTCTAATCTTTCTGAAACATTCTCCGCTTCCTCTCGCAATCTTACTCCTGCATTTGGGTGATTAGAAATATCCATACAGAACTTAAGAAAAACTTCCAAAGCATGTTTTATGAAACGATTTTCTGGAGTATCTACACTTTCAAACTTTCTATAAGTTGTAATTTTAGTGGCAACGGAATTTATTCCCTTTTTAAAAAGCGGATGGGAATCTTTTAACTTAATTCTATTGTTTGAATTAATTAGTGATTTGAGTTCAGCATTTTTAAAGCGCTTAATTTTACGAACATCTGACACTTCTGATTCTTCGATCCAATTCGTTGTTGGATTGGTAACAATTCTTTGCATTGCATCTTCAAAATCTTCAGATTGAATGATAGAACTTACAAATGCAAATCGCTGGTAAAGTGTTTTGTTATCCGTTTCAAAGTCGGTTTCAAAGGAATGACTAACAGGTGAATTGGCTTGAAGAATTAAATCCGTGCATTTGGACGTAATGTCGCTAAGCATGTATTGATAATCACTTCTATAATTTGTCTTTATAGATTGAACCTCTAATTTTAAATCCCATCTTTTATCTGGCTCTTCCGTATTTAGGATTTGTAAAGTCAATGTTCCCACAAAAATGTTGGGTGCTATAATTCCTATATGTTCTTTTCGTTTTCTGTTTTTTATTATATTACTTTGATCTAAACACAGAAGGCGATATTTTTTTGCATTATCGTCATTTGTATGAGAAAATTCAAAGTCATAGAATTGCCCCTCTTTAATTTGATAAGTAGGTTCATATTCATATAAATTATTTGCATCTACTTCTATATCGCCTTTTTTGCTGGCATCAATAAATAAGTATAAGCCTTCTTCTATATGCGATAAATCAATTTCTATGGATTGAACTTTCTCCATATTTTAAGCTTCGGCATAACTAGCAAAACCATTGTCAATGGCACCTTGGTACATTCTTGTGATTTTCTCAAGAGATAGTGGATATAAGATATCAACGTTGTTTATATAATCTATAACCTCTTTATTGTTTAAGAATGCTGTTGAAACATCCGTTCCTTCTTTTACACATAATGAAGCAAGAATTTCTAAAGTAGGACAGAGTTTACGTCTTGAACCATGGAGTTTTGGAAGTAATTTCTGCATAATTGCAATATCTATTTTCGATTCATCTTTAATAGATTTATCCAAAACACTTAATTGGTTGTATAACCTATGAATTTCTGATGCGGATCGATATCCAAACTCAGCACCTGTTTTTTGTAACTCTTCAAAGAATTTAATTAACCTAGTGTTTAACTCTGTAGTGTCTTTGTCCTCAAATAATTTATTGTTTGCTGTTTTTAGGAAGTCTGAACCCATGGATTCTCCAGCGTGGTTTAGTTTATCCATGTCAATTTCTGACGGTGAAGTTAAAAACGAAGTTATTTCTTCTTTATTAACTCTAAACTCAATCACGTTGGCTCTATCTAAAACCTTGGGACTGAACATATAGGTTGTTTCATCAATATTAACTGTTCCAATAACAAACAAATTTGTAGGCCAACTAATGGAACTTGGCACTTCAACTGAACTTGTAAAAAGATCTTTGTTTTTATAATTTGAACTGACATTCAAATTCTCTTTTGAACTATGAAGTTTAAATTGATCTTTGGATTCCATTACACTTAAAAAGTCTGCAAAATAACGTTCTACATGGCTTAAATTCATTTCATCCAGAATTAGAAAATAAGGTTTTTTGGAATTTCCCTTTTTATTAGCTTCAATCAATAAATTTAATGCGCCATTTTCTGGTAAAATATATTCACTATTGTCTAATGCATTTACATATCCCAAAAGAGGTTCTCTGTTTGTCCAATCTGCTCCAACCGGTACTATACAATACTGAGAGGAATCTTCAGAAATCCATTGTGAAAAAGCTTGTGCAAGTTTTGTTTTTCCTGAACCCGAAAGACCTGTTAATATAACGAATGGTTTTGTGGCTAATGAGGTTATGTATCTTGTGATGAGTTGAGGATGATAAGTTAGGCCAGAGTATTTACAGGATTCATTGAATTGTACTAATAAGTTAAATGAATAGTTAGTATTTTCCTTTGTATCTTGAAGTAAATTATATTTATTTTTAATGAATTTTAGAAGGTTTTTATTACCCAAAAAGGATTTATAAAGACCGTTTCCATTATCAGGAAAACCAACACGCTCATTTAATTTGTGATGCTGATTAATCAAATCTTTATTTGTTTTATTTAAATGAGTTTTTGAAGAGCTCCATATATTGAAATCATTGTAATTGCCAGATTTTATTTTATGAACATCTTGTATGAAAGAAATTATTTCAGCATGGTTCTCTGCATCAATCGATTTTAATTTATTTTCAAAAAAAATCTTATCCAGAGTTGCAATGTTATTTTTAAAATTTGAACTACTTATTAATTCTTTTATTGAATTGGCGGCGTCAATTTCGCCTGAATTAATCTTCGAGATGAATTCGTTAATTAGTTTATAATTTTCCATACTTATTGATAAGAATTTATGATTTCGAATGTTGCTTAAAAATTTGACGCAATTTGATTGTCTCTGATATTTATATGATTTTCTTAAGAAATTTAGATAAGGTAATGTTTAAGTTAGAAAGATTATTTGAGAAATAATAGAAGTAGACATTGACAAAATTTGGTTTCTTAAAGTAAAATCTTCAGTTTGAATTAGTTTAAAATTAAATATTCAAGTTTTTAAAATATCCAAATTCATCATCCACTAAAACTCTCCTATCTAAACCTAAATTCATTTCTTCACAGGCTGTTTCTGCAACTAAAGAACATGAGAAACACGCAGATAAATTCAAATCATAAATTCCTTGTCCATCAGATTCCCAACATAATGGATCAGAAGAACAGTTAACTGACCTTTTTAATCCTTTTTTAATGATAGCAAGCACCTTTTCAGGTTCTCCTTGTGAAACTAAGCCTCCCATACTACCTTCTGAACCTTCCGCTGTGTATATGAGTAAACCTGACATTTCCTTTTCAGGGTTGGTCGAGATATATAGTCTTTCTTTTAGACTAGCTGTTGGATAGCCACAAGAAAACTCTAATTCTCTCATCATCATATGAGAAAAGGAGTGAATTAAAAAATGTTTAATTCCGTTGTTTTTAATTTTCTGCATAAAACTAGCACCCTGTTGTTTAGAATTAATTTCTCTATCTAAAAAATGATTGAAGCGAGTATGAAGGGCTGGATTTTCCTTTAACCATTTCTCAATTTTTTGATCATCAAATTGAAAAAAAAGTCCTTCGCCCAATGTTTCATTAGCAGGTAAAACATAAAGATCATTGTCTTTAATGGAAAATATATTCTGACCAGAAGATGATTCTTGAATGTCTCTATCTCCGTTCTCATTAATTTTTACGATTCTTTCTTTAGGTTTTACTCTGGTGAAATCGAATTGAATATTAGTGACTTTTAACTCGTCTACTTGTTGAATTTTAAAAAAATACTCTGATAGGATTTCACATAAATCTATGTCTTTAAAACTTAGACCTTTATTCTCTTTCGTACCTTCAAACGATGTGTTCAGGGAAAAGCATTTATATTCTTGAAATCTATAATTCTCGTGAAAATCACCATCATTTTCATCTTCTTTCTCATTCAAAAACTCTCCTTTAAGAGTATCAACAAAAGCCTTATAGTTTTCAGGTTGCAATCCTTCGTCATCATAAATAAAACCTTCTATATCAAAATTATCCCAATATTCATTTTTAGTCCTTATTACTCTATTTTGTTTTACTCGTCTTTTACATTCTGATTGGTATTTTTCATTTAATCGTACTAAAGCCCCATGTAGCTCTTCTGTTTTTTCTTCTGCCAGATGCATTGGTATAAACAAACTTGAGAACCCGTTTGCATAATAGGTGTTATTGGCTGTCACCAATGCCACGCTCATTTCTTCCCTTTCACTATTTTCTTCATCACCATTTTTATAACATTTTTCAAATGGCAAGTGTTCAGGATTGCTTGGGTCAATTTCCCAGGGTTTTTGTCCAAAACATTTTGGTTTCAAACTATTAATACCCTCTAAGGTAATTTTTGGTTTTTCAGAACTACCTGAACCCAAACCACATTTAGAACACTCAATATAAACAGAACCATACCCTTCTGATTTTGTTGTGCTTTCAGACCATTTTAAATCTGGGTTAGGACAACAAGTTTGAAGGTTGAATAGATCTTTTCCTTTTTCATCAACATCAGGTTGAAATGTTTCCTTTTGTGTTTTCCAGTATAGAAATTTTGCCCAAGGAATATCTGATAAATGGCCGTTTGGACAAATTAATATCAAATTTGTTTGAGATAGTTCCTTATATAAAGGAATGCTTATTTGATCATTATTTGCGTCCCTGTAAGTACTTTTTATTTGATTGCCTTTAGAATCTTTAATTTTCACATTGGCGTCACGAGGTGGAGAAAAAGTATTTTTAGTATTTCCTTTTTTAATCCATAAATCTTTCCATTCATCAATTTTTTTTAATTCTTGCTTACCCTTATGTTTTTTTGCACCTAAAAACCATTTAGGGAAATGAGTGCCCTGTATTTGATAATCTTTAGCTTTTCCAGGATCGCCATTAACTTCATTTAAAGCCATTGCAATTGGGTGGGCAGGCTCAGTTCTGCCGTGTACTTTTTTTATCCAGTTTATAGAATTAAAATTTTCGTTTAGAGCCATTTGAGGGATAGCCACTAAACATTCTAGATTATTAAGTTTTTTTTCATGTTGAATGAATTTTACAAAACGTTTATCATCAACAAGTGTTAGCCCTAAATTTTTTGCTTCTCTTTTAATTCCATCATAAATATCCTTGGGAGGGCTTTGCAAAAGAATATTTATTCTATTATTAAAAATAGTAACAAATTGCCATTTATTTATGTCGGAAATTAATACATAAGTACCAAATTTTGTAGTTATAATAGATCCTACACCAGCTGTTGATGATAGTAATTTATATTTTCCAATGCCTTGGTTATATTGATGTTCTTGAAGTATTCTCATTTTAAATTGAATTTATTTTAATAGCTGCCTCTGGTTCGATTACTCTTAAAGACATAGGTACCTGCCATTTTTTGCTATGAATAGTGCCTTCATAAGCGTCAATATCTACATACAGTTGTTCTTGACGTATTAGTTGATTAGCTCTATTGACAGCCCTACTAAAGACTAAATCTGTTTGGTTGTCTAATTCATCCTCTCGGTTTTTCCATTCATATAAAGCCTCAGTAAGCCATTCTTTCATTTGGTTTAAATTTTCTTCTTTTAGCATATTTTGAATAAGAGAGTCAAATGAGTCTAGTTTACTTTTCTTTAATTCAAAGTAACTCATCAAATCATTTATAAATTCGTTTATATCATCATTACTCAAATTAGCGATATCTTTAGCCGACTTTCTATTTGTAAATTCATCTCTAGTATGCCTTATCATTGTTGCTAAGTACAAACCTAGATATCGTTCAATAGCTTTTTTTGTAAAAGGAGTGATTGAAATAGGTTCTACATAACTGTACATCTTTTCGTGAAACTCAATAAATTTTTCATAATGAGAAATATCTCTTGCTCTAAATGGGTGATGAACTGTAAGTACAAGGCCATAATCATTTCTTGCTACACGACTACTCGCTTGTATATATTCTGCAGTATTTCTTGGCATTGAATTCATAATAATGGTGTTGAACCTTGAAACATCAATTCCTACAGAAATCATATTAGTTGCCACTACAAATTCTGGAGGTACTTTACCTCGACTAATAGCTTCATCTTCTATGTGAGCAAACCTATTTTCTGGCTTCCACTTAGATTCAACATTTTTTAATTCATTTTTAACTTCTTCCCCAGATAGTCTTCCTGTTAATTCTGCTTCCTGTATAGGACCATAAGTATAAAGAGCGTGCATCAACTTTTGAGGTCTTAGCACACGATTAAACACCTTTCTAAATTCTTTTAAAATATAAGTTTGAACTTGAGATTGTGTTTTACCAACTTCTTTTAAACTATTAAAATAAGATATGATTGTGTGATAATAATCCATTGTTTTTGTGAATTCCTTATCATACTTTTCAAAGTCTATCGGATGACAGACTCCCAGTTCTTTCAATTCAAAAATCACTCTATGGGTCATTAAAATTGCAGACAAACGCATCTGCATCCAAATTTGAGTCCTTCCCGTAGGTAGAACGCCTACATATTTCCTTTTGGCAATATATTCGGGCTTAATATTTTCAATTCCATTAAATCTTCTTTTGTAAAAAGCAAAAAAAGAATCATCACACTCTACACCAGGCTTTGGAAATAATTTAACTTCTCTGCCAAATAAAGCTGCAATTTGAAGTTGTGTGTTTCGGGTAGTTGCTGTTGAAGATATTATTTTAGGGCGAGTACCATCTTCTCTTGAGCATAATTGATCCACAGCAGATTCAAATAATGCAACAGCAGATCCTAAAGGACCTAAAAGAAGGTGAAGCTCATCTTGAATAATTAAATCAGGCGGCAAATAACCATCTTGAGGCTTTCCTTGTTCCCAGTTTCCTCTTCCGAATAACCTCCTAGAGTCTTTTTGATTATTATCCCCATCAACTTTATGAGCTAATTGTGCGAACTTATCTACCGTACCAAACAACAGACTCGGTGGGTGTTGGTAAATGGTTTCGTCACATAGATTAACGGGAATAGCTCCTTTTGAAGAATCACTAGTGAAAAAATTTGGCTCATTAAAAGAACAGTTTTTGTTTTCACAATAAAGATGTGCTTTACCTAAGTTAAATATATCTGTTCTTTGCGTAACAACACCACCTGATGGAATAGGCCTTAAATCGGAATTGCACCAAGGGCAATTAGTAAATGGAATTTTGTTTTTTGTGCCATCTTTTAATTTTTGAAGTTCTTCTATTAACCCTTCCATAGAATTTGGCAATGAATTATCACCAACCCATAAACCTATCGTAATAGGTTCTAATCCTAATTGATTCTCATTCCATCTTCGCAATAATTCCAATGCCATAATTACAAGAGTTGCACGTTGAAACTGTTGCATTGTTAATAGTCGTAAAGTATATCGCATTATTGAGGCAACACCGCCACCTCTTTCTTTGTATAGCTTTCGCCTATTAATAATGGTTAAAGCAATTAGGCCTAGGTATGCCTCTGTTTTACCACCACCGGTAGGAAACCAAACCAAGTCAACCCACTCGTTTCTTGCAATCCATTGGTCATCATTTTTGTTTTTGTAAATGCCATCTAGATTTAAAAGAATAAATGCGAGCTGAAATGCTCTCCATCCTGCTGACTCAGTTTTAGAAAATAATCTATCATCGGCTTTTTTGTAAAAATCGTAATTAAACTCAGTGAAGTTGTCTTCTGCCATTATATCTAGTATCTCACTATTCTTGGCTTTTACCGAATGAAACAACTGCATAAACATAGCAGCATTCATTAAACGAAAAGAATTTAGATTTTCAACATTGCTCTTACCGTCTAATAAGCTCTCAATGTTTTTCTTCATTCTCTTATAATCCTCTTCACACTTATACAGTTCTTGATTCGCAATCTCATTATGTTCGCCTTGATATTTCGGGTTCTCTCTTTTCTGCTGAATCCATTTTCCATAGGAGTTTACAAACTCTAATAAGCCAGAAACGATGTCTTCGTTATCGGCATCCGAGAATGTTGAAAGCCATTTAAACTCTTGCGGTTTAGAATTTGCTAAAAATGGAGGAGAAGTAAATTCTCCACTCTTTATTTCAATTGGCTCCTTGCTTTTTTCTCTGGGAATAGGCTCTATATCAGGCGTTTCACAAGCAGGCAAATATTCTGTTTCAACAATTATCTTATCATTGTATTTTTGCCAGTTAACTGAACATCCGTGACCAATTGCGTAATCCTCAAACTGATGATAAATAAACTTAGTGGTTGTATCTTCATTAAATTGTCCATCCACGTCTTTTTTATACTCGTAATTTGTGTAAGGAACTATATTATCACTTTCTGAAGCGATTTTTACACCAAAAAACGCTTTATTATTTACTTTCTCAGTTGCAACCGAGTAATACCTTTTACCCTCTGGGTCTTCCTTGAAGCCAGTACTATCATTGATTAATTGAATTTTTACAAATACTTTGTTGTTGGATTTTCTAGAGTCTCTACTTAGTTGAATATTAGCAGATAAAGACGCATATTCTTCTTTATCTAGTGGTATTTTGAAAAGGTGCTGTAAACTATCCGAAGTTGTGTTATCACTTCTTTTTACAGTAATCTTTTCTATATATTCTTTAGACTTTTTAGCTAAATAAGATTTTTTTGCTGTGTTAGAGTCAAATTTAATATCAGCTATATTCACTTTAGCATGCAGGTTTTCTGATGCCCAAATTGTATTTCTGTATAAATTGAGTAGGTCCTTAATATGGCTTTTAAAATTTTCAAGCAATTCCACCTTCTGAGAGGCTTCATAGAGTTTTTTTCTGGTTTCTTTATTATCCGTATTGTTCTTTAATTCAGTGTAGATTGTTTGAATTAAACTACTCAAATGGTTGGGAATAAAATTTAAGGAACCTTTAATATAGGGTTTTACGTCTTTTTCAAATATTTCTTTTGCTTCAACATTTTCAATTGATTGTAATATTTGGTTTATTATTTTTGTCTCATCATTAGTTAGTTTAAAGTTGGCTTTTATACATTTATTTAAACCAAAATCTACAATAGAGATGTATTTAGACAACTCATTACTTGTTAGAAACTGGTGAAATAAATCTGGATTTACTTCACATAAAACTCCTATATTTAGTAAATCATCTTTTTTCAACTTTCGATAATAGCGTGTGCTAATATTGAAACTCATATTACCTTCTTTCAAAAAATCTTCCTTCAAACAAAACGTAAGCCCCATAGTTTGAGGAAATAATTGATTAAGTTCTATAGTGTCAGTATTATCTATATTGCCTAATTCATCTTTAAAATTTTCAACATCTTTCTCCTCTTCTTTATTCTCATCGCCATTTTCATCATCATTTGAATCTGTTTGTGCTCCGACTTCTGCTGATTTACTATCATCTTTGGGAAATAAAATGCCTGTACTATATAAAGCAGCTGGCATTGTGTTTAAGATTTCAAACTCATTATTTATTGGAAAAGCGGCTTTAAGATCTTTTTCTGTACTGCAAATTGCATTTAAGTTTACAAATCGGTAACCACTAATCCCTGGTCCTAGTGTCTGCTCTCTAATAAAGCGCTCTAGTTCTTCTCTTTTATTGAATATCTTGCTCATTCTTCTCTTTTTTCTATGCTTCTTACTTCTTTAAAGGTTAACTCAGGTTTTAAGAGTTCTATTAGTGTGCTTAGACCTGATAATGGATTTTCTTCATCAATTCCTAATTCATCCAAATTGTGATTGGTTTTGTAGTGCTCTATTTTTGAAAATAAAATTTGTTCAGGATTTGCCTCTTCATCAAAACAGCCGTCATTAAAGAGGTCTTTTAATAATTTACTATAAATACGAGTGGCATTTCGCCTACCATTAATATTTCTGTTTTTTATGGTATATATTATTCTTAAGTAGGTTGTAGGTAACCCTAAATATTTACATAGCACTTTGAACGTTTTATTTCCTCTAGGAACTAAAGATACTGACTCAGGGTTTATCCAAGTGCTTTCAAAATGATTTTGGGAAACAATATCTAAATTATTGATCTTAAATAACATTTTCAAATCATTGTAAAGTTTCTCTACACTTGAGTTAGCTACCTTTCTTGCCAAAAGTATTTTCCACAAACGGCCTGCACCTTCTTCTCCTAAATCAAATTGATTTCGAATAATTAATAAGTCATTGTCTTGTTGTTCGGTGTCTATTAGCCTTTCCGCCGGATTAAACTCTTCTATTAATTCATCAAGTTTTTGAACAGACAACCTATTATCTTCCATCTCTAACTCTTCATAAATCCATCTTATAGGTTGAATTCTATATTCTTTGTTATCATCTTCATAATAAATATGCAAATCTGAAGGGTTACAAGTGTTTTGTCTGTTATTTTCAAATACTATTTTATAAGTAATTCTTGTATCAGAACTGGAATAATCGCTTTCTAAGTCCCAGGAAATATCTATAGGTTTTTCGGGTTTAAGTTCCTGTATCTTTTCTTTAAATTTCTTCCAGTCAAAATGATTTCTTCTTATGGGGTGATCAAGTAATTTGTAATAATCTTTTGCTTGATTATATTTAGACCATTCGTAATTTTTCTTAAATAATAATGCTGGGAAGATGCACTTTGTTTTAGAAAATTTAGAAACTTGTATTTCATTTATATTTGGATAAAAATGATTGTTAAAATTCCCTTGGTCTCTATAGGAAAGTATAATAACCTCATTAGCAGGTTTTTCTTCAAGGTTATCCCAACTTATAAATATTCTATTAGACCTTACATTGATTGATTTTTTAATTAAATCAAGAAAGCCCTCATTTTTAAGAATGGAATCATCTAAAATTATTCTAGTATCATCTGATATACAATCATTTATACTAGATCTCAAATCTGTATTAATTATTAAATCTAACACATTACTTAATAGGTCTTTTAATTTTAGAATATCTTCATTTGGTAAATTAAAAATTTCTTGTTTAGTATCTTCAGTTATTAGGCTACGGTTTATATTTGATGAAAAAATATGGGTTAGAATATATTCTTTTATTTCTTGATTGAAACATAGCGAATAGACATTCATCATTTTGATAGAACGTAGTTCATACAATCCATTTATTTTTGTCTCAAGATGAAAATCTTCCCAAAAGACTGAACTTGAAGGTTCTAAAAAACTAATTTCTGGTTCATCAACGTGTTCTTGTTGCACTAAATAGTCAAATTCCTGACGTGTAATTATATAGCTTGATTGATTAGGTATATAGTATCTTTCCTTTAGTCTATTTATTTTAGTTTTTATGGAATTTAAATTCTCTTTATTTGAGAAAGTTACAACTAGAAATAAATTAATTTTTGTTCCGTGATGATCATTTAAATTAGATAGTTGTTGGAAATTGAACGGAGAAAATCGTTTTACACTATTCTCGCAATCAAACAAAACAATGTTTTTAATTAATTGAAGTAATGGTGTAGTGTTGATTTGTAAAGTTCTAATGTCATTAAATTCTTTTGTATTATATAATACAAAAGAATTTAAATCAGTTAACTTGTCTACTTCTGCAGGTAAATACACTGGATTGTTCTCATAAAACTTACTTAGAAAATTCAGTTGATTTAACTTGAGGTTTATTAGAGTTTCAGGTGTTAAGGAGGCTCTTTCATTTAGAGATCTATAATAATCAAGGTGTTTTCTGTCTCTTTTTCTATTTTCAAATATTTGTTTAGTTAACTTTTTGTTATTGGTTGGTAAATAAAGATCTTTTTTTACTTCTTGATTTAAATCAGATATTTTACTTTTTAGAATTTCATTGATTTTATTACCTTCTTCATTTAAATGTTGAAATTCAAAATAATAGTGCCATAAAAACTCTGCAATTAAAGTCTTGTCTCTATCATTAATTATTTTTTCAAAATGAATGTTTATGGTGATTAATTCGTTTTCTTGATTTCTAGAGTTCTCAATAATACAAAATAGATATTGGAGCAACTTTCTATATTCTTCTTTGTTTTCTGATTTTAATTTTTCAAAAACGTTTTCAAAAAGAGCTTGATTATTTAATTCAAGAAAACTATCTAAATGTTTGCTTATATGTTTATTGAAGGTTCCCATTATTTCACAATATTGATTTCAAGATTCAAAATAGCACGGGTTATCCCGACAAAAAGTTCATATTTATTAAGTTCTGACGGCTCAGAAACGACTAAAAAAACATTATTTTTTTCAAGGCCTTTGTATTTTAGAATTGAAGTATAACGTAATTTATTACTTGTTCCTGCTAAGTTTTGTTCATTTAATTCCTCTACGTCTTTTATTATAAGTAACTCTCTTAAATCTTCTTCACCTTTGTAAGTGCCTTGTAAAAAAGTTGACTCAATTAGTAGAACACAGTTCTTACCTATTAAAGATGAATCCGTCTCTCGAATAGGAGTTAAGATATTCTTGACAATGTGTTTTTTTAAATCTTTTAATGATTTATGATAGTTGATTTTAATGTTTGGAAATAAGTCTTCAAACTGTTCATCTAGTATAATTGTTGGCTTTTCTAAAACTTCAGAGGATAGATTTCTTATATTCGGGTTTTGTGCACTTCTTTTTACTTCATTTATTTTAAAATGACTGTAATATTCGGTAAGTAAATCTGCAATTTCAGAAACGTTGCGCCCACTGTTTGAATAACTCTGGTCAATATCATAAAGGATAAGTGAATTACCATTTGTTAACCCCTGTCCTTTAAATCCTGAAAACTTATTTATAAATAAATCCAAGCCTCTATCAAATAAGTCTTGTGCCTCATCAATTACAATAAAGTCATAAGGCATAAATAGACCATCCATCTTTAGTTTTTGAATTGTGTCTTTGACCATTTCATAAAACTCATCTTCATTCATTAAGCTTAAATCCTTAAAATCCAGAGAAGGATTCATCTTTTGAAAAAATCTAAAAAAAGTTGTTACTTCAACATTGCTAGTAAGGTTTCTTTCAGTTAAGATAGATCTAGTATAGTGCATTAGAAAATTATTCCAACACAAATAAATCCCATTTTTGTGATGTTGCTTGTCAATAAAAGCTTTAGCAATTGTAGTCTTACCAGATCCTGGAGGTCCTTCTATCATTATCCTAGGATTTTTATATAAACCTTCTAGAATCTCTATGTTTTGTATACCTAACCATTCAAGGGTATTAATTGTGTTTAACTTATTCCTATCACTTATGATAGGACTGAGAATATTTTTTATTGCTACATATTCTTTAAGTGATAAATCGTTGTAGTTTCTAAAGTGCTTCTTGTGCTTGTTTTTTGAATATTCAATAGCGTTTATTAGAAACTTTTCAATTGAATTATCAAAAGATGAAGCTTTATATTTTGACCAAAGTAAATTTGAATCAATCAATTTTGATTCGAAAGGGTAGTTCACATGAGGGAAAACTACGGTTTCACAAAAAAAACAATTTTTAAAGTTATTTAGAATATTGTCTTTTAAAGTGTATTTATAGCCTTCGGCTTGTTTAAAGGGATTTTGTTTCATAGGAGTGTCAAAGTTTCTTCCGTAATAAAACACATTATTTTTAGTAGAAATTAATCCCCCTTTCACTTCTAATATTAAAAGTCCAAACTTACAAAGAATTAAAAAGTCAATTTGAGCACTTGTTTTTTTATAATAATTAAAATTGTCTGAATGTTCTGGTAATTTTAAATCGTGCCAAACATCCCACTCTAATACACTTTTACCTAGGTCATTCCAAAGTTTTCTATATACATCAATTTCGCCTTGAAGAGGAGTGCCATCTTCCTTAACAATTATGGTTTCCAATGCATCAATTGGGTTGTTTGGATGAAATGTAACAGCCATAATTATTTATTATTTGCAATTGAGGAGATTTTATTTATTGCGTATAATGCAAAAAGTTGCTTTACTGGCACCTTGTCTTTATGCTTAAATATTTTATCTTTTGTCTGTTCAAATTCTTTATCTTCTAAATCAAGTTCATTAAGTTTTTCTTGAACTATATCGACTAGCTCGGTTGGTTCTGTTAAATTACTATTCGATTTTTGTTGTTCATAAAGATTTTGAAGCTCATTAGCATTTCCAATTTTCTTAGAAAACCCATTATTGATATATTTCAAAAAATCTTTTCCCACTTCATATTCTTTAATTATTTCTTCAATATTTTTAAAGAAATTGTCATTAATTTTTTGAATTGGAAATCCTTTGCCTGTCCCATATTGAACTGAAGTATACCACTTACCCTCGGAAGATTTAGGATTGCTCTCAATATCATAATTGGATAATGTCACTGTTAAATTCCCATCTTTAATTGCGTGCCTTCTAAATCTTGAACCTTTATTTTTTACTGGTGGTTTATCAAATGTCTTTAATTTGTATGTGTTAAGGTTTGTTATACCCTCAATATTTGTATTATTATTTAATTTAAAATTATTCGGTACTGTAAGTTTAAGTTCACCTAAAACAATTTCAGCAAATGCTCTACTTACTGAACAACAAACTGCATTACCAACTAAACGCCATTTATTATTATCTGAGCCTAAAAATTGATAGGTAATTGGAAAACCCATTATTATTGCTGCTTCTCTGACTGTAGGGAGCCGAAATTCCCCATCTCCAAATCTTTCAATTTCAGCTTTATATATAATAGACTCTCTTGAGTTTGCTATTTTCGTTGCGGTAATAGTACGGCTTGGTTTGTTTTCGTTTTCAGGAAATGACATTTTTCCCATAAATGGATGATTGGTTTTCCAATATTTAGAAAACTTCCATTCAACCTTATAAATTCCCGTGTCATAGAAATGATCAGTCAGTTGATTTTGTGAGATTTTTAATTTATACTGGGGATCAGTAATAATTTTATCTGAATTTATTGAATAGGGATGAGGGAAATATTTCTTCATCTTTCCAATTGTCAAATATCTCTTTTTCCCATTAAGAACTTCTTCTGAATGAGTTGCTTGTGGTATAATTAGTTTGCCTTTTTTAATGATTTCCCCTGATATTATTCTTTTTCTGGCTTGAAAAGAGCCATAATCGGCTGAATTTATAATAGCCGAGTTTTCGTATAAATCAATTGCTATTTTCAAAGGGCTTATTCTATTTTTAGTCGCCCATTCAGATAATCCTAAGTCTTTAAAAGTATATGCTGTTTGTAGATATCTCTTCGAGTTTACTACATTTTCCATAAACCAAGCTTTGAGTATCGAATTAGGTTGGTGTTTTTTTACAGCAACAATTCTTAAAAAAGTCTCAGTTAATTCAACTCCTAATGATTTATCTGCATTGCCTGATTTATTTGAACTTGAAAAACTAACACAGGGAGGGCTGCCTATGATAATTTCAGTATCGGGTAAATTTTCAATTTCAGTTATTGATTTTTTGAAATCTAAGATGTTTTTTATCTCACAATTCAAATGGAAATTATGATTAAAAGTATCTACAGCAGGTTTCCAATGATCGAAACCATAAACGATTTTATAACCCATTTGCCTGAATCCTTCAGAAAAACCTCCGGCACCACAAAAGAAATCTATAACTCTAAGTTTTTTCATTACAGCTTTATAGTTATTGGTTCGTTGGAAAAAAATTGCTCTTTTGGTTTTGCGAAGCGTTGGCTTGTGTATCGGGCAAAATCAAATGTGCCATTTGTGCGGCTGGCAAAAAGAAATTTAAAAAAATGCGAAGAGTTGGCTATTTCTGTATTTTCTGTCACCTGTCCCAATAGCAAAACACGGTCAGTTTGAAAGTCTGTCCACTTGTTTGTTATGGTCTGTATGTCGAGTTTAATTTTAGTCATTGTCTTGCAGTGTCGTCTGTCTTTTTAGCATTGGTGGTAACAGCTGGATACACGCAACTCATTACACCTATTTCTCTGTTGCGTCTATCTCCGTTATAGGATTACCAAACTTATTATATATATTGTTAATTTCCAATAGATTCATTAACATTTGTTAAAAAACAACAATGGAAATTTTAAATGAGAAAGAAACTCCAAATAACAAAGAAAAAATAAAACAAAAAAAAATGCTCAATTCCTAAGAACTGAGCATTTTGATTTTATAAACTTCGAATTTTAATATTCAATTTTCTTTTGGTAATTTTCGTCAATTTTATGTGCTTTATCCACCGGATATTTTCCCGTAAAACATCCAAAACAATGATCGGTGGATCCTAAAATATCGATTAAACTTTCGACAGATAAGAAGTCCAAACTATCGACACCCAGATAACGCGCCAACTCGACTTTATCCATATTGGCGGATATTAAATCCTTTTTGGTCGGCATATCAATGCCCAAATAACAAGGTGAAACCACAGGTGGAGATGCGCTACGGAAGTGAATTTCCTTGGCTCCCGCTTCTTTTAAAATCTTAATCAGCAATTTACTGGTCGTACCTCGAACGATAGAATCATCCAAAATCACTAAACGTCGACCTCGGATTTTTTCACCAATGGGATTCAATTTCAAATTAACAATTCGTTCTCGCATCTCCTGTGAAGGCAAAATAAAAGAACGACTCATGTATCGGTTTTTGACCAAAATCGGTTCAAAGGGTATTCCCGAAGCTTCGGCATAACCAATTGCAGACGGAACGCCCGAATCGGGAACACCAATTACAACATCCGCATCAACCGGCGATTGCTCGTACAACTTTCGACCACTGGCAACCCGTAAATCGTAGATTTCTTGTCCTTCCATGGTAGAGTCAGGACGGGCAAAATAAATATATTCAAATGAACAAATTCTTCGTTTGGTTGGCTGTTCCAAAGAATAGGAATGCAAACCCTCTTTGTCTGCAATCACAATTTCTCCTGGCTTTACATCGCGAAGGAATTTCGCTCCTATCGCATCCAAGGCACAGGTTTCTGAACTGAAAACATAGGTTTCTTCACCAATTAAACCAATACATAGCGGACGAATTCCATTGGGATCCCGAAAAGCTGCCAACGAATCCTTGGCCAAAAGGACAATGGAATAGGCCCCTTTGATATCTTTCAATCCTTTTTGAATCGCTTCGTGTAAACTCAAATCGGAATGCCTTTGAATCGAACGTAAAATCACTTCCGAATCGGAAGTGGCTAAAAAAGGCAATCCTTCTTTGATTAATTCTTGTTTTAATTCTTCGTATTCAAACACATTTCCATTGTGGGCGATGGAAAAATGAGGTTTTCCATAATAATTAACGGCATACAAAGGTTGAATGTTCTTTTTACTCACACTTCCTGCGGTGGTGTATCGCGTATGTCCAATTACTGCATTTCCCTGAAAATCATCGATGTTTTCAATGTCCTTAAAAACGTCCAAAACCAAACCTTCGGATTTGTAGGTCTTTATGACACCGTTTTTCAATACGGAAATCCCGCACGCCTCTTGACCTCTATGTTGCAATGCAAAAAGACCAAATTGTGAAAGTGAAAATGTATCGATGGGATGGGGTGAAAAAACACCAAATACACCGCACTCTTCTTCCATTCCGTCTAAAACCTCTTCATTTAACGTTTTTTTCAACCAATTTCTTTGATAGAAATCCGTAGCATCCTTCGGTGTGTTGTGTGTTGTTTTCATTTTTAGGGTTTTTAACTTAAAGAATTATATTCCAAAGTTTTTAATATTTATTCATTCCTTCTGACTGATACTTGATACTAAGAAAAATATGTCACTCCATTTTTGAAGATATTCATCACCTCCATTTCCGGAATGTTTTGGAAACAGCCTTCTTCGAAACGCTCAGGATGGGCCATTCGGCCATAAACTTTTCCACATGGACTTACAATTCCTTCGATTCCTAAAGTAGAACCGTTGGGATTGAAAGGCATTTCGGAAGCAATATTTCCTTCTAAATCAATATATTGAGTCGCTATTTGATTTTGATCAAACAGGATTTTCAAATTCTTTTCATCGGCCACGAAACGACCTTCACCGTGGGAAACGGGAATCCAATAGTCCTTTCCAGCCATTCCATCCAGCCAAGGCGAATGGGAATCATTCACTTTCACTTTTACCAATTGCGCATTGTGACGCCCAATTTCATTAAATGTCAAAGTCGGTGTATCTTCTTTCAATTCTTGAATTTCACCATAAGGTAATAAGCCCGATTTAATTAAACCTTGAAATCCATTGCAAATTCCCAAAATCAATCCGTCTCTTTCCAATAATTTATGAACACTTTCTTTGATTCTTTCGTTTCTTAAAACCGTCGCAATAAACTTTCCAGAACCGTCTGGCTCATCTGCAGCAGAAAATCCACCCGGAATAAATAAAATCTGTGCATTGTCGATAGCTCGGGTATAAGCCTTCACCGTTTCTTCAATGTCTGCTTCCGATAAATTACGGAAAACACCAATTTCGGTTTCTGCTCCTTCTTTTTGAAAAGCTTTTGCACTGTCATATTCACTATTCGTTCCTGGAAAAGCGGGAATGAAAACACGCGGTTTTGCAACTTTCATTTTCGGAATCGGTCTTCCCGGTTTTGGAATCGATGTGGAAATATCCAATGGTTCTTTTGCCGCTTGAGATTTCAATGTTTTCTCTGGAAATAATTCGGCAAATGTAGATTTCCACGCTTTCATTACTTCGTCTCTTTGAATTTCGATTCCATCAAATAAAAGGGATTTATTTGCATTGGTTTTTCCTAACAAATGGAAATTGGATTGAATGTCCGATGGAATATCCAAATCCTGTACATGTTCCACAACAACTGCAGTTGGATAATATTTCATCCACGATTCAACTCCAATCGAAGTTTTCACCTCAAATCCAATTTGATTTCCATAAGTCATCAAAGCCAAAGTTTCAGCCAATCCACCAAACTTCGCTGTGGCTGCAGATAGTATATTTTTATTGTTTGCGTAAATGGAGTCAAAAACGGCTTTCAAATTCGTTTCGTCCAACAACTGATCCTCAGTCATCATTGGAATAAAAACCGAGATTTTGGAATTTATTTTTTGGAATGTAGCCGAAGTGATATTCTCCGATACATTGGGACAAACCGCAAATGAAATCAAAGTCGGCGGAACGTCAATATCTTGGTAACTTCCACTCATACTGTCCTTTCCACCAATCGCTGGAAGGCTTAATTGTTTTTGAGCTTCAATCGATCCCAACAAAGCAGCAAATGGTTTTCCCCATCGTTCTGCTTCGTCTCTCAATCGTTCAAAATATTCTTGGAAAGTCAAACGAATATCCTCGTATTTCCCACCACCCGCAACGATTTTCGCCACACTTTCCATCACTGCGAAATACGCTCCGTGATACGGTGACCAACGGCTGACCTGTGGATTAAATCCGAAAGAAGCCATACTTACTGCATTTGTAAATCCATCGGTTGGGAATTTCTGAACGCTGATATCTTCAGGAGAATTTTGAGTTTCTCCACCAAACGAATTCAAGATAGTTCCTCTTCCAACATTGTTGTCAAACATTTCCACCATTCCTTTTTGAGAAGCATGATTGAGTTCTTGAACGAGTTGAATGAAATTTTCTTTGGAGAATTCTTTGGATGCAAAAGGGTGTAAATCTTCTCCGTTTATAACGGTTGCTTGTGCCTGTTTACGAACGCCGTTGGTATCCAAAAACTTTCGATCCAATTCCACGATTTTTTCTCCTTTCCAAGTAACTGTCATCACATCATCTGAAGTTACGTCTGCAACTACGGTCGCTTCTAAATTCTCAATCTCTGCAAATTGAATAAATTTCTCAGCATCTTTGGCTTCAACCACAACGGCCATACGTTCTTGCGATTCGGAAAGCGCAATTTCTGTCCCATTTAACCCCATGTATTTTAGTGGAACGGTATCCAGATTGATGTTCACACCCCGGGCAATTTCACCAATCGCTACCGATACACCACCGGCACCGAAGTCGTTGCATTTTTTAATCAATGCCAAAACTTCTTTATTTCTAAATAATCGTTGAATTTTTCGTTCAACAATTGCATTTCCTTTTTGAACTTCGGAACTCAATTCTTCCAATTTTTGTCCGTCGTGTGTTTTAGAAGAACCCGTTGCGCCTCCTACTCCATCGCGTCCAGTTCGTCCTCCAACTAAAATCACTTTGTCACCTGCGGTCGGTTCTTCTCTTCGAACCCAGTCTTTTTTCACGGCACCGGCAACGAAGCCAACTTCCATTCGTTTGGCTTTGTAGCCTTCGTCGTATATTTCTCTTACAAAGGTAGTTGCCAAACCAATTTGATTTCCATACGAGCTGTAACCTTGCGCGGCTTCTTTGGTAATTTTACGTTGGGGTAATTTTCCAGGAAGTGTATCTTCCACTTTCTCCAACGGATTGGCAGAACCGGTAATTCGCATTCCTTGAAAAACATAGGCACGTCCGGACAATGGGTCACGAATCGCACCGCCCACACACGTTGAAGCGCCTCCAAAAGGTTCTACTTCTGTGGGATGGTTATGGGTTTCATTCTTGAATTGCAACAACCATTCTTCTTCTACGCCATCGACTTCGATGGGAACGACAATGGAACAAGCGTTGATTTCTTCCGAAATATCAATGTTTGTTACTTTTCCTGTTCGACTCAAATATTTCCCCATGATGGTTGCCATATCCATCATTCGGATCGGCTTGGTAATATTCAGTTCTTGCCGAACTTTTAGGTAATAATCAAAGGTTTTTTGAAGAGTTTCTTGGAATTGATTCTCAAATTTAACTTCTGTAATCTCGGTTTCAAAAGTCGTATGACGACAGTGATCGGACCAATACGTATCCAAAACTTTCAATTCGGTTTCGGTCGGATTTCGTTGAATGGATTTGAAATGATCTTGAATAAATTCCAAATCATCCATTCCCATTGAAAACCCAAAATCGGTATGAATTTTTTCCAGTTGATTGACGGAAGCATGGATAAAACCTTCCACAACGGGAACGGGCCTCACGGGTGTTTTTTCAGACAAAACGATTTTATTCAAATCTTTTTCGCGGGCTTCAATTGGATTGATTAAGTAGTTTTTCACTTTCTCTAAATCAGAAGAGGAAAGACCTTCGAATACATACAAATAGCCTGTTTTCACTTCGGGTTCTGCAGCGCCCATCAACAAAAGACATTGATCTGCTGAATCAGCACGCTGGTCGTATTGTCCAGGAAGGGGTTCAGATGCGAAATAAGAGGTTCCTTCTTTGAATTGAGAAAGTAATTCTTCTAAATTTAAATGTGCAATGTCAGTTACAGGATCTGCAAACACTTTAAATAAAGTCGACTGCAGCTGTTCTTCCGTAATTGCAAATAGATCATAAATGACAAAAACCTTGCACTCTATTCCAGCGACAAGGTTCTGTAGTTCTTTCGTTACTCTCTGACTATGAACGTCAAAGTTGGATCTCTTTTGAATAAAAATTCGTTTATTCATATTTCTTTTTTACTTTTTTTTTAATAAATCAAAAATACAAATGAAGAGTATGGTAAAAAAATAACATACACTTCACTTGTAGAAACAGATTTACGGTCTGTTGTAGAAACGCTCAACCTTATTATGAGCTTATACAAATTGAAGTGAATTCACACAAAATTTTACTTGGCAAAAGTACACTATTTATTTGGGAATTTAAGTAGAATTGGATTTAATTTAAACCTGATTTCCAACCAATTTCTGTTAAAAAAAATAGAACGATTGAGTATGTAATCCAATCGTTCTATTCCGGTGTAATTAGATTTTGAAATTCTATAGACCGTTTTTTATGTAATGGATAATGGTACGTCGTATATCATGTGCAATCTCTCCTTCGTTGGGTTTGTCAATCTTTTTCACAGCGGGATTGTCGGCATTTAAAAACGGAACATCCAATCCCATCATCAAAAAGTCATTCATCGCAATGTTGTACACTTTATTTTTATCAATGGGTTGGTTCCCAATCAACCATTTTCCATTTGCATTTTTAACCAAATTATACCGTTGTAAATACGCTCCCGTTCCGACTGCGTTTTCTCCATAATCCAATACTTTTTCCAACAATTCTCCGGTCATATCTACTTTGAAAACGCTTCCACCAAATGGAAGAACTCGAAATATATCTTTACTGGTTACATCTCCTTCCAAATGGTCATCAATTCGGATTCCACCACCGTTTAAAATGGCTGCTTGCGGTTTATCGTCGTAAACATAAACCATTGATTGTGCAATCATTACGCCTAAATTTGTTTGTTCACTTCTGCTCGCGGTATCCGTTCCATCCAATGGAACAACTGCATTATAAATAACTTCATTTGGATTTTGAACCAACGTACTTAAATTATCATCCAAAACTTTGTTCCATTTATCGACAACTTTTTGAACTTTCGGTGAAGATTTTTGTTTGTCTGTCACCATCACCAATTCAGAATCTACATTTAGATTTTTTGTTTTGGTATTGTATTTTAAAGTGTGCACATATAAACTAACCGCGTTTGCATCGGCTTTTGCAATGACGGTTTTGCCTACTTTATGCAACATATTGTTGTGTTCGTGTCCACCCATAATCAAAGGTAAATTTGGAATTCGTTTGGCAATTTCTTTGTCTTCCTCAATGGCAACATGGGTTAATCCAATCACAAAATCAGACACTTTGGATGCATCGTAATAAGCACGTTCTGCTTCATCGTAAATATCGCCGTAAAACACATAATCTTTGGGATTGGATGGAAGAACCACACTAAAAACACCGAATTTTATGGAATTTCCTGAAGAATTGGTCGCGGTGTAAATTTCATAATCCGAAGCTGAATCACTTCGGTTTTCATTTTCCATTCGGAAAGGATGTTTACCACTCTCGGTTACGTGAAGCGCGTTTGCGGTTGTCCATTTGAAGTTGGACTCATTCAATCTTTTTAGTAAATCTTTTTCTTTGAGATCAAATTCATGGTTTCCAAAAGTCACCAAATCCAAATCACTCGCATTTAGCACTTCCACCATTTGTTTTCCTTCCAATCTTTCTCCATCCACTTTTATCGTTCCCAAAAGCGAAGGATTTAAAAAGTCACCCGCTAAAAAATAATACGTATTTGGATAGTCATTTTTTATCGAATCTCGGATGTAAGCCACACGTGCCAATCCACCGTTTTTTCCGGCATTGATGGCGTCGATTTCATATACATCGTTGATTTGAACAATTTTCATGGTGATGGTATCCGACTCGGACACGGTTGCCTGCTGGGTTTTACATCCAATAGCAAAAACGCCAAGCAAAGAAATAATTAAGATTTTTTTCATTTTTTAATTTTTAGTAGTGTACCAAAATACGAAATATTTTTGAATAGGTAAAGTCAATTCAAATTCTGACAATTCGATTTTAAAACTAACTTTGAAGAATTATTTAAGAAATAAAAGGTAAATTCTTACACTTTCAAATCACTTTCCATTCCCAATAAATCTTTGTTTTGATCCAAAATAGGTTTCACTTGATTTTTCAAGAATTCTTCGGTTTGAATCGGAGCAAATCCAATGAAATTTGCAGGATCTAAAACTTGCTGCAATCTTTCCTTGTCGATATTAAATCGAGAATCGGCAAGAATTCGTTCCACCAAATCGTTGGGCTTCCCTTCGACCTTCACTTGTTTTCCAGCTTCCATACTGTGTTCACGGATTAATTCATGCAATTCCTGACGGTCGCCCCCTCGCTTTACGCCTTCCATGATGATGTATTCTGTCGCCATAAAAGGAAGTTCATCTTGAATGTGTTTGGAAATTACTTGGGGATAAACCACCAATCCATCCAACACATTGTTCCAAACGATTAAAATGGCATCGATGGCCAAAAATGCTTGAGGCATAACCAATCGTTTGTTAGCAGAATCATCCAAAGTTCGTTCAAACCATTGGGTTGCTGCAACCATGGCAGGACTACTTGCCAAGGAAATTACAAATTTTGACAAAGCGGCGATTCGTTCACTACGCATTGGATTTCGTTTGTAAGCCATGGCCGAAGATCCAATTTGACTTTTCCCAAAAGGTTCTTCCACTTCTTTTAAACTTTGAAGCAAACGAATGTCGTTGGTGAATTTATGAGCGGTTTGTGCAATATTGGATAAAGTCGCTAAAACTTGGGCATCTATTTTTCGATCATAAGTTTGACCGGTTACACCCAATACTTTTTTAAATCCAAAGCGTTCGGAAAGTTTGGAATCCAATTCTTTGACTTTTGAATAATCATTGTCAAATAATTCCTTGAAACTCGCTGCCGTCCCGGTTGTTCCTTTTACACCTCGGAATTGCAAAGAATTGATTCGGAATTCCAATTCTTCAAAATCGAGCAAAACCGATTGCAACCAAAGTGTAGCTCGTTTTCCAACGGTGGTTAATTGTGCGGCTTGAAAATGGGTAAATCCCAACGTGGGCAAATCTTTGTATTCCAAAGCGAAATCATGCAAACCTTGAATTACATTGACCAATTTCTTTTTTACGAGTAACAACCCTTCCCGAATCTGAACCAAATCGGTATTGTCCTGAACAAAGGCCGATGTCACACCCAAATGAAGAATCGGCATTGCCTTTGGCGCAACGTCACCCAAAGTATGAACATGTGCCATCACGTCGTGGCGGAATTTTTTTTCGTAAACCGCAGCAACGTCAAAATCAATGTTATCAACATTTTCACGAATTTGCTGAAGTTGCTCTTCGCTAATATCCAATCCCAATTCTTTTTGAATCTCTGCCAACGCCAACCATAGTTTTCTCCACGTAGAAAATTTCATTTGAGGTGAAAAATTATACAGCATTTCGTCACTGCTATAGCGTGATTCTAAAGGATTTTGGTATTTGTTATGCATGACTTTGGGAATTATAAATGTTGAATTGTGAATGTTGAATTGAAGTTTAATTTAATAAAAAAGGCTACACGAGGTAGCCTAACTATTTAAAATAATTCTTTTCGGATAATATTCTGAGATCGGTCTGGGCCTACAGAAACCAAATAAATATCAATTCCTAAATACTCTTCAATGAAATGAATATATTCTTGTGCGTTTTTCGGCAAATCATTGAATGAATTCAAGTTGCAAATATCTTCTTTCCAACCGGGTAATTCCGCGTAAATCGGCTCGTAATCATCTAATTTCGTGGTCGATGCCGTGAAGTTTTTCTTGATTTCACCGTCTTCAGTTTTATAAGCTGTACAAACTTTTAGCGTATCGAAACCGCTCAAAACATCCAATTTTGTAATCACCAAATGCGTAATTCCATTGATTCGACATGCGTGACGTAACATCACCAAATCCAACCAACCTGTTCTACGTGGACGACCGGTTGAAGCACCGAATTCATGGCCAACTGTACGCATGGTTTCTCCTATCTCATCATCTAATTCCGTTGGGAAAGGACCGTTTCCTACGCGTGTACAATAGGCTTTGGAAACACCAATTAAGTTTTTCAGTTTTGTGGGAGGAATTCCTGCACCAACGCAAACACCTCCCGTTGAAGGAGATGAAGACGTTACATACGGATAAGTTCCATAATCAATGTCCAACATCAATGCCTGAGCTCCTTCAAAAAGAACGTTTTTACCGTCATCAATTGCGTCGTTTACTTCAACAACTGCATCGATGATTCTGTGTTTTATTTTTTCGCCATAGGCTAAGTAATCGTTGTAAAGTGTATCAAAATCCAACGTGGGTTTATCATACAGCTTTTCGAACAAAGCATTTTTGATATCCAGATTGATTTTTAGTTTTTCTTTCAAAACTTCAGGATTCAATAAATCAATCGCCCGAATTCCAATACGTGCCACTTTATCCTCATAACAAGGACCGATTCCGCGTTTGGTTGTTCCAATCGAATCTTTTCCGGCTGCTTCTTCACGATAACTATCCATCAAAACATGGTATGGAAAAATGATGTGTGCACGGCGATCAATAAAGATATGCTCTGTTGGTAACCCTCGTTTTGCTAAGGAGTCAACCTCACTAAAAAAGCTTTTGGGATCGACTACCACTCCACTTCCGATGATACACTTCCCTTGGGATTGCAATACACCTGATGGCAATAAGTGAAGAACAAATTTGTCTTCGCCTACATACACGGTGTGCCCCGCATTGTTACCACCTTGATAGCGAACTACATAGTCCGACTTGGCTGATAATACATCTGTGATTTTCCCTTTTCCTTCATCTCCAAATTGGAGACCTACTACGACGTAAGTTGACATTTTATACTGCTGTTTTTGTGTGAAATTTACCGCACAAAAATAGGATAATCATTCTGTAGCAACAAACAAATTCAATAACAATATCAGGAAGTTATTAAGAAAAGAAAATTAAGGGTTTATTGGATATATTTTTTACATAAAGAAACTACAAAACACTTAATTTTAAAAATTGAATAAGCACGAAGTTGTCATTTTGAGAAATTCTATAGAGAGATAATTGAAATTACATTACCTTTTTTAAGTGAAAAAATCTTTGCTTTTTGAATCTATATTTTTAATTACTTGAGCTAAATCATTTATATCTATGGATAAAGTGGATTCAATATCATCTTCGTTCAATGATATTAACAAAAAGCCTTCTTTTATTCTCTCATTAATATTGTCATTAAATGAAAAATAAACATCATTATTTTTTTTATCCAAAACACCTAAAGTAAATAAATTAAATTTAAATGTATTTTCATTATCCTTAAACAAGCCATAATCGTAATAATATTTAATCTGTCCTTTGGATATTTTATATACTTCTTGCCCTCTACTATTCCATAAAAGCAATCTACCTAAATAAATTAAACTTGCTACATATATCAGTAAAGGAATAATGAATATTTCACCATCGTCTGAAGATATAATTGCTAAAATCATTCCTCCTATAGATAAAAGGATAAAAAACACTAAAGAAACAAATACTATTTTAGATATTCTCTTACATTGGATGTAAATATCAATAGAAGAAGGAGAATTATCTATAATTTCTATTTTATTGTTCATTTTTTTCTTTCCATTTTTCATAATCTGTACTTCTTTGCTTGCAAGTGTTCTGCCCCTATTAATCGGACTATTTTCATTTTGGTATTGCTAATATACTTATTACTACTTTATCTTTATTGCGCAAGAAACAACCGACGGCGATTTTTTATACCGTATGTTGTAAGAGGTGGACTTTTACTTCGTTGAGTTTGTGCTTTTCACATTTTTCGTTTTATTCCACATTCCTAATTTTGTTTATTTGCTGAATTCAGCTTCTTTTCATTATTCAATTCAGTCTAATTTCTGTCAGAGCTAAAATAGGTACTTTCCAGTTAACATCCAATTTTCTGTAAAACAGGGTTTAGTTAAAAAACTATTTAATCTTTTCATTTGCTCATTCAAAAAGAAACAAATTGAAAATAAAACAGAAATTATTAAAATGAATTTTCATTTCAGCCTAGTTTATTTGATGGAAAAGTCTTTAAACGAAAAGCAATGGATATATTTGCACTTTTAGGACGTTTTAGTGAAAGTCAAATCGTCTTAAAAGCAAACAAATTAACTATGAAGTTTACAAAGACAAAAAAAAGATCGGGCATTTTTCTGCTCGTTTTGATTCTAATTCTGCTTATTAGTCTTTTTCCTTTGCCCATTCAAAGTCCGGTTCAATATTACGACAGAGAATCGGGTGAGTTACTGGTAGAAAAAATTCCAGCCGAAAAAGGATTGGTCTGGCTTTATAACAATCCGGTAGGCGAATTAACCTTGTGGGCTTTGATGAAACGTAAATTCGTTTCATCCCAATATGGAAAAAGAATGGACCGTCCTGCATCAGCTAAGGCAATTCAACCTTTTATTGAAGAATTTGATATTGATATGACTGCTTTTCAAGAAAAAGAGTTTGAAACTTTCAACGATTTTTTTTACCGAAAATTAAAAGACGGTGCTCGATCCATTGATACTTTAGCTAACAGTGTAGCTTCTCCTGCCGATGGGAAATTATTGGCATATAAAAACATTAGCAATTCTGATTTTTTTGTGAAAGGATATCGTTTTGATGTTTCAACTTTTTTAAATGATTCCGAACTTGCTGAAAAATACTTGGACGGGACTTTATTAATTATTCGATTGGCTCCTGCCGATTACCATCGATATCATTTTCCGATTGATGGAAAAGTTTCACCAAACATTCAAATCGATGGAGATTATTATTCCGTGAATCCACTTGCGTTACGAAAACGGATGGAAATATTCTGTTTGAATAAAAGAGAATACACCATCGTTTCCAACCCTTTGTTTGGCGATGTCATCATGGCCGAAGTAGGTGCAACCATGGTAGGAAGTATGGTGCAGACGTATTCCGGCGATTTCATACACAAAGGCCAAGAAAAAGGATATTTCAAATTTGGAGGATCCACGGTGGTCTTGTTGTTTGAGAAAGACAAAATTAAAATCGATGAGGATTTATTGACGAATTCCGTAAAAGGTCACGAAACTTATGTGAAACAAGGAGAGAGAATTGGTTTATCTGAAGTGAAATCGACCTTGTAATTTACAATATCAGATTCTTAAAATTCTCCTATTTGAAAAACCGTAACTAGCTTAGGAAAGCGATTAAACTTCAAGCTTTATAATGATTTGAAAGTTTTATTAACCTAAATACGCAAAATCTACTAAATCTGCTTTTGCAAAGTATTTCGAAATTTGATTACCTTCGATTTCAAATGCGAAAAAAAATCAAAAACCTTTATTCTAAATTCAAAGTACCGCTCGCTGTATTATGGGGCATATTTCTAATTTGGTATTTGTTTTTTTCCTTGCCTCGTCCACTTTTCAAAGAAGAAACTTCCACTTTAATTTACGGAGACGACTACAGTTTACTGGGCGCAACCATTTCGGAAGATGAACAATGGCGATTTCCTGCCAATGATAGTGTTCCCAAGAAATTTGGAATTTGCATTACCCAATTTGAGGATGCGTACTTTCGAAAACATCCAGGTGTAAATCCCGTTTCTTTGATTCGAGCCATTCGACAAAATAGTGGTTCTTCGAAAATTGTTAGTGGCGGAAGTACGATTACGATGCAAACCATTAGACTTGCTAAACAAAATCCAAAAAGAAGTTATGGGGAGAAATTTGTAGAAATCATTCAAGCCACCCGGTTGGAGCTCACCCATTCCAAAAACAGTATTCTGAATCTGTATGTTTCGCATGCACCATTTGGTGGAAATGTTGTGGGATTGGATGCTGCAGCTTGGCGTTATTATGCAAAAGCATCTCATCAGCTTTCATGGAGTGAATGTGCGACTTTAGCAGTTTTACCGAATGCACCATCGTTGATTTTTCCAGGTAAAAATCAAGAATTGTTATTGAAAAAAAGAAATCGTTTGTTAAAAAAATTGAAGGATGAGAATTTTATTTCGGAAGATGATTATGAATTGGCACTTTTGGAGCCGCTTCCCGGAAAACCCAATGCCCTTCCGAAAATCGCTCCTCACCTACTTCATACCGCTTCCAAACCTCAAAAAGGAAAACGATTAAATACCACACTGAATACCCAACTTCAAGAACAAGTCAATCATATTGTTGAAAATCACCGTCAGGAATTATCGGCAAGTGAAATTCATAACCTAGCCGTTTTGGTGGTAGAAGTGGAAACGGGCGATGTGAAGGCGTACATTGGAAATTCAACCGATAAAAACAATTCCCACTCCAATCAAGTCGATGTAATTCCCGCACCACGAAGTAGTGGAAGTATTTTAAAACCCTTTCTGTATGCACCTATGATTCAAGAAGGGAAGTTATTACCCAAAATGCTGATCAATGATACTCCGATGGATATTACCGAAAATTACGAGAAAACCTTTTCCGGCGCAGTAGCTGCGGATGAGGCTTTGGCTCGTTCGCTGAATGTTCCGGCAGTTCACATGTTGGAAATGTATAGTGTCGCTAAATTCCATCATCGTTTACGGGAATTTGGGTTTTCTACGTTTACGGAAACGCCCAAACATTATGGTTTGTCGTTGATTGTAGGGGGTGGCGAAGTGAAGTTGTGGGAATTGGCGCAGGCTTATCGGAATATAGCGTATCGGGTGAATCATGCGGATAAAATTTTTCCGCAACTACTTCAGTATGTAAAAGACAAAAAGTCAAAAGCCAAACCGTATCCTTTAAATTCACAATCGGCATATTTAACCGTAAAAGCTTTACAAGAAGTAGTTCGTCCGGATTCAGAAGCGGGTTGGCAATTGTATTCGTCCAAAAACATCGCATGGAAAACCGGAACGAGTCACGGCTTTCGAGATGCTTGGGCGGTAGGAATGACGGCGGAATATGTGGTTGCAGTTTGGGTAGGAAATGCAGATGGAGAAGGTCGTCCCGGAATTGTGGGCGTTCGTGCAGCGGCACCGGTTATGTTTGATGTATTCAATCGACTGCGGTTGACTCAAAAATTCAAAAAACCAGAAGAAGGTTGGATCAAAGTAAAAACGTGTACCGAAAGTGGTTTTTTTTTGAGCGAGAATTGTGCAACATATATTAATCAAGAAATTCCAAAAACAGCTGAAAATGGTCCAGTTTGTCCCTACCATCAGCATATTCATTTAGACCAAAGTGGAAGGTTTAGAGTAAACAGTGATTGTTACCCTGTGAGTGATATGATTACCCAAAAATGGTTTGTTTTACCTGCGATAGAAACGTATTATTATCAGAATATTCATCCCAACTACAAACGATTGCCTGATTTTAAAGAAGGTTGTATTCCGTTGAATGCTGAAAAACCTTTGGATTTTATTTACCCCAAAAAATTAACCAAAATATACCTTCCATCCGATTTTACGGGCGAAAGTCAAGCTTTGGTTTTCGAAGTCGCTTACACCAAATCGGAATTACCACTCTTTTGGTATTTGGATGGAAAACATGTGGGAACGACCCGAAATAAACATCAATTAGCAATTCATCCGAATGAAGGAAATCACAAAATGACGGTGACAGATACGGAGGGAAATGAGATTAACAAACGATTTACAATTCTACTGAAGTAAAGCGAATCTAAATTCAGATAATTTAAATTAAACAAAATTATAAAATTATTTTTTCCGAAAAGTAAACGACTTATAAAAATCGGCTACTTTCTTTTATGAAAGTTCGAAACAAACACTAAATTAGCCAACTGTAAAATATAATCTGTTTATACGTATGAAAAAATTAATTCTATCCTTGTTTGTTGTAGCATTGAGCATTCAAGGTTTCGCACAGAAAAAGGAAGTCGATCAAGCTGAATTAGATAAAAGAAACTGGTTTCACAGTGATTTCTCTAAAACGGGAATTTATGGAGTGGGAACGGACGCTGCTCTTGAATTCTTAAAATCCAAAAAAATGAAACCAACAACGGTGATTGTAGGTGTTTTGGATAGTGGAGTTCAAATTGACCACGAAGATTTGAAAAATGAAATTTGGGTAAATCCCAAAGAGAAAGCCAATGGAAAAGATTCAGACAACAATGGATATGTTGATGATCTCCACGGTTGGGACTTTTGTGCCGATGCTTCTGGAAAAGACTATAACGAAGACAGTTACGAAGCAACACGTGTAGTTGTAATGTATGATCCACTTTTTGATTCGGGAGACAAAGCGAAGAATCTTGAGAATATGCGCAAAATGCCTGCTGAATATCAAACCTATTTGAGAGCGAGAAAGGTGTGGGCTGAAAAATACTACACTGCTAAAAATCAAGAAGGAGGTGGCAATGGAGAATCTGAGCAAATTATGGCTTTCTTAAAAGAACTGGAAGCGTATGCAAAGGACACAAAATTGACTTCAGATGCAGTAAAAGCACTCCCAGAGGCAACTCCAGAAGATATGGAGAATAAAATGAAGTTAGACTTTTTGATTTCTAACAATTCGGAATTCGAAGGAATGACGATGGCAGAAATCATCAAGGAAGCTGAAAAAGAACTCGGTCCACAAGATTCTGGAAAAAATCCAGACTTATTATATGCCTATAACAAAGAATACAATCCCGCCAAAGGAAAATTTGCAATCAAAGGATATGGAAACAATGAAGTAGAAGGTCCCGATGCATTACACGGAACACACGTTGCGGGAATCATAGGAGCAACACGTGGAAATAAAATTGGGATGGATGGCGTTGCAGGAGGTTTGGTGAAAATCATGTCTGTACGTATGGTTCCGGATGGAGATGAGCGCGATGAAGATATTGCAAATGCAATTCGTTATGCGGTGGACAATGGAGCTAAAATTCTGAATATGAGTTTTGGAAAATCCTTTTCTCCAAACAAAGAAATGGTTTACGATGCCATTCGATACGCAGATAAAAAAGGAGTTTTGATTTTCCATGCGGCTGGAAATGACAACAAAGATTTGGATTGGAATTACAATTACCCAAGTAACTTTATGGATGGTGAAATGAAAGCTTTCACCAAAAATTATGTTACAGTTGGTGCAAGTACACGCTATCCAGATCGATTGAAAGCTTCTTTCTCTAACTTCGGACCAGTGAAAGTAGATATTTTCGCGCCAGGTGCAGAGATTTACGCACCGATTCCCGATCAAGAATATAGATATTTACAAGGAACCTCTATGGCTTCGCCTGTGGCAGCTGGATGTGCAGCGTTGATTTGGGCGTATTTTCCCGAGTTAACTTCCGAACAAGTTTTAGAACTTATGTATGAAACCGTGAATACTTCGGATGAAGTTATGTTGGTAGGTTCAGAAAAAGATCCACGTAAATTCAGCGATCTTTCGGTAACGGGAGGCGTGATCGATGTGAACAAAGCTGTTCGATTGGCTTATGAACGTTATGGCAAGAAGAAAAAATAAATAGAAAATACGGGGTATTTAAAGGAGTTCTTAATTTTTAAGGACTCCTTTTTTTGTCTTCAAAAGCCATTTATCTGATTCACTTTGTGATTATTAGATAGAAAAAATAAAAAAGAACAGCCTTGCTCACAATTACTTATCTTAAACATTTACAGATAGTTGCGAATTTCACAGCTAAATTTCAGTAAGAGCAAAATCCTGTAAACACAAAAAAGAGTCAATAATATTACTATATATCATAATTATATATTACATTTGCAGACAATATTTAGATAAGGATTTCTACTTTTGCTTTTTCTGATTACAATGTTTTCACTGTTCAGTCTTCGCTTTTTAAGATTCCTTATTTAGATTAAATTAATTAATTCAAATACAAAACAATGCAAGAAGGAACAGTAAAATTCTTCAATGAATCAAAAGGTTTCGGGTTTATTACACCCGATGATGGCAGCAAAGACATCTTCGTTCACATTAGTGGATTACAAGATGAAATCCGTGAAGGAGACAAAGTTGCATACGAAGTAGAACAAGGCAAAAAAGGGCCAAACGCAGTAAATGTGAGACAGGCTTAATATACTTTTCGAAAAAAACGTATTAAAAATTAAAGTAAGATTCGATTCGGGTCTTACTTTTTTTTATGCCTTTTTTTACCAAACAAAACTATTTCTTAAAACCTAAATAAAATCATATTGTGAACAACCTTAACAAAAGGAATAAAATATATCTTTGTCCTTTATTAAATTACTCACAATGAAAAAAGGTTTTTTATATCTACTTCTTACTGCATTGATCGTTTCAGTAGGATTTTCTTGCTCAAGCGATGACGATGATCCCACACCGGATCAAACTTCCAAATTAGTTGGAACTTGGCAATTGACGAATATTGACTTCACCTATATGGCTGAAGGTGGATTTCCAGCAAGCGATGCATGTATTGTGGAAATGGTGTCAGGTTACGAGTTTAGATCGAATAACAAGTTCTACTTTATTTTAGCAGAAGGTGGAATCTTTAATTTCGATCCCTACGCTTCAGATTACTGGACATGGACAGGTGACGAAAGTAATTTTGAAATCAATCAAACCAATCCCATGTCACCGCCTTACAATTTCGGACTTCAACCTACAAACGTGAATATCCAAGAAGTAAACGGAAAATGGGTTATGACTTTCCATTCCAATTTATCAAACGGTTCCAAAGCAAACTTCCGATTGGTAAAACAGGATTTGAACACCACTCAATCACCTTTACTTACAGATGCTGATGGCAATCCGTACGAATGTAATTTCGGAAGTTAATTCCAATTAAAACATCATACTAAGCTGTCAGAAAAGGAAATATTTGCTTATTTGACAGCTTTGTTTTTTGAATGCAAATGAATCCAATGAAAAAGATATCGGTTTTATTTTTTGTTTTGTTCTCCCTACTTTCTCAAGCACAGCAAAGTGGAACAATCCGTGGCAAAGTCACAAATATAGTCGATTCTCAATTGGAAGGAATCGAAGTTTACATCGATGAAAGCGAACGTTCTACCTTTACAAATGAAAACGGAGATTTCTCATTTTCGAATGTATATTTTGGAAATTATAGGCTGTTTGCAGAATGGGATGGAATGAATTTCGGACCGTTTGATGTTAATCTAAATTCCGAGTTTTCAAATCCCGTTCACATAACTTTAGACTTTATAGGTCAAACGGTTGGATTAGAAGAAGTACTCATTCAAACCAAAACGGAAAGTGAACGATTAAAAAACAATGCAATCAAAGCAGATGTGGTCTTCATCCAGGAAAGAGTGGAAAGAGCGAGTTCGGTGGAAGAGATCATCAACCGCACACCCGGCGTAAAAATCCGAAATATAGGTGGACTTGGTTCTACAGACAATATCATCATCGGTGGTTTTACGGGAAATTCAATCAAGTTCTTATACGACGATATTCCCATCGATTATTTGGGTTCAAATTATGGATTGGCAAAAGTTCCTACCACCACTTTGGATCGGATTGAAGTTTACAAAGGCGTTCTTCCCACCAAAATTGGTGTAGATGCATTGGGAAGTGCGGTGAACTTCATTCCGCTGACCAGCCATAAAACTACGGGTTCTGTTACCTACGAAACCGGATCGTTTGCAACGCATATCGCTTCTTTTAATGCGAATGTGAAAGTGAAAGATCATCTTTTTGTCGGAAGTAATACGTTTATAAATTATTCAAAAAACGATTACAAAGTCAATGACCTCCCCTACCGCGATCCTGAAACAGGTCAAACAACATATATTCGTGAAAGACTGTTTAACAATGCGTTTACTCAGTTCTCAACCGAAGTTTTTGTTCAAGGACGTGATTTAAAATGGGCAGATTTAATCGAATTCAAAGTAAATTCCTACAGTTTGGAAAAGGAAATTCAAAATGATCCGTATTCACGAGCGCGGCCTTTTGGAGAAGTGTATCGAAAAGAAAAAGGAAGTTTCATTCCTTCCTTGAAGTACAAAATGTATTTTTTGGATAATAAATTAAGTGTGAATCAATTTCTGGTGTATAGTCACATTGATTTCGAATTGTATGACAAAGCGAAAAATGTGTATTACGATTGGAAAGGAGTCGCTCATCACACCAATTCGGGTTCAGAAATGGGAAATTTAGAATTGAAAAACGGGTATCTACTTCATCGGATGAATCAATTTACATCGCGAACGAATTTGAATTATTTAATTCATCCGCAATTTCAAATTGAAACCAATACGATTCTAAATCATTACAACCGAAAATCAAATACCGACGATTTCAATCCCGATGGAACCAATTACACGAAAATTATAAATAATTTAGGATTAAATGCTCGATTTTATGATAAAAAATTAGAGTCCAACACCCAAATCAAACATTTGTATAGTTTCTTGTCTGGAAATTACAATTCCTCCACTGATCCCACTCAAATCTCAATGAATGACAAAGATGTGATAAATACAGGATTAAGCTTTTCCCAAGCTTTAAAGTACAGTTTCAATTCCAAACATTTCATTCGTTTTTCGTATGAAAACACCTATCGTTTACCAGAGCAAAATGAATTGTTTGGTGACAATAACTTCATTTTGGCAAACTACATTTTGAAACCCGAGAAAAGTAATAATTTCAATTTCGGATATGTCTATGACGAATCAAAAATTCGTTTAGAATTAAATATGTATTACCGTAATACTCAAGAATTAATTCGACTTAAAGACATCAATCAATACCAAGCCATGTTTTTGAATTTGGATCATGTGAAAGGTTTTGGTGTTGAATTCGAGGCAACATACCGACCGACAAAAAACTTTTTGATGATGGGAAATGTGACGTGGAATGATTATCGTTTGAACTCATCGAATGATCAAATGTTGAACAACCAACATTACAAAGATGCACGAATTGCGAATATGCCTTTTTATTATACCAATTTGAGTTTTTCATACAATCTCAAAGATCTTTTACATCTAAGTACGGATTTATCGTTCTTTTACGACTATTCCTATGTGCATCAATATTATTTGGACTTCATCGAAAAACAGTTTGAACCGAACGGATTTTTGGGATTGTGGGGAGAATCCAAAATCAACACAAGTCGAATTATCCCCGTTCAACACCTTCACAGTTTGGGTTTTGTATATACACGTGACTTAGGAAAAAACAACATTTCTTTCAGTGCGGAATTGAAAAATATGTTTAACCATGAAATCTACAATGAATTCAAAATGCAAAGTCCCGGCAGAAATTTTAGACTGAAATTAACCTATATATTTTAAATTATGAATCTTCGTTTTTTATATATCGTTTTTATTGGAATCGCTGGGTTTCTCGTTCATTCCTGTACGTTGGATAATATTGATGATGAACACAACTTCCCAAAAACTGACTTCTCAAATTACAATTACATCTTGGCTACAGAAGATGCTTCAACGCCAGACATCACTCGATTTTTCAGTTTTAATTTGAATGAAATTAATACGAATACAAGTTATGATTTGATTTTGAATAATTCAATTTTCACCAATTCAGATCCTTCGACCTCATCAGGTCATCATTCTTTTAAAAACTTCATTTTCAGCATGGCTAAAGACAAACGAGGTTATTCATCTACACCCGGCTTGTATCGACTGACGTTGAATACCGATAACCGAATGTATATTGACAGTGAAATTTACTTGGGTAAAAACAACCTTTTTCCTTCCCGAAAAATGTGCATTATCGATGAATACACGGGATTTTTTTACAACGAAAATGCAGGTCAACAAACCATTCAGAAATTTAATCCAACCACAATGAAGGTTGAAGAATCCTTGAATTTACGGCCGTTTATAGAAGAATTCCGTCCGAATGCCCAATTTCAAGATGATTATGGAAATAATTTGGTACGTACCGGTTCTTTGGTAATGGATTTCAAAAATGACAAACTCTATGTAAGTGTGGTGTTTTTGGAAGCTGCGAACTTTAATTTAATCAGTGAAAACGAGGAGAATTTTTATTTGGCTGTGATTGATATTCCGAGTCTAAGTTTTGAGAAAATCATTCAATATCCAGGCGTGAAAACCGTTGGTTTTTTTGTCTCTGAAAACAATCCAACGACAAAAGACGGTCATGGAAATCTCTATTTCAATTCGTGGGGTTGGAATCAATTTTATTCACACGATCCTTCTCAAATTTTCAGAATCAAAGCGAGCGAAACTGAGTTTGATCCAGAATGGAAAATTAACATCGAATCTCTTTTTGGTGTAGGACGTGTTGCACAGTCGATAGCTTCTTTCAACAACAAATTGTATTTGCATATTTCAGAAGATCCGTACTATTTTGACTCCAGCGAAGAAGTGGGAACACTAACCGGTTTAAAGATGAATTATTTTGAATTTGATTTAAATAATCCCACGTTGTATAGACAATTGGATATTCCTTCTTCCAATCCTGCATCACGAATTAATGTATTTTCGATAATTGACAATAAATTATTCATCGCAGTACCCAACAGCATTTCCGGAAAATTCAATGGAGTATATTCGGTGAATTCGTCGGGTGAAGTTCAAAAAGAAATGACGATTAACAATAAATACCGCCCTACTCGCCTTTATAAATTACAGAATTAATTAGTGTTTTCAAATTCGTAAATTTGCTGCATGGACTTCCCCTTACGAAAGATTATTCATGTGGATATGGATGCATTTTATGCGTCGGTAGAAATGAATGACAATCCCGAATTAAAAGGAAAAGCTTTAGCTGTGGGTGGAATTCACAGAGGTGTGATTGCTGCAGCGAGTTACGAAGCGCGGAAATTTGGGATTCGATCGGCGATGTCTACAAAAATTGCAAAAGAGAAATGTCCACATTTAATCATTGTAAAACCTCGTTTCAATCGATACAAAGAAGTTTCTATGCAGATTCGAGCGATTTTTTCGGAATACACCGATTTGGTGGAACCGCTTTCCTTTGATGAAGCGTATTTGGATGTGACTCAAAATAAAAAAGGGGTGGAATCTGCCAATGATATCGCACGGGAAATTCGACAAACCATCTTTGACAAAACCGGATTGACGGCTTCTGCAGGAATTTCTATCAATAAATTTTTAGCGAAAATCGCTTCTGACATCAACAAACCCAATGGACAAAAAACCATTCATCCCGACCAAGTAATTCAGTTTTTAGAAGAATTACCGATTGAGAAATTTTACGGCGTAGGAAAAGTGACTGCGGGAAAAATGAAAACTTTAGGTATTTTCACAGGATTGGATTTGAAGCAGAAGAGCTTAAACGAAATGGTGGGTTTATTTGGAAAAAGTGGAAAGCATTTTTACCATGTTGTTCGTGGAATTCATCTTTCTGAAGTCAATCCCAACCGCATTCGAAAAAGTATAGCGGTCGAAGAAACTTTTTGGGACGATATTCAAAAGGATGAAGAGGTCTATGCAAAGATTGATGAAATTGCGGAAGAACTTTATTATCGATTGGAAAGGCAAGGAATCAAAGGACGAACTTTAACCTTAAAAATAAAATACCAAGATTTTTCGATTTTCACACGAAGTCGAACTGAAAATGAATACATTTCAAAAACTAGCGATTTTAAATCATTGGCGAAACTTCTTTGGGAATTACGTCCTTTTGAGAAACCAATTCGGTTGTTGGGTTTATCGCTCTCTAATCTTAATACCGAGGAGAAAAAGCAAGTTTCACTTCAATTAAAAATTCCGTTTAAGGAATGGGATCTATAACGTTTTAACAATTTAAAATTGAATCATTCTAATTTCGTTCAAAACGAAAATTATTTATTCTTTAAATCCTAAAAAAGTATACTTTTAAAAGCTTAAAAAAATCACACATGAGAAACTATTTTATTTTATTCATTTTAATGAGTTCTGGGATTACGCAAGCTCAAATTACACTTCCTTTTTTCACACTGAATGTGGGGAAAAATAATTATATAAAATCCATTGTCTATCTAGAAGACGGCACCATAAAAGATGGGTATGTTTTGGACTTTTTAGATCAACCGGTTATTAAATCAAATATCCAATATAATATTGAACAGATGGGAAATATTGAAAATTCACTCGGTCGACAAAAGGACTTTTATTATTTTAAACAAGACGAAAAATCGAAAGATGAAAAAATTTCGATGGATGATATTAAAAGAATTGAGTGGGAAACATCAAAATACAATCAGGAAATACTCGGTTCCATTGTATATGAAAAAACAAAAATTGCTTGGGCTAATAACGATGGAACGATGAATTTTAAAGACAAATCTACGCTTCTTACTGTAATTAAAAGCAATTCAAAAGTGACGATATATGCAATTCTTGTCAATGAGTATCCCACTTTTTATATTAGAAGTAAAGAGGATGAATATGCAGTTATTCCAATAAGAATCACGGCTGCGGATATATTTAATCCAAAACAAGTAGAGCAAAGGTATTTTACTGCTTTTCAATATTTTGGCAAGAGATGTCCCGATTATGTTTCTAAATTAGAAGAATATAAAAAAGACGGAAACATTTCTGCCCTTACGAATATGCAGATTAAAGCATCCCAAAAAGAATTTACCAATGGTCTAAAAATTATGCGTAAGGCATATTCAAACGACTTAAAAAAAGCAAAAAAGGAATTAAAGAAAGATGAATTAAGAGATTATAGGGAATTGAGACGTTTTCAATACAACCAAGAATTGGCAGACTATTATTATGATGCTTTATTTAATGAAGCAGTGCTACAATATATTAATTCCTGCGATTAAAATAAAAAAATCCCGACGCTGAATCGGGATTTATATTCTTTGTACTACTACCTATATTTCCTTACACCATATCTTCGGGTCTCACCCAAGCATCGAAATCTTCGGCACTTACATAGCCCAATCGAACGGCTTCTTCTTTCAAAGTCGTACCATTTTTATGTGCAGTTTGAGCGATTTCCGCAGATTTATAATATCCGATTTTGGTATTAAGTGCAGTTACCAACATCAAGGAATTGTTTACCAATTCTTTGATTCGTTTGTAATTCGGCTCAATTCCTTGGGCACAATGCTCGTCGAAAGAAACACAAGCATCCCCGATTAACTCTGCACTTTGTAAGAAGTTGTAAGCCATCATCGGTTTGAAAACATTCAATTCAAAATGGCCTTGTGTTCCTCCAACCGTAATGGCAACATCGTTTCCAATTACTTGCGCAGCGACCATTGTCAACGCTTCAGCTTGGGTTGGATTTACTTTACCAGGCATAATGGAAGAACCGGGTTCATTTTCAGGAATAAATATTTCACCAATTCCAGAACGCGGTCCAGAAGCCAAAAGACGAATGTCGTTTCCAATTTTATTCAAAGAAACCGCCAATTGTTTCAACGCACCGTGTGATTCCACAAGGGCATCATGTGCAGCCAAGGCTTCAAACTTATTTTCTGCTGTAATAAAAGGAAGGCCTGTGAATCGAGCAATGTGTTTGGCAACCAAAACATCGTAATTTTCAGGTGCATTTAAACCTGTACCTACAGCCGTTCCTCCCAACGCGAGTTCAGAAAGATGCGCCAATGTATTATTCAAAGCGCGGATGCCATGGTTCAATTGTGCCACATAGCCCGATAGTTCTTGCCCTAAGGTCACCGGAGTCGCATCCATAAGATGTGTTCGCCCAATCTTAACCACGTCTTTAAACGCTTCAGATTTCGCTTTCAGTGTATCTCTTAATTGCTCTACACCCGGAATAGTTTTTTCAACCACTGCTTTGTAACACGCGATGTGCATTGCTGTGGGAAAAGTATCGTTGGAAGATTGGGATTTGTTTACATCATCGTTTGGCGCCAAAGCAGTTAGCTCGTCCCCCATTTTCCCTCCACTTAGAATTTGTGCGCGATGTGCAATTACTTCATTGACGTTCATATTGGATTGGGTTCCCGATCCTGTTTGCCAAATCACCAAAGGAAACTGGTCATCTAATTTTCCTTCTAAAATTTCATTACAAACCTGCGCGATTAAATCTCTTTTCTCGTCAGGCAAGACACCCAATTCAGCATTGGCATAAGCCGCGGCTTTTTTAAGATAGGCAAAAGCATGAATAATCTCAATTGGCATTGAAGCTACAGGGCCTATTTTAAAGTTGTTGCGTGAGCGTTCGGTTTGCGCACCCCAATATTTATCGGCAGGTACTTTCACTTCGCCCATGGTATCTTTTTCTATTCTATATTCCATTATCTAAATGTTTGAAAATTAAAGTACAAAGTTAAGAAAGCAAATTTAGAATATTTCTAAAGCTGATAATTTTCAGTTTCGTTTTAGTTGTCAATTTAATTTTATACTTTTGTCACTATTAATAAAAAAATTATGGCACAGTTCTTAGGATTTTTAGCTTTTTTAGTGGTAGCAATGTCAGGTTTTTGGGGAATTGTTTTTTTCGCCAGTATAATTCCTTTTTGGTTAACAGGTTGGTTTCAAATGAAAGCCCAAGAAAGAAAAGGGACATTGGTGTTAGAAACGCGTCCAACTTTACCTGAACAAGAAGGCGTAAGTTTGCTTTACACTAAGAAATAAACTGATAAGATAAAATATAAAAACCGTTTCAATTTGTTGAGACGGTTTTTTTTTGTTTGTATAACTGCCCCATTTCGACAATGATGTTTAGAAGAAAATTAATTCATCCCCACACGCTTTTCTCCACTTCACGTTTGACGAAAATAACTCCAATTAGATTATTCTAAGATGTTAAAATTCCAATTAGAACTAAAGAAAAGCTCCATCCGGACTTTCTTTTAGCTTCACTGAAGTTCTTGTCGACTAAGTAAATGCTATAACGGGCTTGCTCAAATTTCACAACACAAACTTTCATAAGCTTGCTTTAATAGTCTGAATCACAAAGTTCACTGCATGACACAGTCTACAATTGTAAAAACAAAATAAAGCAAAAAAAATCGCCTCACTAGGAGGCGATTTTAAATATGTTTTGAATACGGATTACTCTTCGTATTTGACTCCCTCAATCTTTTCACCATACGGTTTAAAGATTACACGACGGTTTTCTAAGTTTTTCCAAGCTGGACAATTCGATGTTGGATCACACTCTGCATGTTTCAACTCTGATTTTCCTTTTCCAACTGGAACTAATTGACTGGATGGAATTCCTTTGTTTACTAAGTATCTCACCACAGAAGCTGCTCTTCTTTCTGACAAATCTGCATTGTAAGCTACACTTCCTGCTGCATCTGTATGACCTTCTACATAGAATTTATAGTTTGGATGTGCTTGTAAAATATAGAATGCTTGATCTAATTTCGGATATGATACTTGACGAATCACATCTTTGTCGAAGTCAAATTCAATTCCTTGAATTACATCCGTTATATTAGTTGCAATGGATCCAATACTCACTTCAACGATAGGCAAAGGGCATCCATTATTGGTTGGAGGACCAGGAATAGTTGGACATTCATCGATTGAATCTGGAACACCGTCATTATCTGAATCCAATGGACAACCTGAACCATCTACTTTAATTCCTTCTGGGGTATCTGGACATTTGTCATACAAATTACAAACCCCGTCATTGTCATCATCTGCACATGCAATATCCCCTGAAGACATCATACTAAGTGTCTTCATTGGATCATGCCACTGTAAAGATTCTTTGTGACGACCTAACTTCATATGTAATCCCAATGAAAGGGTCATCATATTATCATCTCTTCCTTCTTCGATATCTGCCAAAGTAATTTGACCTGGGTAGGGATCTCCAGATGCATCGAACTCTTCGTCCCCTGTCATCACATACATTCCTCTTAATTCTAAATCAAATCGTCTGCTTAATTTATAACGAAGACCTAGGCCCACTTGTGCAAATACAGAACGATCATTTAATTTCACATCGTCAATCGTTTCCCAAGGTGTAACAGTTTCAACACCGCGTCTTTCAGCTTTATACTGAAGGATACCCGCACCTGCATAACCATGCAAAGCCCAACGGAATTCAGAATTGTTATCTACTCTTCGTAGTAAGTTACTGAAGTTTACATCTCCCAATATACTTAAACCGAGATATTCAGTTCTACCTTCCCATTGATTCCATTGACCAAAATGAGGAGCTTTTGCATACTGCTGAGTTTTACCGTATTGTCCCATTAGGGAAATACCAAAAGCGTGCGTTACTTCTTTCGTTACCTGTAATTGGAAATCATAACCTGGATTAAATCCATAGCCATAACCCCAACTCACTAAGTCCGTGTTTTGAAGCGCATTTGCACCAATAAAGGCGGAAATGTACCAATCATTAAATTCTTTTACTTTGTTGTTAAATTTCTCTGTTTTCTGTTCTTGTAGCGTAGTCATTGCATCAGATTCAACTTCTTCCTGAGCGTAACTAAACTGAAAAAACAAAATAAACATTAAAGAGAGTAGTCCAATTTTTCTCATGGGTTTCTTTTTGGTTAGGTTAAAAATATACATTTTTCAATAGTTATCTATTTTGAGGCAAATTTAGTGAATTTATCTTTTCAAATACTAATTCAAGAGCCTTTTTATAAAAACTCTCGCTTTTATCTGAGGGTGCGGCAAAACTAAACGCTTCGATTTAAATTTCACCTCATTAAATGTAAGTATGTCAATATCAATTACCCTATCCTGAAATCGCTGATTACCAGCATTGTAAACTCTACCCATAGCCAATTCTATTTCTTTCACCTTGTCCAAAATGGACATGGGTGAAAAAACGGTTGATAATGTAAGAGTCTGATTGTAAAATATATTTTCAGATTCAAAATCCTCTGCCACGGATTTAATTACTTCCGATTTCTTCTCAACCTCTCCTATCTCCCTCTCAATATGCGATAGAGCAGTTATCAAGTTTATTTTTTGATCACCTAAATTAGATCCTAGTAACAAAACGATACGATTGTGCGACATATGTTTTAATAATAATTTAAATATACAAAAATGAAAAGATTTTTTGGTAATGTTTTGGCGGTAATTATCGGAAACATTTTAACCTTCACCTTTATAAGCGCTGTTTTAGTAGGAATTGTCATGTTTTCCTTGGCTGGAAATTTAAATCAATCCAAGAGTCCTAAAAAAGATTCGGTCTTAGAATTGACTTTTGATAGCCCTATAAAAGAAAGTTCAATGGATGAGGAACTTAGCCTATTTACAAGTCCCACAAAAACAGAACCTTATTTTAGAGATATTATTCGTTCGATTGAAGCTGCAAAAGAAGATGATAAAATCAAAGGAATTAGTCTTAAAGTTCAATCCTTTAATGGAGGATCTTCCCAATTAACTGATGTTAGAAATGCTTTATCTGATTTCAAAAAGAGTGGGAAATTCATCTATGCTTATTCACACAATGCCAATCAGTCGGCCTATATACTTAATTCTGTGGCAGATTCTGTTTTTCAAAATCCTCTTGGAATGGTTCTTCTACAAGGATTGAGTGCGGAAGTGATGTTTTATAAAAACTTTGGTGATAAATACGGAATTGATTTTCAAGTTATTCGTCACGGTGCTTATAAATCGGCTGTTGAACCCTATATAAGGGAAGATCTCTCGCCTGAAAATAGAGAGCAACTTAGCCTTATCTTAAATGATATTTGGGGAAATCTCTCTGACAAAGTAGCAGTATCTCGAAAGTTATCCAAAGAACAACTTACTACATCTGTAGATAGTTTGCACAGTTTTAATCCCATGAAAGCTTTGGAATATAAGTTGGTAGATAAAATTGTGCATGAACCGGAATACGAAAAAGCATTGGCAAGTCGTTTGGAATTGGAAGTAGGTGAAAAAGATGTTCTTAGTGATGTTTTGAGTAAACATACCATTGGCCTAACCGACTATGCGGCTAGTTTAAAGTCGGATGGCGGAAGAGATCAAATCGCTGTTTTGTATGCAACGGGAACCATTATGCCGGGAGAAGGATATTCTGGAATTCAGTCGGAGGTGTATAAAAAAGCAATTCGTGCGTTGAGAGATGATGAAAATGTGAAAGCAGTTGTTTTGAGAATTAATTCTCCTGGTGGAAGTGCAGATGCAGCGGAAGAGATTTTATATGAATTAAGAGAATTACACAAGAAAAAACCGATCATCGTTTCTTTTGGTGATGTTGCTGCCTCGGGCGGATATTACATTGCGATGGAAGCCGATTCCATCTTCGCTAGTCCGAATACAATTACAGGTTCCATTGGTGTTTTAGGAATGATTCCTAGTTTAAAGAAATTGGTGAACAACGTGGGAATTACTACAGATTATGTCAACACAAATGAGAATTCAGATTTTTTGAGAACGGTTTTTCAACCCTTGAATGAGACAGGCCTTTCTACCATGACCACAATGACTGAAAATGTTTATTCTATTTTCGTTCATCACGTGATGGCAGGAAGAGGAATGACCTATGAACAAGTTGACGCGATAGGTGGTGGCCGTGTTTGGTCCGGCACGCAAGCTTTGGAAGTGGGCCTGATTGATTCCTTCGGAACTTTGGAAGATGCGATAAATGCAGCGGCTCACAAAGCGAATATCGATAAATATGCGGTAACAAGTTATCCCTTTAGAAAAGGAGGAATCGAAGAATTCTTGCAGGATTTCCAAATGGTAAAATCAGAAGCGATGGTACGTCAAGAATTGGGTGCTGAATATTTTGAGATTTATCAACAATTGAAAGCTATGAAAGAATACAAAGGAATTCAATTAAGAATGCCATTTGATATTAATATAAAATAAGTTTCATTTTTTATAGGAATTTCCATTTCCAAAAAGCAAAGCCGATTTCTACTTTTTTAGAAATCGGCTTTGTTTGTTTTTGGTAAAATCCAATTAGAATTTATAGGCTCCTCCTACTCCGAAGCTGGTAATGCTATTGAAGTTTTTAAAGTCGGTAGCTCTATCCAATTCACTGGAAATGTTTTTGATAAAGAAAAATACCTGGAAATATTCATCCTGATATCCTCCTTTGGGCTGGAAGAAAAAACCACCTTTGTAGTCTTTACTTAAACTCATTGCAAACCCTAAATCGACCATCGCAAAAAACTGGCTGGAAAGGTTAAACTGACCACTTACTCCAATTGGAACCAAAGTCAACCCTTTGTTTTTGGTATTCGTTCCCGATATATCTTTTCCAGAGAAAAAGTCCAATCCTGCAACTGCTCCTAGGTGTAAATTCTCGAAAACGGGATAATGATACGAAGCACTCACTCCATAGTTTAGCCCGAAGTAGTCGGTAGAGTTACCTGTAGGCACACCAATGTAACCACTTCCTTTTAATCCTTCTTGTGCATTTATTGTAGCCAATACTGTGAAGACTAGGCAAAGACTAAAAAACCATTTTTTCATTCTGTTGTTATTTTTCGTTTGTTAAAATTCTATATAATTCGTCGGTCTGATTTTCTGCATAGGTAGAGTCAATCAAATCTGCAATTCCTAAAAGCTCACTGATGAATCGGAATTGTCCATCGATATTACTTTGTTCCCTTAAATCAATTTCGCCATCACTCTTGAATGTTTGGTAGGATTGAATGAGATTATTTCGAACTGGAGCGAATTCAGATTGAAAGAATTTCATCGCAGCGGTTGTATCTGTTTTCTCTAAATAAGTTTTTACTTGACCGTAAATCATGATTGAGTAATCACTTCGTGCGCTAGATAAATCAGACGATATGGTATAGCGAAGATTTGGAGAAAGATTTTCATAATAATTTATTTTCTCGAGCAATCGCAGTTTAATTGTGTTCAACAATTGATTTGCTTTTTCGGTTTCACCAATTTCATTGTAAAGTTGGGCTATTCTTTCAGTCGCTGTTCCATAGTCGTAACGCGGTTCATCCGGAATCATTTCCATCACTTTATCTAACACTTCTTTTGCTTTTTTATTGTCTCCTTTTTCAACAAAATCACCTGCAAGTCGTGCAGCAATATTTCGATAGGTATTGGTGTAATTTCGATCGGTTTCTGCAAAAGACGTATCAGGACGGTTGTAATTCGCCCATTGAAACTGACTGAAATTCTCATACATTTTCGCTGAATTACTTCTTCCTAATTTCCCGTCTTTTCCAAACGGAGTAAGAATTGGAACTACCTTATACGTAAATCCGTTATTTTCTAAATAATCATTTAACCAAAAGATATTACCTGAGTCTGAAATTCCTCCACCACTAAAGTAAATCGCTCGGTCCCAATTGTATTCTGCAAACATAGAAATCATCATCAATTCGGATTTATACAATTGTCGTTTTCCAATTTTGATTGTCAGGTGATCCACCATTTTATCTGCATCCTGCGGAGAAACAATTCCATACTTAAGTGCATTTTCTTTGTTGACAGGAATCACGATTTTATCTACCGGCAAATAATTTACAGGTCCCAGTGGATAACCAAAATAATCCGCTAAGGCTGCTTTTGCAGGACTCTTATTATCCATCAAGAAATCATAGGCTTCTTTGGCCGTCATACTGTCTTTCTCTAAATATATTTCCAACGGTTTTATGGAATTGTATAATTGTTGGATTCCAGCTGGATCATAACCGGAATCAATTAAATAGGAACTGATCTGATCGGGTGATAAACTCATTATCTCTGCCGTACTCAAATCGGCATCTTCTCGAATTAAACTGTTCAATTCCGTGAAAATACTTTTTAAATTCCCTGCAACTACCATGATGTTGTCATTGGAATTCAATTGGAAATCTTTGTATTCTAATTTCGATGGCAAAGCCGCGGCGTTGTAGGTCCTACGCAAAGACTGATCGATATTCCAAGGAGAGCCTAATAAAGTATAGTTCACAATCTTCACATCATCTCTAAAAAGCTCCGTTTCTTGAAGACCCCAAAGTGGATAGGTGTCGTTGTCACCATACACAAACAGGATGGAGTTCTGATCGAGACCATTTAAATAGTTAAAAGCAAGTGCATGAGCACCTTCTCTGTGTGAACGGTCGTGATCATCCCAGTTTTGGAAGCCCATTAATAAAGGAACACCCAAACACAATACCGAAATAATTAAAGTTGTCGAAGTTTTTAATTCTTGCTTTTTGATTTTTCGAAGTAAGAGATAAATTCCTTGTACGCCCAATCCTACCCATATTGCATAGGCATAGAATGAAGTGACCAAAGCATAATCTCGCTCTCTGGGTTCAAAAGGTTTTACACTGGTATAGAAAATAATTCCAACACTGGTCAATAAGAAGAGGGAGAGAATCGCCCACCAATGAACGACATTTCGGTTGAGTTGAACAAAAAACCCAATTAATCCCAATAATAAAGGCAACATAAAATAAACATTATGTCCTTTGTTGTCTTTGAATTTTGCGGGAAGCGTAGCTTGGTCACCCAAACGTGGATTATCAATAAATGGAATTCCTGAAAGCCAGTTTCCTTTTGTCACTTCCATATTTCCTTCCCAATCGTTTTGTTTTCCTGAGAAATTCCACATAAAATAACGGAATCCCATATAACCCAACTGAAAATCAATAAAATAATTCAATTGTTGACCAAAGGTTGGAGGTTGAATATCCAGTAATTCTGCATTTTGTTTTAAATCTGCAATTCGTAAAGTTCCATCGTGCTTTTTCTGCATCAACTCATTGAACTGTTGTTCTGCGATCTGTCGTTTTTGAGCGCGTACTTCTGCATGATCTTCGTAATTGCTAAAGTACATCGGATTGATTGAGAATTCAGGGAAGCCATACATACTCGCATAGTTTTCCATCACGACGGGATCCGGAGAAAACATTTTCGGAAAAAACTTGGTGTGTTTATCGTTGTAAACGTAATCTTTTCGATCGGATAGTTTGACATATTTCTTTGACTTTGTATCCTTTATATAATTAGCGCCTGTGATTTTTGTTTCGTAATTCCCATTGGATGAGACTTTCATTCCATCATCCGCAATATTCGCGGTATAAACGTATCCGTAGGTTGTAGGCCAATCTCCGTATTGTTCACGGTTAAAATAATCCAACATACCCAAAGCGGTATCGGGATCATTTAAATTCATGTGCGGGTTTGCATTGGCGCGAATAGGAATAACCAACCACGATGAAAAACCAAGGATCATAAATGCTACCGATAGAAGCAATGTATTAACCGTTCGCCAATTGTATTTTCGAGAATAGTTTAATGCCAACACAAAAAATCCTACCAAAATAAATCCTGCAACCCAGTTTCCTGAATTGAAGGGTAATCCAAAGTTGTTAACAACAAACATTTCGGTTTCACCAAAAAATGTCATTACCAATTTAAACAAGTATTTAAAAACGAATCCTAAGAATATAGCAGTTATGACATTCGCAATCAGAAAACTCTTAACAGTAAATTTATAGTTTTTAATGTAATATAAATAACAAGCAAGTGGAATTGCCAGTATAGCCATTAAGTGAACACCGGTTCCTAAACCAATCATCAATGAAATGAGTAAAAACCATTTGTCGGCTCTTTGTTTGTCGTTTTCTTCTTCCCATTTGCATCCCAACCACACCAAAATAGCTGAGAATAAGGATGCCATCGCATATACTTCCCCTTCAGAAGCGGAGAACCAGAAGGAATCACTGAACATAAATACAGCGGATCCAACGACACCACTTGCAAGGGTGATTAGAATTTGAGAAGGTGAGAATTTATTGGGTTTAATCGGTTCTTGAACTTCGTTTTGAACGGTAACCTTTGACATTCTTCGAACGAAATGTGTAATCGTCCAAAAAAGAAACATAATGGTCAATGCACTACTAAGCGCTGACATTGCATTTATGAGGATGGCATATTTACTTCCATCCCCAAAAGCAAGTCCAGACCAAACGGCTCCAATTAATTGAAACAAAGCAGCTCCCGGTGCATGAGTTACTCCTAATTTAGCGGAAGAAACAATGTATTCACCACAGTCCCAAAAGGATAGCTTTCTCTCCATCGTCGATAGATAGACAAAAGAGGCGATGAAAAACATTATAAATCCAATTCGGTTGTTCCACTTCTTAAAAGGAATATTCATTTTATTTAAATTATCTTGCGAAAATAAGAACATTTTTAGAGTTTAAGGGCTTAAAGAAATGTGAAAACGAAATTTTTATTTTTAAGATTGCCTAAAAAGTGAGAATAAATTAAAAAACGAAGGTGTTTTAATTATTTTTGTTTAAATTTGCTTGGCAAAAAGCAATGGCTCTTACAGATAAAATTATTCAGGACGCAATCACCTTCGACGATGTCCTTTTGGTGCCTTCTTACTCAGAAGTTCTACCCGCTCAGGTTTCTTTGAAAACCAGATTAACAGACAACATCATGTTAAATATACCCTTGGTCTCCGCTGCAATGGATACAGTGTCCGAGTATAAATTAGCCATCGCACTTGCCCGTGAAGGTGGACTTTCATTTATCCATAAAAACATGTCTATTGAAGATCAAACCAGTGAAGTGGATGCGGTAAAACGTTCTGAAAACGGAATGATTTCCGATCCTATCACACTTTCTCGTCATCACGTTTTAAAAGATGCAGATGAATTGATGCAGCGTTACAAAATTTCAGGATTGCCTGTTATTGAAGACGATATGACTTTGGTTGGGATCATTACAAACCGAGACATTCGCTATCAGACCGATATGGATCAATTGGTAGAAGATGTAATGACCAAAGAAAATTTAATTACTTCCGACATAAATACCGATTTAAATAAGGCAAAAACGATTTTATTGAAAAATAGAGTAGAGAAATTACCTATAGTCGATAATGAGTTTAAATTAATTGGTCTTATTACGATTAAAGACATCGACAATTTAACCAATTTTCCAAATGCGTGTAAGGACACCCAAGGAAGATTGCGCGTAGGTGCAGGAATTGGTGTAGGACCTGATAGTTTGGAAAGAATTCATTCGTTGGTAGAACGCGGTGTTGACATTGTTGCTTTGGATTCCGCACACGGTCATTCAAAAGGAGTGCTCGACAAAGTAAGAGAAGTTCGAAATGCTTTTCCAGAATTGGATATTGTAGGTGGAAACATCGTAACTGCAAGTGCAGCCAAAGATTTAATTGACGCAGGTGCAAACGTGTTAAAAGTTGGAGTTGGACCGGGTTCAATTTGTACAACGCGTGTGGTTGCAGGTGTTGGCGTCCCTCAACTTTCAGCGATTTATGATGTGTATGAATATGCAAAAACGAAGAATGTAACTGTAATTGCCGATGGTGGTATTAAATTATCTGGTGATATTGTGAAAGCAATAGCCTCGGGCGCAAGTTGTGTGATGATTGGTAGTTTGTTTGCCGGTACGGAAGAAGCACCGGGTGAAGAAGTGATTTACCAAGGAAGAAAATTCAAAGCCTATCAAGGAATGGGTTCGCTATCCGCCATGCGAAGAGGAAGTAAAGATCGTTATTTCCAAGCTGATGCAAATAAATTGGTTCCGGAAGGAATTGAAGGAAGAGTTCCTTATAAAGGAAGTTTATCCGATATGGTTTATCAGCTCTGTGGTGGTCTAAGAGCAGGAATGGGATATTGTGGCACACCGGATATTGAATCTCTTATTCGAGACAGTAAATTTGTGAAAATCACGAATGCTGGTTTGAATGAAAGCCATCCGCACGATGTGGTGATTACCAAAGAAGCTCCAAACTACTCGAATTAAATCAGTTAGAAAATATTTTGATAAAAGGACGGTCAGGAAGTGTCGTTCTTTTTATACACCTTGAGTTGAATCAAAAAGGAGTTGAATAAAACCTATTCAACTCCTTTTGGTATTTATATACTAGATAAAATCTAGTAAGAAAGTAATGTCTAAATTAAAACTGCCATCCAGCGGTCAATAAGAACATTCCTTGTGTGTTTTTTACTTTTGCTACATAGTTATAGTCTGCATTCATTGGTAATGACGCGTAGTAGACTGCGTTGTCACCGTAGTCATAATCCACATAGTCTCCATTTCCAAAGATGTAATTGTATGATTGATTTTGGAATTGATAAGCCGCATCCAAATAGAATCCTCCAAAATCATAACCGGCACCAAAACTAAAACGGTTGATATCGCCTCTAACAATTTCTGAAAAATTTTGTGAAACCGCAGTACCCGTTCCCAAATCCGCATTCAATGAAACATCATCGAAAGGAGTTTGCACGAAATTATAACCTGCACGTAATCTGAAGTTTTCTAATCGGTATTCACCACCCAATCGAACTTCGCTACTTGATTTGTAGTTGTTGTCCAAAAAAGCATTGGTGGAAGTGAAATACTGCGAAGGCTTGAATTTCGTTGAACCATTCATATGAAGTGTATAATCCGCGTTCAAAGCCAATGACTTTCCAACTACCAATCCTGCACTAGCTACCAAACGGCTGTTTGTATTTCTGTCGTATTCACTGTAATACAAATCATAACTGTAATCTGTATCATTGATAGCTAAGTCAGCAAAATAATTTTCTTCAATATTACTGTACCAAACCGGGCTGTGGTAGGCCAATCCCAATCGGACATTGTCGGTCACTTTCCCAATCACACCTGCGCTTAAAGAAAATCCAGTTGCTCTTGAAGAGTATGGAGTTCCATTTAAGTCATATCTATAAACAGTTCCTTCGGTGTCTTCGTCAAAAACCACATAATTATCGTAACGAATATCGTGGGTATTCAGTCCCATCCCTAGAAATAACTTATCGTTGTAACTCGCACCAAAATTAATCGTTGCTTTGGTTTTGTAACCTTCTGCCACGTCTTGGTATCCCGCCATTGTATACGTTGTATATTCTTCAGGATCATCGTTTGTAAGATAGGTTCCTGTGATATTGTTGTTTCTACCCAATAGAATTCGATTGTCCAAAGATTCTTGGGAATATTTAAGTCCAATTGAAAAGCGGTTCCATGCATTCCCTTCGTTATGGAAAACAAAGTTTGCACCTACGTTTTGAAATTGGAATGAATTATCATCAGTTTTGAAACTATTTCCAAACCGAGATTCGTTTTTGAATGAATTGACTCCAAGTGTTACATTCAAATCCGAAGCAATTGCGACTGCCAAACCAGCAGGGTTTTGTTCGGTGGAAGAAATATCTCCTCCCAAAGCTCCCATGGAACCTCCCATACCGATATAACGTGCGCTTCCCGCATTTATTTCGTTTGAAAAGTTGGATAGTGAATTTAAATCCTGAACATTTTGTGCATTTGTGATTCCTGTCACAAGGATTAAAGCTGCGACTATTTTTCTCATTTCTGCTAAATTTTAATTTCGTAAATAATTAGAATAGAAAAAAGCCTGTTGAAAAACAGGCTCTAAATTATTATCTTCGTGAACCTCCTGAGCTTCGTACGCCACCACCAGAACTTCTCATTCCTCCTGTATTAGAACTTCCTGTGTTGCTTCTCATCGATGGTGTTGAAGATCGATTAGGCTGAGTATTTCTGCTTGGTTGTGACATATTTGAATTAGAACGCGTTCCTGGACTTGTTTGCATATTTGGATTTGTACGCGTTCCTGGACTTTGTTGGGTTCTAATGGGCGCATTCGGTCGGGTGTTTGCCGGAGCCGTTGCTCTTATAGGTCTTGTATTGGGTTGTGCATTTTCATTCATTCCAGAAGTAGGTCTAACTCCACCTGTATTATTCTGATTTGATTGCATATTTGGATTCGTAGTTCTTACTCCTCCTGTATTGTTCTGATTCGATTGCATATTCGGATTCGTAGTTCGAACTGCACCCGTTGTATTCTGATTCGACGGAGCGGTTCGTACATTTCGTACCGGTCGATTGTCTGAATTTGAACTCATACTATTCGAACCAACGGAACTATTTATTCCTCGCACAGGTCTGTCATTGTTATTCATTTGAGATGTTCTGTTCGATGTATTGCTTCTATATGGACTACCATTTTGGGCTAAACCTGAACCTGGTCTTGATCCTGGACGAACTGCTGTTCCTCTGTTCCAATAGGAATTTCCATAGTATCCATAATTTCCACCGTAGTAACTACCATAGTATCCACCATAATAACCTCCATAGTAAGATGAACCCCAATATGGACTATATCCGTAATATCCACCATAGTATGGAGAATAGAAAGGACTCCATCCACCCCAATAAGGATAATACCAACTGTATCTTGGGTAGCTCCAGTACCAACTACTGTATCCAAATCCCCACCAAGGATTATAATATCCACCGTAATTGTTTATGGTTATATCCAATCCGTCGTATCTCCCCCAATCGCTTGTATTACTAGAACCGACATATACATTATTACCTGTTACTTGTACCGTATTGTTGCTTTGGGCTTGTTGGGTCTGATTGGATGTATCGTCGTAATAGAAATCCTCCGCTCCTTTTCCATTGGCATCAAAATAAGGACTTCCAACCTGTATATCGTAAGATTGAGCACTTGCAGTAGAACCTAAATCTATTTGACCATCCTTGTATGGACTATAATATACGCCGTCAGTCTCTCCGCTTGCAGCTGCAGTTGATTGAGTGGAAGCGCAAGAGCTTACTCCAAAACCTAGCAAGATTACGCCGAGGTATGTGAAGATTTTTTGGGGATTTATGTAAAGTTTGCTCATTTTTATAGTTTTACAGTTGTTATTATTTAAATTTGCACCTTGTTTTAGACTAATAGTGTCTAAAAGTAGGAATTTATTATATAATGGCAATTATTATGCCAAGAAAGAAATGTTAAATTATCATAATACCTAGTATAAAATAAGATGGCAAAACTAACGTCGAGAGATGAAGATTACTCTAAATGGTACAACGAATTGGTTGTACAAGCGGGATTGGCTGAAAACTCAAAAGTAAGAGGATGTATGGTTATCAAACCCTACGGCTATGCGATTTGGGAAAAAATGCAAGCTGAATTGGATCGTCGATTTAAAGAGACGGGACATCAAAATGCTTACTTTCCTTTGTTTGTTCCCAAAAGTATGTTTGAGGCGGAAGAGAAGAATGCAGAAGGATTTGCCAAAGAATGTGCGGTGGTAACGCATTACCGATTAAAAAATGATCCAGATAATAAGGGAAAACTAATGGTGGATCCCGATGCAAAATTGGAGGAAGAATTGGTCGTTCGACCGACTTCGGAAGCGATTATTTGGAGTACCTATAAAAACTGGATTCAATCCTACCGTGATTTACCGATTTTAATTAATCAATGGGCGAATGTGGTTCGATGGGAAATGCGAACGCGTTTGTTTCTACGAACAGCTGAATTCCTTTGGCAAGAAGGACACACAGCGCATGCGACCAAGGAAGAAGCCATGGAAGAAACGACGCAAATGTTGGATGTATATGCCGAGTTTGCCGAAGGATTCATGGGAATGCCGGTTGTAAAAGGAATGAAAACACCGAGCGAACGATTTGCAGGTGCAGAAGAAACCTTTTGTATCGAAGCACTTATGCAGGACGGAAAAGCACTTCAGGCAGGAACTTCTCACTTTTTAGGTCAGAATTTCGCGAAAGCTTTCGATGTGAAATATGCGACCAAAGAAGGTGGACTTGAATATGTTTGGGCAACTTCATGGGGCGTTTCTACCCGATTGATTGGTGCATTGATCATGACGCATTCCGACGATAATGGTTTGATTTTACCTCCGAAATTGGCACCGATTCAAGTCGTAATCATTCCGATTTATAGAAATGACGAACAGAAAGAAGCGATTTCTGAAGTGGCAGATACATTGATGGCAGAATTAAAACAAAAAGGAATTTCTGTCAAATTTGACGATGACGATAAAATGAAGCCTGGATGGAAGTTCAATGAGTATGAACTAAAAGGAGTACCGATTCGAATTGCGATTGGCCCTAGAGATTTGGAAAATGGAGAAGCAGAAATGGTGCGAAGAGATACCTTGGAAAAATCCACTGAGAAAATCGATGGTCTAAGTGAAACGATTGGAAGAAAGCTGGATGAAATTCAGGAAAACATTTTCAACAAAGCTTTGAATTACAGAGCAGAACACACAACCGAAGTGCATACATACGACGAGTTTAAGGATGTGTTGGAAAACAAAGGAGGTTTTGTTTTGGCTTATTGGGATGGTGACGATGAGACAGAAGAAAAAATCAAAGAAGAAACCAAAGCTACAATACGTTGTATTCCGTTTGACGAAGTAAATTTGGATAATAAATTTGACGTCTATTCGGGAAAACCCGCAAAATTTAAAGTTCTTTTTGCAAAAGCGTATTAAAGTTTAACAAATAATTATTACATTCGTATTATCCTTTGGCTTAATATTGGATATCTAAAAACAAAAGAACATTATGAGAAAAGTTTTATTTTTAACAGCAGTTTTAGCATTTGTAGGATTTTCAAATGCACAACAAAAAATGGATGCAAAATCATTGCAAACAACCGAAGTACGAAATAATTTTGAAGCGTGGAGTGCTGACTTAGGTTTGACAGATGCTCAGAAAACACAAATTCAAGCAATTTACGAAAAAGCAACCCAGGAAAAGGAAGCAATTCGTTCGACAGGTACTGCCAAAGACTTCAAAGAAATCACAGACCGTCAGGAAACTGCAATTAATGCAATTCTTACACCTGCACAGTTGACAAAAGTGAAAGAAATTGAAGCAGCAAGAAATCAACAAAAAATACAGAATTCAGTTAAGTAATCAAAGAATAAGTGAAATTATAAAAATGCCTTCTCTATGGAGGCATTTTTATTGAATAAATAAGAAAAAAAACAATGTTAGCCAAAAAAATTATTTCATTTGCCGTATTAATTACGGCTATCGTCACAAATGCACAAGACCTCACTTTAAAAGGAAAAGTAACAAACACTCAAAATATTCCCCTTGAATATGCCACAGTATCCATTCAGGAACCAGAAACTTTCAATGAAGTTATGGAAGTAGTAACAAGTTCGGATGGTAGCTTTGAAGTAAAAGTTCCTGCTGGAAATTATATTTTATATATAGAATCTTTCTTAGGTGGAATCTATGAGAAAAGTATTCAAGTTACCAAAAACGAAAATTTAGGAACCATTAAAATTCAAGATAGCTCCGCCGTTGCATTGGAAGGCATAACTTTAACAGGTAGCGATCAAGCCTATCGAATGGAATTAGACAAAAAAATCTACGACCTTTCAAAAGACCCCATGTCCAAAGGGAGTTCTCTTTCTGAAGCCTTAGAAAATGTACCTTCGGTCCAAGTGGATGGTGAAGGAAATATAAGTTTGAGAGGAAATGAAAGTGTTCGAATTCTAATTGATGGAAAACCGTCTACATTGATTGGGTTTTCAGATCCAGCCGAAGCACTAAAAAGTTTGCCTGCCGATATTGTAGAACGAATTGAAGTGGTAACCAACCCGTCTGCACGCTATGAAGCAGAAGGAAGTGCGGGAATCATTAACATTATTCTTAAGAAAGGAAAATTAAGAGGCTGGAATGGTTCTGTGAACCTAAGTGGAGGAATCCCAACCGTTGCAGGAATCACTACAAATTTAAACTACCGTACAGGAAAATGGAATTTTTTCACCAATCTAGGTTACCGTCATTCTGAAAGGGAAAATAGCAGAAGTTCAAACACCACTCGTTTCGATTCAAACGGAATTCCGAGATACGAAGATATGGACGGAAAAGGAACATGGACGCGAAGTGGATTTAATGCTATGTTAGGAGGTGAATACAGTTTAGACGATAAAAACACATTCACACTTTCTGGAAGCTACAGAAACGGTGACAACAAAAATGAATCTACGCTTACATACATTGATTTTGATGCGGATAGGAACTTAATGGCGTCTTCCTCGCGTGTGCAAGATGAAAAATCAGATAATTACGGTGTAGAAGGAAACTTTAACTACAAACATGAATTTGATCGATCCGGTCATGAATTCACAGTAGATGCTTCTGCCAATTATTCCGAACAAAAAGAAGATGGAATATTTAGAGAAGTTGGTGATTTCGTGAATTCTACTGAGAAAGCAATCAATAGTGAAACCCGTAATCAGGTGATTATATCTGCAGATTATGTGTATCCGTTTGGAAATAAAGGTCGTTTTGAATTGGGGGCGAGAGGAGAAATCTCTGGAAATTTAACCGATTTTAAAGTGGATAGCCTTTCAGGAAACGATTGGATTTCAAATCCAGACTATGCAAATCGTACCGATTACAAACAAAATGTATTTGCAGCGTACGCTCAATACGGTCAGGCTTTTGGAAGTTTCTCTTTCTTTGCAGGATTGAGAATGGAGAATTCAGATATTACTGTAAAGTCTATTTCTAACAACAGTTCGACCAATAAAAATTACGTTGATTTCTTCCCAAGTTTATTTTTGAATTATGAGTTTGAGAGCGAAGATCAATTGCAAATTAGCTACAGCCGTAGAGTACGTAGACCAAGAGGTTGGGATTTGATTCCGTACACTTCCTATTCAGACAATCGAAATATGCGAATGGGAAATCCGGATTTGAATCCACAATATACCGATTCATTCGAAGTGTCTTATATCACAAAGATTGGGAAGTTTATGATTACGCCTAACATTTATTATTCAAATACACAAGACAATATTCAGCGATATCAATCCATTAATGAACATGGAGTTTTGGTTGCAAAACCCATCAACGTAGGAACCGATGAGCGATATGGAGGAGATTTAACTTTTACATACCGACCATGGAAATGGTGGAATGTAATGGGGAACGTGAATTTATATGGTTATAAAACTACGGGTGAACATACCGACACATTTATCAATTCAAACGGAGATACCGTGAGTCGAACTACGAATTTTGATGGGGATGGATTTAGCTGGTTTGGACGTTTGAGTAACACATTTACTTTACCAGAAAAAATCAATTTACAGGTTTCTGGAATGTATAGAGGTGGAAATAAAACCGCACAAAGTGAAAGAAAACCGATGTATGGAGTGGATTTATCTTTGAGTAAAGATTTATTCAATGACAACGCAACGCTTACTTTTAGTGTAAGAGATGTATTGGATTCACGAGAAATGAAAATGTCTTCGTTTGGAGATGACTTTTACATGGATAGAACGTTCAGATGGAGCGTACGGTCCTTTAATTTAAGTTTCACATATCGATTTAATCAATCAAAAAGAGACCAAAGAAGACAAGAAAGAAATCAAAGTGAAGACTTTGAAATGGAAGGACAAATGTAAGCTAAGCATTGCATAGAAGATTGAATGAATAGTCCTAAGTAATCGATAAGAATACTTAGGACTATTCATATAAAATTGATTCTCAATCAAATTGGCACAACTCATTGTCCATCCGGAAAGAAAAAAATATATTTGTCCTAAATTAAATTCTTCTTAAAATGAAATTCCCAAAAACACATAGTTTAAAAGAAATTGCCAAAATCATTGGTTCTAAATTCATTGGCGACGAAAATTTCCCGATTGAAGGCATTAACGAAATCCACGTCGTTGAACCCGGTGACATCGTTTTTGTCGATCATCCCAAATATTACGACAAAGCACTGGAAAGTGCGGCAACTGTAGTTCTCATCAACAAAGAAGTTGAATGTCCCGAAGGAAAAGCACTTCTAATTTCAGACGATCCTTTTCGAGATTTTGTGAAGATCGGACAACATTTCAATTCGTTTAAACCTGCCCATCAATCCATTTCATCGACTTCAAAAATCGGGGAAGGAAGTCATGTTCAGCCCGGTGCATTTATTGGAAACCAGGTAGAAATCGGGAAGAATTGTTTGATTCACGCCAATGTTTCCATCGGTGACAACTGTAAAATTGGTGACAATGTAGTTATTCATTCAGGTACAGTTTTAGGCGGTGATGGATTTTATTACAAGAAACGAGAAACCGGTTTTGACAAATTAAAATCCGTTGGAAATGTGGTGATTGAGGACGATGTGGAAATTGGCGCAAACTGCGCCATTGACCGTGGAGTAACTGCATCCACAACCATAGGCGCAGGTTCAAAATTGGATAACTTAATTCAAATTGGACACGATACACTCATTGGAAAAAAATGCCTAATCGCTTCTCAAGTTGGTATTGCAGGCTGTGTTGTTATTGGTGATGAAGTTACGATTTGGGGTCAAGTCGGGATTAAAAGCGGAATTACCATTGGCAATAAAGTTGTAATCATGGCACAATCTGGCGTTGGACATAATTTGGAAGAAGGCAAATCCTATTTTGGCTCCCCGGCAGAAGAAACTCGGAAAATGTACAAGAAAATGGCTGCCACTCAGATTTTAGTCAATGACTTTCTGAAAAACAAAAGAAAAAAAGAAGACGATCCGGTTTAAATAAATTTGTTAAAGACAGACCCATCTTATAAATACAGTCAGCAAACCCATCGATTTCAGCTTAATTTTATTAAATTTGCAATTCGCACGATTTTTAAAGTACCTAAATGTGCAAAAAACAAGACTTCGGGTACTTTGAATTAATTAAATACATTTTTTAACACAGATAGAATGAATATGGATACACAAACATTGAATGTACACGAAAGATTAGGAAAACATATTTTAGCCGATGGCTATTCGATTGTGATGGATATTGAAAAATCACACGGATCCTATATTGTAGATGAGAATGGACATGAATATTTGGATATGTTCAGTATGTTTGGTTCAGGATCAATTGGATACAACCATCCTCATTTGATTAAAAACACGGATTTTTTAGGACGAATGGCTGTTAACAAACCGACCGTTTCTGATATTTACACCGAACAATATGCTGATTTTGTAGATACGTTTGAACGCGTAGCTATTCCCAAAGAATTGCCTTACACTTTTTTCGTTTCAGGTGGAGCTTTGGCCGTTGAAAACGCACTGAAAGCAGCCTTTGATTGGAAAACACGATTGAATAAAACCAACGGAATCGATAAAGAAGCAGGACAAGTAATCCACTTCAAACAAGCATTCCACGGCCGTACGGGTTATACCTTGAGTTTAACGAATACTGCTGACCCACGGAAATACATGTATTTCCCAAAATTTGATTGGCCACGCATTGATACACCAAAAATGTTCTTTCCGTTGTCCGAAGAAAATGTCGCAAAAACCATCGAATTGGAAAAAATGGCATTGGATCAAATCAACAAAGCATTAGCAAATAATCCAAATGAAATCGCATGTATCATCATTGAAACCATCCAAGCAGAAGGTGGAGATAATTTCTTCCGAAATGAATTCCACAAAGCGTTGCGAAAAGTATGTGATGACAACCAGATTCTTTACATTTTGGATGAAGTTCAAACCGGAATGGGATTGACTGGAAAAATGTGGGCATATCAAAACTATGACATCATTCCAGATATCATTGCTTTTGGTAAGAAAACTCAAGTTTGTGGTATTTTGGCAAACAAAGAAAAATTAGACCAAGTTCCACATAACGTTTTCCAAGAATCAAGTCGTATCAATTCTACTTTTGGTGGAAATTACATCGACATGATTCGCTTCAAATTAATTTTGGAAGTAATTGAACAAGAAAACCTATTGGAGAACGTACGCGTTCAAGGAGAATTCTTGAAATCAGAATTGGAGAAATTACAAGAAAATCATTCCAACGTTTCTAACGTAAGAGGAATGGGCTTATTCTGTTCGTTTGATTTAACCAGCACCGAAGAAAGAGATGCGGTTATCAACAAAGCATTTGAAAATAAATTAATCCTTCTTTCCTGTGGTGAGAAAACAATTCGTTTCCGTCCCCATTTGAATGTGAAAAGAGAGGATTTAGAAAAAGTAAGTGAAATTTTGAACGAAATTCTTTAATCGTGCAAAATAGTGTAAGTATAAAAGCCTCGAGAAATCGGGGCTTTATTTTTTTTTGAAGCATTGGTAACAAAACTTTGTAAATTAGGTGTGAAAGATATGGTCTTTACTTAATCACTTTCTTCACGTAATTCATAATTAATTGTGTAGAATTCGGCTTTTGTTGAATGTAATCAAAAGCGGATTTCCCTCTTTCTTTTCGGGCTTCGGAATCCTGAATCAACTCATTCATTTTTTCTTCAAAATCAAAACCATCTTTAAATCGAACGGCTGCTTTTCGATCGACCAAATGAACCGCTTCCATGTAACTCTTATAATTCGGACCGAAAATCAGAGGAACTCCAAAAACTGCGGGCTCTAATGTATTGTGAACACCCGTTTTGGTAAATCCACCGCCCACATAAGAAATGGTGGAATATGCATAAACTTGCGTAAGAATTCCAATGGTATCCAAAATTAAAAACTGAGATTCTACCAATTTCTCATCTGTCATTTCTGAATAACGAACCGATTTCCCATTCAACTTCCCCATCAAATTCTGGATTTGCTTTTCATCAATATTATGAGGTGCGAAAATCACTTTCCAATCCTCAGGCAAATCTTGATTGATATAATCTGCCAAAATCACTTCATCCTCTGCCCATGTACTTCCCGCAACAATTAAATTGGAGTTGACTTTGAATTTCTCAACAAATTCTAATTTGGAATGTGACTCATAAATTTCTTTCACACGGTCAAAACGTGTATCGCCTGAAACTGTGACATGGTCAATTCCAATGGAATTCAATAGATTTTCTGAATCTTTATCTTGCACAAAAAATTGATCAATTCCACTGATTATTTTTCGAAACCAACTTGCCCAACTTCTAAAAAACAATTCCTTTTCTTTGATTACAGCCGAAATAACAACAACAGGAATTTCAGCATGATTCAATTCATTCAATAAATTATACCAATATTCATATTTCACTAAAATCAATAATTCCGGATGCAAAGTCTGAATCAGTTTTTTTGCGTTTTTAATCGAATCCAGTGGCAAATAAAATATATAATCCGCTCCGTTAAAATCCTTTCGAACTTCATAGCCCGATGGCGAAAAAAAACTCACCGCCAATTTATGGTGCGGATAGTCTGACTTTAATTTCTCCATCACAGGTCGTCCTTGTTCAAATTCGCCCAAAGACGAACAATGAATCCAAATCACGCGATCTTCCGCGGAAATGACAGATTTCATTTTCAACTCCCAATCCTTTCTTCCGTCTAGCCACAGTTTCGCTTTCGGGTTAAACCGAGAGGCAATGGAAACCGCAAAGCCGAATAAATTAACAAATAGATTATAGATGATATTCATAAGGTTGGCGAATATACAAATTCCGTTTTGTACATTTGTGCTAAATTTTAAGACAATGCGTAAATTACAAATGGTTGATTTAGGGGCGCAGTACCAAAAAATCAAAAAAGATATAGACCAATCCATCCAATCTGTTATTGATTCTTCAGCATTCATTAACGGACCCGAAGTAAAGAATTTTCAAACGGAATTGGAATCCTATTTAAATGTAAAACACGTAATTCCTTGTGGAAATGGAACCGATGCACTTCAAATCGCATTGATGGCTTTGGATCTAAAGCCAGGCGATGAAGTAATCACTGCCGATTTCACGTTCGCTGCAACGGTGGAAGTCATTCATCTATTGGGAATGAAATCCGTTTTAGTTGACGTGAATTATGATACTTTCTTAATTGACACAGAGCGATTAAAAGCCGCAATCACTCCAAAAACAAAAGCAATTATTCCAGTTCACTTATTTGGTCAAGTAGCCAATATGGATGAAATCATGAAAATTGCAGAAGAACATAATTTATTTGTAATCGAAGATACGGCCCAAGCAATTGGTGCAGATTACAAAGGCAAAAAAGCAGGAACCATTGGGACCATTGGAGCGACTTCTTTCTTCCCTTCCAAAAACTTAGGATGCTATGGAGACGGTGGTGCAATTTTTACCAACGACGATAATTTAGCACACAAAATGAGAGGAATTGTTAATCATGGAATGTACAAACGTTATTACCACGATGTAATTGGTGTGAATTCACGTTTGGATAGTATTCAAGCGGCTATTTTACGTGTGAAATTAGGTCATTTGGATGAATACAGCGCAGCAAGAGGTAAGGCAGCAGAATTCTACAATGAAGCATTTTACGAAGTTCCAGAAATCTATACACCTTTATTGGCAGATGGAACCAACCATGTATATCATCAATATACTTTGCGAATTACCAATGGAAAACGAGATGAATTGAGAGATTATTTGGAATCAAAAGGAATTCCTGCTATGATCTATTATCCTGTGCCTTTGAGAAAACAAAAAGCCTACGATACAGGTGAATACAACGATTCGGACTTCCCAAATACCAATAAATTGATCGAAGAGGTGCTTTCTTTACCCATGCATACTGAATTGCATGAAGAGCAATTGGAATTCATCACAAATACAGTAAAAGAATTTTTTAACCATTAATTAAAAGGATTCAAAACCTTAATCTAAACGAATAAAATTGAAGAAAAACATAGTAGTTACCGGCGGATTGGGTTACATTGGCTCACATACAGTCGTAGCTTTACAAGAAGCAGGTTTCACAGTAAGTATCTTGGATGACTTATCCAATTCAGATCTCTCTGTTTTGAATCGGATTACAGAAATATCAGGAATTAAACCTGAATTTCATGCGATTGATTTAAAAGACACAAAAGCGGTAAATGATTTTTTTCATTCTGCAAAAATTGATGGAATCATTCATTTTGCAGCCCACAAAGCGGTAGGTGAAAGTGTAGAGAAACCATTGATGTATTATCGAAATAATTTATTTGGACTGATTAATCTTTTGGAAGCCATGAAAGAAAACGAGGTGGACAATTTGATTTTCAGTTCTTCCTGCACGGTTTATGGTCAAGCCGATACCATGCCCATTGACGAAACAGCCCCTTTCAAAAAAGCAGAATCTCCTTACGGTAAAACCAAACAAATGGGCGAAGAGATTTTGGAGGATTTTGTAGCTGCTGATTCCAAGAACGTGATTTCATTGCGTTATTTCAATCCCGTAGGTGCGCATTCGAGCGGATTAATTGGTGAATTGCCTTTGGGCGTTCCCAACAATTTGGTTCCGTTCGTTACTCAAACCGCAGCGGGAATAAGAGAGTGTTTATCGGTATTCGGTGATGATTATCCAACGCGTGATGGTACGGCAATCCGTGACTACATCTATGTTGGCGACTTGGCGGATGCACATGTAAAAGCTTTGAATCGATTAATCGAAAAGAAAAACAAAGAGAATTTAGAAGTATTTAATTTAGGAACAGGAATCGGATCAACGGTTTTGGAAGTTGTAAAAACCTTTGAAAAAGTCAACAATCTAAAGTTAAATTACAAAACAGTATGTCGAAGAGCGGGCGATATTGTCGAGGCTTTTGCGGACAATACAAAAGCGGAAAAAGAATTAGGTTGGAAACCCGAGACTTCTTTGGAAGAAAGTATGCGAACGGCATGGGAATGGCAGAAGACTTTGTAAATCTCTTCAATTTCTACGTATAATAAATGATTTACTCTTCGCAACAAAACAGAACAAGTTAAGAAGGAATAGCCCTAAAGGTTATTCCTTTTTTGTTCCCCAATCCATTACGATTCTCCAAGTTGCAACCAAAGAATCAATTTGTTCATTTATCCCATCGACAAAGTCATGTTTCAAAATATCAAACCAACCTTCCATGGTGGCTTCTTCATGGTTTTGTTCTTGAGTTTCCACATAGTCTTTTGCGTGGTCTAACAATTCTTTGGATTTATCGGAAGGATCACTGCTCAATTCTTTTGCGCGATTTACGCGTTTTCCGGATTCAAATTCGTGTGTGTCCATTGTGTTTATTTTATAGTTTAATCACATATAAAGTTACGGACTTTCAGCCAGATGCACTTTTAAAACTATGTTAAAGTATGAAGCTTTTCTCTTTCATGGATAATGAAAAATATGCAAGAATATGCTTGAGATAAGAAAGGAAAATTGAGTTAAAAAAAGGGAATGAAAAAAGGGCAAGCTTACTACATCACACCGCTACAACCGGATACCCTTGCTGCGTTCCCACCCTGGGGGATTGACCAGGAGCTGGTTGTGTAGGACTTGCCCGCTGCAAAGTTACACTTATTTTAATTCTAACAAACAATTACTGTAAAATGAGATTATGAAAAATATCAGTTGTGTTTATTTTATGACGATTCGCTGTTGGTTTTCTTTTATCTTTGCGTTATGTCAAAATATATTTTATACGCGATTGCGTCTGGTTTATTGCTTGCACTTGGCTGGCCTTCTTATGGTTTCCCGCTTTTATTATTTTTTGGTTTTGTACCGCTTTTGTATGCTGAAAATAAGATTTCGCAATACGACCAACTCAAAAGAAAGGGTGGACTGATTTTCGGATTGGCGTATCTTACTTTTTTCATTTGGAATGCCATTGTCATTTGGTGGTTGCATTATGCACAAGAAGTAAACGCGCAGGGTGAACTCCAAAATTCATGGATATCCTATTTTGTAGCTGTTTTAGCGAATGCGCTTCTAATGAGTATCGTTTTCCAATCCTATCATTGGGTGAAGTCAAAATCAGGACACATGTACGGGATTCCCTATTTAGCAGCGGCATGGATGAGTTTCGAAAAATTTCATTTGGAATGGGAAATGTCTTGGCCTTGGTTTAATTTAGGAAATGGTTTTGCCAATTATCCGCAATGGATTCAGTGGTATGAATATACCGGAACTTTTGGTGGAACGCTTTGGATTATTTTAGGAAACATGATTGTTTTCTATTTTTTATACGGCTATTTGAACACCAAAGAAAAACAGTTACGAACGAAGTTAATCTTCTATACGCTACTCTGGATTGGAATTCCAATTGGAATTTCATACATCATTTATTACAGTTACGAAGAAAAAGGCGAAGAAATCACGGCTCTAATTTTACAGCCTGAATTGAATCCGTACACCGAAAAATACAACAAGGAACCGTTTGAAATTGTGAATGACCTGATTCAAATCACCCATAAAAACATGACGCCCGAAGTTCAATTTGTGGTTGCGCCCGAAACGGCTTTTCCTGGACCCGGACCAGGAATAAATGTGGATAAAATTTCGGATGATTTCTTAATTCAAACCATTCAACAAGATTTCGCGAAATATCCTGAACTCACTTTTGTTTCCGGTGTGGGAATGATGCGTTATTATCCGTACGAAAAATTAGCTTCGAAAACCGCAGCTCGATTTAGAGGGTCGGATATGTGGTATGATGTGATGAATTCAGCCATTCAACTAAACGCAAAAGATTCCATTCAATATTACCACAAATCAAAATTGGTAGTTGGCGTGGAACATTTCCCTTATATGTCGGTTTTAAAACCAATTATGGGCGATGTGATGTTGAATTTTGGAGGAACCGTTCGAACACATTTAACCCAAAGAGAGCGTTCGGTCTTTACGAATTCGTTTAACAACGCAAAAGTAGCTCCCATCATTTGCTACGAATCCATTTACGGTCAGTTCACCACCGATTATGTAAAGAAGGGTGCCAACGTCCTATTCATTATGACCAACGATTCCTGGTGGGGAGATACGGACGGACACAGAGAGTTATTACTGTACGGAAACCTTCGAGCAATCGAAACCCGTCGGGACATTGTACGATCTGCGAATTCAGGAATTTCTGCTTTCGTCAATCAAAAAGGAGAAATCACGTCTTCCCTACCCTATGATACGAATGGTGCTTTGGTAGGAAAAGCCAAATTAAACAATGAGATAACTTTTTATGTCAAATACGGCGATTACTTAGTTAGAATCGCATTAATAGTGGCTGGAATCCTTTTAGGATATACGATTGCTTGGCATATACTTACATCGTTAAAGAAGAAAAATAAAATTTAATTCAATGATTAGTTGTTTTTCTGAAAAGAAAATAACTATCTTTGCAGTCCCAAAAAAAACAGGAACAAATGTCGAAAATTTGTCAAATTACAGGAAAGAAGAGAATGGTTGGAAACAAAGTTTCCCACTCAAACATTAAAACAAAACGTACTTTTGACGTGAATTTGTTTAAGAAGAAGTTTTTCATGCCTGAAACCGAGGAGTGGATATACCTAAGAGTATCTGCACGCGGATTGAAGACTATCAATAAATTAGGTGTAGAAGAAGCTATTAAACGCGCACGTAAAAAAGGATTAATCGATTAATAACATTCATAATGGCTAAAAAAGGTAACAGAGTACAAGTGATTTTGGAATGTACAGAGCATAAAGAAAGCGGTACGCCGGGAATGTCTCGTTATATCACAACGAAGAACAAAAAGAACACTCCAGACCGAATTGAATTGAAAAAATTCAATCCTGTGTTGAAGCGTTATACTTTACATAAAGAAATTAAATAAAAATAGTAAACCATGGCAAAGAAGACCGTAGCCACCTTACAATCAGGTGCATCAAAGAAAATGACTAAACTAATTAGAGTGGTTAAGTCGCCAAAAACTGGAGCTTACCATTTTGACGAAAGAATCGTAACCGCTGATGAAGTGAACGATTTATTAAAATAAAATATTTTATAATCGTATTTGTAAAATAAATTTTAAGGGTTTTAAAGGTCACATATTTTGTGACCTTTTTTTATGAGAACAAATTGTATATTTGTAGCAAACACTTCATACTGTGAGTTGGTTCAAGAAAATATTAGGAAAAGAAAGTAAAGAGAAATTAGACGAAGGCTTGGAGAAGTCCAAACAGTCTTTTTTCGATAAATTAAGTCGTTCCGTTGCCGGTAAATCGAAAGTGGACGAGGATGTTCTCGATAATCTAGAAGAAGTATTGATTACCTCTGATGTAGGTGTCGAAACTACCTTAAAAATTATTCAACGCATCGAAGATAGAGTTGCTCGCGATAAATATGTAGGTACAAGTGAACTAAACATAATCCTTCGCGAAGAAATTGCAGGATTATTGTCAGAAAATGAAACCGTATCTACCAAAGGATACGACATTCCGGTACAAGATGATCCGTATGTGATCATGGTAGTGGGCGTAAATGGTGTAGGAAAAACGACCACCATTGGAAAATTAGCCAATCAATTCAAACAAGATGGTAAAAAAGTAATTCTAGGCGCGGCAGACACCTTCCGTGCGGCTGCAGTTGATCAATTGGTCATATGGGCAGATCGTGTAAATGTCCCCATCGTAAAGCAACCTATGGGCTCCGATCCCGCTTCGGTTGCATTTGACACATTGCAATCTGCTAAAGCGCAAGGCGCCGATGTGGTTTTAATCGATACCGCGGGAAGATTACACAATAAAATTAATCTGATGAATGAATTGACAAAAATCAAACGCGTGATGCAAAAAGTATATCCCGACGCGCCGCACGAGGTGCTTTTGGTTTTGGATGGTTCAACCGGCCAGAATGCATTTGAACAAGCCAAACATTTTACACAAGCAACCGAAGTAACTGCTTTGGCTGTCACAAAACTTGATGGAACCGCAAAAGGAGGAGTGGTCATTGGAATTTCAGATCAGTTCCAAATTCCAGTAAAATACATTGGTGTGGGCGAAGGAGTCAACGACTTGCAAGCATTTGATAAATTCGAATTTGTCGATAGCTTCTTTAGTAAATAATCCATTTCTCTTATTAAAAGAGTTTCATAACAAAAAAAATCCTTCCTCAAAAATTGAAAGGAAGGACTTTAAAGGGTTAGGTTTGGTCTTAGGTTAGGTTGGTTAAGCGAGTTTCAAGTAATTTAGTTTTAGTGAGATTGGTTTCATTTTTATTATACAAATATATAATTAAAATCATTAAAATAAACAAGAAAAACCCCTTTTTTTCACAGGGAAAAACCCTTTTTTTTCAACTTTCATATTTCTGAACGGCTTCAAAAAACTCCGTAATTAGCTTACGTTTCTGCGCACTCACTGGGATTTCCTTGTCATTCTTCATGATTAAATAACCTCCATCTTTATGAAAATATTTTTTCAGATAATTGGGATTAATTAAGAAAGATTGATGAACACGCAAGAAAAAAAACTTTTCAAGGGTCTTTTCGATTTCTTTTAGCGTTTTACTTACGACTATTTTTTTATCGTCCGCTAAAAATAGTGAGGTGTAATTACTGCTGCTGTTGCAATACATAATATCATCGACTTCTATAAATTCATACCCATCCGAAATGGGAAGGGCGATTTTCGTTTTCAGAATTCCCTCTCTTTTCAAATAATCCAACAATTCATTCAAATGTTCACTGTGCGCCTCTTTATTCTTTTGTTTGTTTTGCCAATCTTGCAAGGTTTCTTTCAATTCATCCTCATCAATCGGCTTCATTAGATAATCAAATGCACGCGCTTTAAAAGCTTGGGTAGCATATTGACTGTAAGCCGTGGTGAATATAACATCGAACTTTCTTTCTATTAATTGATCCAACAGTTGAAAACCATTTAATCCTGGCATTTCAACATCTAAAAAAAGAAGGTCAAATTCCAATTCCGGCAGTTTGATTAAAGCTTCCTGCACTTTATTGGTTTTATAAACTATATTCATGTGCGGATAGAGTGCGTTCAAATGAATGACTAAACTTTCTATACAATGCACTTCATCATCAACGATTACAACATTCATTATTACTTTATTTTTATAGGTTAATTACTTATCATTCAAACAATTGCTTAAAACCAACACTACTTTCGTACCGGTACTCTGACCTGAATTCTCGTCCATTTTATCTATGACTTGGAATTTAATTTTGGATTTAGAGCTTTTGTTAAACTGAATAATTCGGTCTTTGGTTATTTTCATTCCCATACTTTTTTTGCCTTCTTTTATTTCAGCAATATGCACTTTCGATTGGACTCCTCGTCCTACTCCATTGTCTTCTATCACAATTCGAATGTCTGAATCTGACCGCGTGATTTGAATATCCAATTTCTTTATTTGCTTTTCAGAAGGCAGTAATCCATGCCAAATTGCATTTTCAACAAAAGGCTGAAGAAGTAAAGGCGGAATTTCAATGTCCTCCATTTCCTCTTCGGAAAGTGTTTCCAAATTAAATTGGAACTCCCCATTAAACCTCTTTTCTTCTAAGGAAACGTAGTACTTGATTAATTTAAGCTCTTCATTCAAAGAAATGGAATGACTCTTTGGAAGTTCAAGAATCATTCGCACAAATCGGCTTAATAAAATTAAATACTGGTCTGCTTTTTTGTATTCTCCTTTCTGAATGAGCAAATGAATTCCTGTAAAACAATTAAATAAAAAATGGGGATTTAACTGAGAACGAGAAGCCAACATCTCTGCTTGCACTAAACTTTTCTCATACTTTTCTTTTAATAATTCTTCTTGCTTTTCATGCAAGCTTTGGACTGCTTTATTCTTTAATTTGGATGTTCTGTAGTGAAGAAGCAAGGAAAGTAACACCAAGAGCGCAAAACCAATTAGCGCAATCGTAAACATCTTATGGGTACGAATTTTTTCTTCTTGGGATTGCACCATCTCATCTTTCTGCAGGTTTTCT
>JBAYRQ010000006.1:0-127004 GCA_041676545.1 Weeksellaceae bacterium | reverse complement strand
AATTAGCAGAACGTGCTAAAATTTGTATGATGACCACCCAATTGGACCGTCGCCCTGCTTCGGCACGTCCTATGTCCCTGCAACAAGTGGATGATCAAGGTGTATTATGGTTTATTAGCGGTAAAGACAGTGATCAGAACTACGATTTGCAAAAAGATGCAGAAACCCAGTTGTTTTTTATGAATAACAAACGATCTGAATATCTATCCGTATACGGTACTGCCGAAATTTATACCGATAAAATTATGGTCGATGAACATTGGTCAGAAATGGCGAAAGCGTGGTTTGAAGAGGGAAAAGAAGATCCCAATGTTTCTATCATTGGTATTCGTCCCATTGATGTAAAATACTGGGGAACCAAACATGGAAAATTTGTGGACATGGCACTAATGCTTTATTCAGCGGTTACCGATGGCGATACAGGAAAAGAGGGAGGAGTTAAAGGAGAATTAAAAATACAATAAATCCATAAATTATGAAACTATTTAACATTTATCGAAACGTTGCCCTGATGGGTGTGATGCTAACACTTGTCTCCTGTGATGCTATTGCAGGTATATTTAAAGCTGGAATGTGGTCAGGAATTCTGATGGTTGTGGTCGTTGTTGGATTAATTCTTTGGTTACTGAGTAGATTATTTAATAAAAAATGATTTTTTATTAAATAACAGAATTTCTAAATAATTCTAAAGCAGTAATTTATGTGGATGTATTCCATTCAATATTTATGTGAGAGATCCCATGGAAAAACCTTATTTTTGATTCTAATTTTCAAAGGATTGAAAGTTTAAAATAAAAATAAAATAATTCCACGTATTATGAAAATAAATAAACTATTCACACTTGTTTTGCTAAGCTTTTTTCTTAGTTCATGTGTGGTTTCAACCGCTGCAAAAGTGGTGAAAACGACTGCTAAAATAGGGTATTCCGCAGTAAAAGGAACTGTAAAAGGAGTAGGGTGGGCGGTGAGTAAAGCCAAAGGTAAAATCGATGAAGATCGGATGAATGGAACATGGAAAATAGTGGGGATCTACAACGGTACTTTTGAGGAGTTCGAGAACGATAGTGATCCTGACAATAACTTTACATCGGAATGTGCACAAGGATTCGAGCAAATTGTATTTAAAGCAAAGAAAAGTAAATTCAAACCCGTTCATTGCAGTTCGGACAAAGAAGATTGGATTAAATACAACTATAAATACGGAAAAAATCCACAGTCAAACGAAAGAGAAAACTATTTCGAATACCACTCAAATAGGTACATTACATTAGTGGATGTGACCAGTAAAACCATGGTTTTAGAAGGGAATTTGGTGCCGTCTTTTGCGTTTTCAGGAGCGAAACTTTATCTTTTGGAAAAGGCAAAGTAAGAATCCCAAACCATAAATTAAATCCACCAATTGAATATTTCTTATAAATCAACGTATTTAGGTTTACCTTGCCAAAAAAAGAAAACTAAGTTATGAATTCTAACATAGAAATAAATAAACCCACACCATTAGCGATAGATGAAAATATAATTTCATACAATCGGAGAATGGATGTGGAACCCATTATCAAAGCGTTGAATGAAGGAAAACAGGTTCGAATTGACGAGCTTTACAACGATGGAATATTTCTTCTAAAAGAAATTAATAGACACCTTAAATCAAAATTACCCAATAAATCCTTTCATGAACAACAAGAATACCGCGCTGAATATCAGCGCATTTCAAATTTAGTTTTGGTGGAAATTGTCGGTCAAAAATTAAACGTAAAAAAAGCGCCAGAAATTGGTTGGTTGGAAAAATTCTATACTGACAATAACCAGTTTTTATTGACTTTTCCGCAGGTTCAAGGATTAAATAGTTCGTGGCAATGGTACGAAAATGGAATTTCTATTCCCGTTCTTCGAAATAAATTACATCCCTATTACGGAATCTATTTTCCCACTCGTTTTGAACATTTAACCCTTTTTGACAATTGGTTAAAACGATACCAAGGGCCAAAAAAGTCAGCGATAGACGTAGGTGTAGGATGTGGGGTTTTATCTTTGCAAATGGTTCAACATGGTTTTCAAAAAATATTTGGAACTGACATTAACCCCAATGCCATTGCAGGTTTAATCGATTTTATGGGAACGACAAAACTCTCCCGAAAAATAGAATTGGATTTTGCTCCTTTCTTTGGGAAATGGGACAAACCGACCGAATTAATCGTTTTTAATCCACCTTGGTTGCCTGCTTCGGACTTTGTGAAAGGAATGGATCAAGCGATTTATTACGATGAAAATTTATTTCCAAACTTTTTTGTAGCAGCCAAAGAGCGACTTCTTGCGGATGGGAAAATCGTACTCTTATTCTCAAACATTGCGCAAATAACCCAAGTGACTAAAGAACATCCGATAGAAAAAGAAATTGCCGAAGGTGGTCGATTCAAATTGGAAAGAGTCTTCAAAAAATCAGTAGGCGCAGCTTCAGAAAAAACCAAACGAGATCCCCATTGGCGTTCCGATGAGGAAGTTGAACTCTGGGAACTTACCCATATTTAAACGAAATTTTATAATATAAAACATTAATAACCAGTCTCTCATATAACTTGTGAGACTGGTTTTTAAATTAATAACTATAAATACTATGGCAATTTAGTTTTCTTCTTTATGAAATTTAAGTCGGAAAATGATTCAGTTTGATAGCTTCCTTTGCGTCGGGCACACCTACCAAATCGGCTTTTATAATTTTCCCGTTTTTAATTTGAATGAGAATACTCACTTCTTTATCTCGTTGACTTAAAATTAAACAGGGTTTATTTTTCTCAAGGTATGCATTTCTGAAAAATGCAAATTCAGCTTTTGGTGTTGCGGTTGGATCCTTAAGGATACTTCTAAACTTCCCGCTTAAATATTCGAGATAATTATATTTCCCATTGATAGTATCCATGACCCATTGCGAGTTGTATTGAAAATCATCATCTAATATAGTTTCCAAATACGATGTGTCAAGGTTATTCCACGCTTTCGCATATTCAATTAGTAATTCGGCCTCATTCATTGTAATAAAAAGTTTAGGTTGGTATAGATGGTTTTAGGTTAGGTCGAAATAATGATTCTTAAAAATAGTTTAGGTTGGTTAAGGATTTTCGGCTGGTTAAGCGTTAGAAAGGTTTAGGTTTATTAAAGAATTCGATTATTCTCCAAAGATATCTTTCATGGTTTTAATTATACTTGAATTTCTTTCTTTTGGTTTTTCAGCTTCAAAATAATTGGATTTCGTATCTTCCTTTCTATGAATTTTTTCATAGTAATTGATTCGAGCGTTTCTATCTGTTACAAACATAAAATCTATTCCATCCTGATTTTTATCAAAAGTCATTCGGTTATCAATGGAAAGTGAATCTGAAATTCTCTCTACATCATGATCAGTTCCAATGTACGTAAACGTCCAATTGTTTTCTTTTAGTTCTTCCACAAGTTTTTTGATATCATTTCCAGAAAATACTTTGGATGCATTTTCCTCTCCATCTGTCAATATGGTAACAAGAACATTGTAGTTCGTTTTGTCTTTCAAATGCTTTCTTAGCTTACTTATACCATAACCCATAGCATCAAACAGAGGTGTCATAGCGCTAGGATGATAATTATGATGATTTAATTTTTTCAAATGACTTGTGGGCTGCACAAAATGAAAGATTTTATTTCCATTGCTATTAAACGAAATAAAGGAAATAAAATGTTCTTGATCCGAAAACTGTTTTGATCCTTCATGGATGGTTTGAACAATCTCATTAAATCCATTCAGGATGGTTGTTTTAATAGAACCCATAGAGGAACTTTCATCCAAAATAATAAGATTGTGTACGTGATGTTTTGCTTTCATGGTATTTGATTTTAAATTTTCAACAATTTGAAAATGACTTTTCAGTCTAATCAGAGAGTCTGTATCATTTTCACAAAGCAAAAGTAGGATGTCACACATGAATTTAAAAGAAATACAACCTTATAGGTAGTTTTACAACCTTGCAGAAACTCAATACCGAATATCGACTAAGTTCCTTGGGACTAGAACTTTGTAAGGATTTCCTGCCGTTCCAGAAATTGTATAAAACTCAGCCAGCGGCATATTTAATAAATTGGTAATTATTCGGTTGATGTGACTTCGAGTAGGATTGAATCCATCGCCAAGTGGATGGCTCAAATTTGAAATTCTTTTTTTTGCGTCTTCTAAGGAAACGCCTGGACGAAGCTTTCTGTAAATAGAAATTAAATCGTCCTGGTAATCACTGAGTTCACTTACAGTAACTCCCTGGGGTTTCGAAAGAAAAAACAAATAAAGCGTTTTGAATAAAGGAGTTAGACTAATCTCAAGATTATGTGCAGGTAAAAGAATTTTCCCTTTTTTATCCACAATCAAAGGAACAGGATCAATCGATTTCTCTTCGGTTTGAAAAATAAACTCATTTCTTATTCCATTGAATATAGATCGAACTTGGTTTACAATGTCTTCGCTTATTTTTTCACTTTTAATTCGTTCCACACAATCTGGACAAATATTGGCAGTTTGCAATTTTATAATGACCTGCGCTTTATTGTTGCAGAAATCATTCATACAGCCTCTGAGTGGTTCATGAACAAACTGATTGGGTAAATTGTAAATATTTATATTCATGAGAGATTGCATAATATTCTCAAGCGCTTGATAAGCAATGGGATATTTGGAATGGACTTGGGTATAAAATTCCCATTCTGCTGTGTGAACAAAAATGTTTTTGGAATTATCAGTTGCACTAAACCAGTTCAACGCATTTTTCCTTTTGGTCAATAAAACAACAAAGCTGTCACTACCAATATCAAAAATCTCTCGGTAATAATCACACAACGAATACAATTCTCTCCAACTCAAAGGATATTCTCTTTCCGGATCAAATTTTAAAGCCACATCATTGGATGGATATTTAAATCCGTGGGAAGGGTAGAGGTCATACCCTAAAAAATAAAACTCGTTTCTATCGAATTCATAAAAAGAAGGAAGGAACTCCAACGGACCCTCAAACGAACTTAATAATTCACACACTTCTCTGAAGTCTTCAGCTTCGTACTCGGGCGTTTTCAGTAAGTAAACTTTCATCAATAAGTAAGTTAAGCGTTTTAAATAATTTCTTTTGAGAAATAGTAGATAATAATTGTTTTCTTATTACTTCAAATCAAATATATTAGAATTTAACTGAGTGACCAAGGGACTTTGGCTTTTAAATTTTCGAATTTTATCGTGTTTTAAAAATAAATTAAGGACATATAATTAGCACAAAAAAAAAGAAGTTGAACTTTGGGAACTCTCCCATAATTCAATGAAGCATTAAAATATAAAAAAAACCGTCTCACAAATAGCTTGTAAGACTGGATTTATACTTTATATTTGTTGTTCAAACTGAAATTCCAATGAATTTAAAACCGTTTGTCATAATCATTTTCGTTTGTTTCTGATCTTTTTATTTGCATTTATTTTTAATGAAATCATACATCAAACGAACCGCAACGGCTGTAGCTCCACTTTGTTTGTACCCTTCCGGTTTATCCGCAAAAGCTGCACCCGCAATGTCCAAATGAATCCACGGATAATCCGTAAAATGTTCCAAGAACTTTCCAGCTGTAGTCGCTCCACCAACCGGACCTCCAATATTTTTTAAATCCGCGATATCCGATTTCAATAACTCGGAAAATTCTTTCCAAAACGGCAATTGAAACAAACGTTCATAAACTGCATCGCCCGATGTTTTCAATTCATTCATCTGCGCTTCGTCATTTCCTACCATTGCTATCCCAAAAGGACCTGTAATCGCAGCTGCGGCGCCGGTTAAAGTTGCCATATCAATTACCAACTCGGGATCATAGCGTTTTGCATAGGTCAACGCATCGGCCAAAACCAAACGCCCTTCGGCATCCGTATTCTGAACTTCAACCGTCGTCCCATCCATCATGGTGATTACATCATCGACTACCAAAGCATTTGCAGAAATCTTATTATCCGTCGCGGGAACCAAACCAATGACATGATACGGTAATTTATTTGCGGAAATTGCCGAAAGAATTCCCAAAGTCGCAGCGCCACCTGCCATATCAGACTTCATTGATGACATATTTCCGCCCACTTTGATTGAATATCCACCCGTGTCAAACATGACTCCTTTTCCAACAAAAACCAAAGGCTTTTTATTCACCGCATTTGCTGGTTTGTATTCAAAAACATTGAAAGTAGGAGGCGTTTCAGAACCTTTATTGACGGCCAACAATCCACCCATTTTCAACGCCTGAATTTTGTCTTTGTGTAAGATTTCTGTTTCAAAACCAAAGGTTTTTCCCATTTTCATCGCAACTTCAGAATATTTCAAAGCATCCATATAATTTACCGGCTCATTCACCAAAGTTTTGGTCAATGAAACAGCTTCTGCAACCGCATTTAATTCCGCCAACTGTTTGTCTGAGAAAATTTTCGATGAAATGTAAACCGTAATTATCTCTTGTTTGTTATTCTTTTTGTATTTCGTGAAGTCATAACTACTTAAAAGCAAACCTTCCAGCAAAGCATAGCGCTCTTCTTCGGACAATTCTTTTAAACCACATATACTTAACTCGGTCGATTTCTCTTTTTGAAAAGAGGCATACAAAGAAGCGCCCGCGAGACGTAGACTTTCCAATTCTCGGTTTGGAAGAATTGAAATGAAATTTCGTTTCTCGCCAAGGGTATTAATTATTTTGTTTTCTTTATTAGTGAAAGCATGACCAACAGCGTCTTTCAGTGATTTTTGGAAATTTGATTTTTCAAATTGTTCTTTCGAAACAAGCAATTCAACACTATCCGCATTCGCTGGAACCTCGTCTTGATTTGTAAAAGGCGCAAGTTTCAGATTCAAATAATTATAGACCATTTTCTTTGTTTAATTTAATTGTTTGTAATTTTTTCAAGCCCAAAGATACGCTTTCCGAAAAGGTTTATGCTTTCCGAATAAACTGTTTTAGATAAATAAATGAGTTCCCATCTTCGGGAGCAAGAATTTTAGTGTGATTTTCTGCTTCGCACGCTTAACAACTTGATTGCTATTTTTAAGTCGCTAAGTTTTTGTAAATCAATCGATGCTTTTTGAATGTCGTGCTTCATAAGTTCTGAGTTTTTAATCGTTCGCTCCAAATTTCTTCTGTCCTTTTCTAATAATTCAATTGCATATTCCATACTATTTTTTTTTCTCTCATTAAATTAGATGAACAAAGATAGCAAGTTAGAGTAGTCTAATAGTTAAAGTATAAAAGGTTTTTTCTTTTTGAATATTCATTCCAATAAAAAAAGCACCTACTTTCGTAAGTGCTTGATTTTCTTGTGGTCCCACCTGGGCTCGAACCAGGGACCCTCAGATTATGAGTCTGATGCTCTAACCGGCTGAGCTATAGGACCCTTCAAAACGTGAATTGCTTTTTAAGAAAACAACCCTTTGTTTTGGGATTGCAATTTTACGACAATCTGTTTAATTCTACAAACTATTTTCGATCGGAACACAATTCTACCAAAACGCCGTTGGTCGATTTCGGATGTAAAAAAACAACCCATTTGTTATCCGCACCTTCTTTGGGTGTTTCATTTATGAATTGAAACCCCTCATTTTTAAGACGTTGGATTTCCGAATCCATATTATCGACTGCAAAAGCTAGGTGATGAATTCCTTCTCTATTTTTATCCAAATATTTTGAAATTGCACTGCTTTCATTCATCGCTTCCAAAAGTTCCAATTTACTTTCGCCTATTTCAAAAAACGAGGTTTTCACGGCTTCTCCTTCTACAATTTCCTCTTTGTATGCAGGCTTCCCTAACAGTTTTCTGAATAATTCATTGGAAACCCTTAAATCTTTCACGGCAATTCCGATGTGTTCTAACTTTATCATGGTACGAAGATAAAAATTTAGACAATAAGAAGTGCATAATTCATCCATTCTGAATGTTTTTAGTCTAAATTCACGTATTTTGACTTATGTCAAAGGGATTGGCATTCACTAGCTTTATCTTTGCCAGACAAACAAACAGTAAGGAAATGAAGAACCTATTTAAAATAATATGTTTTTTGTTCGCATTCATACCAATGGTAATTTACGGTCAAACTGCACCGGATTTACAAGAATTAATTGAAAGCGCCATTGCAACAAATGGGCAATTAAACGAACAGAAATTAAGAAATAAACTGACTCAATTGGACGATGATCGTTTGAAAGATCTCTTCCTGCCACGCGTTGATTTGACTGGAGAAGTGGGTTATATCTATGCGTCGGCCAATTTCAAAATGCCGGGATTAGATATTCCAAGAGTAGATGAGTTAGGTTTCGAAGGAATTCAAATTGCGGAAAGAAGTAACAATTTGAATATTTCTGGAATATCTCCGTCTGCCAAGGCGGAAGCGAGTATGTTGATTTATTCGGGTGGAAAAGTAAAATATCTGAAAGAAGCTAACAAGGAGAAGGGTTTGGCGGAACAAGTTTTGATGGAAAAAACGACGGATGAAATAATTACAGAAATTTCCAAAGCGTATGATCAATTTTCGCTATTGGGAGAATCAAAACTTGTCTTAGATGCCGCGAAAAATAGGTTGAATATCAATCGGAAAACGGCGGATAAAGCTTTGGGATATGGATTGATTACGCCATATGACCATCAGAAAATCGAATTAGCCCAAGCAGTTTTGGATTCGAAAATTGTGGAGTATGAAGGAAAGAAAGAGTTATTAATTACCCAATTGCATCTTTTGACAGGAATTGAAAGAGAACGAATCGCTCTGATTCAACCTATTTTGAAACCAATTGATTATTTGGCGGTGGAATCCGAACTGAATCATCGTGCTGAAATTCGCGCGTTGGAACATGGGATCAATGCAGCAGAAAGTAAAATTAAAGCGGAAGAAAAATGGTGGGTTCCAAAAGTGATGGCAAAAACTTCGTTAACGTATATGGGCCTTTATGACAACCACATTTCCACATCCAACGAATTGATTTATGGAACAGGATATAAATTGGACTTGAATCCTTCGCGTTTAAATCTATTTCCTATTTTTCAAGCAGGAATTGGTTTTCAATGGGATCTATTCGATGGGAGAGAAGGAAAAACGGCAATTGCAGAAGCCCAAATCCAAAAAGAAATTCTGGAGAACCAAAAAATCGATGCAGAAAAAATGTTGAAATTGAATTTGGCAAATAACCAAACTCAATACGAAATAGCAAATTCACAAATTGAACTCAAATCCAAAGCAATGAAGATTGCAGAAAAAGCTTTGATCAATGTAGAAAAGGAATTTAGATACGGAACCAAAACTTCGTCAGACCTAATTGCTGCCGAGAATGATTTGGTCAATGCCGAATTGGAATACCAAACCGCGATTTTCAATCAACGTCGAAATGCAGTGGAATTAATGAAATCTACCCAAGATTTACGTATTGACAAGCTTTAATTAAAACAAACAAACAGATGAAAAATAGATTTATACTCATATTAATACTAATCGGCTTTTCGCTTTTGGCTTCTTGTAATGCACCAAAACCACAGAAAAGAGTAGAAGGAAAGCTCAAAAAAGAGGTGATTTCTTTTGCTCCTAAAATCCCCGGACGGATTCTAGCTATTTTGGTAGAGGAAGGACAAACCGTTTCCATGGGCGATACTTTGGCCATTTTGGATATTCCCGAAGTGGATGCGAAAGTTGCTCAAGCAAAAGGAGCGACTCAATCTGCTCAAATGCAAGCGCAAATGGCAGTAAATGGTGCGACCCAAGATCAATTGCGGCAGTTGAGAGCCAAACAAAAAGGATTGAAAGAACAATATGAATTCGCACGAAAATCGTACGAACGTTCTCAAAACATGTTTAGAGATAGTTTGATGTCGCCTCAAAGTTTTGATGAAGTTTTCGCAAAATACCAAGGAGCAAAAGCACAGTTGGATGCTGTGAATGCGGAATTGAACGATGTGTTAATCGGAACGCGTTATGAACAAGTTGGAATGGCAGAAGGACAAGCCAGTCAAGCAAGAGGTGCTTTGCAAGAAGCAAAAGTTGCGTATTCTGAACGGTATATTATTGCGACCAATGCCATGGAAATTGAAACAATTACACTTCGAAAAGGAGAATTAGCAACCGCAGGATATGCACTTTTCAATGGATATTTGCCCAATTCCACCTATTTTCGATTTACCATTCCCGAAAGTAAAATTGGTGATTTTGAAAAAGGAAAAGAAATCAAAATGAAATCTACATTTGGTGATTTGGAATTTAGTGGAACGATTCAAACCATCAAACAAATCGCGAAATATGCAGATATAACCACCGCTTTTCCCGATTATAAACCCGAAGAATCGATTTATGAAATCAAAGTAATTCCGTTAAACCAAGAGAAAGTGAATAAACTTTTGGTGAATTCCAATGTGGAAATAATCGATTAAGAAAACCATCTATTATGAAATCAATTTTCTATTTAATCAAAAGGGAATTTCGACTCTTTCTGTCGAACACCACCTTATTATCGGTTTTCTTTTTGGCACCTATTGTATACGCTTTCCTAATTGGATTTACATATAAAGAAGGGAAGGTGACCGACATTCCCATTATTTTAGTTAATCAAGATAACAGTCCTTTTTCGTTGCAATTGCAAGAAATGTTGGAGGACAATCAAAGCTTAAAAATCATTCATTATGCAAATGAACCCATTGATATGAAGGATGAAGTTATCCGACAAGATGCGGCAGCCGTAGTGATGATTCCTGAGCGTTTTGAAGCGATGATGTTGCAGAAAAAATATCCCGAAGTCAATGTGTATATCAATACTGCCAATGTACTAACCGCAAATTTTGCGTCCAAAGCACTTCAACTTACTTTGGGAACTTTCTCTGCCGGAGCTGAAATATCCGCTTTGCAAAAAGGAGGATTGCCTGCAGAAGTGGCGGTTACGCAATACGAACCCTTTAAAGCGAATTATATAACCATGTTCAATACGTCGAGTAATTACTTGGTTTTTATGTGGCCTGCGATGATGGCGGTTGTATTGCAACAAGTTATTTTATTGGCAATGGCCGTAACATTTTCAGAAGAATTGAAACGAAAAACCTTTATTGAAGATTTTGTCGAACGAAAAACCTATGCTGTGGTTGTAATGGCAATCAAGAGTTTACCGGTTTGGGTATTCTCTCTTTTCAATATTTTCATATTCTTTATCTTCAGTAAATATTTGATGATTCCTTTCCCTGAGGACTTATGGAATTTCATGTTGTTGACCGGAATTTTTGTTCTAGCATGTACCAATTTGGGTGTTTTCTTTAGTATTTTAATTCCAAACTCTTTGAAAGCTACTCAGGTTTTGATGGTTATTGCATCGCCTGCTTTTATTATTAGTGGATTTACGTGGCCGGTGTATGCTATGCCCGAATTCATTCAACGATTTACAGACATCATTCCCTTAACGCCCTATTTGGAAGCTTTGAAGATTTTGGTCGTTCAACAAGGTTCGGCTGATTTGACGGAAACGTATTTTTGGCATTTGTTGGTGTTGGCGTTAATCTATTTCTTATTGGCTTGGATTGTTTTGAAAATTAAATTGATACGATTGCATCGTTTGCATAATCCAACTAAAATTAAAAAGGACGACGAAGCTATCTCGATCGTATAGTTCGTTGTTTTAACACTGTTTGTTTTGGATTTCCTGCGCAAGTGGGAAATCCTTTTTTATTGCTAATTTTAGACCCTCAAATTAAAGTTGATGAGAATTCTGGAAAAATTAGCCGAATACAATCCAAACGATACTGAAATGAAGTCGTTTTTACTGGAACATACCGAATACATTTCCGTCAAAAAGAATGAAATTTTGAGTTGGCCTGATTCCTACAATCGGAATGTGTTTTTTGTGGAAAAAGGATTGTTACGTTCTTTTTATATTGAAAAAGGAAAAGAAATTACAACCAATTTTTATGTCGAAGGAAAGTTAGCAGCCCACATTGACACGCTGTTTAACGACGAATCGACCCGGTATTCGATTGAAGCGATTGAAGACAGTGAGGTTTTATTTTGCGATTATCGAAAGTTGGAAGAGTTCTGCGAAGTGTCGATTTCAGCCGCGAATTTTAGTCGTTTTATTTTGGGGAAATTAATGGCGCAAATGGCCGATCGGATTGCTTCTTTGCAATATATGACTGCAAAAGAAAAGTACGATGAGTTGATGTCGGAAAGTCCGGATATTATTCTGAGAGCCCCTTTGGGAATGATTGCTGGGTATTTGGGAATGACACAAGAAACACTGAGTCGGATTCGATCGAAAAGTTAAAAAAATCTTGATTTTCTATCGATGAATTTTAGATTGTATGAATTAAATCACTTTTCAATCGTATTTAGTTAAAAATACACAAAACGCACTTGTCTTTATCGACTTAATTTCGTACTTTTAAATAAAAATTAAGCACATGAAAAAAATTTTAGTAACCTTGGATTTTAAGGGAAACGATTCGCAATTAATCGAAGTAGCCAAAGAATGGGGTAGAGCGTTTGAAGGAGAAATTATCCTATTGAATGTGGATCCGATTGAAATTGATGCAAAAGCAATTGAAACGGAACCTATTATGGCACATCGAATGGAGACCATCAAGGATTTGGTGATGGAGAATGTTGAAAATGTAGAAGGAAAATTAGGCTCTGAAATTTATCAATTCAGACACATTCTTCGAACTGGTTCTCCCTTTGAGCAAATCTTGGATGTAGCAAATTCAGAGAATGTAGATGTAATTATCATTGGTTCAAATAAACATTCGGCAGCCTATCGTTTTTTAATTGGAAGTGTTGCAGACCAGGTTATTAAGAAATCACATATTCCGGTTTTATTGGTTCCGATTGTATAAAAAAAAATAGTTATTCTGAGTCAATCAGAATAGAAATGGTTTTTTATGGATCTCCTTTCTAAGAAAAAACTCCCCCGTTTTTGTGGTTTAGAAAGGAGATTTTTTATGAAAATAACTTTAATCACATTCCGGCCTGTAGAATTCAATTAACTTTGAAGTGTGAAAAAACAAATCCTACTTATTGGCGTACTACTTTGCGGTGTTTTGGCAGCGATTTATTTTGTTAAAAATCAATCCAAAGATCAATTATTCGTGGTGATGGATGTACCGGAATTTGAATTTGCAAATCAAGACAATCAAATCATTACCCCAAAAGAACTACTCGGAAAAGTGTATGTGGTGGAATTCTTTTTTACGAATTGTCCCACAATTTGTCCGGTTATGAACCAAAATTTAATCAAAGTAGAATCCGAAATCAATTCTCCGGATTTTGGAATTATTTCTATAACCATTGATCCCAAAAGAGACACACCTGAAGTGTTGAAAGAACACAAACAACACTTGGGAATTCACAATCCAAATTGGCATTTCTTATCCGCAGATCGTGAATCTATTTATTCAGTAAGTAAGAAATTCAATATTTTTATGGGAAAAGATGAATCTTCTGCAGAAGGATTGGAGCACAGTGGAAAAATGGCTTTGGTCGATAAAAATGGAAAAATTCGATCGAGATACAATGCAAGTGGAATTCCGATTTTATATTATTCAGGACTCAATTACGAAGATTCCAAAGGAAATACATCCAGTTTAACCGGAAAGTACCATCCGGAAATGGATATGTTAAAAGAAGATATCAAAGTTCTTTTAAATCAGTAAATTTGTACATGAATTTTAATAATTAGTAAAATAAAAAAACATGAAAACATTCCCAATTATTGCCAGTATTTTTTTAGCAACCGCTTTTATTGCTTGTGATAAAAGTGCAGAAAATACAGATACAGAAGTGCATGTAGTCGATGAAAACAGCATGGCAGCCACTCAGAAATTAGATGTAGAGGTTGTGAATTCCATTGACCCTGTGTGTGAAATGGAAATGCCTAAATACCTATCAGATACTTTGACTTACGATTCGCATTTGTATGGATTTTGTAGCAAAAGTTGCAAAGATGACTTTGAAAAAACTCCGGAAGAATTCGTAAAGAAATTAGCCGAATTAAAAGAAAACACAGAAATCTAAAAGGCAATTCTACGAATAGTAGTTTTGATTTAGATCGATGATATTATTCCTAAAAACCTCTATGGCATTGACTTTAGAGGTTTTTCTATTTTAAGAATATGTAAATAAAATATAGACCAAAAGTGGAATCAACGAACAGGCTTCGACCCAAAATGAAAAATAGAAATTAGATTTTTTATTGTTCGTTTCTAAAACTAAAACGAGGGGAATTAGCAACGACAACTGCCATTGAATCACTTCGGAATTCCATTCCTTGAATTCCCAATAGAAGAAAAATCCACTTAAAAGTAAACAACAAACCGCCAGAAATTTTGATTTCTTCATCCCAATTATCTGAGGAATGGTTTTTAATTCTTTTTCATCCGTCAAATTATCACGAATGTCAAACGGAATGGTTATTCCAACTACAAAAAAGAAAACAGAAACCATCAGCAATTGATAGTTTTCCAATTCGTGATGAACGACCAATAAAAGTCCTACCGAACTTCCTGCCCACACAAAAGCAATTAATAACAACTTCATAAAGGGAATCATCCGTAAACCTAAACTTCGAAAAGGCAAGGAATAGCAGAAGCTTATAAAACCTAAAACACCGAGGTAAAGAAAAGTTTTCATTTCAAACCCACGCAGAAAGACACAAGCCAAGGCACAGATTATACCTAGGTAAGTAAGCAGAATTCGGGTTCTATTTTGAGTAGGGAAATTCCAAAAATCGCTGATTTCTTTAACGCGTGTGAAATTATAAATTCCCAAGGTTCCAAAAAACGCAATTCCTAAAACATAGAGGTTGACTTCATATAGACTTAGTTGAAAAAATAGAAGGAAGGCTGTGAAGCAAAATGCAACCCAAATATTGGTGTCAACGATGTTTTTTTGAATGAATTCTTTCATCAAAAGCAAAGGTAAACTATAATTTATTCGGATTAAATACCACGTGCTAAAAACTTAGTTTGGGTTGATAAAGATTAGTTTTTTTGTGACTTAAAAATCGTAAATTTGCGATTCACAAAATTTACCGCTATATAAATATGAACACACAAGATTTTTCTCTTCGTCACATAGGAACCTTATCGGGCGAAGAAACTGAAATGCTTTCAGTTATAGGTAGAAATTCAATTGATGAATTGATTGATCAGACCATGCCGGCTGAGATTCGTTTTGACCGACTTTTGGACTTGCCAGAAGCTTTGACCGAATACGATATTCTTCAGCATTTAAGAGAATTAGCAGATAAAAATAAAAAAGCGAGAAGCTTTATTGGATACGGTTACTACCGAACGATTTTGCCTTCTCCCATTCAGCGAAATATTTTAGAAAATCCAGGATGGTACACAGCGTACACACCGTATCAGGCGGAAATCGCACAAGGACGTTTGGAAGCTTTATTAAATTTCCAAACCGTAATTTCTGATTTAACGGGACTTCCTATTGCGAACGCTTCTTTGTTGGACGAAGGAACAGCGAGTGCCGAGGCGATGAACATGATGTTCAATTCCAAAGGAAGAGATCAAAAAGACGCCAATAAATTCTTTATTTCGCAGGATGTTTTCCCTCAAACTTTCGCTGTTTGTGAAACCAAAGCGAGTGGATTGGGAATTGAAATCGTAGTTGGAAATCCTTCCGATTTTGATTTTGATGAATCTTTCTACGGTGCTTTGTTGCAGCTTCCTGGAAAATCGGGTCAAGTTGTTGATTATACCGACTTGATTACCGATTTGAAATCAAAAGGAATTCAAGTTGCTATTGCTGCAGATTTAATGGCATTGACTTTATTAAAATCTCCGGGCGAAATGGGAGCTAACATCGCGGTGGGAACTTCCCAGCGATTTGGTGTTCCTATGGGATACGGTGGACCACACGCCGCTTATATGGCGTGTGATGAAGATTACAAACGTCAGATCCCCGGAAGAATCATCGGTGTATCTCAAGATAGAAACGGGAAATTCGCTTTGCGTATGGCATTGCAAACCCGAGAACAACATATTAAAAGAGAAAGAGCGACTTCAAACATTTGTACGGCACAAGTACTTTTGGCTGTAATGGCTGGAATGTATGCAGTATATCATGGAAAAGAAGGATTGACTTTCATTGCTAAAAACATTCATCAAAAAGCGGTTTATTTATACGACGCTTTGAATGAATTGGGATACAAAACCGTTCATTCCAATTTCTTTGATACCATTCAAATTGAAGGCGAAGGAATTACAAAAGATGAATTTGAAGCCCACGGACTTTTGTTGAATTTCTTTGAAGATGGAAAAATCAGCATTGCGATGGATGAAGTGGTTTCGCAAGAAGAATTGGATAGTTTGATTGAAGTTTTCGCGAAGATTAAAGGAAAATCAGTGGTCACTCCCGAATTCAGCGGATCAAAAATTCCAGCTTCTTTGGAACGTACATCTGATTTCTTAGAACATGAAGTTTTCAAATTATACCATACGGAAACGGAATTGATGCGTTACATCAAACGTTTGGAAAACAAAGATTTAGCTTTGAACCATTCAATGATTGCATTGGGATCATGTACCATGAAATTGAATGCAGCGACTGAAATGCTTCCTTTAAGTTGGGGTGGTTTCAACGCAGTTCATCCGTTTGTACCGAAAGAATATGCATTGGGTTACCAAGAAATGATTAAAAACTTGGAAGACCATTTATCAGAAATCACTGGATTTGCAGCAACTTCCCTTCAGCAAAACTCAGGAGCACAAGGTGAATATGCAGGTTTGATGGTGATTCGTTCGTATCAAATCGACCAAGGAGAAGGACACAGAGATGTGGTAATTATTCCTCAATCTGCACACGGTACCAATCCAGCTTCTGCGGCTATGGCCGGAATGAAAGTGGTTGTGGTTAAGAATTTACCAACCGGTGAAACCGATGTGGAAGATTTAAAATTAAAAATTGAAAAACACAGAGATAATTTATCTGCTTTGATGATTACCTATCCGTCAACCTACGGAGCGTTTGATTCCAACATTTTGGAGGTAACGAGTTTAATCCATGAAGCAGGTGGGCAGATTTATATGGACGGTGCGAATATGAATGCACAAGTTGGATTGACGGCTCCCGGATTAGTGGGTGCGGACGTATGTCACTTGAACCTTCATAAAACCTTTGCCATTCCACACGGTGGAGGTGGGCCAGGTGTAGGACCGATTTGTGTGGCGAGCCATTTGGCACCTTATTTAGGAAAGCATCCATTGATTGAAACCGGTGGAGAAAAATCAGATACGGTTTATTCATCCGCGCCATACGGTTCCGCTTTGATTTTGTTGATTTCGTATTCATACATCCGTATGTTGGGTGAAAAAGGATTGACATTGGCAACCAAACATGCAATTTTAAATGCGAATTATCTGAAAGCGAGATTGGAGAAATATTACGATGTGCTTTATATGAACCAAAACAATGTGGTTGCACACGAATTCATCTTGGATTTCCGACCGTTTAAGAAGTTAGGAATTGAAGTAAGTGACATTGCGAAGCGTTTGATGGATTATGGATTCCATGCACCTACCGTTTCTTTTCCAGTGGCTGGAACCTTGATGATCGAACCAACAGAATCCGAAAGTAAACCGGAATTGGATCGTTTTGCGGAAGCTTTGATTCAGATTAAAGCGGAGATCGATGAAATTGCAAACGGTGATTTCCCCGAAGATAACAACGTTTTGAAAAATGCACCGCATCCATTGGATGTTGTAACTGCAGATGAGTGGGAATTCCCGTACTCAAGAGAGAAAGCAGCCTATCCTTTAACTTGGGTGAGAGAGCGTAAATTCTTTACTCCCGTTGCGCGTGTCGATGATGCGTTTGGTGACCGAAACTTGATTTGTACTTGTCCAAGCGTAGAAAGCTATATGACGGAATAATTTGGAATTATATATAACTATAAAACCTTCTCCATATTCCGTGGAGAAGGTTTTTTTTGGAATGAATTTGTGGAAGTATAGAATGAATTAAATAACTTGATCGCATGGATTTGAAATACGTGCGGTTTCTGCATTTGATTTTATTTTAATCCTAAGGAATTTCTTTTTCCTCAAAATCAATATACTTTTAACAAACTTAAATTTTTACTAACTAAACTTTTAGAAATAAAAAAGTCAGCCGAAAGGCTGACTTTTGTTAACATACGTTATTACATATTTTATTTCGATTTAAATCGGAGCAAAACGATTTTTCCTTGAAAGAGCTTTAACTCACCATTTGAAATTTCATAGGCATTTACTTGTGACAACAAATCCAAGAACATTTCTTCGGTTGTCATTTCTGGGCAAGCCATCATCGTTGAACCGGGTTGGTTGAATCGAATGCTTTCTGGGAGTAAAGTTACACCTGAAAAATAACGGTTGCAACCTGAAAATCCATGGGCTTGTAAACCTTGCTCTTCCGAAAATTGCATGCTAACTGGCTCACCGTTGTAACTGAGAACTGTTCCGTTTTCATCTTGAAGAAGCCATGTATTGGTTTGAATAAGTTGTTTCACTTTGCTGAAATCCGTTACAGCTGCGGTTTTACAAGCTGTGAAGCTTAGACCTATTGCAAGTAGAAGAATTAGTTTTTTCATAATTTTTTATTTAATCGCGAAGACGATTTATTTTAATTTCGTAATTCCGCTTTGAAACTTAATTCGAAGTTACGAATTAATTTATTCATAATTTCATCGATTTCCTTATCGCCCATAGTCTTTCCTTCGTCCTGCAATTGAAAACTCATCGCATACGATTTCTTTCCGTCGGGTAATTTTTCACCTTCATACACATCAAACAAATGAACGGATTTCAATAATTTCAAATCTAGATTTTTGGTGGAAGTGTATAAATCGGAATAACTTGTGTTTTTATCGATTAAAATGGCCAAATCTCTTTCTACCATTGGGAATTTCGAGATTTCTTTGAATTTTAAATTGTATTCAGATGAAAGTTCTAGAATCGTATCCCAATTCAATTCTGCCATAAATACAGGTTGACCCACATCCATCTTTTTCAAAATTGACTTACTGATGATTCCCAAAGTTCCTAAATTCTTCCCTTCGAAATCCAAGGTAATCGCATCGGAATAATTTTTATTTAAAGCCGGTTTTTCACTGAATTCATGAATTCCTAATCGTTTTAATAATTGACTAACCACTCCTTTTAGGGTGAAAAAACTTGTTTTGGAATCGGGATTTGCCCAATTACTTGCGCTTTTATTTCCGGAGATTAAAAGTGCCAACCGGTAGTTTTCCGTATAACCTTCATCGGATTTATTATACACTTTCCCAAATTCAAACAATTTAATATTTGAAGTTTTTCGGTTTATATTGTACGCCGTGTTTTCCAAAAGTCCAGGAAGCATTGACTGACGTAAAAATGCCAAATCGGAACTCAAAGGATTTAATAATTGCACACTTAAACTCTCTGTAAGATTGAAAGTTTTTTGATAATCCGCTTTTCCAACTGAATTATTCATTGCTTCATGAAAACCTAGTGGAATCAATGTTTTCGCCGCTTCATTTTCGATGAGTTGTGCATTTCTTTCGTCATTTTTTACAATGGAGAATGAAATTTTATCTTCGGTTTGAATTTTATTGTATCCGTAAATTCGTAGAATTTCTTCAATCAAATCCACCTCACGTTGAACATCCGCTCGATAAGGCGGAATGGAGGTTTCCAATATATCGTTGGTTTCAGAAATAATTTGAATATCCAAATGTTTCAGAATTTCCTTTATTTGTTCACGATGCAATCTTTCGCCCAATAATTGGTCGATTTTTTTATAACGCAAAATGACATTTAAATTCTCAATCGGAGTAGGATAGAGGTCTGTGAAATCTCCAACTACAGTTGCATCTGCATATTCCATCAATAAAACCGCTGCTTGTTTTAAGGCTACAAGTGCCATATTGGGATCGACTCCACGTTCAAAACGGAATGAAGAATCGGTATTTAAACCGTGGTACTTTGCTGATTTCCGGACGGAAATGGGATTGAAATACGCGCTTTCTAAAAAGATTTTGGTCGTGGTTTCAGAAACGCCGGAATCTATTCCACCGTAAACGCCTGCCATACATAAACCTCCTTTTTCGTCGCAAATCATTAATTCACTTCCGTTTAATTCTCGTTCAGTTCCATCCAACGTAGTGAATTTCGTTCCTTTGTCTAAAGATTGAACCGTGATTTTCTGACCAGAAATCTTGTCTGCATCAAAAGCGTGCAAAGGTTGACCCAAATCATGAAGGATGTAGTTGGTGATATCAACGACATTATTTAAAGGATTAATACCGATGGTTTTCAGTCGATCTTGCATCCATTTTGGAGATGGTTTAATTTTGATGTTTTCAAAATACAATCCGGAATAGCGAGGTGCTAATTCAGGATTTTTCACTTCGACTTTGATGGGGTTTTCTCCCGATCTTTTAAGTGAATCAAATTTCTCAGTTGAATAGGAATTGAATTCTGATTTTATTTTTAACGTACAAAGTGCCGCATACAAATCCCTAGCAACACCATAATGACTCATTGCATCCGTACGATTTGGAGTTAGTCCGATTTCAATTAACGTATCAAAACTCGGTTTTTCTACCAAATCACTAAAAGGAGTTCCAACTTTTACGGAAGGTTCCAGGACCATAATTCCATCGTGGTTGTCACTCAGTCCCAATTCCGCTTCTGAACAAATCATTCCGGAAGATTCTACACCTCTCAGTTTGGATTTTTTGATTTCCCATTCTTTTCCGTCTTCAATGAGTAAGACCGTGCCAATGGTTGCTACGACTACTTTCTGTTCTTCTGCGATATTCGGTGCGCCACAAACAATTTGAAGGTGTTCTTTTTCACCCACATCTACCATAGCGACTTGAAGTTTATCGGCATTGGCATGTTTTTCAAGTGAAATCACTTTCCCAACAACAATTCCTTTTAGCGGATTGTTTTGTCCACATTGAATTTCAACTCCTTCGACTTCTAAACCTATATTTGTTAGAATTTCGGATGTTCTATGCACATCGAGTTCCGATTTAATATGGGTTGAGAGCCAATTGTATGATATTTTCATTTTTTAAAACAATCTATTTGTATTCAAAAGAAACAGAAGGTGCAAAAATAAAACGAAGCGTCAATTAAATCCTTATTAGTTTCCAAGAATTTTCAAGTTTTCGCTATTTTCATCGCACAATCCGTTTTAATAAGATGCGTTATAATTTCAATGTTAAGCGTTTAGCATTACAGGCATAACCAACATAAGTATGTCTTCTCCTTCCTCCAAACCATCAGCTGGACGAACGATTCCTGCTCTACTTGGTTCTGACATTTCCAAGGTAATATCTTCGGATTGTAAATTATTTAAAATTTCAATTAAGAATTTTGAATTAAATCCAATCTGCATATCCACCCCATTGTAATCACATTGCAACCACTCTTCTGCTTTGCTTGAAAAATCAACATCTTCGGCGCTAATCGTTAAAGAACTTCCAGACAATTTCAAACGAACTTGGTTGGTCGTTTTGTTGGAGAAAATCGCTGCGCGTCGAAGAGAATTCATAAATAAATTCCGGTTGATGGTCAATACATTTGGATTTTCTTTGGGAATCACCGCCGTATAATTCGGATATTTTCCATCAATCAAGCGACAGGTTAAAACAATGTTTTGAAATGAAAAACGGGTATTTGTTTGGTTGTATTCGATGGTGACATCGTCATTACTTCCGGCCAAAATATTTTTCAAAAGATTCAAAGGCTTTTTGGGCATAATGTATTCCGTTTCATCACTAGACTGCAAATCAGTTCGTGTATATTTCACCAAACGGTGAGCATCTGTTGCCACAAATTTGAAATTATCGGTACCGGCTTGGAAATAAACACCCGTCATTACCGGACGTAATTCATCGTTTCCAGTTGCAAAAATTGTTTTTGCAATCGCTTCGGATAGAACTCCTGCAACCATGGTTGTAGAAGAAGAATCATCAAGTTCTGGAGTTTGCGGATAATCATCGGCGGTTTCCAAGGCGATTTGGTAATTTCCTTGTTCCGAAACAATGTCCATTAAATTGCCTTCTTTTTGAATAAAAGTAAGGGGTTGTTCTGGAAAAGTTTTTAAGGTATCCAATAAAATTCGAGAAGGCACGGCAATTGTGATTTGGTCTTCCGATTCAACTTCCAACGAAGTAGAAACCGTAGTTTCCAAATCAGAACCGGTGATCTTTAACATATTGTTGTTTAAATCAAACAAGAAATTATCCAAAATCGGTAAAGTATTGTTGGAATTAATTACTCCGCTGATTAAGCTTAGGTTTTTCAATAAACTACTGCTAGATACTATGAATTTCATATTTTTCGTATTTCTTAAAATCAAAAAACAAAAATAACCCTTTTAATATGAAAAGGAATAATTTAAGCAGAAATATATTAACAATCTTTAACTATGGTATTGATTTTGTATTTTAGTCAACCCAAATCCCAATGAATATGAAATATTTACTAACTTTTTTAATTGCGTTTTTTATTATGTCCTGCAATTTCCAAAAGCCTTTAATTCATGCAGAATCAGATTCAAACGGAGAAATCACTTCTCAAAACGAAAACCCGTTGCTTGGAAAATGGACTCTTGAATATATGTCACCCGTTTCTGGGAAAGACGTGAAGCAACTTTATAAAATTCAAATGCCGTATTTGACGTTTGTTGATGATGTGAAAGTAGCAGGGAATAACGGATGCAACAATGTGGCGGGCGAATATTCGATGGAAGGTGGTGTAATTCATTTTGATACCGAGAAATTTCGATCGACACGTCTATTCTGTGAAGGTGTGGATGAAGATGCTTTTTTCTCAATATTAAAAACTGTGAACCGATATTCGGTAATCGATCAGGGTGAAAAATTGATTTTTCTTACGAGTGACATCATTTCTATGATTTTTGTAAAAACGGAATAAGTAGATTTAAAGCCATAATTACCACCTTATTTCCGGTGATTTGAGGGTACGAAATAAGATTTCGTTTAGAACCCTTAAATCAATTTTTTTTTTAATTATCTTTGCTCTTTTGTAATTAACGTACTCTTTTAATTATTTGATTGATTTGAAACATTTATTTTTTAGAGATATAACTCCGTTCCATGGAATTATTCGCAAAGTGCAGTGTTCGCTAAGGGTTTAGAATTTAAAACCTTTTTTACTTAGACAATTTTTCATTAATTTCTTAACCTATTTTTAATTTAAAAAAAATGAACACTCGATATTTAGATTTAATTGAACAATCCTTTTATTTTCCTCAGGAAGAATTTACTTTGGTAGATGGAAATCTACAATTTCATGGAATTGATTTAATGAAATTGATTGAAGAACACGGTTCTCCATTGAAAATCACCTATTTACCCAAAATATCTCAAAACATCCAAAGAGCCAAAGGATGGTTTGCGGCCGCACGTAAAAAACTGGGCTACAAAGGAAAATACAACTATTGTTATTGTACCAAATCTTCTCATTTTCACCATGTTTTAGAAGAAGCGTTGAAGAATGATATTCATATCGAAACTTCATCCGCTTACGACATTAATATTGTGGAAAGTTTGCTGGAAGAAGGACTTTTGACTAAAGAGAACTATGTGATTTGCAACGGTTTCAAAAGAGATCAATACATCACAAACATCGCTCGATTAATCAATAACGGTCATAAAAAAGTAATGCCCATTATTGACAATGTCGAGGAATTACCGCTTCTGTTGGAAGCGACCAATGAGAAGTTTGAAATTGGAATTCGAATTGCTTCAGAGGAAGAACCAAAATTTGAATTTTACACCTCTCGTTTGGGAATTGGATACAAAGACATTGTTCCTTTTTATAATAATTACGTAAAAGATGAAAAAAATGTAAAGCTAAAAATGTTGCATTTCTTCATCAACACGGGAATCCGAGACAATTCCTATTATTGGAATGAATTGACCAAATGTTTGCAAGTATATGTGAAGTTGAGAGAAGTTTGCCCGTCTTTGGACAGTTTAAATATCGGGGGAGGTTTCCCCGTGAAAAACTCACCAGGTTTCGAGTTTGATTATGGATATATGGTCGAAGAGATTTTGAATCAAATTCAAATTATATGTGATGAATGGGAAGTTCCTGTTCCTCATATTTTCACTGAATTTGGATCATTTACAGTAGGAGAGAGCGGTGCCGTGATTTACAAAGTTTTGCAACAGAAAAAACAAAACGACCGTGAATCTTGGAACATGATTAATTCCTCATTTATGACAACTTTACCTGATGCGTGGGCAATCAATAAACGCTTTGTGTTGTTCCCCGTAAACCGTTGGCACGACCGATATGAACGTGTTTTATTGGGTGGTTTGACCTGTGATAGTGATGATTATTACAACTCAGAACAACATGTGAACGCAATTTATTTACCCAAATTTAATGCAAATAAACCTTTGTATGTAGGATTTTTCAATACCGGAGCTTACCAAGATAATATTGGCGGTTTTGGCGGTGTTCATCATTGTTTAATGCCGCAACCCAAATACTTATTGATCGATGAAGATCACAATGTAGAAGTGTTTTCCGAACAACAATCGCATGAAGATGTCCTGGATATTTTGGGATATAAACAATTTGAGAAGAGTAGGAAGGCAAAAATGAATGCAACAGAAAATAATTCAACAGAAAAAATAAAATCAAAATGAACAAAGGACCCGTTAGTCAATTTTTAGAACACAATTACAGACACTTCAATGCTGCAGCCCTGATGGATGCAGCCAAAGGATATGAAACGCATTTAACTGAAGGAGGAAAAATGTTGGTTTCGCTGGCAGGAGCAATGAGTACCGCAGAATTAGGAATTTCTTTGGCTGAAATGATTCGTCAAGGAAAAGTCGATATTATTTCTTGTACTGGAGCAAACTTGGAAGAAGATGTCATGAATTTAGTCGCTCATTCTCATTACAAAAGAGTTCCGAATTACCGTGATTTAACACCGGAACAGGAAAAAGAATTGCTTGATGGTCATTACAATCGAGTTACCGATACTTGTATTCCGGAAGAAGAAGCGTTTCGTCGTTTGCAAAAGCATTTGGAAGATGTTTGGCATGCTGCAGAAGAAAAAGGAGAACGGTATTTTCCGCATGAATTTATGTATCAAGTTGTAAATTCAGGAGTTTTAGAACAATATTATGAAATCGATCCAAAAGATTCTTGGATTGTTGCCGCAGCGGAAAGAAATTTACCGATTGTAGTTCCGGGTTGGGAAGATTCTACGTGCGGAAATATTTTTACATCTAACGTGATCAAAGGAAATTTAAAAGTTTCAACTGTTAAATCCGGAATTGAATACATGGTTTATTTGACGGAATGGTACAGAGAAAACTCAGGCGGAAAAGGAGTTGGGTTTTTCCAAATTGGCGGTGGAATTGCAGGTGATTTCCCAATTTGTGTAGTTCCTATGATGTATCAGGATTTAGAATGGGAAGATGTTCCTTTCTGGGCCTATTTCTGTCAGATTTCCGATTCAACTACTTCGTATGGTTCGTATTCAGGAGCCGTTCCAAATGAAAAAATTACGTGGGGAAAATTGGATGTCGACACTCCAAAATTCATTGTAGAATCCGATGCAACCATTGTTGCACCCTTAATTTTTGCATGGATTTTAGGACAATAAAAGAATATAATTTTTAGAATTTAAAAGCGTATTAATTTCCGCTTTTTTTCTTTCCTACATTTTGCTACCTTGTCTTATAAAATTAAATCCATGAAATTAAAACTAAAAATTATTATAGCAAGCGTGAGGGAACAACGTCGAGGTCCGATTGTCGCAGAATGGTTTATTCAAAAAGCAAAAGAAGATTCTCGATTTGAAATCGAAGTTTTGGATTTGAAAACCATTGATCTTCCATTAATGAACGAACCCGAACATCCAAGAAAGCAAAAATACCAGTTTGATTATACCAAAAAATGGAGTGCGAAAATAACTGAGGCTGACGTTTTTGTATTTGTTACACCTGAATATAATTATGGATCACCGCCTTCTTTAAAAAACGCGATGGATTATTTGTCGGTCGAATGGAAAAGAAAAGCTGTGGGATTTGTAAGTTATGGTGGAGTTTCCGGCGGAACGCGTTCAGTTGAACATCTGAAAGGTCCAATCGTCGCACATGAAATGATGCCTTTGCCTCAAGCGGTGAATATTCCATTTTTTAGTGAATACATCAATGATGACGATAAATTCGAGGCCAATGATAAAATAAATGAAGGTGCTGAAAATTTGCTGAAAAATTTATCAGAATGGGGAATTGCACTTAAAAATCTCCGAGAATCAACTGAGAAATAATTTGAAGAATAAAAAAAGCCGGTGAAATTTACACCGGCTTTTTTGTTTTTATTTTATAATTTTCATTTCATTTAAGAGATATCCTGCACCTGCATATTTATCAATTATATACAGAATGTATCGTGCATCCACCATAATATTCCGGCAGATTTCAGGATCATAATTCAAGTCGCTCATTGTTCCTTCCCATACACGGTCAAAATTTAATCCTACTAAATTTCCATCTTTATCTAAAGCTGGACTTCCTGAATTTCCACCTGTTGTATGATTTGTAGCAATGAAATTCACCGGCATTTTTGCTTTTTTGCCTTTTCCTTCGCCATATATTCCATAGTCTTTTTTCTTTTCCATTTCGATTAACTTTTTAGGTAAATCAAATTCGTAATCGCCAGGAACATATTTTTTAATCACTCCATCCAAATAAGTTTGCGCTGGGTATCTTGGTTTATCTTCCGGCTTATATCCATCCACTTTACCGTAAGTTACGCGTAAGGTAGAATTCGCATCCGGGAAAAATTTATGATCCGGGAAAACTTCCAATTGCGCTTTCATGTATTTTCGTTGCAGTTGCGTAATTTGTCCATTGATCGCTAAATATTTTGGTGAAACTTTCTCTTGGTACGCATTTAAAATTTGAATGACTTGAGTTAAAAGTGGATCAGCTTGCAAAGCTTCCAATAAATCTGCATCGTTTTCCATGGCTCCTGCAGTATCGGTTACCATACTTTTTCCATTGATTAACTTTTTACCGGTCAAAACAGAATTCTTAAAAGTATTTGCCGTAATATCAATTTTTTGACTTGGCAAATATTCAGCAGGAACATCTTTCTTGTATTTTTGAATCAAAGCAAGTGAAACTTCTTGATCTAAATCCGCATCGTAATTTTTATATAAACCATTCAAATAATTAATCATTCGAACTTTTAAATCATCATATTTTGAAGTTCCGTATGCATCCAAAAGATTTCGAATTTGAAGTGCCATTCTGAAGGTTTCAGAGTTGGTGAAAATGGCTTCATTGAAATAAATTTCAGCATTTTCATACGGCGCACTAGCTTTGTACAATTCATTTAATTCCGGCAAAAGATTTCCATATTCCGCTTTCCATTGAGGATTGGCGTTAACCCTTTGACTGAATTCTTTTTGATAGGCTTCTTTTTTTGCCACCGCATTGGATTTAACCAAGCCTAAACTTTCTCCTGTCCATTTTTTATGATAATTAGAAATTCGCGCATATTTTGAAGAATATTTAATTCGAGTAGCGTCATCTTCTTTCATTTTACTCATCAAAATTTTCAAAGCCACATCTCGGATTCCAATTCGTGCAGGATTTACAGTTTTTACGATTTGATCCAAAGCAATTGCCGGTAGATATTCATCGGTTGATCCTGGAAATCCGAAAACAAAAGTAAAATCTCCTTCCTTAACTCCTTTTACTGAAACCGGTAAAAAGTGTTTTGGCGTATACGGAATATTGTCCTCAGAATAATCTGCAGGTTTGTTATTTTTATCGGCATAAATTCTAAAAAGCGCAAAATCTCCGGTGTGTCTTGGCCACGACCAGTTGTCGGTATCCATTCCGAAATTTCCAATTGCGGAAGGTGGAGCTCCAACTAAACGAACGTCGTTAAACGTTTCGGTGATAAATAAATAATATTTATTTCCTTTATAAAAAGGACGGATAAATACTTTCTGAAAAGATTCTTTAACAGCATTGGCAGAAACGATTTCGATGTTTGCTTTCACAAAATCTTGCCGTTTTTCTTCTGTCATATCGGCTCCAATTCCTTGAAGAATTTTATCGGTTACATCTTGAATATCCACAATAAAAGTGGCGGTTAGACCGTCGTTTGGTAATTCTTCGGACGTGTTCATTGCCCAAAAACCGTTTTTCAATAAATCATTTTCAACACTTGAATGGGATTGAATTTGACCATATCCACAGTGATGGTTGGTTAATAATAAACCTTGTGGAGAAATCACTTCGGACGTACATCCGCCTCCAAAATGAGCAATTGCATCTTTAATACTGGGTGCGGAAGGGTTGAAGATATCTTGTGCAGATATTTTCATTCCCATTTGCTTCATTTCCTCTTCATTCAATTCCGTGGGAATCCACATTCCACCACTTTTTTGAGCTGAACTGAATCCTATTGCTAACAGGATAAACAGCATCGAAAATTTAAATTTTATCATTTTTTTTTCAATTTTATCAAAACTACATAATTTAACCCAATTTGGGCAACGGAATTGATGGACGAAGTAAAATAACCCCGATTTTTCCTTGAATTTTAACGATTGAATACAAGATTCAGAAAATTTTAATTGATGCGACTAGCGAAATTTATTTATTCTTCTTCGCTGTCACTTTCCTCTTCCTCCAGGTTTTCTTTCTCAAAATCTTCATCTTCAAAGGAATCCTCAAAATCCTCTTCGTCTTCATACGTTTCCAAGAAAAACGAGAATTCGAAATCATCGATTTCATTTTCTACATCTTCCATGGTTTGAAGAAGGTCATTAAATTCCTCCAGTTGATTGAGATTCATGTTGACGAATTCAATTTTCAAAGGCATGTCTATATCACCTGTAAGACTGTCGAAAAGCGCATCTAGATTATTTCCAAAAAATTCGGGAAGATCTAATTTCTGAGCGATTTGTTGATAGAAATCGTCGTAATTTTCAATGGTGCAAAAGTCAAGAGCTATGGAAGTATTCATTTTTTATCGTTGTTTAAAGGAAGAATAGTGGTCTTTGGTTATGAAAATTAATCCATCATTGGAATAAACCAATCGATCGGCACCACGTCGTCCGCAATTGTAATTGATGTCGGCCTCGAAATATTTTCTGCCTTTTTTTATAGGTAATCTTTTTTCTCGGTTACTGAAATTATCTCCACCTATGGCTCGTCCAGGCACTGCATCACATAAATTTCCTTTGGAAGGAATCCAACCTTGAATTTTTGCGTCATTCTTTTTGATGTAATAATCGGGTAATTTTTTGTGTACTTTTAAATAATCTATGACCACATCTTGCTGTGTGAGTTGTTCAATGGATTCGGAGGGATTTTCGGGTTGAAAATTCGTACTTACCTTGTTTTCCTTTTTGGGACTTACAGTTTCCACTTGTTTTTCTATGGCTGGAGTGTAAGAAGAATTTATTTTTGGATTCAACCAATACATTATCCACATTCCAGCAACAAAAGCCAATGTTAGAAAAAATAAAGTTTGTTTGGTCTTTTTATTCATTTTGAGGGTTTAGGAATCTTTCATTTTTGTTTTAAAAAAATATGTATTCCATTCAAAAACAAAAGTACAAAAAGAAGTAACGAGAATCCGTTAAAAATAAAAGGAAGGATTATCTATTAGTGGATGTTCGGGTCTTCTATTTTGGATAAGCTAATAAATAATGTAAATTTGTTAAATTAAAAGCGATTATGGCTATATTTTTAGACGCAACCTTTATTGAAGAGACCGAAGCTGTGGTTAAAAAATACCGGAAAGGTGAAATCATCATCGAAGAAGGAAGTAAAACTTTTTTCTTTTTCTATTTGTTAAAAGGAGAGGTGAGCGTCTATAATATTGCGTCAGAAGGAAAGATTTTTTTACACCATAAAGTTTCTGAGAATAATTTTTTTGGCGAACCTGCTGGTATTTTAGACATTCCATTTCCAGGATACATCAATGTTACAAGTGATGAGGCAAAGATTCTACGAATTAATCGAGAAAATTTAATCACCTATCTCAAAAATAATCCGGAATGGAGTTTTGAGTTTTTACAGTCTGTAGCTGAGAAATCTTGGCGGAAAAGTGAATTGTTAAAAAGCATAATTTTCCTAAATCCCGAAGAGCGAATATTAATGCATTTCGATGAATTTAAAAAAGGAAGTAAGAAACGAATGATGATTGATTTAACCCGAAAGGATTTATCTACAATGACGGGTTTGCGGATAGAAACAGTGATCAGAACGGTGAAAAAGATGGAAAGACAAGGTCTTTTGGAAATTATCAACGGTAAAGTATATTATTAAATCAAAGAAAATATGAATAAGAAAATTGCTTTTGGATTAAAATTCTCGATTTTTAATCTTTTTTTAGTCGCATTATTGGGTGTGATTATGCGTTATAAAATCGCGTTTTCTTTTCCTTTTCTTTCACAAAAACATATCCAAGAATCTCATTACCATTTTGCTTTTTATGGTTGGATTGCCTCGTGCATTTATATTTTTATTGCTGAATATCTGCATAAAACGAAACCGGAACTCAACCTGAAAAAATACCAGAATCTAATTCTTGTGAACTTTTTGGCTTCCTATGGAATTTTATTTTCATTTCTGGTGGGTGGACATTCTTGGTATTCTTCTGCGTTTTCATTTGTAGCGATTCTAGTTGGTTTTGGGTTTTTCTTTGCATTCATAAAGGATTCAAAATCAATTAAATACGCATCAAAACCATGGTTCTTAGGTGGGTTGTTTTTCGCTGTATTTTCGTCTGTAGGCGTTTTTGCTTTGATCTATATGATGATGACCAAACACATTCTACAAGATATTTATTTGGGAACGAGTTATTTCTTTTTACACTTTCAGTACAATGGGTTTTTCCTTTTTGGATGTATCGGTTTGTTGATTTATTCACTCAAAGAAATAGGAGTGGAGCTGAAACCAAAAGAAAACAGGCAGATATTTTGGTTGTTATTCATTGGTTGTTTTGTTGGTTTTGGTCTTTCGATTTTATGGGCGAAACTTCCCCTTTGGTTTTTTATTCTAATTGTTATTGCCACTTTTATGCAGACGTATGGTGCGATAAAACTTTTTCAATTCATCCGAATAAATTGGTCAAAAATTAAAATTTCTTGGACACCGCTACAGCGATTAGTACTTATTTATGTTGGATTTGCATTTGGAGTGAAAACATTTTTGCAATTGGCTTCAAATATTCCTGCGGTGAGTCAGTTCGCATTTGGTTTTCGAAACATAGTGATTGCTTATTTGCATTTGATTTTACTGATGTGTATTTCTACATTTTTGGTAAATCAAATCGTTACCCATCCGTATTTTAAAACGTCTAAATTGACATTATATGGTTTGAAACTATTTATGATAGGAATTTTCTTGAACGAACTTATTTTGGGATTAATGGGAGTTTTCTCGATTAAATACATCGCAATTCCGCATGCACATGAAACTTTGGTGTATGTTTCTGGTTTAATATTACTTTCGGTTGCACTTATTTACATTCGATTGATTCCCAAAAAAGTATAAAGAATTCTATCTCCAAATTGGGTTTGAAATTAATTTATTAATATAAAATAGCCACTCAAACGAATTCAAGAGGCTATCCAAACAAACAAAATCACTAAAGAATGTTTACATTGTTATTCAGCTAAAATTACCTGATCTACCACATGAACAATTCCATTGGCAGCTGTAACGGAAGCTACTATATTTGCGGTACCATTCACGGTTGGTTTTCCGTCAACCATTTTAATGGTAATCGATTTTCCATCTACCATTCCTAAAATTTGGCCGTCTTTGAATTGATCGGGATTAATTACACCTACATAGGTATGGTGTCTTAAAATATCATCTAGTTGATTCACATTTTCAGGCTTCATTAAATCAGCCAAAACTCCATCCGGAAGTTGATCGAAAGCGGAGTTCAGGGGAGCGAATACTGTAAAAGGTCCAGCATTACTCAAAGAAGTCGTTAAATCTGCTGCTTGTACAGCTTTCACCAAAGTGGACAAATCTTCGTTTGCTACGGCAAGTTTAACAATGTCGGGTGCAGAAACGTCATCTACTATGGCCTCTTGCCCACCTTTAGACGCTTTAACTTCCGAAGTTGAAGCTGAATTAACTGTCGTTGCATTTTCACTTTCACATGAGTATAAGGTGAAAATGGCTGCTGTTAGAATAAAAACAAATTTTTTCATACTGATTTAATTTTTATATAAATTTAAGGTTAAATCATAGGCAGTGTGTATGACTCAAATCATATTTAAGTATTTGATTTGGTGATATTTATCACTTGTGTTAGAAAGTGATATTGATGAAACTCGTCATGCGTTTTAGAATTGATTTTGGAGAAAATTAAACGGAAATAAAAGAAATAGTTTTACATCCACTTGACGGTTTCAACTCAGTTTCAAGTGGACATAGAACTTATTTTATAAATCTTTTTTATTGAATTTTCGCAAAGAAAAATACAAAGGAATGACTGCCCACAAAAGTAAAACGCCGTAGGTAATCATCGATCCGGTAGATCCGGTAAAACTATTTTTGAAAACTGCGGTAGTTGCGCCCATTAACGCGGAAATATCCATTTGTAATAAGGAAACAATTCGTACCAAATCAACCGGATTTAAAATACTTAAAACCACGATTAGATTTTCCAACGGATAATCCAGTAATTGGAAAAGTAAGAATAATACCAATCCATCGAATAACAAGGTGAAAAACAACCAAATCAGTAAAGAGGCACCGATTCCTTTTGTTTTGTCTTTGATGTATACCGAGGAAAGCATAGCGATGGACACAAAAATTATGGACAAAATAAGTCCAGTCACAATCATAGTGATTCCGGTTGCATCGGCTGCGAAAATTAGAATTGGAATTCCACAACCTATAAAAAACGCAATACAAAGCGCAAAGGACAATCCTAAAAAGAGACTAAACCAAAGGGTTTTTCTTTTAATGGGTTGAGCGGCTAAGAGTTCTATAAATTCAGTGGAGTTGTAAATGTAAATCGTTGAGAACATTACACTTACCAAGGGAATCATTGTTAGATTCAAGGTAAGAATACTCATTAAACTTTTTTCAGGCACATCTTCCATAAGGAAAAGACCGAAGGAAAAAAGCAATAAAAAAACGGTATAAGCAATAACGATTTTATTTCTTAAAATATCAGCTATGACATATTTAACTACTTTCTTCATAACTTAATTCATTAAATTTTTATTGATCATAATATGTGCAATCGCTTCTGAAAGATTAGTTTTATCGGTATCTGCTTTCAATTGATCCAAGGATTTGTTGAAAATAATTTCACCTTCTTCCATATACACCACTTGATTTACTATACTGTCTAATTCACTCAGAATGTGTGATGTAATTAGAATTAATTTCCCTTTGCTTTTCTCCTTGCTGATTTTTTCTTTCAGAATCAGTGAGGAAAGCGGATCTAATCCTGCGGTTGGCTCATCCAAAACAAGGACTTTCGGTGAAAATAAAAAGGCGAGATACGCACTCACTTTTTGACGGGTTCCACCGGAAAGTGTTCCCATTCTTTTATTTAAAATATCTTTTAACTCATATTTATCATACAATTCACGATCGAGCTCTACGGAATCTTTATCGCGTAGATCTTCAATCATTCCCAAAACTTGTCCTACTGTCATATTCTCGGGATACCGCCCAATTTGTGGCATGTATCCAATGTGATTTCGGTATTTCCAATCTTTCTCAATGGAATGATTTAGAAATTGAATTTCTCCTGAACTCGGAACTACCATACCCAATAGGTTTTTAATCAAAGTGGTTTTACCACAGGCATTTGGGCCAATTAGGGCAATGATGTTTCCTTCTTCAAAATGTAAATTTATTTCTTTTAATACGTGAAACTTGTCAAAGTATTTATTTACGTTAATAAATTTTATCATTAAGCTATAATTTTATTTCTCTTAATTTTCGGTTCATTATCCAGAATGTTTTCGGGAGTTAAACTCGGAAAAACACTTTCTGCTTTGTCCATCAACTTCACAAAAAAACTTCGGAAAAGCATAAGTGCACCTGGATTTCTTTCAATAATCAATGAATAGAAAGTAATCGGTCTGTATGGAATATCTCCCACACCGTTTCTATCCAAATCATACCCTTCGTATTTGTCCCAATAGTTTCCATCCATTGATTTCACTTTCAAATTTCCATTAGTTGCCATGTCAAATGTATTCCCAATGAAGTTATTTTTAATTATTTCTGCATCTGCGCTACTTGCATTCATTTTCAATGCCCAACCGTTTCGTAGGAATTCATTGTTTTCTATATCCACCCGATTGGCTCCGTCGCCATAAATACCCGTTGTATTTTCTGTAAAACTATTTCCGATTACTTTGCTGTCATCAATCTCTTTTAAAAGAAGACCGTAAGCCGCATTTCCCCAACTTCCGGTGAAAACATTGTTTAACATGGTTACACGTTTACTGTACATTACGGCCACGCCTGCGCCATTTTCTTTAAATAAGTTTTTCTTGAATAAATTATCGTGCGAAAACATGAAGTGCATTCCATACCTACTGTTATCAATACTTTGATTGTTTTCGATATGGGATTTCATTACAAATTCTAGATAGATTCCATCTCTATGGCCTTCAATCACGTTATTTAAAATCGTCATATGTTCTGATTTCCAAATATGAATTCCATTTGCGGACTGTTTTCCTTTGATTTTTTCTGCATGAATTTGATTGTCTATATAAGATACATAGCTGGAATTCATTGTGTGAATTCCAAAGAAGTTATTTTTAAATTGACAGTTTTTAATCAAAACATTTTTTGAGTTTTGAATTTTTAATGCGGCAATATCGTTAAAGTTGGAGCGTCCTGAGTTTGAAAACAAAATACCCATAATGGTTACGTTGTCATGTTCCACGAGTAAGTTTTCATGTTTTCCTTCGCCATCAATTTCTGGAAAATCCTCCCCAATCAGGGTGATTCCTTTTTTTAGAAAAAGGGGACCTTCTTTATAATGTCCGGCTCGAACACGGACTGTATCGCCCTTTTCTGCTTTTTCAAAAGCAATTTTCAGCGTTTTTTCTTTGTTATTGGGTTCTACTATGATGGTTTTCGCCTCAAGTATAGAAGCAGTAAATAGTAAGAATAGTATTAATTTGAATTGAAAAATTCTTTCCATGTTAAAATTTTACCTGAATATTCAGAATAGTATTTATTTAAATCTTCTTCATTTCCAAAGGCAGCAATATTGGAGCCCATTGGACTTTTTAATTCGTCATTGTGCAATAGAAAACTGGTTTCCGCTTTGATTAGTTGTTCCGGATTCGAAAAGTCAACAATCCACAAAGAGTGTATTTGATCTTCTGCAACGATTTCATCGTTCAAAAATCCTTTCATGCAATGCAAATCATCAAATTTATAATCTCTTCCTTTTTTGGTCAGAAGTTCTGCGCCATAGCGTGTATCACTGATGGTCATTTTGCAATAATCGCAATCATCGTTTCCAAAATCAATCGGCTTGGTTTCAATTGTACAAGCACTTAAAATAAAGCTTAAAATTACAAAAAAACTTATTGATTTTATACTCATGATTTTTTCTTTTTAAAATTAGTTTCTAATCCGAAGCAAGCTCCCATTAAAAATACGGCTCCAAACATGACCCATCCACCAATAGCAGGTATGGAATAGGCACCAAAATTCAATAATTGTTTAAATCCGATAAGGGGTGGTTGATACGTCATTCCTGGAACTTGAATAGGTGCAGTTGGATCCAAGTTGTGTCCATAATCATACAGCCATAAATAAAAGTCAATGACGGTTCCAATGCCAAAAAGAGCAAATCCGATGAGCCAAACATACAGAAGCCATTTGCGATTTACCAATGCTACGACCAATCCAAGAAGAGCGAAAAATCCAATAAGATAGGGTAGAACGGTGAATTCAATGAAATCTTCCGCATGCAATTCCTTCATTCCAATGTAGTGATTCAATCCGTTGATGATTTCAACTTCCCCACTTAATTTACCGGCATGAATATACATTTCCAATCCTTCGGGATATTGAGGAGCGTCTAATTCAATTTTCCAAATAGGAAGGAAAAGGGTAATAAATAAAATAATTCCTGCAATGGCGCTAAGCACTCTTGTAATTATTTTTAAACTAGATTTTTTTTCTAATGACATATCGTTTTTTTTTATTAAAAATGGGTTGCATCTTTTTTTTTCAGAAGCAACCCATTCATCTATAGCTTTATTGTAAAAGGATTACTATTCAGCAGCAGGAGCGTCAGGCGCTGCAGCAACTTTCTTTGAAGAAGGCGCTTTGTCACCTGTTCCATAACGTAGCGGCGTATTACTGCCCGCTGGAGAAACTCGAATGTAACCTTGCATTTCTTGGTGAAGCGCACTACAGAAATCTGTACAATAGAATGGGATCATTCCTACTTTTGTAGGTGTCCATTTTAGTGTTTTTGTTTCACCAGGTAGAATTAGTAATTCTGAGTTATTGTTCCCCATAATTGCAAATCCGTGTGGTAAATCCCAGTCTTGCTCTAAGTTCGTAACGTGGAAGTAAACTTCGTCACCCATTTTAATACCTTCGATATTATCTGGAGTAATGTGGGTTCTAATTAAAGTTGCATAGACGTCTACTCTGTTTCCAGTTCTTACTACTTTTGTTTGATCTTCTCCTTTCGAAACATACGGGTGCGTATTTGCATTAATATCGTAAATACGTTTTTGTTTATCAACAATTAGAGATGCAGGAACAATCTGTGCATAGTGTGGCTCACCAATTACTGGGAAGTCTAACAATAATTCCATTTTTTCACCTGTAATATCAAATAACTGCGCACTTTGTCCCAATTCTGGTCCTGTTGGTAAATAACGGTCTTTGGAAATTTTGTTCCAAGCCACTAAATATTTTCCATAAGGTTTTGCTGTATCACCACCTGCAACTGTTAAGTGACCGGTTGAATAATAGGTAGGTTGTCTGTCAATGATTTCTAATGTCTTCACATTCCATTTAACTACTTCAGAAGAAACAAAGAAAGATGTATATGCATTTCCTTCGTTGTCAAATTCTGTATGCAATGGGCCTAAACCTGGCTTCTGAACTTCACCATGCAATACCGCATCGTAGTTCAAAACAGGAATTCCGTCAAAATCACCTTCAAAGTTTTTTTCTTCAATCGCTTTCATCATTTTCGAGAATGAGAAAACAGGAATCAAAGAAGCCAATTTACCACTCCCTACAAAATATTCACCTGTTGGGTCAACGTCTGTTCCGTGTGGAGATTTCGGACAAGGAATATAGTATGCAAAACCTTCGTCGATCAAATCTACTACGTCCAACACCAAAACTTCATCCATCATTGTAGAAGTAGCTTCGTGACTGTTGTGGTCATACACGTTATGTGCATATTTCGTTTTTACTTTTCTACCTTTTCCAGCTTTCGCTAACTCAGCCGCTTTTTTCCAGTTCACAGCCAAAATAAAGTCTTTATCTCTCTGAGAAGCATTCACTTCTAACAAAGTGTGTGCTTTTTCTGTGTTGTACGAAGAGAAGAAGAACCATCCACTACTTGGACCTTTACCTGTATGGCTTAAGTCATAGTTTACCGGTGGAGTTTTTAATTGGAAATCAATATTCATTCTTCCTGACTCGGGATCCACTTTAATAAATGAAATCGCACCACTAAATTTCTCAGCATAAGAGTCGATGGGAATATCGCCATTCTCATCATCAAAAGGCACACTAAAACGCGTTCCAGCTACCACATATTCTGTATTTTCTGTAATAAACGGTGAAGAGTGGTTCCCAGCTGAATTTGGGATTTCAAGAATCTCAGCGGTTGTAAAAGTTGTTAAGTCCAAACGAGCAACACGAGGTGTGTTATTCTCGTTTGCAAACAACCATCGGCCATCCAATTCACCATTGGTTTGCGAAACCGCTAAATGGTGTTGATCTCCCCAAGGAATAAATCCATGTGAGGTGTTTAACATAGGTTTTGAACCTTCACTGTAACCATAACCTGATTCTGGATCTTGTGAGAACACAGGCAATACTTTTAACAAACGTCCGGATGGAATTCCGTACACAGCCACTTGGCCACTAAATCCACCGGATGTAAATGAATAAAATTCATCGTACTCGCCAGGTGCTACATATACTTTCTGGGCCGCATCGCCACTAACAGCAGAACCTGCCGTCTTTGGTTTACACGACGTTAGCATTGCAAAAGCAGCTAAAGCGGATAACCCAATTAATTGTATTCTTTTCATTATCATATAATTTTGGAAATTAATTTTCAATTTATTTTGCACCGTCAATCTCTCGCATATATTCAAGAATTTCACGTGCGTCTGTGTCACTTAAACCTTGGTTTGGCATTCTCACCAAACACAATTCCAATTGAGTTTGTAATTCTGGATCTACATCAATCATAGGGTCTGGATTGGTAATGAAATTCATAATCCAATATGGAGTTTGTCTTTCGGTAACTCCTTTCCAACCGGGTCCAACCAATCGCTCATCTGTAACTTTATGACAAGAGGTACATTTTACTTCCGCAATTTGTTTTCCTGCATCTGCCATCGCTTTATCAAACGTGCTTACATCTACGTTGGTCTCATCAAATTTTCCCAATCCTCTTTTTGGATCGTAGTTTTCACCAGCCTCTGGGCCGTCAGTCAAAGCAGGTTCTCCACTTGTAGAAGCGGATCCTTCGTTTGCTTTTTTGTCACCACCGCATGAATACATCGTAGCAGCAGAAATCATACATACAAATAAAATTTTTAATTTTTTCATTATCACACTATTTATGGGGTTCTTTTTGTTTGTTTGTTTTAACTTGTTTGATTGAAATTTCTGATGAACCCGTTTTCAAAACTCTCAATCAATTGATAAAAATCATTTTTTTTATTTTAGCTTTAATTTCCAAAATTATGATGAAAATAAGCCTAAATATACTAAAGTTTTTAAATAATCATACCGTTTTATCCTTTTCTTTCAGCGCGAATTTATAGATTCGTCCTTATATTGAGTTATTCAATATTTTCACTTATAAAAGAATATTTAAATACATTTATATCCTTTATGTTTTCTTTAACAAAAGTAGAATAATTCTGCATTTAACAGTATGACTAGAGTCATACGAATGGTATGATTTTTATTAGTGATTTGCTATCTCTTTGGTGAAATGAAAGAATGTAAAATATTTTGCGTTTCGAATTTGAAGTGCCCTTAAATAAGCAATCAAATAATATATAAAAAGAAAACCATCCAAAGCGGACGGTTTTCGAATAGTGTATATTTTGAATTGACTTTTCTTCTAATTCTGTGTTGTTTTACTTCTTTTTAGAAAGTGATTCTGCCAATTGCACCGCTTTGTATGCATCTACTACACCTCCAGTAACAGAAATATCTTCCAACTGCGGATCTTTATTTACAGAATTCATAATGATTTCTTTCACTTCTACCGCTGTCAGTTTTGGATAGTGCGACCAAACCAAAGCAGCTACTCCTGCAACGATTGGAGACGCCATACTCGTTCCTTGTGATTCTTTGAACTCATCATGTGGAATGGTGGATAGGATTTGTGTTCCGGGTGAAAATACATCTACTGATTTTTTACCGTAATTGGAGAAACTCGCTTTTAAGTTTTCAACATCCGGTGTAGAAGCTCCTACTGTAAGTACGGAATTCGCAACTTTGTTTCCTTTCTCGTCGAAATTGGTTGGATAATGGATATCGGTATCAATATTCAAATTATCATTTCCTGCCGCTTTTACCATTAAAACTCCTTTTTTATCGGCATAACGCATTGCATCCCAAACCACTTTTTTGTCGGGCGAATAGTCTTTTCCAAACGACATATTTAGGATTTTCGCTCCGTTATCTACTGCATAAATAATGGAATTAGCAATGTCTTTGTCGCGCTCATCTCCGTTTGGAACGGTTCTCACTCCCATAATACGGATGTGATTTCCACCAATTCCATCGATTCCTTTGTTGTTTCCACGAACCGCTGCAATTACACCTGCAACGTGTGTTCCGTGTTCTGCATCCGGTCCTTCCACGTCGTTATTTCCGTAATGCTTTTCTTTTTTGTTGGAATAATCATCACCTACAATTCCTCTTGGCTCAAAATCAACATTGTAATGGTATTTAACTTGACTATCGAAATATTCTACGGCACCGTTGAATTCTTCTGATAAACTATCATAAATCTGCTTCATCGTTTTTCCGTCCCAATAATCTTTTGGAATGAAAGCAAACATGGTCATAGCTGGCATTGTCTCTTCGGTGGGCGTGTATTTCCCCAAACTTTCTTCGGTGACCAATTTGGATCCGAATTCTTTAATTAAACCTGGGAAACCAGCGTCCACCATCGATTTCATCTGAGAGTATTGTGCTAAATTAGCTTTTGCCTCATTTGTTTTCTCGTTGATTTCTGCTTTTATTTTCTGATAATCTGCGTATTCAGGTGCATGCTTGGTTTTGTTTTCTTGATTTTTCGAAGAATCCTTTCCTTCAAAAAGAGGTAAATACATATATTTATACACTCTAACTTTTTCCAAAGTATCGCCATCTACACTTTTTCCATCTTTTCCGCCCGCGAAATTCCAACCGTGTACATCATCGATGTATCCATTTTTATCATCATCGATTCCATTTCCAGCTTTTTCCTTTGGATTCACCCACATATTTGCTGCTAAATCAATGTGATCTGCTTGAACACCTCCGTCCAAAACGCCCACAATTAATTCCACCGGTTTACGGTTGTTGTCTTTCAGAAATTGCCATGCTTTTTCTGTGTTGACACCAAATATTCCGGTGTCTTCTTTACTGTCATTGTACCACACTTTTTCAGTACGTAATAAAATCGAATCTTGCGCCGATACGGCTGAAGTAAGCATTACAGCTGCTCCAAGATACATCCAAAATTTATTCATTGTTTACTGTTTTTAATTATAATGTTGGGTTTAATCAAATTTTAAACCAATTCTTTTAAATAAGTAGTCGCATTCGGTCCTTCGTTACATAAAAGATCCAAAATGCTTAAATCAGGCATAAATCCAAGTTTCTCGGTGAATACTTGCATGTATTCAGGGAAAATCCCATCGGGTTCTTTTTTTGAATTGAATTTATTTCTGAAATCATGTTCCTCTGAAATCGTCTCATACGATTCAGTTTGATTGAATTTCAGATCTAATTTCAATTTAGAATGAATGAATTCCATGGTTTTCAAATTAAAATCCAATAAGAAATCTATTTTCTGATGGTATATCTGCGCGATTTCATCTTCGTAATAATCAAAAAAAGGAGAACTTTTATACGCTGAAACAATCGATTTAAAATGCTCTTTTTTCCAATTGCTTTCTGTAGAAACACGCAGATCTTTTATTTTCCGTGAACCGTCGTGATTCATAGGAATCGCCAAACGCAATTTCCCATTTGCTCCTTGAATGTAACATCGATTTCTATAGGTTTGTTTTACAAAGTTCTCATGAACTTCAAATTTCACATTCTCCGCTTTTATAATTTCACTAAAATAGGAGATAGGTCCAAAATAAAAAACGGGGAAAACCATTAATCGTTCTCTTTTTCTTTCTTCTTTTTCGCTCTAAAATAATCCCACACAAAAAATCCTATCAATGCAATAAGCACATAAATACCATACGATTTCTTGTCTGGATTGTCGTTATTTATCGACGTCATCCAACGGCTCCAAATGAATTTTTTAGGTGCAGGTTCAAACATTCCATTGAAATTCGCCCAAACCAAAACTGGTCTGCCTATGATGTTTTCTTCGGGAACATATCCAAAGAAACGCGCATCCAACGATTGATTTCGGTTATCACCAATCATATAGAAATAATCTTGTTTTACTTCGTATTCGTCGGTTTCGTTTCCGTTAATGAATATTTTATCACCCTCAATCTTTAAATCGTTGTGTTCGTAGATTTTGATGATGTTGTAATATTGGGTTATCGAATTTTTATCGATTTTTACTTTGTCTCCTTTTTTCGGAATGTATAAAGGTCCGTAATTGTCTTGATTCCATGTTTTATCCAGTGGGAAGATGGTGTAGGTACTATCCACACGTCCATCTCCATAGAATTTCTCATCTTTTGAACCTTTGGGACTAATTTTTTGGTCTACCGATAAAACACTCGGATTATTTTTCATTTGGTTCGCCATTTCCTTGGTCAACGCACGGAATAAATAGGTGTATTGATTATCACTTCGCGCAATAACTGCATAATCTACTCCGTCCAAAACGGAATAAGTTTCATATAAAAGCTGTGGGCTGAAAGGGATTTTAGTCGTAATCAAATAGGTATGTTGTACCCATGAATCTTTTTTAGGAATGAATTCTTTTCCATTGATTTTCAAAACGCTGTCGTCAAACTCAAGCGAATCTCCAGGCATACCGACCAATCGTTTTACATAGGCATCCTTTCGATCGGTTGCCGTGAAAGCAGAGTCTGTGGGATAATTAAAAACCACGATGTCATTGGCTCTTATATTTCTCCATCCGGGAAGTCGCATGTAAGGCAATCTTGCTTTGTCAACGAATAATTTTCGGTTAATGAATTCAGAAAACGGAATTCCAATAGGTGTAATAGGAACGCGAACGCCATAACTTACTTTCTCAACAAATAATGCATCTCCAATTCGGATGGTGTTTTCCATCGATCCGGTAGGAACGACCATCGGTTGAATAAACCAAGTGTGAACCAAAGTAGCAAGAATTACGGCAAAAACGAGAGCGGCTATAAATGTACTTTTTCGTTCTTCAGGTCCTTCGTAATCGGGTTTTACTACATAATTCAAGTAGAAAGAATACAAACCAACGGTCACAATCATTAGAATTGCATCTCCCCAATTTCTTCGGCCAAAGCAACGGCCAAAATCCACCCAAAAAACCACCCACATGATAGGAGCGACAATAGGGGTGAAGAAAAGGATGATCCACCATTTCGGACGTTTGATTAAATCCAATCCTACCCAAAAGTTTAGAAAAGGGATAAAGGCCTCGATGGGCTTTCTTCCTGCGATTTTATAAAGTTGCCATGTTGAGGCTCCGTAAATAAGATTATAAATAAGGAAAGCGATCAGCCAATTAAGTAATATTTCCATAGTTTGATATGTATCCACTTTGTTAAGAACTCACAAATATAAAAAGTTTAGTCAGAGAAAATCAATTTTAAGGTTTTTATAACATCGATTCTGACTAAAAAAATAGCCAAAAGTCAAAACCTTTGGCTATTTTTTGAATATTAATCGTAAAAATTGAATTTATCTAATTTCAACACATCCGATTCTACCTCCTGCATTTCCGGTAGGCTGCGAATGGTAATCATCTGCGTCTGCATGAATAATTAAGGAATGGCCTACTATGTTTTTGGAATCATCATCACAACCTATACACCATTTATCGGTGGTAAAAGTCATGTCGGCAACTCCTTCTGCGTTGGCAACTAAATTTCCTATATCGCCCATGTGGAAGTGTTCTTCACCCCATTTTCCATGATCACTTCCTGCGGGATCCCAATGTCCACCTGCAGAAGAACCATCTTCGGCGGAACAATCTGCGACTTCGTGAATATGAATTCCATGTTCACCAGGAGTTAATCCTACAACTTTTATAGTCATCATAACTTCATCACCCGTTTGTGTGAAATTTACTTTTCCTGAAATAGCAGATCCACTTTTCGGTGTAATTTCATAATCCAAAACCATGGCATCTGCTGTATCTTGGTTGTCAATTACGACTTCTTCGGTTTCTACATCCGTTACGCTTTCCTCTGCTTTTTTCTCGCACGAAAATAAAAGTAAGCCGGCTGCAAGCGTCAACATACTAAATTTTAATTTTTTCATAGTTGTTTTATTAATTTGAGTTATTTGCAATTAAAGTTACAAAAGTTAAAATAAAATGGAATAATATTAATGTATTTTAACTTTCCTTTAGAATTCTACGATTCGTTTGAATTCAGATTTAAAACATCTTTCATGGAAAAGAATCCTTGTTTTCCATGGATCCATTCGGCTGCTAAAACAGCTCCCAACGCAAACCCTTTTCGACTATGCGCGGTATGTTTGATTTCAATTTCATCAATTTCGGATTTATACGAAATCGTATGCGTTCCAGGAACGCTATCCAATCGTTTGGAAAAAATCGGCAAAGAATCTTCTGCTGATTTTTGATCCAATTCCCAGTTTTTTAAATCGGTTTCTTCAAGGATGTGATCTGCCAGTGAAATAGCTGTACCACTCGGCTTATCTAATTTTTGAACGTGATGAATTTCTTCGATTTCAACTGTGTATTCTGGATAGGCTTTCATCAATTTCGCCAAATTCCGATTGAGTTCGAAAAATAAATTCACACCCAAACTAAAGTTGGAACTGTATAAAAAGGCGGATGCATTATTTTGATTGATTTCTTTGATTTGATCCAATTTACCCAGCCAACCGGTTGTTCCACAAATCGTTGGGACTTTGTTTTCTAATAGAACTTTAAGGTTATCAAAAGCAACTTCGGGATTTGAAAATTCAATGGCGACATCGGCATCTTTGATATCTTCAATTTTGGGCGTATGCGTGAGTTTCGCAACGACTTGATGGCCTCTTTCAATTAAGATTTCTTCAATGGTTTTCCCCATTTTCCCGTATCCGACAATTGCTACTTTCATAGATGGAATTTTAATTGGTTTTTAACTTGAACTGCGCTAAAATTTCAGACGGAAACCCAGTCCCATCGCTAATTCATTGGTTTTCTCGTTTTGAAGAATTACAGGATCAAATGCCAAATCCGGATCTTTATTGATTCCGAATAAATGCGCATCCACAGTGGCATCAAGGATATTTAATAAATAAGCCAAAGCAGTCAATGCAATTGCATAATCCCGATTCCGTTTTCTATCGTCTTGCAAAGTGGCTAATTGTCTGATGTCCATATTGTTCAACGTTGGGTTTTCCAAATCGTAGCCGTATAATTTATCCAAATAATAGCCTCTAAATTCTTTGTACTGATTGTTATAATGCACCACAAAACCAATTCCCGTTCCCAAAATTCCCCAAACCAGTGGAGCTTTCCAATATTTCTTATTGTAAATCTGTCCCATTCCCGGTAAAACAGCGGAATACAAAGAAGCACGCATTGGATTTTTCATCGATAAATAATCAATGGTATCTATTTTATTTATTCCCACCGCTACAATTTCAGATGTGGAAAGACTGTCCGTTGTTTCGACTTGAGAAAATCCAAACAAAGGAAGAATTAGGAATATGTAAATCAACCCGTTTTTCATTCAAATAATTTTCTAAGTCGTTCAAAGTCTTTGTCTGAGGTGAAATCAATAATGATTTTTCCTTTTCCATTTTGAGCTCTTTTGATTTCAACTTTGGAATGAAAATGATCGGAAAGTTTCACTTGTGCTTTTTTGTATTCGTTGGGTAATTCTGTTTTTGTGATCTTTTTTGCCGCTGGCTTTTTCAAGCTTCGAATTAAGGCTTCTGTATCTCGAACGGATAGATTTTCAGCAATCACTTTTTCATAGATTTCCAACTGTAAATCGATGTTATCAATGGCAATAATCGCTCGACCGTGACCCATACTGATCATTCCATCCCGAATTCCGGTTTGAATAATTGGGTCTAACTTTAATAATCTCAAATAGTTAGCGATCGAAGCTCTGTCTTTTCCCACGCGATGACTTAACTGCTCTTGGGTTAAATTGATTTCATCCAATAATCGTTGGTAAGAAAGTGCGATTTCAATGGCATCTAAATCTTGACGTTGGATATTTTCAACCAAAGCCATTTCCAACATTTCTTGGTCATTGGCTAGTCGAACATACGCTGGAATCGATTCCAATCCAACGACTTGAGAAGCTCTAAAACGACGTTCGCCTGAAATTAATTCATAACCGTCTTTGATTTTACGAACGGTAATGGGTTGAATTACACCTAGAACAGAAATCGATTTTACTAAATCTTCCAAGGCATTTTTATCGAAATTGGTTCTTGGTTGATACGGATTGGTTTTTATTTTCTTTAAATCCACTTCAACAATGCTTCCTACCAATATTTCAGCTCCTTTATCTTCAACAGAAACCACATTGGTATCGTCTTTTAATAAAGCAGATAATCCTCTTCCTAAGCGACTATTTGTTTGTTTTGCCATTCTTAATTATTCTTATTTTTGAAATCCTTTGTCCTAATTTTACATTCTAAAGTCATTCGAATCCAATCGAAAATTTAACTTCCGACGGTATCTTTGTTTTTCACTAAAAATTCACGGGCTAAATCTAAGTAATTTTCTGCACCCTTACTATTTGCGTCATACGAAATGATTGCTTCACCGAAACTAGGCGCTTCTGAAAGTCTTACATTTCGTTGAATAATTGTGCTGAAAACCATTTGTGGAAAATGATTGTTGACTTCTTCCACCACTTGATTGGACAACCGCAATCGGGAATCGTGCATGGTTAACAAAAGACCTTCGATATCCAAATCCTTGTTGTGATGTTGTTGAACTCCTTTGATGGTATTCAATAATTTCCCCAAACCTTCCAATGCAAAATATTCACATTGGATGGGAATGAGTACAGAATCCGCTGCGGTTAAAGCATTTAAAGTAATCAAACCGAGTGAAGGCGCACAATCTATAATGATATAATCATATTCATCTTTAATAGGAGCCAAAGCCTCTTTTAAAAGATATTCTCTGTTTTCATGATCTACGATTTCAATTTCTGCAGCTACCAAATCCACATGTGCAGGAATAATGTCCAAATTGGGACTTTCTGTCTTTTGAATGGATTCTTTTGCTGTAGCTTGATGTTCTAGGACTTCGTAGGTTCCTTTTTCCACAGTTTCAATATCTATTCCCAAACCGGAACTCGCGTTTGCTTGTGGATCTGCATCAATCAGAAGAACTTTCTTTTCAAGAACGCCCAAAGATGCTGCTAAATTCACTGCTGTCGTGGTTTTCCCTACGCCTCCTTTTTGATTCGCAATTGCGATTATTTTACCCATAATTGTATCCAAAAATCGAGGGTAAAAATACAACTTTATAGCCGGATAAAAGAATGGACGAATTGAATTTTATAAACAAAGTATAAAACGGGTGTTGTTCTGAGTCTGTTAGAATTTAATTTGACTTCAAAATTTCCTTTGAATCTTCATTTTTGACTTTTTCTCTCACTTTGAAATTGTTCAATTTGAATCGAACAATATCACCGGGTTTGTAATCTCTAACCGTTGATTTCAATAAAATACTACTGTTTTTATTGTCTGATAGTGCCGCTGAACCTTTTTGACAAATGTCACAACGGTTGCAACGAATTCTTAATTGAACATGATCGCCCAAATAGGTGCATTGCTCTACGCGTCCACATAAATGGGGTTCTTCCGGTTTACAAAATGTAGTTTCTTCGGCTCTAAAAAATAAATTTACTTTATCATCGTGGCATGTTGGACAATCTGCTGGCAACGAAACAAATCCAAAAGGAGTATTGAATCCATCTTCTTCTACGGTCGCTTCAATATGGTTTGATTTCCCAAATAATTCCGCAACATAGACACAACTTGGATCATTGTATAACGTATTCGGAGTATCGATTTGAAGTAATTTCCCTTTCAACATTACCGCGATTTTATCCGCCGTTGAAAAAGCATCTTTGGTATCGTGTGTAACTATGATAGCCGTAATTCCTAGTTTTTTGATGATTTGACGAACTTCTTCCCGTACTTGATCCCTTAAAATGGTATCTAAATTACTGAAAGGTTCATCCAACAAAAGCAATTCAGGTCGTGGAGCCAAGGCACGCGCAAGTGCCACACGCTGCTGTTGACCTCCTGAAAGTTGATGCGGATATTTATCGAGATCTTCATCCAATCCCGTTAATTCTAAGGTTTCTCTAATTCGTTGGTCGGTATCTTTTTTAGAAAGTCCACGTAAACCAAAGGCAACATTATCGTAAATGCTAAGATGCGGGAAAAGGGCATAGTCTTGAAAAACCATTCCGGTTTGCCTTTTATTGGCAGGAACGGATTTTTGTCCGGAAACGATGACTTTATTATTGAGTTTAATATTTCCTTCGTCGGGATGCTCCAATCCAGCAATCAGTCGAAGAAGAGTGGTTTTTCCAGAGCCGCTTTCTCCAACCAAAGCAAGTATTTCCCCTTTTTCAAGGGTAAATGAAACTTGATCCACAGCAAATTTATCTCCTTTCCTGTATTTCTTCGCAATGTTATTAATTTCAATAAGTGCCATAATTAAAAATTAGTTGACAGTATAAATTTACGAAATAAATTATTCCTTTTTCGTTATTAAATTATTCAATACCACAATGGGTATTACACCGGTTAAAACCACAATCAAACAAGCATTGGCAGATTCTGCAATCATTTCATTGGTCGCCATATCAAAAGCTTTGGTTGCCAACGTATGAAAATTAAAGGGTCTTAATATCAAAGTCAGCGGTAATTCTTTCATAATATCGACAAATGCTAGAAGAATTCCACTGGCAATACTGGTTTTGATCAAAGGTAAATCAATTTTCAATAAGGTTCGAAAAGGAGAAGCGCCCAATGAACGAGCTACTTCATTTACTTCTTTTCCCGTTCGTTGAAATCCGGCATCAATTGCATTGTAACCTACTGCCATAAAGCGAACGATGTATGCCAACACCAATATAAACAAAGTTCCCGAGAGTATCATTCCAAATTGATTGGAAGTTATTTTAATAAAAAATCGATCAATTCCCATCATCGGAATCATTATTCCTACTGCAATCACTGCACCTGGTATTGCATATCCAATCGATGCGGTTTTTGTGATGTATTTGATCCATTTCAATGGGCTTAGTCGAACGGTGTACAAAAGGAAAATCGACAAAACAGCTATCAATACGGCAGAACTAATCGCGAGTGTAAAACTTCGGAGAATTAATACAAAGAATTCTGAATCCACCACATTCTTCCATGTTAAGGAAACCCAATAAATCAATTGCATTAGCGGCAGAAAGAATACGAATAATAAAAACAATCCACACAGAACACTCAATAACCATCGTGTCGTTTGGGTGTTGGGTTTAATTCGCAAAGTTGGTCGACTATTTCCTTTGGGTGAAGTCCAGGTTCGATTTCCGCGTTGGAAATTCTCCATCCAAACTAAAAATAATACCATTAAGGTTAAAATCGCCGATAAATAAATCGCCGTATTGATGTCGCCCAATGAAAACCACGCTTTAAAAATTCCGGAAGTAAAAGTATCAATTCCAAAGTATTTCACGGTTCCATAATCATTCAAAACTTCCATACTTGCCAAAGCAATTCCACCTGCAATGGCTGGACGGGCAAGGGGTAGCGCTACTTTTGAGAAAACTTGCCATCGGTTACTTCCAAGCAACATGGCCGCTTCCCTGAAAATACTGGATTGTTTCAAAAACGAAGCCCGACAAATCACGTAAACATAGGGATACAAACTAATTGATAAAATGAAAATTGCACCGGGCATATTCATGATGTCAATCATGGATCCTTTGAAATGAATATTGAAATTGTTTCGTAAAAAAGATTGAATAACTCCTGTATATTCCAAAATTCCCACATAGCTGTAACCCATCATATACGAAGGAAAAGCAAGCGGAAGAATCAATAAGACTTCAAAATATTTTCGGCCTGGAAAATCATAAATAGAAACCAACCACGCAAAACCAACTCCAATTATAAATGTACAAATTCCTACACCTAGTAAGAGAATCAATGAATTCGCAAAATAGGAGGGGAGAAGGTTGGTAACGATGTGCGACCAATGTTCGCCCGGCGAGTCAAATAGTTTAACCAGAATAGTAAAAACGGGCGTTAAAACTACCAATAAAATCAAGATAGCTCCTGCAGTCCATTTACTCCACCAATACGTTGACTTTTTTGTACGGTTCAATTTAGATTTGAATTTGAAGAGACAAAATAAATAAGTTGCTTAATTTTTTAATTTATTTCCATTTTACTTCGTCGAAAATCTTTACAGCATCACTGTTTAATTTTCCAAGTTCATACAATTCCACTTGATCTGCTTTGAAATCACCCCAAGATGCCGGAGTATCTGCGGTTTTTACTTTTGGATTTACAGGGAATTCATAATTCATATTGGTCAACATGTTTTGTGCTTCTTCTTCTGAAAGAAATTCTAACAATTTGATTGCATTTGCTTTGTGAGGCGCATGTTTTGCAACGCCCGCACCACTTACATTTATATGTGTTCCTCTGTCATTTTGATTGGGGAAAATGATTCCTACCGATTCACCTGCTTTTCTTTCTTCCGGATTTTCATCGTTCAACATCAGACCTATATAGTACGTATTCACAATGGCAATATCGCCTTCGCCTGCTGCAACTGCTTTAACTTGATCTCTATCACTTCCTTTCGGCGTTCGCGCCATATTTGAAACTACGCCTGCTGCCCAGTCTTTTGCTTTTTCATTTCCGTCTGCCAACATAATGGAGGCTAACAAGGATTGATTGTACACATTTTCAGACGAGCGAACTACAATTTTTCCTTTCCATTTTGGATTTGCTAAATCTTCGTAAGTTTGGATGTCTTCTGGATTTACGCGGTCTTTAGCATACGCGATAATTCGTGCTCTATAAGTGATTGCATACCATAAACCGTCTTTTTCACGAAAGTGAGAAGGAATGTTTTTATCTAAAATATCGGATTGAATGGATTGCAATAAATCTTTGGATTGAGCCCGGTATAATCTTCCGGCATCAACGGTCAATAAAACATCGGCAGGCGATTCTGCACCTTCTGTTTCCAAACGTTGAATTAATTCATCGGCACTTGCATTTACTATATTTACTTTGATTCCAGTTTCTTCGGTGAATTTTTTAAATAAAGCATCATCCGATTTGTAATGACGGTGGGTATAAACATTTACCACTTGTTCTTCTTCTTTCGATTCTTCTTTATTTGATGACTTATTACACGAACTCACGAGTAAGAATAAAGCCAAGAAAATACTGCACTTTGCAAATTTTTTCATTTTAACGTTTTTTAGATTTTCCACAAATATACACTTATTTAGACTTAATATAGATAAGGATGATTCCACTCCTTGTTGAGTAGTGCGTATCTTTTTCATTTACAGTATTTTACCACTGTGAAATACTTGCATGAGATTTCTCATTCTTTGGGATCTATCCTTAAATCAATGAAAAGTGTAATTTTGTGTGGTTCTAAATTGTTTTTTAGAAATTGTAAATCCCGAATTGAAATGAATAAATTAATTGCATCCGGACTGAAATTGGCGGTATTCAACTTTGTGTTGGTGGCTTTGTTCGGTTCTGTAATGCGGTATAAAATTGCTTTTTCACTTCCTTTTTTAGAACACAAGAATTTACTCGACGCACATTCTCATTTTGCTTTTTACGGATGGATTACCGCTGCGATTTATATGTTGATTCTCGCGGATATAAAATCGAAGATTCCCGAATTAAAGATGATGAAATACATTGTAGTCTGTATCATCAATCTAATCGGTGCGTACGGAATGTTGGCAGCTTTTACATACAATGATTATTATTGGCTTTCCATTCTATTTTCCACCGTTTCTTTGCTTTGTGGATGGACGTTTTGGTTGATGTTGTATTTTGATGTGCGAAAAAATAAAACAATTTCAACTCGATGGTATGTAGGTGGATTGTTATTCGCATTTATTTCTTCCGCTGGTGTTTTTTATATTGGATACCTTACAGGTTCTAAGCAAATTACAAATGAATCCTTGCACGCCAGTATCTTTTATTATTTGCATTTTCAATACAATGGCTTTTATATTTTCAGTGTAATTGGACTTTTATTGAGTCGTCTTGAGAAAATTGGAATTCAAATTTCGTCTAAGGAAAATGATCTTATTTATTATTCGCTATTTATCAGTTGTTTACTTGGATATGGCCTTTCACTTTTATGGATGGATATACCGATTTGGTTTTATGTAGGCATTGCTTTGGGCACGTTGATTCAGTCGTATGGATGGTTTGTTTTATTGAATTTTTTAGCGCAAAGGTGGAAACAAATCCGCCAGAATTGGACTGGTTTACAGGTTTTTATTTTAATATTTGTTGGTTTTGCTTTTATTGTGAAAACGCTTTTGCAACAAATCTCTATTTTTCCATCCGTCGCTCAATTTGCCTTTGATTATCGACCTGTAGCCATTGCGTATTTGCATTTGATTTTGCTGATGGGAATTTCTACGTTTATGATGGAACAAATCATTTCGTCCACCTATTTTACATTTTCAAAGTTGGGACTAACGGCATTAAAATTCTATTTGTTGGTCATTTTTGTAAACCAATTATTTTTGGGATTGGATGGATTTGGATCGATTCTTCACTTTGGCATTCCGAATATGAAATACATTCTATTGACGTTGGGAATTTTGATCGCAATCGCTTTACTTTTTATTTTAATGCAATTGAGAATTAAAAAAGAAAGTTTTAAATAAAATTAGCATCTTTAATTCGATTATCTTTGTTACAAGGCATCCAGACTATGGAACTAAAAGCTATTATTTATGGGGATTGAGCAAACAAAATGGATTTTACTTTTTGAATTATCGTACATGGTGGGAATTATCGCTGTGTGTTTAATCATCATTTTTGATACACGTTCTATAAGTAAAACCCTTGCCTACCTGCTTTTTACGATCTTTGTCCCTTTTATTGGTGTTATCTTTTATTTTTCTTTTGGAATAAATTATAGAAAGCGAAAAATTTACAGTAAAAAGTTAGCGGTCGATGATATTCTCTTTCAAAAAACCAAAGAATTACTCGAGAAATCCCAACAGAAATTATTTCAATCTGGAAATGAATCTGTGGATCAGAACAAAGAATTGATTCGATTACTCGCCAACAAAAAAACAGGCTCTTCTCCGGTTTTTCCAAAAAACAAAGTGAAACTTCTGAATAATGGAGAAGTGTTTTTCCCGCTGTTAATCGAGGAACTTGAAAAAGCAAAACACCACATTCATATAGAATATTACATTTATGAAAATGATGCGATTGGAAATCAAATCAAAGATATTCTCATTCGAAAAGCGGCGGAAGGTATAAAGGTTCGATTTATTTATGATGATTTTGGAAGCAAAGGCATCCGAAAAAATATTGCGGAGGAACTTCGAAATTCAGGTGTAGAAGCCTATCCTTTCAATAAGATTAAATTAATTTATTTTGCAAACCGCTTAAACTATCGAAATCACCGAAAAATTGTAATTATTGATGGTATCACTTCGTTTACAGGTGGAATTAATGTGAGTGATCGATACATCAATCCCAATCAAAATAAGTTGTATTGGAGAGATACAAACTTGATGATTAAAGGGATTGCGACATATCGAATGCAACAAATATTCTTATCGGATTGGAATTTTTGCAGCAAACAGGATATAAACATAAATCGAGCGTTATTTCCTGAAATTGAATTGTATGAAAACGCACATGCAGCGGTTCAAATCGCTTCCAACGGTCCCGACTCTGAAATACCGAACATTCTCTATTCCATTTTGCAATCGATTAGTTTGGCCAAAGAAGAGGTTTTACTTACGACGCCGTATTACATTCCCGAAACCAGTTTACAGGAAGCGATTATTATCGCGGGATTAAGTGGATTGGACGTGAAATTATTGCTTCCAAAAGTAGGCGATTCAAAACTTGTGAATATTGCTACCCAATCCTATTTTGAAGATTTATTGGCTGCAGGCGTTAAAATCTTTTTGTACGAAAAAGGATTTATTCACGCCAAAACTTTTGTTACGGATAGGAAGTTGGCTTCCGTTGGAACCGCGAATTTGGATTTGCGAAGTTTTGACTTGAATTTTGAAGTGAATGCACTTGTTTATGATGAAGATTTTGCGACAGAATTGGCAGAAAGCTTTGACGAAGATTTGAAGCATTCTGAGCAACTTTTGTATGAAGACTGGAAAAAAAGAGGGAAAATTAAAAAGTTTATAGAACGATTGGTTCGATTGATTTCACCGTTTTTATAAGTAGAAATAATTTTAAAATGTATGAAATAAGTAATTATTTCTGCATTGAATTTATAGGAATTTGTTTTCGACCCCTAAAGAAAATGATTTTTTAACTTTAAAATATAGAGTTTTAATTAACTGATAACTTGCTATTTAAAAGATTTTAAGTATTTACATTCGCTTATAACCGACTATAAGCATTTAAATACCGACTTTAATTTGTTTGAGTTTTCATCTTTGCAGTAGAGATTTGAGAAATGACGGAAGTCTCTTATCTAATACTAACTTTTTAAATTAAATGTCATGTCACTACGAAACAAAGTTACCTTAATCGGTAGAACAGGAAAAGAAGTAGAAATTGTAAATTTCGAAAAAGGATTTTTGGCGAAAGTAAGTTTAGCCACATCGGATTTTTACACCAACGCAAAAGGTGAGAAAGTAGAAGAAACGCAATGGCACAATTTGGTTGCGTATGGGAAAACGGCCGAAGTCATGAAAAATTATGTTGAAAAAGGCGATGAAATCGCGGTCGAAGGGAAAGTAACCTATCGGAATTACGAGGACAAAGAAGGTAAGAAACGGTATTTTACGGAAATTAAAATGGACAACTTAATTTTACTCAGTCGACGTGCTTCGTGACAAGCTTCGCGAACGTCCCGAATTGAAAAGAATGTCATTCTTTGAAAGCATCCAGATAAAATGCACGCATAGAGAATGACATTCTTTTATTTGTTTTATCTTAGAAATCTAATTATTTTCCTTCCATTTAGTAAAAGGAGTTTGCACCAAATTCGCGTTGTAATATCGCGCATCCTTGGTGACTTCTTCCGCAATCCAATTGGGAGTTTTGAACTCTTCATCTTCGGATTCTAATTCGATTTCTGCAACCAACAAACCTCGGTTTTCTTCTAAAAATTCATCCACTTCCCACAGCTTTCCTTCGAACTCAATTTTATATCGGATTTTGGTTAATTCAGCGATTGAAAATTGATTCAATAATTCAGTAGCATCATCAAAAGGTATTTCATATTCAAATTCAGATCGAGTCGCACCTTCCGTCGCACCTTTGATAGTCAAAAAAGCGGTAGTTGGCGTTTGCCGAACACGGATTGATTTTGATTTTTCAGTCAGTAAATAGCCTTGTCGAAAATGTTCTCCTTCCGGCTTTCTTACCGATTTCCATTTTTTGTGATCGACCAAAAATTTCCGTTCTATTTCTTTTGCCATTTCTGCATTAAGTATAAAAGATTATTGAACAATAAGTTTCTTTATGACTTTCTGATTTTCTACTTCAATTTGAACAGAATACACACCACTTGGCCAATTTTGAGTTGGAATTTGTAGTTTGAATTGATTGATATTTGAAGTTCTAAAAATCATTTTTCCTGAAGAGTCAAAAACATTTACGTTCTGAATGGTTTTTGGACTATCAATCGTAAATTGACTTTTCGCTGGATTTGGATAGATTAGAGTTTCAATTTCCTGGATTTCATTCGTACTTAAAACCGCAGAATTCACTTTACAAATCACATCGAAATTTGGATTGGCAACATAGGAAGTTACCGTAAAAGGCAAATCATCCACTGTAAAACTCTGCGGAGATTGCGTTAGATCAAATCGTCTGGTTTCCGACTGTCCCGCACTTCCATTAAATTTAATTTCAAAAGGAGTTTCAAAGAAATCCACCGAATTATGTGAACTCGATTGCTGAAAAGTAAGGGTATAATTGTTTGAATTGGGATTGTGATTTAAGTGGATGTCAAAAATCGGATGGCCTTCACCGTAAATCCAATCTTCGAAATAATTATCCCAATTCCGACCGGTTGAAGCTTCCAAACTCGCTTTGAAATCTTGGGTTCCCGCATAACCGTAACTAAAGTTGGGATCGTCTAGAAAATTCCGCAAAGATTGATAGAATAATTCATCGTCATTTAAAATAAAACGAATGAGATGAACGACCATCGATCCTTTTCTATACGTCAATCGACTATCGAAAATTCGGCTTTGATTTTCCGCATCGGGGCAATAAACCGAACCCCAGTTTTGGGCGGTAATATTCTCAATACGTGTGTCTTTCCAATTTCTAAAGGTGGTTTCACCGTTCACATGTTGAGTAAGTAATCCTGCGCAATAGTCGGCAAAACCTTCATTGATCCAGATGTCGTGCCAAGTGGAACACGTTACTTTATTTCCAAACCATTGATGCGCCAATTCATGAGTAACCAAACTGAAATTAAATCCACCCATAAAACTCATGGTGCTGTGCTCCATTCCACCCCCACGATTCCATTGTGCATGTCCGTATTTTTCATTTTTGTACGGATAGTCACCAAATTTCTCACTTAGAAATTCAATGTATGAAGGGACGGCATCTAGCGAAGAAGTCCAGCCCGAAAGCGTTTCTGGATACATGTAATTTATAATCGGAACAGTTGTACCACTTACATTGACGGAATTATTGTATTCGACATAATTGGTCACTGCTGCAGCAACCAAATAAGCAGGAATCGGATAATTGTGTTGCCAATGCGTGGTTGAATTTCCATTTCCAGCACTGGTCACGGATTTCAAAGAACCATTTGAAGCGGCTTTGAATTCAGAAGGATGGCTGATAAGAATATCTATTTTTTCTACTTTGTCTATTAAGTCATCTTTACAAACCCACCAACTTGAAGCATGCCAAGGTTCAGCCAAAGTTTCGATAACCGGAACTCCAGCATGCATCCCTAAGTTTAAACCGTTGGAATTCGCTGCATTTCCAGTGAAAGAAATCGAAATTGAATCCAAATGGTTGGACGGAAGGGAATTGGGAAGGGGAATGGTCAATACATTTCCATTTCGACTGAAGGTAGTAATCGGTGTGGAATGATAGCTGACATTGCTGATGCTTAAATTGGCTTGTGCATTTATTTTGACGATATTCGTACTCGTTGTGGTTGTAAATTTCATGGTTGTTTTCCCCGAGAAATTCGCTTGATACGGATTCAAATTCATTTCAAGTCGATAATAGGAAGGAACATAATCTGCATCGAGAAAGAAATCTTCGGCAGTTGCATGATTGGATTGGAATGTGGTTGACACAGCGAATTGAGAAAATAAACTCAACGATAGACCAAAGAGAAAGAAGAATAGAATTCTTTTCATGACTTTAAATTTGAAATCGAAGGACAAGGTAATGAAAATTGAGGTTTTATTTCCTTCTTTCTTCAAGAAATCATCTCATTTATTTCAAAAATTAATTGTGCAGGTCTTGAAAATTATCTCTTCTCTTATCTTTTTCGCTTTCTCAAATTCAATGTGGAACCTACTTTGGGTTGTTCTCCCACTTTTAAATTATTTAAACGATTTAAACTTTTCATTTTTATTCCTGTTTTCTGCGCAATTAAATACACATTGTCGCCTTCTTGAACTTTATAGGTTTTATTAATTCCTTTGTTTTTCTTTTTGTCAAAAAACACAAGTTGTCCAGGCGTTAACTTCGCGTTATTGGAAAGTTCGTTGTAGGATGCCAAACGAATCGGACGAATGTTGTATAATTTCGCAATACTTTGTATGGTTTCATTTTCATAAGCCACGACATAGGAAACACCGATGGGATGGTGTTTGATTCGCTTCATCGGACTTTCGACTCCTTTGTCAATCTCTATTTTTCGAACCGGAGTTTCGGTTTTACTAGCTATGCTTTCATGTCTTTCCTTGGGTGAAACTGCGGCAATAATTTCCTCTTCTTGGATTTCAAAAGCAACTTCTCTTTCGGGACTAATTCCGGATAAAGCAATAATATTGGAAGGGCCGTATAACTCTATCAACTTCATTTCCACCTGTTCAGGTGTTAGTTTATCGAATTCATTCAGGTTGTATTTTTCAATTCTTGAAATTAAAATTCCACCATATTTAGGATTGGTTGCATATCCTGCTTTTTTCAACCCATGTGCCCAAGCTTGATAATCGTATAAATTTAATTTAAATAACTCTTTGTAATAGGGACGTTCTGCCAAAAACAGGGAATGGTCTCTGTAACTTTCTTGAACGGATCCATATTTTCTGAAACATTCATTGGGTGCATCATCGGTATGCGAAATAACTTCTCCTTTCCATTCGCTTTTGCATTTAATTCCAAAGTGATTTTTCGCGATTTCTGCCAAACGGCTTTGGCCTCCACCGGTTTCCAAAAGTCCTTGCGAAAGTGTGATGCTCGCGGGAATTTTATAAAGATGCATTTCTTCAACCGCTAATTTCGCATGGGTCCGAATGTAATCGATATTCGCATCTTGTGCTTGTAAACACACTCCGATAATACATAAAACACTTAAAAAAAAGCTCTTTTTGCTCATACTAAAAATAACTTATTCTGTTTTTTTAATTTTTGATTCATTCCTTCAATTCCTTGCAATCCACCTGTGTGAATGGCTAAAATCTTTGTTCCTTTTGGAAAATAATTTAGTTGAATTAATTCTTCAATTCCAAATACCATTTTCCCTGTATAAATCGGGTCCAAAGTTACAGTATATTCCTGTTTAAACTTGTTAATAAATTCTATAAGTTTCTCTGAAACTTTGCCATAACCGCCAAAATGGAAGTCTTGAATTAATTTGAAATTTGAACGATTGCTGTATTTTTTAATTTCATCATATAGAAAATCAGAATCCTTCAAAGCTGGAAACCCAATTACTTGTTGATGTTCTTTAGCGGAATTTACAATTCCTGAAATCGTTCCGCCTGTTCCTATTGCTACACAAATCACATCAAACTCTTCGGTATGATTTCCTAAAATTTCTTCGGACCCTTTTACGGCAAACGAATTGGTTCCTCCTTCAGGAAGAATATAAATTTCACCGAATTCGGATTCTAATGCTTTCAGAAATTCAGGATTTGATTTTTCACGGTAATCGGAACGACGTATGAATTTGAATTTCATTCCACATTCTTCTGCAAATCGCAACGTTGGGTTTTCTGAAATCTTATCGATTAACTCTTCTCCTCGAATGATTCCAATGGTTTTGATTCCGAATTCTTTTCCTGCGGCTGCCGTAGCCGAAATGTGATTGGAATAAGCTCCACCAAATGTCAGCAAAGTCTGATAATTTCCTTTTTGAAATTCGACTAAGTTGTATTTTAATTTTCTGAATTTATTTCCGGAAATCGTGGGGTGGATTTCATCTTCACGTAAAATATGGAGCGAAACGTCCTCTTCATTTGTATTAATGGGTTGAATACGCGATTGTATGTTTGGAAAGGATTTCATAAATACCGAAAAAATGAATAAAATCTCCGAGTTTTCAAATAATCCAAATTCGACTCATTCGCATACGCTTCTCTTTCAAAACTAATGTTGAAATAGGCTTTTGATGGATTTTTGTATTGAATCCAGCGAATCAAGAATTCAATGGGATACCAAACAAAAAAGAACACCCAGAGCATTTCCAATTGTTGGCGAAGATGAATGCGTTCGTGATTGATGATTTCTTTGTCATGGGCAAGAATTTTACTTTTGAGAAAGATGAACGGGAAAACCGCCAATCCTCTGAAATTCTTTAAAAATAATTTAGGAAATACCACTACAAACATGGAGCAAATTTACAAAGATTTGATATTATAATTTCAGGTTGAACTCTTCGGCAAATTTCTGCTGTTCATTCAAAAGATTTTCTTCCAATTCTTGAAAATGTTGAAAGTTTTTTCGAATTTGTTCAATTCGTTCTTGGGGAACAGATTCCAACCGTTCTGGCGAATTGAATTGATACAAAATACTATCAATTTCCAAAGTAGAAGAGAAGTAAGTGGCCACAAAGGAATAATACTTTTGAGCCGATTCTCTGTAACTTTCATTTCCTTTAAAATCGTCTAAAACGCGAATTTTTGATAATCCTTCTTCCGCATTTTTCACCATTTCCTCTCGATAGGAATGAATAGCATTATACGAAGAATTCGCTAAAAAAATCGAATCCAAATAGGCGGAAATTTCTATTTGTGGTCGAATAACCGAATCATTGTATCCAATTGCAGTTTGTCCGCAAGACACAAAGAAGAAAGATAGTATAATCAAAAAGCCAAATCGCTTCATGGGAATTGTTTGCCCAAATATACTAAAATCAAAAAGAAATTTTAAATCCTTAAATTGGTAAATAAATTCAAGTGGGTTTTCAAAGATTTTTTCACATCAGAATTATTTTGTAACTCGCAGAATCAATTGTTTAAAAATATGAAGAAAATAGTTGTTTTATCAGGTGCAGGAATGAGTGCAGAAAGTGGAATTTCAACTTTTCGTGATTCCAATGGTTTGTGGGAAAATCACAATGTGATGGATGTAGCTTCTCCCGAAGGATGGCAACGTGATCCAAATTTAGTTTTAAATTTTTACAATCAAAGACGTCAACAATTAAAGGAAGTTGAACCCAATGCGGCTCATTTCTATCTAAAGGAATTGGAGAAAAAATATGAAGTCGTAATTATAACGCAAAATGTGGATGATTTGCACGAAAGAGCGGGTTCAAGTAACGTAATTCATCTTCACGGTGAACTGGTGAAAATGAGAAGTGAAAACGACGAAGAATTTATTTACGATTACGAAAAGGACATTCTTCTTGGCGATAAAGCCGAAGATGGTCATCAACTTCGCCCACATATCGTTTGGTTTGGTGAAATGGTTCCCATGATGCAACGCGCAGTGGAAGAAGTGCATACAGCTGATTTCATGTTGGTTATAGGGACTTCTTTGGCGGTTTATCCCGCAGCTTCTTTGATTGATTATTTACCCAATACCCATCCGATTTATTTAATAGATCCCGATCAATCGATACGCGTTCCCAAATTGCCGAATCTAACAATCATCCGTAAAACAGCTACAGAAGGTGTAAAAGATTTGGATTTTTAATTTCTTTTTCGAAATCCGAATGGGAATTTTCCTATCTGAAATATTTTCACGTTTTTTGAGTTTTAAACCTAGTCAAACAAAAGAAGAGATAAATGAAGAATATTGGATGTGTCGTTGCATTTTTAGTTTCCACGTTTTTAGTCGCTCAACAGGAGATTCCATTCTATTTGGATTCCGACCAAATGGAGTGGGTCAATAAAAAGTACGACGAAATGACTTTAAGTGAAAAAGTAGGTCAGCTTTTTATAGTGGCCGCTTATTCCAACAAAGGAGCAGCGCACGAAACAGAGATTGAAAACTTAGTAAAAGAAGAATCCATTGGAGGTTTGATTTTTATGCAAGACGATGCGGTAAAACAAGCCGAATTAAATAACCGTTACAACAAGGTTTCCAAAATTCCATTGCTTATCGGAATGGATGCCGAATGGGGATTGGCAATGCGACTAAAAGATGTAAAACGCTTTCCATGGGCAATGACGGTTGGCGCTGTTCAAGACAATGAATTGGTCAAACAAATGGGACGTGACATCGGTCAGCAAGCCGCTCGAATGGGCGTTCATTTTAACTTTGCACCGGTTGTGGATGTAAATACGAATCCGAAAAATCCAATTATTGGAAACCGTTCGTATGGTTCAGATGTTAATAATGTCGCTCAAAAAGGAATTGCTTATACCCAAGGAATGCTGGAAAATAAAGTGTTGGCTTCTGCTAAACATTTTCCAGGACATGGCGATACCAGCACGGATTCGCACAAAGTATTACCGATAGTTCCCCATGATTTAAATCGATTAAAATCAGTGGAATTGGCAACGTTTCAAAAACTAATTGACGCAGGCGTTGCTTCTATAATGGTTGCACATTTGAGTGTTCCCAATTTGGATAACAGTGGTTTACCATCGTCTTTATCCAAAAAAATCATTACTGATTTATTGAAAAATGAAATGAATTTCAAAGGTTTGGTGATTACAGATGCACTGAATATGGCAGGTGTAGCCGATGCGTATCCACCCGGAATAGTAGATTTGATGGCGTTTGAAGCAGGAAATGACATTTTGCTTTTCACCCAAAATGTGCAAACGGCAAAACGAATGATTATTGAAAAAATCGAAGCAGGAGAAATTTCAGAAGAACGTTTGGCGGAGAGTGTCAAGAAAATTCTAATGGCTAAATATTTTGTAGGATTGAATAAACCACAAGACATCGATTCGAAAAATATTTTGAATGAATTGAATAAAGTTCAATATTCAGAAACCACCTATAAATTGTACGAACAATCGGCAACTTTGGTAAAAAACGAAGACAATACGTTGCCTTTAAATAATTTAGATAAAATAAAAGTAGCTTATGTTCCTTTGGAAGAGTCGGACTACGATTCCTTTTATAAAAACCTGCAATTTCACGTTCCTGTGGAAGTATTTAAACTCAAATCCGCTGCGGACGTATCCAAATTAAAAGATTTCGATTATGTGATTGTAGGATTGCATAAGTCGAATGAAACGGCGTATAAAAGCTATAAAATAACTGAAAATTCAAAATCGATTCTCAAGGCAATTTCAGCACAGAACGCAACGATTTTAACCGTATTTGGAAGTCCGTATGCGTTGATGGATTTGGATATTTCGCAAACCAAATCGGTTTTGGTTTTGTATCAGAACTTAACCGAGACGCATGATGTAGCCGCAGGTGCGTTATTTGGAGCGTCAGATATCAACGGGAAATTACCTGTGGATGTGAATGAAACTTTGAAGTTCGGAACGTCCATTCCTGTGAAATCCATTCAGCGAATGGGATTTGCAGAACCGGAATCGGTAGGAATGAATTCAACGATATTAAATACCATTGACCAAATGGCGCAAGAGGCTGTGGACAAAGGCGCAACGCCTGGTTTGCAAATTGTAGCTGCACGAAAAGGAAAAGTTATTTACAACAAAGTCTTTGGCTATCAAGACGTGACGTATAAAAAAAAAGTAGAACCAGCCCATCTTTATGATGTTGCTTCTGTAACCAAAGTGACCGCTACTTTACCGCTGATGATGCGGGAAGTAAGTGAAGGAAAATTAAATTTAGATCAAACTTTGGGCAGTATCATTCCCGAAGCCATATCGACGGATAAAAGTTCGTTGAGTTTGAGAGAATTATTGGCACATAAATCGGGATTGCCGCCTTGGATTGGGTTTTACAAAGAATCGGTGAATGTGAAAAATGCGCGTTTGTATTTGGATTATTATTCCCGAAAACAGGACGAAGAACATCCGATAAAAGTTACGGATAATATTTACATTATCGGTTCCATTCGCGATACGATTATGACCGATATATTGTATTCACCTTTGGGAAAGAAAACGTATGAATACAGTGATTTGGGATTTTATTTATACCAAGAATATTTAGAAAAGAAATACAAAAAACCGTTGGATTCATTGATTGATGAATTCTTGTATCAACCGATGGGACTTCGACACACAACCTACAATCCGTTGAATAAATTTCCATTGGAACAAATTATTCCAACTGAAAAAGATAAAATTTATCGGAATCAATTGATTCATGGATATGTTCATGATCAAGGTGCGGCCATGATGGGCGGAGTTGCGGGTCATGCTGGTTTATTTTCGACGGCAGAAGATTTAGCCAAAATAATGCAGATGTATTTAAACGGTGGAATTTACGGCGGAATTCAATTTATAAAACGAGAAACTTTGGAGGAGTTTGGTTCGACTCAATTCCCAGGAAGAAAGCGGGGAGCGGGTTTCGATAAAATTGCAGGAAACACAAATTGCAATTGTCCGAGCGAAGATAGTTACGGTCATTACGGATTTACAGGAACCATGGTTTGGGTGGATCCGAAAGAAGAAATTGTGTATGTCTTTTTATCCAATCGAGTGAATCCATCGGTGGACGATAAAAAATTAGCCAACGGAAAATACCGAGAAAACATTCGTCAAGTTTTGTTTGATGCAATTGTGAATCCACGTTAAAAATTCGGTTCAAATAGTTAATTCTGAAATCAAAACTTTAAATTCGCACTTTCATAATTCTATAAGAAACATTCAAAAAACAAAAAGATGAAAAGTATTTGTGTGTATTGCGCATCCAGTTTAGGGAATAATCCGATTTATGGCAAATATGCCTTTGAATTGGGAAAAACTTTGGCGCAGTATAATATAGAAGTCATTTATGGCGGTGCCAAAATAGGCGTGATGGGAAAATTGGCGGAAGGAACTTTGTCCGAAAACGGCAAAATAACAGGCATCATTCCTGAATTTCTAAAAAGCAAAGAAATTGCGCACGATACATTGACGGAAATGATTACGGTAAAAACCATGCACGAAAGAAAAGCCTTGATGCAAGAAAAATCCGATGGATTTATTGCTCTTCCGGGAGGTTTCGGTACACTGGAAGAATTGTTTGAAATTCTTACGTGGGGACAACTTCAATTGCACAACAAGCCGATTGGAATTTTGAATGTAAACGGTTATTACGACGCTTTAATTGAAATGATAGAAACTATGATTTCTGAAGAATTACTGAGAGATGAATACCGTAAAATGGTGCTGGTAAGTGATTCCATTGAAGATTTAATTAGTCAAATGAATTTGTATGAAGTTCCTTCCATTTCGAAATTAGAAGGACATGTTGTGATGTAAATTTTGTTGTATGTTTTTTAGTGGAGAAAAATCTACCTTTCGCAAACCAAAGTTCAAATAAGTATAAAAAGATGAAAATAATACTATTTACTGTTCTATTTTATTTACTGAGTTTTGGACTTTCCGCTCAGACGATTTTAGTTCCATATAAAAGTGGAGAAAAATTCGGATTAGTCAATCAAGCGGGAGAAATCGTTTTGAAGCCTCAATTTGAGGAAATGGAATGGTTGACCGATAAATATTTTGTAGCGACTCAACACAAATCACTTACAGATAAAATAGAAACCGAGGATGGGAAAATTCATCAGAGAAATTCGAAAGTAAAATTAAAATCCTTGTACTACAAAGGCGAACAGATTATTTCACCTCAATCTTTGACTTCGTACAATGTGGTTCCTGAAATGTTGGTAATGGCATTTTCTAATTCCGATCCCAAACAAGTGAGTCTCAATCAAAATCAATACAACAAGATTAAAGACAAACCGATTTATTTTGTGTTGTTTGATTACACAGGTAAACAAGTAGGAGCGGAGTATTACCAGCGTTTGGAATTGATAGGAAAAGCAGGGAAGAGCAGTCGAAATACGGCGATTTCAAAATATGCTTTGTTCTTTGCACAAGACTTTAAAAATAATTTTGAGTTGTTTGTGTACGATGCCGATGAACGGAAAATCAAAGAACGACTTTTTGATTCGGCGACTGAGTTTAGAGTACTCGACAAAGATTTTTCAACCGGTTCATATTTTGTGAGTTATGTGGATTTCAAAAATAAAAAACAACAGAAAAGAATCGATGTCACTTCCGATTATTTCGAAATCAAAGATTTTGAAGAAGAAGTAAATCCGACGAGAATGACCAAAGAGCTGATGGATCAAAACAATGAGAAAAATCCAATAATTTCGATAGAATCAAAGAATTCTTCAACCATCAATCAAAATTTTAAACCGTTTTACAAAATAGAAGATGGAAAGTTACGATTCCATAAATCAAAAGAAGAAAGTGCAGAAATTCCATTTGAAAAAGAAGTGCAGCTTCTATTTAAAAACCCTGAAAATAAAAATCAGGTTGAGAATTTGATTTATAAAAAAGGTAAAAAATACAGCTTGATTTTAGATGGGAAATTTTCGGATATTCAGTATGATTCCTTGGTTTATTTTGGAAGTGAAAATTATTTAGTTTGTAATAAAATTAGCGAGAAACTGCAGTGTGGGACGTTGGTTACCAATGGAAAAGAAGTAATTCCTATGAAATATTCATCCATCTTAGGTCAAATGAAAAAATATGAATTCACAAAATCCAATAAAGACGAAAGTTTGCATTTAACTTTAAATTCACCAGAAAATTTAGAATCCAATTATACTATTTCAGCGGGAAAAAATTTAGTGGCTTATCAGGACGGAAAAGTTGGAATTCTAAAACTGGATGGATCGGTGGCGGTGCCGTTTCAATACGATGAAATTGCTGAAAATGGAGTGAAATTAAAAGGAGAAAAACAAACGAATTTTCTGGTTTTGAAGAAAGAGGGACTGTACGGTGTGATTATGAATAATTTCGATCCGGAATTAAAAGAAAACATTCAACAAACCATTGAGCCTATTTTCAATACTTATCCAGCCTATTATTTCATGGATTATTACGGTGAAAATGGAGTTATTTTATTTGGGCTGTACGATGAAGACGGAAAATTCGATTCGTATGCTTCCGAATTTGGAATGATGTATAAGGAATAAAAATCATCATTGCATTTTAAAAGAGAATAACGCATTCAATTTCGGATTTCAGTAGAAATTTTATCTACAATCCTTAAAATACAATTAACTTAGTGCCGAAAATAGAAACGTATGAAAATAGGTATTGTTTGTTATCCAACCTACGGTGGTAGCGGAATTGTAGCGACTGAGTTGGGAATGGATTTGGCAGAAAGAGGACATGAAGTGCATTTCATAAGTACGAGTTTACCTGCACGATTGGATGTGACGATGTCGAATATTTACTTTCACAAAGTCAATGTTGAAACCTATCCCTTGTTTGAATTTCAACCGTATTCTTTGGCGTTGAGTACGATTATAGTCAATGTTACCCAAACGTATGGCTTGGATTTGATTCATGTGCATTATGCGATTCCGCATGCGTATGCTGCGTATTTTGCCAAGCAAATTTTACTCGATAAAGGAATTCATTTGCCGGTGATTACAACACTTCATGGAACCGATATAACTCTTGTGGGAGTTCATCCGGCATACAAACCTGCAGTGGAATTCTCAATCAATAAATCCGACCGCGTTACTTCGGTTTCTGAAAGTTTAAAACAAGAAACCTATGAATATTTTTCAATTAAAAATGAAATAGAAGTCATTCCGAATTTCATTGACAATACCCAATTTGACTTAGACGAAACGTGTAATTGTCGAGATTCACTTTCGAGTGAACGTGAAAAAGTAATAATTCATGTTTCCAATCTTCGAAAGGTAAAACGAGTAGATGATGTGATTCGGGTATTTTATGAAATTCAAAAAGAAGTCGACTCCAAACTAATCATTGTAGGTGAAGGACCGGAATGGGAAAATGTAGCTTCTTTAATCGACGAATTGGGCATATCAGATAAAGTGAAAAGTTTAGGGAAAATCAATGATTTGTATTCTATTCTTTGTTCAGCGGATTTATTCTTGTTGCCTTCCCAGAAAGAAAGTTTTGGATTGGCAGCTTTGGAAGCAATGGCAGCGCGGGTTCCTGTAATTTCATCCAATGCCGGTGGAATCCCCGAAGTAAACATTGATGGAAAAACCGGTTATGTTCTTCCGATTGGCGATGTAAAAGGAATGGCCGAAAAAGCAATTGCACTTCTTAAAGACGAGAATTTATTGAAAGAATTTCGTGTACATGCAAAGAATCAAGCCATCCATTTCGACAAGAAAAATGTACTTCCACTTTATGAGAATTTATACTTCTCCGTTTTAGAAGAAGCTAAGAAGCGTGGATCCTAATTAACTTTCCCTTAGAAATAACAAATTTTTAAGAGTTCTCCAGCTTTGAAAAGAATGATTTAAGACTTTTTTTGAATGAGTTTGAAGAGAAATTTAAAATTAAAGTTTAACGAAAAAGATTTCAAACAATTTTATTTTCAAACGTTTACAAGCTAAATCTTCAGCCTGAATTTATCAAGAATCAGTCTAAACTAATGGGGAGCAAGAATTCATTGACAAAATTCATTGTTAAAGCTTTTTAACTTTTCTAAATTTGTTACCATATCAAATCAATTTTTTAGCTTTATGGCACAAGAATCTTTATTTCGTTCTTCCATCGGAAGAAAATTTTCAATGGCACTATCAGCATTTTTCTTGTTGATCTTCCTATTGATGCATTTTACATCCAATCTAATGTCGATTATTAGTGCAGATGCATTTAATTCAATTTCTCATTTTTTGGGTTACAACCCATTGATTCAATATCTGATTCAACCTATTTTGATTTTCGCAATCATATATCACTTTATTATGGGAGTGATTCTTGAAATTCAGAATAAAAAAGCACGTCCAATTAGTTACGCGAAGAATTCGCCAGCCGCTAATTCCTCGTGGGCTTCTCGAAATATGATTTGGAGTGGAGCAGTTATTCTTGCATTCTTAGTTTTGCACATGATTGACTTTTGGTTTCCAGAAATGAATTACAAATATGTAGAAGTAAATCCCGAAGATGCAACCCGTTATTACGACGAATTATTACATCGTTTCTCCAATCCTTTGCGAGTAGGAGCGTACGTAATCGCCTTCTTTTTATTGATGATGCACTTATTACACGGATTCCAATCCGCATTCCAATCTGTAGGTGCGAACCATAAAAAGTATACCCCTTTTATTAAAACATTTGGTAAAGTTTTCGCAATCGTAATTCCCGTAGGATTTATGTTGATTGCTATTATCAATTACTTAAAAACGATTCAATAATGAGTAAATTAAATTCAAAAATACCGGCAGGAGATATCGCCGACAAATGGAGTAACTGGAAAGCAGATTTGCGAATGGTTTCTCCAAACAACCGAGATAAAATTGAAGTTATTGTAGTAGGAACCGGATTAGCCGGTGGATCTGCTGCAGCAACTTTGGCTGAATTGGGATACAAAGTAAAAGCATTTTGTTACCAAGATTCTCCACGTAGAGCGCACTCTATTGCAGCTCAAGGTGGAATCAACGCAGCAAAAAATTACAAAGGTGACAATGACTCCACCTACCGATTGTTTTATGATACCGTAAAAGGAGGAGACTATCGTTCTCGTGAAGCAAACGTTCACCGTTTGGCCGAAGAGTCAGGAAATATCATTGACCAATGTGTGGCACAAGGCGTTCCTTTTGCACGGGATTACGGTGGATATTTGGACAACCGATCTTTTGGTGGAGTTCAAGTGAGCCGTACGTTTTATGCGAAAGGTCAAACCGGACAACAGTTGTTATTGGGAGCATATTCCGCACTGAATCGTCAAATTGGTTTGGGACGTGTTGAAATGTACAACCGTCATGAAATGTTGGAATTGGTCATTGTAGATGGAAAAGCAAGAGGAATTATTGCTCGAAATTTAATTACAGGAGAAATTGAAAGACATTCTGCACATGCGGTGGTTATTGCTTCTGGTGGATATGGAAATGTGTTTTTCCTATCGACCAATGCCATGGGTTCCAACGTAACAGCAGCTTGGAAAGTTCATAAACAGGGCGCATATTTCGCGAATCCATGTTATGTTCAAATTCACCCAACCTGTATTCCCGTTCATGGAACCAATCAATCGAAATTGACTTTGATGTCGGAATCTTTACGTAACTCAGGTAGAATTTGGGTTCCTAAAAACAAGGAAGATGCAGCAGCCATTCGTGAAGGAAGATTGAAGGCGGTGGATATTCCGGAAGAAGACAGAGATTATTACTTAGAAAGAAGATATCCCGCTTTTGGGAATTTAGTTCCAAGAGACGTTGCTTCACGTGGTGCCAAAGAGCGTTGTGATGCAGGATATGGAATTGAAGACAACGATACCCAAGAAGGTGTATTCTTAGATTTCTCAACCGAGATTAAGAAGAAAGGACATGAAATGGCGTATGCACAAGGAAATCACAATCCAACGGCAGAAGAAATCGATAAATTAGGAAAAGCGTGGATCGAAGATAAATACGGAAACTTATTCCAGATGTATCAGAAAATTACCGACGACAATCCCTATGAAACGCCAATGAAAATTTATCCAGCGGTTCACTATACCATGGGTGGAGTTTGGGTAGATTACAACTTGATGAGTACCATTCCAGGATGTTACGTATTGGGTGAAGCAAACTTCTCAGACCACGGTGCCAACCGATTGGGAGCTTCAGCATTGATGCAAGGTTTGGCGGACGGATATTTCGTATTGCCATATACAATCGCTGATTATTTGGCAGATGACATTCGTACAGGAAAAATTCCAACCGATACACCGGAATTTGTAGCTGCTGAAAAAGCGGTAAAAGATCAAATCAATGCGTTGATTAATAACGATGGAAAACGATCAGTTGATAGTTTCCACAAAGAATTGGGTCATATTATGTGGAATAAAGTGGGAATGGCTAGAAATGCACAAGGTTTGAAAGAAGCCATTGTGGAAATCAAAGCACTGAAAGCTGAATTTCATAAAGATGTTTACGTTCCAGGAACGGCAAATGAAATGAATCCAGAATTGGAAAAAGCAGGAAGAGTTGCTGACTTTTTGGAATTAGGTCAATTGATGGCAATGGATGCTTTACAAAGAGAGGAATCCTGTGGAGGTCACTTTAGAGAAGAGCACCAAACCGAAGAAGGGGAAGCGATGCGTGATGACGAAAACTTCGCATTCGTTGCAGCTTGGGAATACAAAGGTGAAGACATCACCCAAGAAGTGATGCACAAAGAGGAATTGAAATTCGAATACATCGAGTTAAAACAAAGAAGTTATAAATAAGAACCCTGCGCAAAGCAAAGGTCTAAACTCAAAAGTTATGGCAACAAAATATATAAATATCACCTTGAAGATTTGGAGACAAAAAAACTCCAAAGCCAAAGGACAAATGGAAACCTACAAATTAAATGAAGTTTCTACTGACAGTTCTTTTTTGGAAATGTTGGATCAACTAAATGAACAATTAATCGAAGAACGTAAAGATCCTGTTGCTTTCGACCATGACTGTCGGGAAGGAATTTGCGGAATGTGTTCATTGTATATCAACGGTCGTCCGCACGGACCGGATACCGGAATTACAACCTGTCAATTGCACATGCGTATGTTCAACGACGGAGATACAATCTTCATTGAACCTTGGCGTTCGGTAGCTTTTCCAGTAATCAAGGACTTGGTTGTAGATCGTGAATCGTTTGAACGAATTCAACAAGCAGGAGGATACATTTCGACCAATACATCTGGAAATACAATCGACGGAAACAGTACACCTATCAACAAACAAGATGCAGACGATTCTTTTGATGTTGCAGCTTGTATCGGTTGTGGCGCATGTGTTGCCGCTTGTAAAAATGGATCAGCCATGTTGTTTGTGAGTGCAAAAGTTTCACAGTTTGCTTTGTTACCACAAGGAAAAGTAGAAGCTTCTCGAAGAGCGCAAAACATGGTGGCACAAATGGACGAAGAAGGTTTTGGGAACTGTACCAACACCGGAGCGTGTGAAGTGGAATGTCCAAAAGAAATTTCATTGGAATCCATTGCGCGAATGAATCGTGAGTTCTTGCATGCGAAAATTGTTTCGAAAGAATAATTTGAATACTTAAAAAATTAATATTCCCGTGGATCTCAATGATGTTCACGGGATTTTTATTTTCTGATGGAGTGTAATTTGATAATTTAATTTCAAATTCATTTTTATGAAATCTCTTTTCACACTTTGTATTTTTCAGTAAATTGCAGAAGGTTTGAATTCATAAACCGCTGAATGCCTACCCATGAAAAATTTAGCTACTACTTTTAAAAGAGAAATCGCTGATTTATATCCTGCCTATTTTGCTTTGGTGATGTCCACAGGAATTATTTCGATAGGCACTCATTTCATGGAGTATGAATGGATTTCCAAAGTATTACTCTATCTGAATTCTTTGTTTTTTGTAGGATTAATTCTGTTTTTAACGATTCGAATCTTATTTTTCTTTACCCACTTCGTTTTGGATTTTGCAAATCACCGAAAAAGTGCCGGTTTTCTAACTTTAATTGCTGGAACCTGTGTTTTGGGAACGCAATTCGTTTTGGTCGATCAAAATCTAGACATCGCACGCATTCTTTATTTCTTGGGATTCTTTCTTTGGGTATTTCTACTGTATTTTTTCTTTGTGATGATTACCATCCGAAATAACAAACCACCGATAGAACAAGGTTTGGATGGAACGTGGTTGTTGATGGTGGTTGCCACTCAGTCGCTTTCTATTTTAGGAATTCTCGTTCAAGATACAATTCCAGTTCCCAAAGAGTTGTTTTTATTTTTTAACCTGACGCTGTTCCTGTTGGGCTGTTTGCTTTACATCATCATTATCACTTTAATTTTTTATCGATTGGCCTTTTTTAAACTTCCACCTCGTGATTTTGCGCCTCCGTATTGGATCAATATGGGAGCCGTTGCCATCACGACTTTGGCGGGTTCTGTTTTACTATCGGCAGGAGGGAAGTGGGACTTTTTGGAATCATTATCTCCGTTTATTACGGGATTCACCCTAATGTTTTGGTCGATTGGAACGTGGTGGATTCCACTCATCATTCTCTTAGGATTTTGGCGACACGGAATCAAAAAAGTTCCGTTGGAATACCATCCGCAATATTGGGGAATGGTTTTCCCGTTGGGTATGTATGCCGCTTGTACCTATACAATGGATGAAGTGATGAATTTAAACTTTCTGTATCCCTTGGCACACAGTTTTTTACTGATCGCTTTGTTGGTTTGGACTATTTGTATTTTCGGATTGGTACGTCGACTTTATTTGATTTATTGGAAATAAAAAAGGGGTATTGCTTCGATTAGGCTATCTCCCAAAATTAGGGCAATGATTTACGAAAAACCTTTCTCGTTGCGATGTCTTCATCCAACTCTGGGTGAAAACCTCCGCGAACTCTGCGTGAAAAATCTTTCTCGCTGAGAGCGCTGAGAAAACAACGCTGGGAACGCTGAGAACTATTTTGAGAATTCTGCATGAAATTTCCGAGAGCTCTGCATGAAAACGAAAGTTTTTTTTACAGATTTTTTTCTAAGTTGAAAGATAATTGCTTTTTCTTGTCCCACCAACACATCTGATAAACATTACCCTAATTGTGAAACATTACCGATATGATATAATAATTTAATGTTTATCATAAGAAATTCTATTGAGAGATAATTGAGATTGTAGCCTTCCCACTTTTGTAGCCTTTCCATTTTTCATATAATGTAAAAATATATTATTCAATTGATTTTTGATTAATTATTTTTTCTTCGATTTGGACGGATGTTTCTTTTTAGCGTAAATTTGCTGTATGGACATGAAAAAAATCTTTGCAAACAATCAACAATGGATTGAAAAAAATCTAAGTATTGATCCCAACTACTTTTCAAACCTTTCTGTAGGCCAAAATCCAGAAGTCCTCTTTATTGGGTGTTCAGACAGTCGAGTGACGGCAGAAGAGTTGATGGGACTTCATCCGGGTGAAGTATTTGTCCATCGGAATATTTCCAACATGGTCATAAGCATCGACTTGAATATGAACTCCGTAGTTGATTATGCGGTGAATTATTTAAAAGTAAAACACATTGTTATTTGCGGTCATTACTTCTGTGGAGGAGTAAAAGCGGCGATGCAAGCCGAAGATATGGGCATCCTAAATCCATGGCTGCGAAACATTCGGGATGTGTACCGAATCCATAAAGACGAATTGAATTTAATCGAATGCGATAGTGCGCGTTACAACCGTTTGGTGGAATTAAATGTCCAAGAACAATGCATCAATCTCATCAAAATCGCATCCGTCCAAAAAGCCTACAACAAACGAAATCTCCAAGTGTACGGTTGGGTATTCGATATCCATTCCGGAAAATTAATTGACCTTGAAATCGATTTGCCCAAAGAATTGGAAGAAATTATGGAGATTTATAATTTGGGGGATGACACGGAGTGAGCGAAGAGGAGTTTATTTTTTATATTTTTATAAATAACCAATAGAACTAATTAAAACAACCCAAGAAAAACTTCTTTAACAAATACACTTTTTTGCTAAAATTAATCATTTTTTTAGTCGCCTTAGACAAATTTGTGATTTCAAATTCTTTTGATTCGGATGTAAATAAATAGACAAATGAACAAAGAATTAGGTTCGAAAGAAGTGAGAAAATAGTAAAATTAGAAAATTGATTTCTCAAAATTTCTTGTACAAAAAACTGAAAAATTAAACGCACTGAAATTTAACCATAATCTGCCGATTTACTTAACGTTGTAGAAAAACCTTCAACTCACAACTCTTTTTCTTCTCTTCATCCATTTAAACCCTTCAAACCATCCCACTGACAATCCAGCAGCAAGTAAACAATATAGCAAATCATTGATGCTCAAAGCCGAAACATGAAAGAATCGAGCGAAAGGTTCAAAATATAGAATAGCCATAAGCGACAGCACAACCAAAACACTGATTCCAATCAAAAGTGGATTTCGATAGCGAAGGCTATCCATCACACTGTAATAAAAAGAACGATTGACAAAGCTCAAAAATACATTCGCAAAGATTAGGGTACTGAAGACCATAGCGCGTGTTTGTTCTTCATTTCCGCCGTTGTGAACGGAAAATTGGTACATACTTAAAACACCGATTGCAATCATCAATCCTTGAATGATACTTATTTTCAACTCTTTTCTACTTAAGAAAGTTTCACTCATCGGACGGGGTGGTTCTTTCATTGCATTTTTCTCAATGGGTTCATTTTCATACACAATAGAGCACGTTGGACCCATCACCAATTCCAAGAAAATCACATGAACCGGCGTGAAAATATGGGGGAAGATCCAACCCAAAAACAAGGGCAATGAAACCGTCAAAACAATGGGAATGTGAATAGAAATAATGTATTGAATCGCTTTCTTTAAATTGGCGTAAATTCGTCTTCCAGCTGCGATTCCAGCGATTAATTTATCCAAATCATCATTAGTAATCACCAAGTCTGCGGCGGCTTTGGCAATTTCAGTTCCTTTGGTTCCCATCGCTACGCCAATGTGTGCGGTTTTCAAAGCGGGTGCATCATTGACACCATCTCCCAACATGGCGACAACTTCTCCGTTTCTTTTAAGGGCATTCACGATTTTTAATTTCGCTTCGGGAAACATGCGCGTGAATAGGGTAGTGCGCTCTGAAATTTCGCCCAATTCTTCTTCTGAATAGTGCATCAATTCTTCACCATCCATACTATCCGTATGGTTTATGATTCCTGCTTGCGAAGCAATGGCTTGCGTGGTTCCCGCATTGTCGCCGGTTATTACTTTTAGTTTGATTCCCGCGTCGTAAATGTGCTGAAAAACTTCATTGATTCCTTCTTTGGGTGGATCATAAAATACGACCAATCCCAAAAAATCAAAATCGAAATCTTGTTGATTTTTTGGAAAGTCATTTCCTTCAAACTCCGCTTTGGCAACACCCAGAATTCGATAGCCTTGATTTCCAAAGTTGGTAATTTGATTTCGAATGGATTCTTTATCATCTTCGGTTAATCGAGCTGTTTTTAGAATGGCTTCGGGAGCGCCTTTTGCCGCAATGATTCGTTTGTTGGATTGGTTTTCAAAAAGATGCGTCATCATGGGAGGTTTTCCATCCAACGGATATTCATGAAAAAGTTCAAATTCCCTTCGTTCGTCCACTTTACAGTTTTCTTGATACACCTTGTGCAACGTAATTTCCATGGGATCAAACGGAACGGGTTCGCTACTCCACATGGCGTTCTCAATGAGTTCCTTCAAATTGGAGTTAGAAAATTCATCTTCCGAATACGAGGCTTGGGATTGGAAATCATATAAAAACTTCAGCTTCATCGAGTTTTCAGTAATGGTTCCGGTTTTGTCGGTACAAATCACGGTTGTACTTCCCAAGGTTTCCACCAGCGTGCTTCGCTTGACGATTACACCTTGCTTCATCAATTTCCATGCACCCAATGCCATGAAAGTCGCAAAGGCAACCGGAATCTCTTCGGGCAGAATCGACATCGCCAAAGTCAGTCCGATTAATAAACTCGCGGTGAGACTTCCACTCTGATAATAACTATACGCCCAAACTAGGAGAAAAACCACAATTCCAATAATTGCCATCACTTTTACAAAGTGATTGATTTGCAATTGCAGCGGTGATTTCACATCTTTTATATCGGAAAGTGATTTCCCGATTTTACCTATTTCTGTATCTTTTCCTATTTTCTCAACCTCAAAAACCGCCAATCCAGAAATGCAAATAGTTCCGCTATACACCTTATTATCTGTGGAATGTTGATCTTTAAATACCGATAAACTTTCACCGGTTAACATGGATTCATTGACCGAAAAGTCGTTGCTATGCACAATTTGACCGTCGGCATTGATGAGTTGTCCTTCTTCGGAAACACATAAATCTCCCACCGTTATTTCATGGGTTGGAATTTTTAAGAGTTGAGAATTTCGAATGACTTGACTCAAGGGTTCATTCAGCTTTTCCAATTCTTCCAATGCTTTTTTGCTTTGGTTATCCTGATAAAATGAAATTCCCGAAACAATTCCAATTGCCGCCAACATAAACAAGGCATGATCGTATTCACCTACGACCAAATAAACAACCGTAACTGCCAAAAGTAACATCAACATCGGATCTTTTGCAATGCTGATTAGAAGCGTGAAAACAGAATCTTTTTTATGAGAATCCATCTGATTATAGCCCCACTTTTTGTGTGCTTTTTTTACTTCTTCGTCTGTTAATCCCGTGAGATGTTCAGGAATGTTGTAATTCATTGGAAGTTTTTCTTAAAATTAATCTTTTTTTTGGAATAACTACTTTCCGCCAATCATTTTGGAAACCACTCCTTTTTTATAAAACACTTCAGCAAGAAAAATTCCACCCAAGTGAATGAGAATTAGCGATGGAAAAATATAAATTCCCAATTTGTGAATTTCTTCCATTTGGTCTTTTAAACTTCCATCTATCCAGCGAATATAACTTCCCGTAATCGTCGCTTCCAATATAAAAAGATAGAATAAAATGTAAATCGCACCTTGAAATCGATCTTTGAATGAATTCGTATTGCTAAATGGATTTGGAAATCGTATTCCTTTGACGATCATGTATATAATTCGGAGAATAAATGAAGAAATCATTAAATATGCCGCGTAAATATGCCATTGCCACATGGGATTTCGCAAGGATTTATAAATTCCTACCATCTCGTCCTTGCTCATTTCGATTTCTCTTCCTTGTATCGCTTCAATGACGGATTGTTTACTCATCCATTCGAGTCTTAAAAAACCCGTACAAAGAAGGACTATCATTGCCAAAGCCATTGCCCAGTGCAGTGCGCGATGGATTTTTGTGTATTTGTTTTGATTTAAATTTTCCATGATTTTCGTTTTATTAAATTTTACATTCGATGAATTTGGATTTCAGAATTGAAACCTCTTAAAATTCTTGTATGGAATTTGGTGACGCACTGAATATCAAACTATTCTAAGTTGAAATCAATTCATTCTGCATCCCAAAAAAATTAACAAAACCGAGGGGGTTGCCATATAGAGCAAAGATACAACGTATCTGTAAAAGAGTTTGTTTTATCTGTAATTGTCTTCTTATCAGCAATTTGAAAATGTGACTTCATAAAAAAGTCGAGAAGAATGGGTTGGGCTACAACAAGATTTGTAGTTGTTTGCTGATGAAAAGGTAATTCTTCATGTGGATTTTTTTTGGCCGAATGGGTATGATTTATAGTTTCACCCGAATAGTGCAATTCTAAAAAATCTGAAAAAGAAAGCGTAGTGTTTGATTTTTTATGATCTAAATAATGCTCAACCAAAAGTGGCAACTTCAAAACATCTAAATAAGCGGAAGTTGAAATGAGATATAGAATCACAAACACGATGGAAAACATCCTTTTCATAGGTACAAAGTTAATGAATTCGAAGGTGAAGAAATAGGATTTATATAATTTTAATTGATTCTAAATCAATGGAATTTCATGGATTTTAATAGCTGAGAAATTGGGTAATTCTAATTCTTTTAACCATGGTTTTTTGATAAGGGTAAAAAATACTTTTAACACAATCAATCACACGAAGAAAAAGTTTCCTTTCCCAAGAATAATTTCAAAGGAAAGGAAACGGATTTTTTCTAGATTGGATTAGTTTTGTGCAACCAATTCATCCAATGCTTTCTTAATTTCAGGATTGTCATAGTCATAACCTCCTTCCAATCTCCAAGCAATATCACCCTTTTTATCCAAAATTACCGTGGTAGGAATTGCATTTCCCAAAAGAGTAGGAGGAATGTTCCCATTAGGAATACTTACCGGCAAATCGAAATTATTTTTCTCCATAAATGCTTTGGATTTTTCCATTTTTCCGTCCACATCGATCAATAAGAATACAATGTCGTCATTTCCGTCAAATGATTTCTTTAAATTATAAATCGATGGCATTTCTTTGATACACGGCGGACACCATGTCGCCCAGAAGTTGATGAAAACAACTTTTCCACGAAGGGATTCTGTAGAGAAATTATTTTCATTTTCATCCATCAATCGTATGTCATTGGCGCCAAGAGGTGCGCTATCCATTGTTTCTAGATTTCCGTCCTCGCTGATTCCTTCTTCCATTTGAATTTCATCCCCTTCTTTTTCGGATTTTGATTTACAGCTGTAGGAGAATAATCCCATTCCCAAAAGTAGGGTCAAAGCGCCGATTTTTAGTGCATTTCCTTTTTTCATTTTGTTCGTATTTTAATTCGTTATTTATTTATCTATTTCTTAAATTTTTCCTTCTTGAATATCTTCGGTTGGTTTTTGTATGATTTGATCTTCTTCTTTTAAATCGCCAAATACTTCAGTTAAACCTTCCAAACGAAATCCTTCTTTGACCGAAATCTTTTTAATTTCATTGTTATTCATCGTGAAAACAAAACTTCCGATTTGATTTTTTAAAATGGATTCGTTTGAAATCCAATACGTTGGATGATTTCTTTTCAATTTTAATTGTACTTGCGCAAATTCTCCACCATTTAGTTCGCCGTTTACATTATCCACATCAAATTCCAACGAAAGCGAACGATCATGGGCATTAATTAGTTGAGAACTCCTCGATAGTGTTGTCGTATAAACCTTTCCTGGACGAGAACTTATCGTAAAAGTCGCTTCCATTCCTTCGTGAACCGACGCAGCGTGTTTCTCGGGCAAAGATAAGATTAAACGCAATTTATTTCCTTGAGCGACAGAAAATAAAGCATTTGAATTTCCACTTCCAACCAAAGCACCGACGGAAATATTTCGTTCGGTAATGATTCCATCAAACGGAGAAGTGATACGCAAATAATCTCTAAATTGAGAAGTGGATGTGGATTGCGAGCGCGAAGCTTCATAGGCTGAACTTGCACTATTCATCGCACTTCGCGCACGATCCAATTCAATAGGAGCAACCACACCTTTCGATTTGGAAGCATCCAAAAGTCGATCATATTCTTGTTTTCGTACCCTATAATCACTTTGTAATTTCCGTTCCATCGATTTATCCGTAACGGCTTGCTGGTTGATTTCTGGCGCTTCCAAAAGGGCCAACAACTGTCCTTTTCTCACTTTTGTTCCGCGATCTACATATAAATGTTTTACAAAAGCTTGAATTTTTGCATACAGTTCTACTTGTTCATACGGCTTCAATTCCGCCGGAAAAGAAACTTCATATTCAGGTTGAATGAATTGCAACTTTTCCGTTTCGAAATCTTTCTTTACCGGTTTTTCAGTTGCGATTTTATCGTTCTCGTTTTTCTCACTCTTTGAACAAGAAGTAAGGCTCATAGCTACGACAACCCATAAAAGCAGGGATTTATAGAATGTATTCATCGTGTTTGTTTTTATAATTTGTTTTGAATTATTTTTCATTTTTATTTAAAGTAGATACTGTTTTCATCATCTGGATCCAAAGATGAACTGTCCACTTTTGCTTTGGTCATAATCGAAGAAAAGAGATGAGGTATGATTAATAATATGGTGAATGTGGAAGCGATAATTCCACCAATAACCGCTCTTCCCAGCGGTGCCGCTTGTTCGGAACCTTGTCCAATTCCAATGGCCATCGGTAACATTCCTGCCATCATCGCTGCAGCCGTCATCAGTACAGGTCTTAATCGAGTTGCTGCTGCTAGTTTTGAGGAATTGTTGGGATTTAATCTCAATTTTCTTCGGTTAAATTCCGCTTGATCCAAAAGTAGAATTGCATTCGAAACCGAAACACCCAAAGCCATAATGATTCCCATATACGATTGTAAATTCAATGTGCTTCCGGTTACAAATAAGGCAATTAAACTTCCACCCACTACAGCAGGTAGAACCGATAAAACCACCAAAGGCACTCGGAAGTTTTGATAGTAGGCGTAGAGCATTAAAAACACAACCAGAATCGCAATTCCCAATCCAGTTAGCAAACTTGATAAGGTATCGTCCAAAAGGTTTAACATTCCTTCGGTCCAAACTTTCACACCCCGTGGAGGTTCTTCCAAATTATTTAAAATTGACTTCACGTCTTTGGATGCCGTTCCTAAATCTTTCTGATGAAGATTCGCAACAATCGTCACATACCGATTCGGACCTTGTCGATTAACTTGTGCTGGAGAAGTTGTCAAACTAATTGTCGCCACATCTTCCAAAACCGGACGTGGATTGTCTTTTCTCAAAGGAATGGAACGTAAAAACTGTTCAGAATTCACCAGATTTTCAGGCATTTGAACTTGTACTTGAAACACAAGGCCAGACCGTGGGTCGACCCATAAATTTTTATCGGTAAATCGAGTGGAAGAAGTAGCGGTTACTAAACTACGACTCACATCTTTCATCGTCAATCCAAATTGAGCAGCTAAACTTCGATCTATATTGATTTCCAAGGTTGGATATTCCAACGCTTCAGCAATTCGAACATCTCTCAAATAGGGAATTTCAATTAATTTCTCTTCAATTTTCTGGGCATAGGCAAACGCACTTTTGATTTGACCTGCACCCACTTTGATTTCAATCGGCGTCATTCCACCTTGACTCATGATTTTTTCGGTCAATTCCATCGGTTCGTAATTGATATTCAATTCGGGGAATTTTTCATCAATTTTAATTCGAACTTTTTCTTTTAAATCTTCAATCGAAGCTTTGTAAACCGATTGATCAATGGAAACTTGTAAAACCGCTTCGTGGGAAGCACTTGTAAATAAGAAAATAGGATTAATCGGTGAGTTGGCAGGTTGTGGTCCTACATAGGCCGACGTAATTCCAATTCCATTTTCAGGCAATTCTTCTTTGAATTCTTCAATGATTTGTTGAACGTAGGATTCCGTTTTTTCAATACGACTTCCGTACGGTGCTTCAATTCGCATTTGAAAATCACCACTGTTCGACAAAGGCATCACGTCGGTTCCAACGGTATTTAATATAATACCAACTGCAATTCCACTTACGGTAACATAAACTAATAGTAGGAGGTAAGCCCTCTTTCCCGTTTTTCGTAGAAAAATCGAATAATGAATTCGAAAGCGTTCAAATGAATTTCTTTTTTTACCGCTTGTATTTGTTTTATGCGGTTTGATTTTCATCAACCAATTCGCCATAATCGGAACAAAGGTTTGAGAAGCGATAAAAGAAACAATCATCGCCAACGCAACTGCCATAGACAAGGGCATAAACATGTCCTTAGGAATTCCTGTCATAATGATTGACGGCGTCAAAACAGCCAAAATACACAAGAGAATCAGTAATTTAGGAATGGATATCTCAAACAACGCATCCAAAATCGCTCGTTGTTTTGATTTTCCTTTTTCAAAATGTTGATGGATATTTTCAATGGTGACGGTGGCTTCATCGACCAGAATCCCAATGGAAAGTGCCAAACCAGACAAGGTCATAATGTTAATCGTCTGTCCCATTAAAAACAGTAAACTTACGGCCGTTAATAGTGAAATAGGAATGGTTAAAACGACAATTAAAGCCCCACGTGAGTCATTTAGGAACAAGAAAATCATCAATCCTGTAAACAATGCACCCAATACTCCTTCAATAACTAAATTGGATAAAGATTGTTTAATGTATTTGGATTGGTCAAATTCATAACTCACTTTCACTTCTTCGGGAAGTTGTTCCTGCAAAAGATGCATTGAATTTTTCAAATTACTCACTGCTGTCAAAGTGGAAGCATCTGCTTTTTTAATAATCGGTAGATAAACCGAACGCTTACCATTGATCAAGGCATATCCCGTCGTTATATCCGCGCCGATATCTACTTTGGCGACATCGCCGATAGAAATGGTTCGGTCGTTTATTTTCTTAATCGGAGTTTGAAGAAATACTTCGGGATCGGTTGCAATCGAATTCATAGGAGCCATCAAATTCTGATCACCGATTCGAACATTTCCAGCGGGAGTTGGTAAACTGCTTTGTGCAAGAGCCATTGTGATTTCTTCTGGGCTTAATCCGTTGGCTTGCATGGCTTCCGGATCAATGTTAATTACAATACTTCGCGCACTCCCACCAAAAGGAGCCGGTGCTGTAATTCCTGGAATCTGCGTAAACATAGGTCGAATCTTACTCACAACCATGGTTTGAATCTCGTTGATCGAATGTTGATCACTCTCAAAAACCAATTGCCCGACAGGCAAGGAACTTCCATCAAAACGAACCACCATCGGCGGAACGGCTCCAGCAGGTAAGAATCCCATCGCTCTGGACACGGAAGTTGATATTTCACCAGCCGCTTGCGCCATGTCTGTGCCAGGATAAAAGGAAACCTTCATCAAGGTCAAACCTTGAACACTTTTAAAGTCGATGTTTTGGACACCTCCGACAAATAACAATACTTTTTGGAATTCATTGGCCATGAATCCATCCATGTACGACGGAGAAAGTCCACCATACGGCATGGCGATATAAACCGAAGGCAATTCTACTTCTGGAAATATATCGACATTAATTTTTTGAATGGAGGTATAGGAAAAGAAAACCAAAGCGACCACAGCAATCATGATTGAAATGGGTTTTCGTAAAGCAAAACGAATTAAATTTTTCATTGGAAATTAAAATTATAGGTTACGAAATAAGAAGTCAAAATCCTCTGTGAGTTCGGAATACTGAACTCTCAACTTCCAATATTCAAGCAAAGCTTCGATGTAGTTTTTCTCAGCATCTTCGACCAAAAGTTGAACTTGCAATAAATCACTCAATCGAATCAAACCGCTTTCATAGCGTAAGAAATACATATCAAACGCATCTGCAGATTGTTGAATTCCTAGCTTTAATTTTATCAATGCTTCTTTCTGTTGTTTGATTTTCGCATTGATTGCAGCCAATTCTGCTTGCATGGCTTGTTCGTAATTCAAATGAATACTTTTCACACTTTCCGCTTCTTTGGATAAACTTTCGCCTTTGATTCGTTTTGTGTAAAAATTGGATATATCCCACGTCAATCCCACACCGACTAAGAAATTATGGGACGAATTTGAAAAACCATCGGTATAATTCCCTGAAACCTCAGCAGCTTGAATATCAATGCTACTTCCTCTGAAAGCATAGCCTGCCATTATACGTAGCGAAGGAAATATTGTTTTCCGTTCTGCTTCTGCTTGTAACTCTGTGATTTCTACTTGATTTGTAAGAAGATTAAGTTTGGGATGGGATGAATTGATTTGAATTGTGTTTTCACTTTCTAAGAGCAAATCACTATTCATAAAGGATTTCAATGACTCTGAGTGTTTGGAATCGGGGAATTCATACAATTCCTTCAACCTAATTTCAGCGGATTCAATGGTTCCCAGAATATTTTCTTGCCTACCTAAAGATTGGGTATAGGCGGACAAAGAAATCAAACTATCCGCCGAAGCGATTAAACCGGAAGCAGCCAACTGATTGGCGATTTCATAAATACTTTTGAGACGATCGGTTCGTTTCTCATTCCACGCTTTATGAGCGTAACTGTATAAAAAATCAATATATCGACTGGATAATTGGGTTTTAAGACTTAATAAATAGGCCTCTTTTTCACTCAATTTTTTTCCGGTCATTGATTTTGAAACTTGAACATCGTTTTTCAATCGTCCGAAGCTGAATATTTCCCATTCCACTAGCGCAGAACCAAAGGTATTAAAGGAAGCGTCCGATCCAAAAAGTGGATTATTGGTTCCATTTACGTTGAAAAAACCAGCTTGTGGAAAAAATCCACCTATACTCGATTCGTAACTTCCGTAGGAGTTTTGGGCTTGAACTTTTACTTGCGGATAGCGGTTTCCTTGGGTTGCGGTTTCATTGATTTGAGAAGCTTCTATGGCATAATCTCGGGGGGTGATGCCCGAATAATTCTGTTTCACTTCCGTCCAGAGTTCTTCCAACTTCAATTCTTGTCCGAAAACGGCGGATGAAGTGTAGAAAAAACTTAGCATACTAAAAAGGATTGATATTTTATTTCTTGTCATAATTGATTAAAATTTAAAATAGAAAATAGGCGAAAACCTCATTGAAAATGAATTCAATAAGAGAGATCAGAAAATTTTCTAAATCAAATTATCAATTGACGATACTGCATGAATAGCGGAAGCGTGGGTATAATACGCAACTTTTCATACGTCGAAGAAGTGTTTTTTTGGTGAATTCTAAGTGTGAAAAAAGAAACAACACTTAATGCAAAAAGGAAAACAGGCAAAACGTCTGAAGTCTTTTGACTTAGAACGCTAGAAAGCGCATGAACTTCCGAATCATTGGTGACAACACAGGTGTCAGAAGAAGTTAATGAAGTTTTACTGTTTGTTTTATTTACCGCATTGTTTTCGGTTTGCGTAGGTAAACCTGCAATGCTTTTAATTTGACTTTTTACTGAACAAGGCGTAACAAGAATCAAGAAAGCCATCATCAACAAAATAATAGGTTGATTGAAAATAAAGCTTGTATTTGTCTTTTTATTACGCATTTCCTGGCAAAACTAAGGATTTCAATGAGGATAAAAAAATCTCCAATGATTTCACCAATTCATAAACGATTTAAATGCCTTAGTGGTTTTGTCGTATTTTTGATTTTCGTTCAATTCGAAGTTAAGTAATGAGAGAACCTACATGGGTAGAATTGAATTTGAAGCGTATTTCGAAGATTAAAGAGAGAATAACCTTCGAAAAAGGGTCTTTTACCCCTATGAAAATGAAATGTTAATTCTACTTTTACAGTATAAAATTAAAAGTCATGAAAAAATTACATTATTTATTTTTAGCCACTCTACTTTTCACATTGAATGCGTGTAAGAATGACGATGACAAACCTCAACCAAGTTCAGTTTGTATGATTGAAGTTCCGTGTGAGGATCCAGTTGGATTAGTGTCTGTAGCGGATGCTAAAGTGATGGAAGACCATTACAAAAATGAATTCTATGGAATTCTGAATGAAATTAAAGGAGGTCAATATCCGGGTTACGATGGTCCCGTTCGTGATATTTGGTTTGATTTGGATGAATTGAAACAATACATTGCGTATGTAGAAAATTATGCAGCTTCCAATGGATATTCAGATTTAGGATTACGAGTTTATATGGGAGCCAAAGACGAATTAGGTCAAGATGGTCAAGTGTATCCGCGACAAACTATTTTCTTTGTTCCAACGACCCGTATATCAGACACAGGTCAAGGAGGCGTTGGTCAAGACGGTTTTCAAGATCAGAATTTACTTGGAATAGATCGTTTGAATTATGGGAACGCAGGTATTCCAGATTCAAGAGATTCAGACACGGGTATAGGCGGAAATTAAAAAAATAGTTCAGTTAATAATCTTTAAACGCTAAAGTGCAAAACTTCTCCTACATATTTTTATTGATTCAACTATTAGCTTGTTTAGCAGCAATCTATAAATGGAAATCAATACGGAAAACACCTCTTTGGATATTTCTTCCTTTTTTGATTTATTCATTTCTAAATGAGGTGACTACAACGGCATTGTATAGTTTTACTTCAATCAACTTTAGATATTTATATAACATCTATTGCATCGTTTCGTTTTTTGTATATCTATATTGGTTTGATCGGATTTTGAAACTCAAACTCTGGAAATGGATAGTAACCTTGGTGTTTTTAGGCGCAGTAGTTTATGACGTTATCACAAGTGATAGTTTAAAACAATTGATAAAAACAGCCTTACTTGTTCAAGCCATTATTTTATTGATTTTCTCGGTTATTTATTTTGTTCGATTATTAAATAAGGAAGAAGTTGTTCATTATCAATTAATTCCAGAATTCTGGATTATTTTAGGATTGTTAGTATTTCATATTGCTTTTGTGCCTTTGTTCTTATTGACAGGTTTAGGGTATAATATTCAGAAAGCATACTCAATAGCAATCAATATTCTAAACTACATTTTATATTCATCTTATATCCTTGGATTTTATGTTGCAGGAAAACGATAAAATATTGCTTATAATATTTTTAATCATGTTGTTGGTACCTTTATCAATGGTATTGCTTTTTATTATTTTCAATAACCGCAAGAACAAATTGATACGACAACAATTACATGCACAGAAACAATTTGAAAGAGAGTTGGCTGAATCTCAGATTGAAATAAGAGAAGAAACTTTACGAAATATTAGTTGGGAATTGCATGATAACATTGGTCAACTTTTAACCTTAGCCAAAATTCAACTTCAAAATTCAGACAACAATCCAGAAATAATAAAAGAATCGGTGGGAATTCTCGGAAATGCATTGCAAGAAGTGCGCGCTTTGTCTAAATCCATTAATTCTGAAAGTTTAAAAAATATGGGATTGTTGGAAGCGGTTCACAATGAAATGGAACGCCTAGAAAGAATGCGTTTTTTGAAATCAGAATTGAAAATCAAAGGAACTCCTTTTTTTATTCCGGATAAAGAAGAAATTATTCTTTTTCGAATTCTTCAGGAATCCTTTTCAAATGTGATCAGACATTCACGCGCCACGGAATTAAAGGTAGAATTTATGTACAACGATACGAATTTGACCATTCAGTGTGAGGACAATGGAATTGGATTTAACCAAGATTCCGATTTTGAAGGAATTGGCTTAAAAAATATAAAAACACGTGCAAAAATGATTGATGCAGAATTATTCGTAAATTCCAAAGTAAATCAAGGCACAAAAATAACTCTTAAAAAGACGTTCAAATGAAACATGAAATTGCAATAGTTGATGACCACACCTTACTTTCAGAAGCCATTGGAAATTTAGTCAATGGATTTGAAGAATTTAAAACGTACGGAGTTTATTCTAACGGTCAAGAGTTCATAACTGCACTAAAAGGCAACAATAAACATCCAGAAATAGTATTAATGGATGTAAATATGCCTATTCTAAATGGAATAGAAACTACAAAGATTCTGACCAAAGAATTTCCAGAAATCAAAGTTTTAGCGCTTTCAGTCGATGAAGAAGAAAGTACAGTCATCAAAATGTTGAAGTCGGGAGCGAAAGGCTATTTAAGCAAAGATATTGAAAAAAGTTTACTGCATGAAGCCTTGACTACAACCATAAAAGAAGGTTTTTTCCATACTTCCACTGTAACCGATGCTTTATTGGGAAGTTTGCGAAAGAAGAATGAATTGGATGATTTGAAACAAAGAGAAATTGAATTTATCGAAATGGCTTGTACTGAAATGACGTACAAAGAAATTGCGGATAAAATGTTTCTAAGTCCAAAAACCATTGACAATTACCGGGATTCTGTTTTTTCAAAACTCAATGTGAAAAATCGAATCGGTCTGGTTCTATTCGCCATAAAAAACGGACTTTTTTCCATAAAAGGCGAATAATAAAAAACTCCGATTTTTAGAAATCGGAGTTTTTCGTGGAATTTTATAGGGTTTTACAAAGTACCTCGTTTTTCTTGTTCTCTTTCGATGGATTCAAATAAAGCTTTAAAGTTTCCAGCTCCAAATCCTTTGGCACCCATTCTTTGAATGATTTCAAAAAACAAAGTCGGACGGTCTTGAACGGGTTTGGTGAATATTTGCAATAAATATCCATCCTCATCTGCATCAATCATAATTCCTAATTTCTGCAATTCATTGATGTCTTCTTTGAAACGGTGCATATGCTTTTTCAAACGTTCCGGAATTTCATCATAATAGGCTTGTGGAGGTCTTGACAAGAACTCAATTCCTCTTGATTTCAAGTCAGCTACGGTTTTTAAAATATCATCTGTTGCAACCGCAATATGCTGAACACCTTCTCCTTCGTAAAACTCCAAATATTCTTCAATCTGTGATTTTTTCTTTCCTTCAGCAGGTTCATTAATTGGGAATTTAATTCTTCCGTTTCCATTGGCCATTACTTTGGACATCAAAGCCGAGTACTCGGTGTGAATTTGTTTGTCATCAAAAGATAAGAAATTAACAAATCCCATCACTTCTTCAAACCACTTTACCCAAACATTCATTTGGTTCCAACCCACGTTACCCACCATGTGATCCACATATTTTAGACCGGTAGGTGCTGGGTTGTAATCGGATTCCCATTTTGCATAACCAGGCATGAAAAGTCCTTTGTAATTTTTACGTTCGGTAAACATGAAAATAGTTTCTCCATACGCATAAATTCCAGCTTGAACGACTTCGCCATTCTCGTCTGAAGTAACGGTGGGCTCCATATAGGATTTAGCACCTCGCTTGGTAGTTTCTTCATACGATTTACGCGCATCGTCAACCCACAAAGCTAATACTTTTACGCCGTCTCCGTGTTTTTTAACGTGTTCACCAATGGGTGATTCTGAATTTAAAGCAGTGGTCAAAACCAAACGGATTTTGTCTTGTTTCAAAACATAAGACGCTCGGTCTTTTACGCCGGTCTCTAAACCTGAATACGCCTCGGACTGAAATCCAAAAGCGGTTTTATAATAGTGCGCCGATTGCTTGGCATTTCCTACATAAAATTCGACATAATCGGTACCCAATAAAGGTAAGAAATCTTGTGCGCCTTCAAATATTTTCTCCAATCCGAACTCTACACTTTTTAACTCTTCTGACATTTTATTTTATATTTTAATATGTGTTATTATTGAAATTCTTAATTGTAATTAATTGATTTTGATTGATTTAGGTTGTCTCACCACATTGCAAGATGCATAACGGAAAGTAAATTTCGATTCCTCATAAGCTTCAAATATACGAAACAAAAATGATTTTATAATTCGATTAATTTGAAAAATGTGTGGGAAATGCATCTTTCGGATTCTTTTTCAAAATGTTTAATAAAATCCACGATTTTAAAAACCCAAATCCATACCCAAAAAACTGGATAAGTGTAGTGAGTAACGAAAGAAATCCTACGCGAATACTTTTTGTTTCCAAAACAGAAAAAATAATGAGTAAGAAGAAGTAAATTAAGTAAAGGAATACCGGTATCAATAACCATTTGGAATTTACTCCTGAAATAAATAGTAGTAGAAATATCAAACTGAAGATCAATCCAACCATAAAAATACTTGGAAACCAGAATGTTATTTTTCTGTAATTCGGATGTCTTTGATTTAAAATCGGTCGTGCAACTCCAAACTCATACACTTGCTTTTTAAATTTTCCCAAAGAAGTTCTTCGTTTGTGAATTACTTTGGCAGCAGAAATCAATTGGGTTTCAAATCCATTTTCCCACAATGTCATCGACAAATCAGGATCTTCGCCAATTCGCAAATCGCCAAAACCACCCGTTTTTTCAAAGGCTTTTTTGCTAATTCCCATATTAAAACTTCGCGGCTGAAATTTCCCTAAATTTTCACTTCCTCCTCGGATTCCACCCGTCGTTAAAAAAGAAGTCATCGAAAATGAAATTGCTTTTTGGAGATCACTAAAACTAACATCCGCACCATCCGGTCCCCCAAAGGAATCTGTGAACTTATGCATCAATTGCTCACGAACTTTTTCCAAATATTCTGTGGGTATTATTGTATCTGAATCCAAGAAAATAAAATAATTTCCAGACGCTTTTCGCATTCCATAATTTCGCGATTGTGCCGGTCCTGAATTTTCCTTATAATAATAATGAATATTTAATTTGGAACTGAAATCGCTTACAATGGCTTCAAGTGGAGTAGGAGAACCATCATCCACAATGAGAACTTCAAAGCTTGTGTCGGTCTGTTCAGTCAAACTAACTAAAAGCTCTCTCAGTTCCTCTTCCCGTTTATAAACTGCAATAACTATCGAAAAATTCAATTCCTTCAAAATCTGAAATTTTTAACAAATTAAGCGGAAATTTGGTAGCACACCAATTTATTTATCAATTTCAATCTAATTTTCGGTTTCTTTCTCTGTTTTCAATGTAATCAAAAAACGCTTGTCTAGTAATTAACCAAGTTCTTCCTTCTTTGAATGCATCAATTTTACCCCAATCAGCCCACAGATACTCAAATTATTGACACTCTGAAACTTATGCTTCTTCCACAATTCAACAGGTTCATAGTCCTTATAAGTATTGTTTCATACAACCCATTGAATTTCCAGGCTACTCTCCAAAGCTTGATTAAAAAGAAAAAATAATTTCGAGTAATCTACTCAATACGAAGGATATGAAAACAAAAAAAGAGCGATTTCACTCGCTCTTTCAAAAGGTATTATGTTTTTTATTTCTTTAAACTAATTTTCAACTCATCCAATTGAGCTTCATCAATTACAGAGGGCGCATCAATCATCACGTCTCGTCCTGAATTATTTTTAGGAAAGGCGATGTAATCTCGGATGGTTTCGCTTCCATCTAATATGGAAACCAATCGATCAAATCCAAAAGCCAGTCCTCCGTGTGGCGGTGCACCGTATTGGAAGGCATTCATTAAGAATCCAAATTGGTCTTGGGCTTGTTCGGGTGTAAACCCTAGCAATTCAAACATTTGAGCTTGTAATTCTTGGTTGTGAATTCGAATGGAACCTCCACCAATTTCATTTCCATTCAATATCAAGTCATACGCATTTGCACGAACTTCGCTTGGATGGCTTTGTAATTTCGAAAGATCTTCCGGCTTAGGTGAAGTAAACGGGTGGTGCATTGCATGCCATCTGTTGGTCTCGTCGTCCCATTCCAAAAGTGGAAAATCAACAACCCAAAGGGGTGCAAATTCTTTTGGATTTCGTAAATTCAATCGTTCTGCCAATTCCATTCGTAAAGCGCTTAGCTGTTTGCGAGTTTCATCTGCATCTCCGGCCATAATGATTATTAAATCATTTTTCTCAGCACCCATTCTTTCTGCAATTGTTGCTAAATCTTCTTGGGTATAAAACTTATCGGCCGATGATTTAAAACTTCCGTCCTCATTCACACGTACCCAAACAAAACCTTTGGCTCCAATTTGTGGACGTTGCATCCATTCCAATAAACGATCAATGTCCTTTCGTGTATAAGAATTCAAAGTAGGAGCAGAGATACCTACAACCAATTCTTCTTTATCAAAAACCAAGAAGTCTTTTCCTTTGGTTAAATCATCCAGTTCATGAAATTCCATTCCAAAACGAATGTCTGGTTTGTCATTTCCGTATTTACGCATTGCATCTGCATATGTCATTCGTGGGAATTTTTCAATGTCTACATTGTGAACGGTTTTCAGTAAATGTTTCATCAAACCTTCAAAAATATGTAGGATTTCTTCCTGATCGACAAATGCCATTTCACAGTCTATTTGCGTAAACTCAGGTTGACGGTCTGCACGTAAATCTTCGTCTCGAAAGCATTTCACGATTTGGAAATATTTATCCAATCCACCTACCATCAACAGTTGTTTAAAGGTTTGTGGGGATTGTGGCAAAGCATAAAATTCACCTGGATTCATTCGCGAAGGAACCATAAAGTCGCGGGCACCTTCTGGCGTAGATTTAATTAAAACCGGGGTTTCAACTTCCAAAAAGTCTTTGTCCGATAGATATTTTCGAATTTCTTGCGCCACTTTATGACGGAAAATCAATTTGTTTTTCACTGGATTTCTTCGGATATCCAAATAACGGTAATGCATTCTCAATTCTTCACCACCATCGGTTTCGTCCTCAATGGTAAAAGGAGGAAGTTTGGATGCATTTAAAATTACTAAGCTTTCTACCAGAATTTCAATTTCACCTGTTGGAATATTTTTGTTTTTGGATTCACGTTCAATAACGGTTCCTGCAACTTGAATAACATATTCACGTCCCAACTTTCGAGCTTTTTCAAACAAAGCTACATCCGTTCTATTTTCGTCCAAAATCAATTGCGTAACTCCATATCGATCACGAAGATCAATCCAAAGCATAAAACCTTTGTCTCGTAAGACGGAAACCCAACCGCTTAATGTAACTTTCTGATTGACATGACTTACATTTAATTCTCCACAAGTATGCGTTCTGAACATTTTCTTTAAATTTTGAGTGCAAAGTTAATCTTTAGATTGAACAACAAAGAAATTAGCCGATAGAATTTTTAAAATCTTCCAAAAGCCTTCTCGCTTTCCATAATTTGATTACTTTTGCGAATGCTAAGCTCACGTGGTGAAATTGGTATACACGCTACCTTGAGGTGGTAGTGTCCTTACGGATGTGCTGGTTCGAGTCCAGTCGTGAGCACAAGAAGTTAAGTGAGCATTCCTACAATTTTAGGAATGCTTTTTTAATCGTACTTCATACAAATCTTTTCGACGGTCTTTCATGATTTTCACCGAACCGTTGTGATGCAATTCTTTTAACATCATTAAATCTACATCCACAATAATCGTCATTTCTGTATTGGGCGTGGCTTCTGCTTTTACTGCATCCACTGGAAAAGGGAAATCAGAAGGTGTAAAAACAGCCGCTTGTCCATACTGAATATCCATATTACTTACACCGGGTAAATTCCCAATACAACCTGTGATGGCAACATAACATTCGTTTTCTATGGCACGCGCTTGCGCACAGGCTCGGACTCGGGTGTAAGCGTTCTGGGTATCTGTTAAATATGGAACAAATAATATTTTCATTCCTTGATCGGCCAAAATCCGTGATAATTCAGGGAATTCTACATCGTAACAAATCAATAATCCTACTTTTCCACAATCGGTATCAATGACTTTTACTTTGTCGCCACCAACCATTCCGTAGTATTTCTTCTCATTGGGTGTGATATGAATTTTTCGAAAATCACTCACTTTTCCATTTCTATGTAATAAATAAGAGGAATTATACAACGAACCATCTTCTTCCAAAGGCATACTTCCCGCAATGATATTTACGTTGTAAGCAATTGCATATTCAGACAGTTTATCTTTGATCGTTTCGGTATGTTTTGCCAATTCACGCATCGCTTCATGTTCGGGTAAATGATTGTAAGGCGCGAGAAGCGGTGTATTGAAAAATTCTGGAAATACGACAAAATCAGCTTTGTAATCCGCCAATACGTCAATGAAAAATTCAACTTGTTCAAAGAATTCATCAATGTTTTTAAAAGGCCGCATCTGCCACTGAACCAACCCCAAACGAATGATGCTGTCATTCATTGCATTTGGTTTTCGGGAATAATAGATATTATTCCATTGCATTAAAGCCGCAAACTCTTCCGATTCCGTATCTCCTTTTAAATAGTTTTTTAGAACTTTAAGTACATGAAAATTATTGGCCAATTGAAAATTCAGAACCGGATCTTCAATTTCTCTGTCTCGAACTTTTTCAATATATTCTCGCGGCGAATACATATCGCTGTGAAGGTGGAAATTGGGTAATCTTCCTCCAATTAAAATTCCTTTTAAATTTAATTTCTCACACAAATCTTTCCGCTCATTGTACAATCGTCGCCCCAAACGAAGTCCTCTAAACTCGGGACTTACAAACACTTCAATTCCATAAAGTATATCGCCATCATCGGTATGGGTATTGAAAGTGAAATTTCCCACAATCTCATGGTAGGTATGATTATCACCATACAATTCATATAAAACGATAATGGACAAAGCACAAGCCGCAACTTTTCCGTCCACTTCAATGCAGAACTGACCTTCTGGAAAAATATCAACCAACGTTCGAATTGAACTTTCTCTCCAAAATTCATTCACATCACCGTATGCCTGAATCATTGAATTCTTCAAATCCTCATAATCCTCCAACCGTAATTTTCTAACTAGTATATCCATCTTTTATTTAGCGTCAATTAAAAACCAAAAGTATATCTTCTGGTTTTATAAATCCCGTTATTTTTTATTAATTTTTAGAATAACCTTTGTATAATTTATAGAGGAATAATACAAAATGAATCAATCCAAATACCATGGAAAAATAGAATAAACCTTCTTCGTTGATTGCACCTGTATGAGGATTGGTTTCAGCTGTTTGATGATGTCCAATGGCAACAAAAAGTAAAATAATAACCATCACCAATCCCCAAATTCCTACAGTTTTATTCGCCATATTCACAATTCCTTCTTTGTTTGCGGTGATATGACTGTGTTTCACACTGTAGAATAAATACACGTCCAATCCAATTATCATCCAAATGATTAAACGCATCCAAGTGTCAAACGGAAGGAAAATCATCATAAAAGAACACGTTAAAATCCCTAAAATAGGAATCACAGGAACCAAAGGAACTCGAAAACCTCGCGGTGCATCGGGCATTGATTTTCGCATAATCAAAACTCCCAAACAAACCAAAATAAAGGCGAAAAGGGTTCCAATACTCGTCATTTCTCCTACAACTCGTCCGGGAACAAAGGCTGCAAAAACACTTACAAATATTAGAAAGAAAACACTTGATTTATGGGGCGTTTTAAATTTTGAGTGAATGCTTGAAAACATCGAAGGTAACAATCCATCTTTACTCATCGAATAAAACACACGGCTTTGACCCAATAACATAACCAAAATTACAGAAGCATATCCCAATAAAATGGCAACAATAATCGAAGTATTCAACCACGGATAAGCCGCATGAACCACTCCATTTGCATCCATCGTTCCCATATTACTAATTGCAATGGCAACAGGCGCTAATTTATTGGTAGGATCTGCACCGTATGCTTGATAGCTAGCAACTCCTGTCATAACATACGCAAAGGCAATATAAAGGACAGTACATATTAATAAGGAACCTAAAATTCCACGTGGCATTGCTTTCTTCGGGTCTTTTGTTTCTTGAGCTGCCGTACTTACTGCATCAAAACCAATATATGCAAAGAAAACAACCGCTGCTGCTCGAATAATTCCTGAAAATCCAAATTCTCCAAACTTTCCAGTGTTTTCGGGAATGAATGGAATGTGATTTTCCGGTCGAATGTATTGAAACCCTACCGCAATGAACACCAATACCAGAGTTACTTTTAAAACAACAATGACATTATTTACTATTGAGGATTCTCTAATTCCACGAATTAAAACTATCGACATTACAACCACTATAAAAACAGCGGGTAAATTCATGATTCCATAAACCACTTCGCCATTTTCACCCGGCATGGTGTCAAAAGGTGTCATCAAAAGTCCTTTTGGGAAAGTGATCCCAAAGGTTTGCAGAAATTTATCCAAATAACCCGACCAACTCGAAGCGACTGTAGCGGCTCCTACCGCATATTCCAACACCAAATCCCAACCGATAATCCAAGCGATGAATTCACCCATCGTTGCGTATGAATACGTATAAGCACTTCCCGCAACGGGAATCATAGAGGCGAATTCTGCATAACATAATCCCGCAAATGCACAGCCGATGGCAGCGATTACAAAGGATATAATAATTGCAGGTCCGGCATAATTCGCAGCAGCTAATCCCGTAATTGAAAATAAACCGGCACCGATAATCGCACCTATACCTAGGGAAATCAATCCCCATGTACCCAACGACTTTTCTAAGACGTGTTCACCGGTTTCATTGGCTTGGGCCAATAGTTCAGCCAGTGGTTTTCTAGTAAATAAACTCATGTGTTAATTTTTCTTTTTATGTTCTCAGTATGAACAAATGTATAAAAATCTTTACTTTATCTCAGAATTATATCCAATTCACTCTGAAATCATTTTTAAAACTTTCTTTTATCCCAAACTTTAAGATTTTTTTAAAAGCTTCGTAAACCCAAAATTGGTATTTATGATTATCTTGCCCCAAATTTCAAAATTGATGAAGAAAACACTAATGATACTGTCATTATTTATTGCGATGACAGCTTGTAAAGAAAGTAAAGACAAAGTAGAAAACACAACCGAAACGACTGAAAACCAATCGGAAGGAACGCTTGGGGCAAATGGCGATGAAACGACCCAATCAGAGAATCAAGACATAACAGGTGAAAGTGAAGTTTCTCTTGTGAAAAACGAAGACGAAAGTTATACCTTTAGATACAACTTGAAAAAAGGGCAAACTTATCCCTTTGACTTAAAAATATCTCAAACACAAACTATGTCCGCCGGTGGAAGAAGTATGAATTTATCTTCTTCACGAACCGTTGGTTTTGATTATTTTGTGGAAGAGATTATCGGAAATAAATTTAAATTGAAGGCGACTTTCAAAAACTTCAGCGAAAGTTTTAAATCGCCGGAAGGAAAAAATATCTCCTACAATACCACTTCGCCTAAACCTTCGGACAAAGATGTTGCACAGAGTTGGTTAATTTACAAAGCCATCACCGGACAGAGTTTTACAATGGAAGTGGACAACAAAGGAAAAGTTCATTCCGTAACTGGTTTGGATAAAATTGTTACCAATGCTTTGTCGAAATTGAAAAATGATTTCAACGCAGATGAGCAAAAAGAAATCAAAGAATTATTGACCGTTGCATTGAGCACAGAAGCCATTAAATCGCAGTTTGAAGAATCACTTAATATCTTTCCAGATAAAAGTTTAAAAGTAGGTGAGAAATGGGAAGATACCCAAAACATCAGCGAAGGTCCTATCAAAGGTCAAAACAAAGTGACTCGAACGTTTGATGGAATTAAAGATGGAAAGGCAATTATTCTTGTAAAAGGTGTGCAAGATGTAGGCGGAAAAGATACCCAAAGTGGAATTACAGCTACCATGAAAAACACTGCTACCTTGGACGGAAAAGTGGAATTGGATGTAGAAAGTGGATGGATTAAGAAAGTAAACATTACCAAAAAGGAAAATGTGAATACAACTTTCCAACAAGGAGATCAAAAAGAAACAGAATCAGGAACACAAACAATAGTCACAACGGTTAATTAGAATGTCATTTTTAAAATTCATATTTTACGTAATTCTTGCTATTTTAGTCATTCGGTTTTTAAAGCGATTGGTGAGTCCAAGCAGACCTCAGCCGCAAAGAAGACAAGAAGAACCTAGAGCGAGATCAAATTCGGGAAATCTGGATCAACCCAATTTTCCTATTGAAGCCGAATCGGTAGAGTACGAAATCATTGAAGAACCTGAAAAAAAAGATGAAGAATAAGAATTTAATATTTAGCGTGGTTTCCCTCGTTTTGTTTGCCATATTAGCCTTGGTTTACAACTCAGCTGTTTTGTCTGACAATTCCATTATCCAACCTGATATTGTGAATTACCGCGGAAGTGCCGAAGAAATGAAAACTTTCGAAAAGGAAACCGGCGAAAATATCTATTGGTCCAATGCCATGTTTGGTGGAATGCCAACGTATCAAACCGGAGCTAAATACGACTATGATTTCATCAAAGCAGTCGATCATTTTTTTCGATTTCTTCCACGTCCTGCTGACTATGTTTTTCTACTTTTCGCAGGATTTTTCATTCTGGGAATGGTGCTGTTTAAAAACTGGAAATATGCTTTAGCAGGATCGATTTTCTTTGCATTGGGTGCCTATTTCTTCATAATAATTGGTGCCGGACACAATGCGAAAGTCCACGCCATTGCTTATTTCGCACCTTTGGTCGCAGGAATTATTTTACTGTATCAGCGGAAATACATTGTTGGATTTCTGATGACCACCCTTTTTGTGGGATTGGAACTCTCAGCAAATCACCCGCAAATGACTTACTATTTGTTTTTGGTCATGTTGGTTTACTTTGTAGTCGAAGCCATAGATGCCTTCAAATCCAAAGAAATAAAACCTTTTGTGATTTCTACGGGATTACTTGTTTTTGCTTGTTTAATCGGGGTGGGAATGAATTCTACGCGTTTGCTTTCTACTTATGAATACAGCAAAGAAACCATTCGTGGAAATACAGAAATGACCTTACTTCAAGATAAATCAAAAGGACTGGACCATGATTATATCACCCATTGGAGTTACGGGAAATTGGAAACCTTTAATTTATTTATTCCTGATTTTATGGGTGGACCCAGTCAACCCAAACAAGAAAATTTAAAACATTATGTCGCTGAACTTCAGAAACAACAATATTCATTGGATTTGAATGACGAATTCAATGGACAAGCTTTTGAATATTTAGCAACAAGTCCTGTTGCAACCTATTGGGGCGATCAGCCGGGAACTTCGGGACCCGCTTACCAAGGTGCTGTTGTGGTTTTTCTGTTTTTTATAGGATTATTTTTAGTTCGTAACAAATGGACAAAATACAAATGGTGGTTACTAGGCGCAACTATTTTGAGTATCGTTCTCGCTTGGGGAAAAAACTTTGGCGGATTGACGGATTTTATGATTGATTTCTTTCCATTTTACGATAAATTCCGAGCGGTTTCATCCATGTTGGTGATGGCTGAATTCACCATGCCTCTTTTGGCAGCATTGACTTTGTTTGTTTTTATCAAAGACGAAGATTTGACGGATGAATTCAAATTGAAAATTTTAAAATATGCCGGAGGTGGAGTGGTAGCCTTGTTAGTGATTTTCTATTTGGCAGGTGGAAGTATATTTAGCTTCTCCACTGAATATGATCTTCTCAACAAAAAGCAATATTTGGATTTGGTTAAAGAATACAATCCACAAGCTTTTGGAACGTGGGATTCGATGTTGAATAAATTGGACAATGCCCTTCGAGAAGATCGAATTGCTATGTTTAAAGCCGATACATTACGAACATTGGTGTTTGTTATATTGACTTTGGCTTTGTTGGTTTTGTATCAAATCAAGAAAATTAAAAGTAGTTTTATTGTCGTTTTAGGAATTGCAGGATTGGCTTTAATCGACGGATGGCAAGTCGATAAGCGTTATTTGAATGATGATAATTACATCGACAAAATGTTTGTAGATAATCCTTTCCCAACGCAAACTTCTTCTAAATTAATGGAAGGTGCACGCGAAAATTATCATTTAGCTGGAATTGCACAGAAAGTTTCCTTCAATAAAACTTTGGATAGTTTACGAATCGCAGACAAATCACAATACCGGGTTTTTGACAATGTATTCAGTACATTTAATGATGCGACTACCTCATTCTTCGCTCACTCCATTGGGGGATACCATGGCGCGAAATTGCATAACTATCAGGATATTATAGATTTATATTTTTCAGGATCAGAGAAATCTAAAAAACTAGGGGTTTCACAGGCCGATATGGGAACTATTTTAAATCTTTTGAATACCAAATACTTAATTCACGGAAATCCAAACAGTCCCATGGTGGAATTGAATAAAAATGCCTACGGAAATGCGTGGTTGGTATCGGATGTGAAATGGGTTGAAAATGCGAATGAAGAGATTTTAGCCTTGAAAGATGTTGATTTGAAACAGACGGTGGTTTTGGATTCGAAGTTGAAAAGCCTTCTTCCAAACGCTTTCACATCGGAATTGAATTCGAGTATAGCATTGACTAAATATCAGCCGAATAAATTAACCTATAAAACGTCGATAGAATCACCGAAAGTAGCGGTTTTTTCTGAAATTTATTATCCACACGGATGGACTGTAAAAGTGGATGGAAAGGAACGTCCGCTGCTAAAAGCGGATTATTTCTTACGCGCTGTTCCTCTGAAAAAAGGCGACAAAGAAGTGGTAATGGAATTTAATCCCCAAATCATCCAAACAGGAAATACAATGACTTTGGCGTTTAATGTTTTATTTGTTTTATTATTTCTTGGCGGTGGATATGTAATGTGGAAAAAGAAAGATGAGAAAGAATTGGAGAAGGAGTAATTTTTATTCGGACTTAAATTATTCTTTCGGATAATTTCAATTCGTTCTCTTCCTAAATTTTCAGTAAATGGCATTAAAAAAAGTTTTAATCATTACATACTATTGGCCGCCAGCAGGTGGGCCAGGCGTTCAGCGTTGGTTAAAGTTTTCTAAGTATTTGCCAGAATTTGGTGTGGAACCGCTTGTTTATTCACCTGAAAATCCTTCCTATCCGATTATCGATGAAAGTTTAATCGATGAAATTCCTGCGAATTTAAAACACATCCAAACCAAAATTTGGGAACCCTATCAAATAGCTGAAAAGTTGAACCCCAAATCAAAAGCCTACAAAGCAGGCCAATTTGAAAAACCGGAAAAACAGTCGTTTCTGACTAAAATTTCTGTTTTTGTTCGAGGAAATTTCTTTATTCCTGATGCACGAAAATTTTGGGTAAAACCTTCGGTTCAATTCTTGGGGAATTATATTTTTGAAAATCAGATTGATACGATTGTTTCTACCGGCCCACCGCATAGTTTGCATTTGATTGGTTTGCACTTAAAACAACAAAATCCTGATTTAAATTGGTTGGCTGATTTTCGAGATCCTTGGACGCAAATCAGTTACCATTCCGAATTAAAACTGACAAATTCTTCTCAGAAAAAACACAAGGAATTGGAATCAAAAGTGTTGAAGACAGCGGATACAGTGATTGCAACCAGTTTTAGTGATGCGAAAAGTTATACCGCTTTGGGTGCCAAAAAAGTAGAAGTAATTACAAATGGATACGAAGAATCCACCTTCAAAAATTTAGTCAAAAAACAAAACTCAAAATTTACAATAACATACAGCGGTGGGTTAGAAATCGCCCGAAATCCTTTGGTACTATGGAAAGTGCTGAATGAATTAATCAAGAACAATTCCGGTTTTTCGAATGATTTGGAATTGAATTTTTATGGAGAAATAAGCAAAGGCGTTCAAAATTCACTGCATGAAAATCAGTTGAAAACCTTTTGTAAATTCAAAGGTTATGTTTCACACAAAGAATCGATTGAAGGAATTTTTAATTCAAATGCATTGCTGTTGACCAATTTTCCAGACGAGAAATCCAAAGGAATTATTCCAGGAAAACTATTTGAATACATGGCAACAGAAAATCCGATTTTGGCAGTAGGACCGAGTGGGGGTGACGTGGCTGAAATTTTGAAAGACTATTCCCTGAGTGCGTACTGCACGCATTGCGATGAAGAAAAAGTACAAGAATTTATTTTGACTACCTATAGAAATTGGAAGACAAACACGGTAAAGCATCCGTCTTCCAATTATAAAAATTATTCGCGTAAAGCTTTGACTGAAAAGCTTTCTACTTTGATTATCGATTAATCACATTTTCCATTTACATCGCAACTTTGACCTTGTACAACCTGTAATTCAGGAGTTGGATTTTCCGCTTTCCATTCTTGAAAAGCCGTTTCCAAAGTTTGCGTAAAAGCTTCGCTAGGTTGCGCACCGGATACCGCATATTTTCTGTCGATAACAAAGAAAGGAACACCACTAATTTGCAATTGTTTGGCTTCTTCAATGTCTGCTTTGGTCATTTTTTCATACAAATCATCGCTCATAGCTTTTTCTAAATCCGTTTCAGTCAGACCTATGTTCTGCATAATTTCTATTTGCGTTTCTTTTTTAGTTAAGTCTTTTCCATCCGTAAAAAAGGCTTTAAAGAAAGCTTCTTCCGCTTGACTTCCTAAATCTTTTAGTTTTGCATATTGGATAATTCGATGGGTATCAAAGGTGTTGATTGATTTTAATCCTTCCAAATTAAATTCCAGACCCACCGATTTTGCCATGGCACTCATTGATTCCAAAGCTTTGTCGGTTTCTTCTTTGCTCCAACCTGTCTTTTTTGAAAGTTGGTCTGTATATAATTGAGGTTCTGCTGTTTTTGAAATCGTTGGATCCAATTGAAAACTTTTCCAAATGACTTCCACTTCTTCTTTTCCTGGAAATTGGTGTAGCGCATTTTCAAAATTTCGTTTGCCTATATAGCAAAACGGACAAACTACATCACTCCAAATTTCTATTTTCATCTTTCTTATTTTAAATTTTATTTGTAATTTAATCTTCTTTGGGTGTATGTTTCAACACTTCCAAGAAATATTTCCAAAATTTCTGTACGGATTTTATTTCTACTCTTTCGTCGGGAGAGTGCGGTCCTGTAATATTTGGACCAAATGAAATCATGTCCATTTCGGGATAATGTCCACCAATAATTCCACATTCTAAACCTCCGTGGGTTGCAATTATTTTTGGATCTTCGCCAAACATTTCTTTATACAAAGGCTTCATAACATCCAAAATTTCCGAATTCATATTCGGACGCCATCCGGGATAGCCACCTGAAAATTCAACTTTAAATCCTGCCAATTCAAAAGTCGATTTTAAGGACGCCGTCATTTCTTTTTTTCCAGATTCAATCGCCGAACGGGAAAGACATAAAATCTTCATTTCTCCGTCTTTTACAACTACATTGGCTACGTTATTGGATGTTTCTGTTACACCTTCCATTTCGGGACTCATTCTATACAGGCCGTTGTAGGCGGACATTACAGCGTACGTTAATTTTTTTGATTCTTCAAAAGAAGCGACCGATGGCTGCAAATTGGTTTTGCTTATTTCAATTTTTAATTTAGGTTCAACGGTTGCATATTCATTTAAAATATCGGTTTTTAATTCTTCAAAAGCAGCCAATAAATCTTCTTTTTCTGAATTTTCTACGGTTACCACAAAAGATCCTTCCCTTGGAATGGCATTTCGTAATCCACCGCTATCCATTTCTACAATTTGTGCATTGAATTCCAAACTGTCGTAAAGGAAACGCGCTAATAATTTATTTGAATTTCCTAATTCCAATTGAATATCTCCTCCCGAATGTCCTCCTTTTAGTCCTTCTATAGAAACTTTTATCGAACTGTATTCCCCGTTTAAAGTTTCGGGTTTATAGGTTTTTGTTGCGGTAACATCCAAACCACCAGCACAAGAAATGGTCAATTCATCATCATCTTCGGTATCTAAATTCAAAAGAATTTTCCCATTCAAAATCGATTCATTTAAGTTGATGGCACCCGTCATTCCGGTTTCTTCATCGATGGTGAAAAGCGCTTCAATAGGTGGGTGAACAATGTCGGAAGATTCCAAAACGCTCATGATAGTTGCAACGCCAATTCCATTATCGGCTCCCAAAGTGGTTCCTTTGGCTTTTACAAATTCATTGTTTTCAATGAACATTTGAATTCCTTGGGTATCAAAATCGAAATCAACGTCGTTATTTTTTTGACAAACCATGTCCAAATGGGATTGAAGAACTACCGTCTTTCTATTTTCCATTCCTTTGGAAGCTGGTTTTTTAATTACCACATTCCCAATTTCGTCTGTTAAAGTTTCTAAATCCAAATTTTTACCAAATTCTACCATGAATTTTCGAACTTTTTCTTCTTTTTTTGATGGACGTGGAATCTCATTCAGTTTTGAGAAGTTTCTCCAAATATTTTGAGGTTCTAACTTTAGTATATCCTTCATATTCTTTGTAGTTTTTAATAATATTTAATGATTCTACGAAATTAAGAAACATAATCGGGTAAATTTAAAGTTTCTAGATATTTTAAATCTGTAAATAGATAGTTGAACTCTATAAAAAGGGATTTTTCCTTATTGATTTGTTAAATTTAAATACTAAATTTGTTTCAATAAAACATTACAACCCTATTTGTGCCCAACGGCGACTCTTTTTAACTCTACTTATTTTACCATGATCACGAAATCCCACTCTTATATATGTGGGATTTTTTATTTGCCCATGGGAGGTTTTGGATGGAGAGGGCGAATCGTTAATTCACTGATTAACAGATTGTCAGGAGTTTCTAAAACATGGATAATTGTATCGGACACCTCTTGGGGATTAAGCATATAGGGATGGGATTTAATTCCCGAACTTTGAAAGAAATGGGTATCGATGGATCCGGGATGAATGCAGCTTACCTTAATATTAAATTCTCTCAGTTCTTTAAACAAAGAATCGCTAAAACCTTGCACGCCGAATTTTGTAGCGCTGTAAGCAGAACCTTCTGCACGCCCCACCGTTCCGAGGATGGAACCAATATTGAGAATGCTTGTGGATGTTTCTTTTTGTTTTAGAAAAGGAACGACTTGCGCAGTTAGGAAATACATACCATTTAAATTCGTGTTGACCATAGTCAACCAATCTTCAAACGGCATTTCATCAATCTTTCCAAATCTACCAACACCCACATTATTGATTAAAATATCGGGTGAATTTGACGAGGAAAATTCAGAATGTATCCAATTTTCAACTTTTTTAAAATCTGTAATGTCCAACACTACGGGTATGAAAAGTTTTCCGAGTTGGAATTTTATTTTCGAAAGGTTGTGCCCATTTCTGGCCAATCCATAAACTTTACAGCCTTTGCGCACCAAGGCATTCGCTAATTCTTTTCCTAAACCGCTGCTAACTCCCGTTACAATGGCTGATTTTTCCGATAAATTCATTTCATATTTAAGGTTTGTAATTTCCAGGAACCGTTCGGAAAGCGATAGCCAATCGGTTCCAACTATTGATCGCAATAATGGTCATGGTTAAAGCGATTAATTCTTTTTCGTCAAAATGTTCACAAATTCCTTCATACATTTCATCCGAAATAGCCGAGTCGGAAATTGAAGTCAAGGCTTCGGTCCATTCCAAAGCGGCTCTTTCTTTATCCGTAAAAAACGGCGTTTCTCTCCATGCAGACAAAGTATACAAACGCTGTTCCGTTTCGCCACCGTTTCGTGCATCAATTGAATGCATATCCAGACAATACGCACAACCGTTGATTTGGGAGGCTCTCATTTTCACCAACTCAAATAACTTGCTTTCGAGTCCGGAGTGATGAATGTATTTTTCCAATTCCAATAGACCTTTGATTGCTTCCGGTGCAACTTTTCCATATTCTAATCGAGCTTTCATATTTTTTGAATTCATTTATAATTTCTCAAAATCCTCCATCGCCTGAAAGGCAATATTTCCATGGGCATAAGCTGCGCCTGCTCTCATTTCGGCTGCAACCCAAATTGCTTCCATAATCTCTTCTTTAGTCGCTCCTTTTCGCATAGCTTGCGGAACGTGGGATTGAATGCAGTATGGACATTGGGTTACATGTGCAACGGCAATCGCTATCAATTGTTTGGTCTTTTCATCCAAAACTCCTTCCTTAAATACAGATCGACTGAAGGTACGCCATGCTTCAATTTGATGAGGAGCTAAGTCACCTTTGGCCATAGCCATTTCTCTGCTTCCTTCGGGATACATTTCTTTTGAACTCATTGCTTCTAATTTTTGGGTTAACTAATACTAAAATCTAACTCGTGTTGGATCGGAAGGGCTGATTTCTAAAAATCGAATGTTGATGGTACTTAAACCAAAAGCGGCAGCAGCTGCAGTAAATACTGAGGCGTCGAATGCGGATTTTAATCCGGTGGAAAAAAACATAGTGAATCCGAAAATTAACAATAAGACACCGCTAAGCTTAGCCGCCCATTTAGTTTTCCATCCAATAAGCAAAGCAATAGCAAGTAGAATTTCAAAAGCAGTAGCAAGTATGGCTGTAATTTGAATTAAAGTATGACCGAAAAAGGGTAAGAGAACTTGGGTATATTCAATAAATTTATCCCAACTTCCCCACGCTACATGATAGCTCCAAAACCCAAAACGATCTGCTATGGCCGATAAAAAACCACTTGCTAGTGTTAAACGTAAAAACAATTTCACTAATTTGGTGTACATCAAAATTTAAAGTTCTGATAATGATTGATAAATGCCTTATTCTAACGTGGCATCTAAGCTAATATTGCAATTCATTACCTTACTAATGGGACAATTATCCTTCGCTTTATTGGCTATTTCCATAAATTTCTCTAAGCTAATTTCTGGAACCTTTCCTTTCAATGTCAAATGGGAGCTCACTATATTTAGCTTTTCGGGATCCATCGTTACCTCAGCTGATGCTTGTAAATACTCAGGCGTGAATCCTTCCTCGCCCAACATAAGACTGGTTGCCATAGCGAAGCAACCCGCATGGGAAGCTGCCAATAACTCATCAGGATTGGTTCCTTCTCCATTTTCAAAACGGGATTTGAAAGAATATTCTTTTCCGTCCAAAACTTTACTTTTTGAGGATAATTTTCCTTTTCCATCCTTGATGCTACCTCTCCATTCGGCAGCTGCAGTGTGTTTTTTCATTCTATTCATTTTTATATTGTAGTTAAAATATTCTATATGCGTTATTTAGAATGATTCAAAATTAATGATAAAAAGTGAGAGAATCCTTAAAGTACCCAAAAATTAAAATACGTAATCCTTATAGGTTCAATAAGTAAAACCAATTACACACAAACAGAAATACTAAAAAACAATGGGTATTAAAGTTGATCCCTGATTTTCCAAAAAATAAAATCGGTTCTTACCGGATCTGTTACACCGGATTGGCGGAAAAGTAAAGCAAGCTGACCGCGGTGATAGGTTCCATGATTGGCCAAATGGAAAAAAATATCTTCAATGGTAGAGGCAGAGATTCCACCTTTTGAATTTTTGAAAGAAATGATTTCCCTTAATTCTCGATTTTCAAGGATTGATCGGGTGATTGCATGATTCTCTTCATTGATTTTCATTAAGTCTTGAAATGGATGAATGAACCAACGGTCATTATCCGGTTTTCCACTCAGGCGATTGTTCCAAAAGATATGCGAATTCACTATATGATTCATAAGTTCTATGACTCTAGGCGGAAATTCTTGAATGAAGGGTTCGATTGCTTTAATTAATTCTATATTGCAATATAAATTGTAGTCAAAAAGTTCATTTAATTTTGATTTCATGGCTAGTTTTTATTTTACCGAGTGTTTCAAAAGTACGAAAAAAAAGGAAATTTACAGAGCACTATTGAAATTGAACAAAATAACATCCAAAAATTTCTTAAAAAGCACATTTACGCTATAAAAACCCTGAAATTAGTTTGTTACTATATAAAATATTTATACTTTTGCAATCCAAATTAAAAAATTATATAAATGACTCATTATGAAACTGTTTTCATTTTAACTCCCGTTCTATCTGATACGCAGGTGGAGGAAGCAGTTAAAAAAGTAGAAGATTTCCTAAAAGAAAATAATGCGGAAATCGTATCAAACGAAAGCTGGGGCTTGAAAAAACTAGCTTACCCGATTCAGAACAAAAGAAATGGTTTTTACCATTTGTTTGAATTCAAAACTGAAAACCATGATTTGGTTGCAGGTTTGGAATTGATGTACAAACGTGACGAGCGTGTGATTCGCTTTCTTACTGTTAAATTGGATAAACATGCAATTGAATGGGCAGAGAAACGCAGAACGAAGTTAAAATCAGAAAAATCTAACGCTTAAAAAATCAAAAAATGGCAATCGACGAATTAGCAAAAAAAGCAGCAGAAGGAGGAGAAAGCGAAATTCGCTACCTATCTCAATTAGACATTGAAACGCAAACGAACAAAAAATTCTGTCGTTTCAAAAAATATGGAATCAAATATGTAGATTACAAAGATCCAGCATTTTTGCTTCAGTTTATAAACGAACAAGGTAAAATCTTACCTCGTCGTTATACCGGAACTTCATTAAAGTATCAACGTAAAGTATCCATTGCAATCAAACGTGCACGTCACCTAGCAATTATGCCTTACATCGGTGATCAATTAAAATAAGTAAAACCTAAAAAGCAGAATAAAATGGACGTTATATTAAAGCAAGATGTAGAAAATTTAGGTTTTGAGTTTGAAATTGTTTCAGTAAAACCTGGATATGCTCGTAACTTCTTGATTCCAAGAAAAAAAGCGGTAATTGCAACTGCAAAAGAAAGAGAAGAATTAGCCACTATAATGGAGTCGCGTAAAGCGGTTGAAGATAAATTAATCGCAGAAGCAAAAGAGAAATCTGAAAAGCTAACCGATTTAGTTATCAACATTGAAGCAAAAGTGGGATCAGGATCAAAATTATTTGGTTCCGTAAACAACGGCGATTTGGCAGAAGCATTGAACAAAGCTGGCGTTGAAATCGAAAGAAAACATATCCGAATTCCAGGAAACACCATCAAGCGAATGGGTAGAAATACTGCACGTATTCGTTTCCATAGAGAGGTTGAAGTTGATTTCGAATTTGATGTAATTGCAGACAGTGACTCCATCCAAAGAGCAGAAGCTGCCGCGAAAGCAAAAGCAGAAGTTGCACGAATGGATGCCGAAAGATTGGCTGCGGCTGAGAAAAATGAAGATACAGGATTCAATTACGACAATCCTTTGTACGCAAATGATCCTAAGAAAGCTCAACCTATTGTTGAGGTTACAGAAGAACCAAAAGCAGAAGCTACTGAATCGAAAGAGGAAACTCCAACGGAAGAAGCTTAATCATAAGGTTTCCTATGAAACAGAAAAGCCACCCGAAAAGGTGGCTTTTTTAATTTGCATTTTTAAAACTTTTTTGATTAATTGATTTCCGCACTTAATCCTCTGTCTAAAAGTGATGTACACATCGGCTCAAGGAATTCAAAACTTCCTGTTTTTACCTCGCATTTTCCTTTGTAATGAACCAACCATGTGCATTGCTCCGCTTGAAGAAGGCTGTGATTACATACTTCAATCAAACACATAATTACATAATCAAAGGTGTTTACATCGTCATTATGTAAAACCAAGACCCGATTCACATCCTCCGCTAAGAGTACATCTGTATCAATTTCTTCCTGCCAAATCGGCTTTGTTTGAAATTCTAATTCCACTTTACGTTGTTTTAATGAATTTTAAAGCTATCCATTCCTCCTTCTGTTTTTTAGAAACAAATTCTAAATCAAATTCTTCGCAACGCTGTTTGATATCCTCAAAATCGGATTCCAACAAACCGCTGAGTATAAGCTCTCCGTTTACAAAGTTAAGGTTTTTTACGTAATCAGGAATATCTGCCATCAATATATTCTTATTGATGTTGGCTAAAATCACATCGAATTGCTGATTTCCCAGCAACGAAACATCGCCCAATCTTATCACAACTTCTACCATATTTTTCTCCGCATTTTCAATTGAATTCTCCACTGACCATTCGTCAATATCAATTCCTTCGGTGTAGCCTGCACCTTTCATTTTTGCTAAAATCGCTAGAATCGCTGTTCCACAACCCATATCAAGTACGGATTTTCCTTCGAGTTTGGATTCCAAAATATATTCCACCATCAAATGGGTCGTGGCATGATGACCTGTTCCAAATGACATTTTGGGCTGAATAACTATTTCATAAGGAATATCCGGTTGGGATTCGTGAAATTCTGCACGAATGTAACATTGCTCTTTCACCAAAATCGGTTGGAAATTTGATTCCCATTCTGAATTCCAATTTCTTTGTTCAATTTCCGTTCGTACATACTCAATTTGAGCGTCTTGCAAATTGGCTATTTCTTCTTTGACGGCACTCTCATTGTCTTGATCCGCTCTCACATACCCATTCAATCCCGATTCGGTTTCAGTGAAACTTTCGAATGCATGCACCGATAACATGGCCAAAAGAATTTCTGTCCATGGCTCAGTAGGTGAGATGGTAAATTTATATTCGATGTAATTCATTTTATTGTCTTGCTCTAATAATGGCTGTGAAATCTTCGAAATCCAATGAGGCTCCACCTACCAATGCACCATCAATATCATATTGTTCAAAAAGATCGCGTGCATTTCCTGCATTAACACTTCCGCCGTAAAGAATCGTGGTTGCATTGGCAACTTTGATTCCTTTGTGTTCACCGATTTGTTTACGGATGAAGGCATGCATTTCCTGTGCTTGATCGGGAGTGGCTGTTTTCCCTGTTCCAATCGCCCATACCGGTTCATAAGCAACAATTAAATCCTTTACTAAATCGGCTTCTTGTTGACGATCCAATGCAATTCGGATTTGTTGTCCCACCATATCGAAATGACTTCCCGATTCTCTTTCACTTAATTTTTCACCTACACATAGAATGGGACTCATTCCATTTTCATACAAATGCGTCAATTTTTTACCGATGTATTTATTTTGTTCATAGTGATAAGCTCTTCGTTCAGAATGACCTACAATACTTATTTTCGTTCCGATGGAAAGTAATTGTTGAGCTGAAACATCGCCTGTGTAGGCACCATCAGGCATAGCAGAAACATTCTGAGCTGCAACTGTGATGCTGCTATTTTTCAAATCCTTGTTCAATTGCTCTAAGTATAAATGGGTAGGAGCAATAATAACTTCAGCAGTCGGTTTGTGCGTTTTTACCCACGTGTTTAAGCGTAATGCCAGTTCTCTTGCCTGTGAAAAAGTTAGATTCATTTTCCAATTTCCGGCAACAATTTTTCTTCTCATACGAATGTTCTTATGTGTTAATTAAAATTTTATTTTTTATGTTAAATTTATGCAAAATAAATGAGTTTATAAAATTAAGAAAATAGTTGAAACCGAAAAATTTATTTCAACCGAACCTTGGGATCTAAAATTCCATAAACAATATCCACCAAAATATTTATGACAATGAATGTCGTAGCAATAACCAACACGGCACCGGTTACAACGGGTAAATCTAAGGTGTTTAATGCGTTTACAATTTCTTTTCCCAATCCATTCCATCCAAAAATAAATTCAACAAAAACGGCTCCTGCTAACATGGATGCAAACCATCCGGAAGTGGCAGTGATTACAGGGTTCAGTGCATTTCGTAATGCATGTTTCCAAATCACATCTTTCGATTTTAGACCCTTCGCATATGCCGTTCGAATGTAATCTTGATTCATTACTTCTAACAATGAATTTCGAGTCAATTGACTGATTACCGCAAGCGGTCGGATTCCCAAAGTCAAAGCAGGTAAAATCAAATTCTTTAATGCCAAATGTTTTCCTTCCCCAAAATCATCGATTTCATACAAACTTCCTGTCATATTGAATCCCGTCAAATTATGCAGTAAAAAAGCAAAGATGTACGCAATGATAATCGCGGAGAAAAATGAGGGTGTACTCATTCCTAAACTTGTCAGAACCAAGAGTAAACGATCCAACCAACTGTCTTTCATCAAAGCGGATATGATTCCTAAAATTATACCAATAAAACTGGCGAAAAGTATGGCCGATACCGCTAATAGTAAGGTGTTGGGTAAAGTTTCTGCAATGATATTCGATACTTGTTTCCCTTGTTTTTGAAAGGAGGTTCGGAGGTAAGGAAACTTGATTAAAATACTTGATTCCACGGTAGAAAACAGTTTTGTGCCCTTGTATTTTCCCGATTCCATAGACGTATAACTATCTCCGGTTTTGGCGTGGATTGAGATAGGAGAGAGGTCGTTGAGATAATACACATACTGTTTCCAAATGGGTTGATCCAATCCTAAGTTTTTACGAATCAACGCCAACTGTTCGGGATCTTCCTTTTGGTCGAGCATCATTCGCGCTGGATCACCTGGAAGTACCGAGAATAAAAGGAATACAATCGTTACCACCCCAAACAAAGTCAGGAAGCCGTAAAATGTTTTTTGGAGTAAATAGCGAAGCATCCGACCGTAGATTCAGTGAAATTAATTAAAAACCTTATTTACTTCGTCCGCCGTTGGCAAAGAGTTGTTATGGAATTTCCCCACTACCGTTCCTTCTTTCAGTGCAACAACACCTGGATTGCTACGAATAACGGTCTTTAAAGTGGTTTGATCTACAAAACATAGGGGGAATTCTGCACGCTTCACTTCGCCGTTACTTAATCCAACAATCGAAATTCCTTTGCTTTCTAAATCCGTAAAAAGGGTATTTAATTGATTGATCTCCTCCTTGGTTACCAAGTTTGAAAAAGGAATAACAAAGAAAACGACTTTGGGTCCATCTAAATATTCATCCGTTCGGTCTTCACCGTTACAATCAAAGGTAAAATCATGGATAGGTGCTTCAACCCCTTTTTTTATAATTTCTTCTTTGGCATCTACATATTCGTACTCATTTTCATAATTCTCTGGGAAATCTTCGAATTCTTTGGTCTCGTTGGTCACTTTGTCTTTTAAAATATAGGTATATTTCACCTCATCTGGAATTCCTTTCATTCCTTCGCGCAAGTTTTTCCCCACGGCATACGGACGGAAATCAACCAAAGGTAATTTTTGAATTCCTGTGTAGGAAATCCAACCACATACCAACAAAGTGATTGCAGTCAACGCATAGTTGACATTCATATTCTTGATTAATGGATGAATGTATTTCTGATTTAAAAATAGTATTAGAATTAAAATTAGTAAAAAGATGTCTTTACTGAATGATTGCCAAGGAGTTAATGGCATAGCGTCCCCAAAACATCCACAATCGGTTACTTTGTTGAAATAGGCCGAATAAAATGTTAGGAACGTAAAAAATACAATCAAAATCAATAAAGACCATGCCGTAAATTTTCTGAAAACTCCTATAATCAGAAAAACACCCAATATGATTTCAAAAATGCTAAAGAAGGTGGCTTGGGGAAGCGCGAGGTCGTGAAGGAAGGAGATATTAAAAACATCGGGTGCAAAATATTCTTCCAATTTGTAGCCAAATCCAATCGGATCCACCGCTTTTACAAATCCGGAAATGATAAAAATTATTCCAACTATAAAACGACTTATTTGAACGATTATTTTCATTGTGTTATTTTGATTATTAAATTATTATATAAATTAATTAAACTAAAAGTTAATCCCATTTTCGCAAAAGGATTAAAGCAAAAACTGCATAATTAATCATATCTAAATAATTGGCATCCAATCCTTCGGAAACCAATAATTTTCCTTTGTTATCTTCGATTTGTTTGATTCGTAGAATTTTCTGTAAAATTAAATCTGTAATTGAACTTACACGCATATCGCGCCATGCTTCCCCGTAATCGTGGTTTTTATTTCTCATTAATTCGAGGGAAAGTGTGGTTTGTTTTTCAAATTCCTTAATCGATTTTTCCACTGAGAAATCTGGGGTTTCTACTACACCATATTCCAATTGAATCAAAGCAATGACCGAATAATTGAGAATTCCAATGAATTCACTTTCTTGGCCTTCGTCCACTTTTTGAATTGTTTTCTCCTGCAAACTTCGAATACGTGCTGCTTTTATGTAAATTTGATCGGTCAATGAAGGCAGTCTAAGAATGCGCCAAGCGGAACCGTAGTCCTTTAACTTCTTCTCGAAAAGCGACTTGCAATCATCGACAATGGTTTTATATTGTTCTAATGTTTTTTCCATACATTCGTTTCGGTTTCAAAAATAACAATAAAGCACAAGAATATGCACATGAACTGCAAAGGAAAGTTAATTGATTTAACCAAACCCAAAGTTATGGGGATTTTAAACAGTACTCCAGATTCTTTTTTTTCGGGTAGTCGTGTTGGAAATTTGGATGCTGCACTGAAAGTTGCCGAACAAATGCTGACGGACGGTGTGGACTTTTTGGATGTCGGTGGAATGTCAACCCGTCCAAACTCCGACGAAGTTTCTGAAAATGAGGAATTAAATCGTGTGATCCCTTTGTTTGAAGTGATTTTAAAGGAATTTCCAGATGCTTTGATTTCAGTTGATACCTATCGTTCGAAAGTAGCAAAAGAAGCAGTGAATGCGGGTGCAGCGTTAGTAAATGATATTTCTGCAGGAAGTATGGATGGTGAAATGTTTTCCACGATGGCAGAATTGAAAGTTCCTTACATTTTGATGCACATGCAAGGAAAACCGAAAACGATGCAACAAAATCCGACCTATGAAAATGTGGTGATAGAAATCAATCAATTTTTCTCCGAAAAAATCCGAGAATTAAACGAGCTCGGTGTAAATGACATCTTACTTGATCCGGGATTTGGTTTTGGAAAAACGGTGGAACACAATTACGAATTGATGCAGAATTTAAATCTCTTGGGTTTTGAAAAATTCCCACTTTTAGTAGGAGTTTCTCGAAAATCAATGGTCACTCGACTTTTAAATGTATCAGCGACTGAAGCCTTAAATGGAACAACGGCGTTACATATGATTGCGCTAGAAAGAGGCGCAAAGATTTTGAGGGTGCATGATGTGAAAGAGGCGAAAGAAGTGGTTCAAATTTGGGAAGCGCTTTATTCTGAAAAATAAAAAACTAATTCTTCAGTAAAAATCGCCACGGTTTATTTCGCCATACCTCTCCCGAATTTTCTACCCCTATTCGAGGTGTTTGAATAATTTCTCCTGAAAGGGTCGAATCTTCAAGCCAAATTCGATTGGAACGGTCCAAATCTTCTCCGTAAAACGATTTGTCCAATTGAAGTAAATCTCCAATCCTTCCGGGGCCGGAACAATCTTCAATCCCTCGAATTAAAATCGCATGCGGATGATCTTTAAATCCACATACGAAATTTAATAGCCAATACCTTCCGTAAATGAGATAAACATATACCAAACCTCCTTCAGAAAACATAACCTCTGTACGAGGTGTTCGGCCTTTACTTGCATGACAAGCCAAATCTTCGGAACCTATATAGGCTTCGGTTTCTATAATTCGAGAACGTAAAATGTGGTTGTCACCAAAATTCCGAACCAAAGTTTTACCAATTAAATCTTCAGCTAAAAACAAAGTGTCTGGATTTTGAAAATATGATTTTTGCAAACGTGTGGGCATAATTTAAAATCAAAAGATTAAAATTAAAACAAAAATCGCTACAAAACAAAAAACGCTGTTAATCCAAAGAATAACAGCGTTTTTTACTATTTTAGATGGTTTTAAACCGTCATAATTTCTTTTTCCTTCACTGTATAAGCTTCATCCGTAGATTTCACATACTTATCCGTCATTTCTTGAATTTTGGTTTCGTAGCCTTTAATAATATCTTCAGAAATATCGTCTACTTTTTTGATGGTATTGTTGGCATCTTTTCGTGCATTTCGGATACTCACTTTTGCGTTTTCAGCTTCTGCCTTTGCTATTTTCGCCAATTCTACACGTCGCTCTTCGGTCAAAGGTGGAATATTAATGATAATCATATCTCCGTTGTTGGAAGGTGCAAAACCTAAATTGGAATTGATAATTGCTTTTTCAATTTCAGGAATTAAATTTTTCTCCCACGGTTGAACAGTCAAAGTTCGTGCATCGGGTGCACCAATGTTGGTTGCTTGAGATAGGAGTGTGGAATTACCGTAATAGTCAAAACGAACGGTTGCCAACATTCCTGGCGATGCTTTTCCGGCTCTAATTTTTAAGAATGCGGTTTCCAAATGCGTCAATGCATTCTCCATTTGATCCTTTGTATCTTCAAGTATTAAGTCCAATTCTTCCATCATCTATGTTTTTATATCTTCAAATTTGAATTGCGAATATATAAATTCAATTTCAAAGAATCAATTTGAATTTTAATTTCTAATTTATTTTACCAAGGTCCCAATATTCTCACCTTTTACCAAACGCGTTAAATTCCCTTTGGTATTCATATCAAAAACGATAATCGGTAATTTATTTTCATGACTCAGCGTAAAAGCAGTCATATCCATTACATTCAATCCTTTTTTGTACACTTCGTCAAACGTTAAGTTATCAAACTTTGTAGCAGATGCATCTTTTTCAGGATCTGCGCTGTAAATTCCATCCACACGAGTGCCTTTTAAAATTACATCGGCATTCACTTCAATCGCTCTAAGCGTTGCTGCTGTATCGGTTGTGAAATATGGATTTCCTGTTCCAGCTCCAAAAATAACAACTCTTCCTTTTTCCAAATGACGGGTTGCACGACGTTTAATGAACGGTTCTGCAATTTGTTCCATACGAATTGCAGTTTGCAAACGGGTATAAACTCCAGCCTCTTCCAATGCGGATTGCAAAGCCATAGAATTAATTACGGTTGCCAACATTCCCATGTAATCGCCTTGCACACGATCCATTCCCATCGCAGCTCCTGCAAGTCCTCTGAATATATTTCCTCCTCCAATAACAATGGCAACTTCTACTCCTAAATCAACGACAGCCTTGATTTCTTCGGCATATTCTTTCAGTTTTTCAGGATCAATTCCGTATTCTGAATTTCCCATTAATGCTTCACCACTTAACTTCAGGAGTATTCTTTTGTATTTCATTTGAATTTTTTTATTGCGTAAAAGACTGTAAACCAAAGGCCTTAACTTTTATGCGGGAGTTTATATTATATTCTGGTTGCAAATATAGCAAAGCTTGATTGTTATTTGAATTAGTTTTTCAAGTTTTCAAGGAAATCCATCACATCCACACCATCGGCATAATCCGTTAAAGATGGATGTTGGGTTTCGCCAAAAGAAACAGAAATTTCCGTTGCGGGAAAGGCATGTCCAACAATACATTGAATGCTATTTCTCTGACGTTCTAAATCAGCTTTTACTTTATCTAATTCTTCGTAAAACTCAAAATAAACTACGCCAATTGGACTGTGTAAATCTTTAGATTCTTTTAAAATCACAAAATTGTTATCCAAAAACACATTTTCGTTCGACATCAAATAAACCGTTCGGTTGTAGTCGTAATTGTTGGCATATTTCGCGTGATTGATAATGGAATTCCATTCATAAAATGATTCAAATAGTAAATCGGTATTGAAACCTTTGGGTAGGTATAATTTAGTCACATTTCGACAACCTAAACCAAAATACATGAAAATATCTTCGGCTAATTTCTTTAAATCTTCCGTCGTCTCTTTTCCATCCAAAACTGCTACGGATGTCCGATTCTTACGAATGATATGCGGAACCTTGCTGAAATAATATTCAAAATAGCGCGCGGTATTATTACTTCCGGTGGCGATGATGGCGTCATATTCTTCCAAACGATCGACTTTTGTAATCGCTTTCTCCAAATCCTCATTCGAATTTCTTAAAAAATCAATAATAAAATCCATCAACATTTTGTCTTTGGATGAGGTTTTTACAATCGCATTGTTTCCAGAAAGTAAGACAGAAAGTAAGTCATGAAATCCGACCATGGGAATGTTTCCAGCTAGGATGATTCCGACATTTTTAGGCCTTTCAGCAAATGAATAATTCTTCAACCAATTCTCCAAATTCTGTTGAGTCAATACGTTGGACCATTGTTTTACGGCGTAACTCAAGTTCTCAGGCGTAAACCAGGAATTATGAATTTTAGCCATTTTCAGACTTTCAATAAGCTGCTGTGTTTTCGGATCTTTTGCAGAAGAATGATTGTTTTCATCCAAATCACTTTGAACAATGGACTTAAAAAGCTGACCTAAATCAGTAAATGCGGAAATACGGGTGTGAATTGCCATAAAGATTAAAAAAATGTGCTAATTTTGTGTGCAAATTTAGTGAATAGAAAACGAAGAGAAAAACTTCATTTGGCAGAGATACTTCTTTATGTTATATTTCATTTCAACTTTCTAATCAAATTAATTATTTAAAAATTCAATAATGGCTATCATAATCACAGATGAATGTATCAACTGCGGAGCTTGTGAGCCTGAATGTCCAAACAATGCCATTTATGAACCGGCGGTGGACTGGAAATATTCGGAAGGCACAAAACTCTCAGGAGATTTCAAAAATATAGACGGAAAAACTTTTAATGCAGAGGAATCGCATGAACCTGTCAACGAAGAAGTGTATTTTATAGTACCCGATAAGTGTACGGAATGTATGGGATTCCATGATGAACCACAATGTGCGGCAGTTTGTCCAGTGGATTGTTGTGTTCCCGACGATGAGCATGTGGAAAGTGATGAGCGCTTGTTAGCCAAGCGTTCACTTATGCATGGTGACGATTAATTAAACGAATTAAAATCCAAATAAAGCGAATGAAAATTCATAATTTTAGCGCAGGTCCTTGCATACTTCCCCCAGAGGTTTTTGAAAAAACAGCGCAAGCTGTTTTAGATTTTAATAACAGTGGGTCTTCCATCATGGAAATTTCGCACCGTAGGGCAGATGCCCAAGAAGTACTCGATAATTCAATTCAACTGGTCAGAGATTTATTGAAAGTTCCTGATTCTCACGAAATTTTATTTACCCAAGGTGGAGCTTCTCTCCAATTTACGATGGTTCCGTTTAATTTAATGAAGAAAAACGAAGGAAAAGCAGCCTATTTGGATACCGGAGTTTGGGCGAAAAAAGCCATTGCTGAAGCACAAAGAATGGGTGAAGTAAATGTAGTCGCTTCGTCGAGCGATAAAAATTACAACTACATTCCCAAGGGATATGAAATCCCTTCGGATGCCAATTATTTTCATTGCACGTCGAATAACACGATTTTCGGAACCCAGATGAAATCCTTTCCAGAGAGTCCAGTGCCTATGGTTTGCGATATGTCTTCGGATATTTTAAGTAAAGAAATCGATGTATCGAAGTTTGATTTAATTTATGCAGGAGCTCAGAAAAACATGGGGCCTGCAGGAAGTGTAGTAACCATCGTAAACAAAGATGTTTTGGGTAAGACTGGAAGAGATATTCCGAATTATTTAAATTATCAAACCCATATTAAAAAAGGAAGCGCATTCAACACATGGCCTGTTTTGGCGATTTATGGTGTGATGCTAAACCTTCAATGGTTAAAGAATTTAGGCGGAGTTCCTGAAATAGCAAAACGAAATCAAGCCAAAGCCAGTTTATTGTATGAAGAAATCGATCGAAATGGATTGTTTCAAGGAAATGCATCGGTTGAAGATCGTTCAGAAATGAATGCATGTTTCGTTTTGAAAGATGAAAACCAAAAAGCAGATTTCGACAAATTATGGAAAGAAGCGGGAATTGTTAATTTGAACGGACACCGCGATGCAGGTGGATACCGCGCAAGTCTTTACAATGCCATGCCCATAGAAAGTGTACAGGTTTTGGTGGATGTGATGAAAACATTCGAACAAAATTTTGGGTAAATGATTGATTTAATCAATTTAGTCTACTGTTTATAATTAGTTAATAAGAATAACCACACAATGAAAATATTAGCAAACGACGGGATTTCCGAAGTAGGTAAAACAATATTAGAAAAAGAAGGCTTCGAAGTTTTCACCACTTTTGTTGCGCAAGATCAATTGGTTGAATTTATCAACAACAACCAAATTGAAGTTCTTTTGGTGCGAAGTGCTACCGAAGTACGTCAAGATTTGATCGATGCGACGGAATTAAAAATCATCGGTCGGGGTGGAGTGGGAATGGATAATATCGATGTTGAATATGCAAAGTCCAAAGGGATTTTGGTAATCAACACGCCGGATGCATCTTCTCATTCCGTTGCGGAAATGGTAATGGCTCATTCGTATGCTATTTTTCGTAACCTTCATCAATCCAATCGAAGTATGCCTTTGGAAGGAGAATCCCGCTTCAAAGATTTAAAGAAATCTTACGGAACTGCGTATGAATTACGTGGAAAAACGATGGGAATTATCGGTTTTGGACGAATTGGAAGAGCCGTTGCAAAAGCAGCCATCGGTGCAGGAATGAAAGTGATCAGCCGTACCTCTTCGGCGAAAATTGAAGATGTAAAAGTAGAATTCTTTGATGGGCAATCCCTTCAGTTTCATATAGATAGTTATGACATTGACGAAGTGTTACGTCAAAGTGACATTGTAACGATTCATGTTCCCTCGGTAGAAAAATATATTTTGGGTGAATCAGAAATTAAAAAATTAAAACCTGGAGCGGTAGTGATAAACACTTCACGCGGAGGGGTTGTGGATGAAAAAGCTTTACTGACAGCTTTGGATGAAGGGAAGTTATTGGGAGCGGCATTGGATGTATTTGAAGAAGAACCTACACCTAGCGTTCATCTTTTAATGAATGATAAATTATCATTATCCCCCCATTTGGCAGGAAGTACCGTGGTGGCTCAAGAGCGAATAGGAATGGAGTTAGCCGAGCAGATCATCGGATTTTACAAGAAAGAAAAAACGCATTAAATTAGATAATATGCCACAGTTTAGACCGTTTAAAGGAATTCGTCCTGTGAGAGAAATCGCAGGAAATTTCTCGACCAAAGGAATTGATAGCTTTAACAGTGAAGAATTGGAGAAAGAATTGAATTCAAATCCTAATTCCTTTTTACATCTGATAAAACCAACCTGGAGTTCAGAGCGAATTGATGTGGAAGAAAGACAATCCCGCGTTCGACAGAACTTTGTGGAGTTTATAAACAGTGCGCGAGCAGGCCAAGATAGACCTTCTTATTATGTATATCAACTGATTAAACCCAACAATGAACAAGTAAAAGCTTTGATTGGATTGGTTAGTTTGGAAGATTACAAAGAAGGTAAAATTAAAAAGCACGAAGAAACTTTGAGTAAACGTGTCAAGCGTTTTGCGAATTATTTGAAGGAAGTTCACTTTCATGCCGAACCCGTTTTATTGACTTATCCGTACACACAACGAGTGGATTTGCTAATGGAAGTGGAAATGAAGCGGAAAGCAACCGTTTCATTTAAAGATGAGCAAGACAATGAACATCAATTGTGGCAGATCGAAAATCGATTGAATTTGCAACAAATTAAAAGCTCAATAGAAAAATACGATGCTTTCTATATTGCAGACGGCCACCATCGAATGGAAAGTTCGCTTGAATATACCGAGGAGATGAAAAAAGAAATGGAAGAGGAAAATGACAACGACCCAATTCATTTCACTATGGCTATGTTGGTGTCAGATAGAGAGTTGATTATCAAAGATTACAATCGATTAATCAAAGATTTAAACGGTTTAAGCAAAGAAGAGTTTTTAGAGAAACTGGGTGAGAATTTTGATATTTCAGAACGAGGAGGCAACCCGTTCTTTCCGTCTAAAAAACACCATTTGGGATTGTATATCGGTGGAGAATTCTTTAGCCTATTTGTTAAAAAAGATTATTTAATCAATGACGGTTTGTCGTTATTGGACACCTATTTGTTTGAAGAATTGGTTTTGAAACCTTTTCTTGATATTCAGGATTCACGGACCGATAACCGTCTTCGGTATATACGAGGGACAGGTAATGTGGAGGGTGTGAATCGTATTAAAATGAAAGTTGACAAAGGATTATATAGTGCAGGTTTTTTCTTTTATCCGGTATCATCCAAGGATTTAGAAACCATCGCTGATTTGAATTTGAAAATGCCACCAAAAAGCACCTATATAGAACCCAAACCTTTGACCGGTTTAACTATATTTCAATTAAAAGAAGAATGACACTAAAAGAAAATTTAAAACAACTTCAAGAATCTTTACCCAAACACGTACAGCTTATCGCGGTCTCAAAGACGAAGCCTGTAGCGGATATTCAAACTTTGTATGATGCTGGGAATTTGGATTTTGGAGAAAATAGAGTGCAGGAATTAATTGAAAAGCAGGCAGTTCTACCTACAGATATCCGTTGGCATTTAATCGGAAATTTGCAGCGTAACAAAGTGAAATACATTGCGCCATATGTGCATTTGATTCACAGTATGGAAAGTGAAAGATTACTGAAAGAAATCAATAAACAAGCAAAACAAAATGATCGCGTAATTTCATGTTTACTTCAAATTCGAATTGCAAAAGAAGAAACCAAATTCGGATTGGAGAAAGAGGAAGCCGAGCGAATTTTAACAACCTACAAAGAATTGTATTCCCATGTAAAAATCGTTGGGCTGATGGGAATGGCAACCTTTACCGACGATGAAGATCAAATTCGAAACGAATTCAAAGAATTAAAGTCCATATATGATTCCTTCAAAAAACACGATGAATCCCTAGAAATTTTATCGATGGGAATGAGTGGAGATTATAAAATTGCCATTGAAGAAGGAAGTACTATGATCAGAGTGGGAAGTTTAATCTTCGGAGAAAGAGCGGTTTAAATCCAAAAAATATTATTGTAAAATGGGTCATTTGTGTTCTTTAGATAGAACGCTGATAACACAGATTGGGCAGTTAATCACGGATTAGAATTTCACACGTAAAAAATCAGTGAAAATCTGCTTTATCCGCGTCATCTGTGTTTCATCCATAGAACGTTAGTAACATAGATTAGACAGATATTTACGGATTTGAGTTCTTATAAAATAAAAAAAGCCCCGAAGATAGTCGAGGCGCTAAATGTTTTAGCTCGTGCAATCTTCCTATTTGTTTTTCATTGGAACTCGTGAAACATTTAGCGATATAAAATAAAAAAAGCCTCGAAGATAGTCGAAACACTATATGTTTTAGCTCGTGCAATCTTCCTATTTGTTTTTCATTGGAACTCGTGAAACATTTAGCGATATAAAATAAAAAAAAACAAAAATAGTCGAGACGCTAAATGTTTTCACAACCTATTATGTAAACTGAATTAAACCCCACAAAAAAAAAACAAGGCTGCGGCAAACCAAAGTTTGCTTCATAATAAATTGTTTTTCATGGTGTTTTAAGTTTAAAAATTGCCTAAATAGTACCTAAGGATAATTATAAATCACCATTTAACATTTAATTTAGGCCTGTTTTTTTTCATTTTCAGTAAGGAATAAATGAAAACACCCTAAATAAAGAGATGCAGCCGACTTCTTATTTACTATATTGTTTTTATTATCTTAAAGTTGAAAACCCCTTAATAATAGGGGAAATTTTTTAAGATTGAATTCAAAAAGTGAATTTTATACGCTAAAAAGGATTGTAAATTTTAACGCTAAAAGTTTCAAAAATTGGCGAAATTTTAGGATTAAAATGCCTGTTTTTTAGTGCTCTTTTTCTTTAGAATTTGTAATTTTGGAACTCAAAAAATTAGTATTCATAATTCCTAAAACTCTTCGCAAATGAAATTAGTGTATGCCGGAAAAACCAAAGATGTTTTTTCAACCGACAAAGAAGATCAATTCCTATTGAAATTCAAAGATGATGTAACTGGAACCGATGGTGTATTTGACCCCGGTGCAAATACGGTGGGCCTGACAATAGAAGGAGCAGGGAAATCGGGTCTGAAAATGACCACTCATTTTTTCAAAATTCTGAACCAAAAAGGAATTGCTACCCATTTTGTCGAATCAGACATTGAAAATCAAACCATGACCGTTCAAAAAGCAAGTGTTTTCGGAAAAGGATTGGAAGTGATTTGCAGATTCAAAGCAGTGGGTAGCTTCTTTAAAAGATACGGTGCGTATTGTGAAGAAGGACAAGATATTGGAAATTTTGTTGAATTTACAATTAAAGACGACGAGCGGGGCGATCCAACCATTTCCAAAGATGCGTTGGCACTTTTAAATATTCTACACACCGAAGAATATGAACATATTAAAGAAGAAACCGTGAAAATCTGCAACTTAGTCAAAGAAGAATTGGCTTCTAAAAACTTGGATTTGTACGATATAAAACTTGAGTTTGGAAGGGATTACAAAGGAAATATTCTTTTAATTGATGAGATTTCAGGTGGAAATATGCGTGTGTATAAAAACAACGAATACTTGGAACCTTTACGCTTAGAGAAAGAATTTTTAGCACAATAAAATAGGTCTGTTTTTCATTCCTACTTCTTAGATGATCTTTTGTTCTTTGGAATTCAATTGATTTGGATGGACAAAAGATTATTTTTATTTTAGAATCCCAAGATTAATTTCGCAATCATAAAGTAAATAAATACCCCCAAGATATCATTACTTGTAGTAATGAATGGACCGGTTGAAACTGCAGGGTCTATTCCTCTGTTATTTAGAAAGATTGGAACAAAAGTACCAATGATTGCCGCATTGACAATTACTGTAACCAAAGCGATCATAATCGTAAATGAAATGGCCAATGACGTATTAAAAACGAAGTAACTTATAAAGAGTACAATCAACGCAATACCTGCTCCATTTAGTAATCCCAACAGGAATTCTTTGAATAGTCGGCTCATGATTTTTCCTTTGATCGTTCCATTGGCTAAACCTTGAACTACAATTGCAGAAGATTGGATTCCCACATTTCCTGCCGTGGATTGAATCAATGGAATAAATAAAATCAATGCCGTATATTTTGCCAAAGCTTCTTCAAATCCATGAATAATACTCGCCGCACCTAATCCACCGAACATTCCAATCATCAACCAGGGCAAACGCGCTTTGGTCAAGGTTAAAATATTATCACTGGCATCAACATTTCGGGTGATCCCTGCCGCTAATTGATAGTTTTCTTCGGCTTCTTCACGCATTACGTCCAAAATATCATCCACCGTAATGACGCCTTGCAATCGCTTCAATTCATCGACCACAGGAATTTCCATTAAGTCATATTTCTGAATTAAATTTGCCACTTCCACATCTCTTTCGTTTACTTTTACATAGCGCACCTTATCATCGAAAATCTCGCTCAAGGGTGTGCTGGAAGAAATCGTCAACAACTTTTTTAAACTCAAAATTCCCAAAAGAACATTGTCGTCGTTCACCACATAAATCGTGTACACTTCCTCCATTTCTTCGGCTTGTTTTCGCATTTGTCGAAGGGCACGTAGAGCATTCCAATTTTCATTGACACTCACAAACTCTTTCCGCATCAACCCACCCGCCGTATCTTCGTCATACCGAAGTAAATCGACGATGTCTTGGGCATGTTCTTTGTCTTCCAGCTGCGCAATAACCTGACCCTGTTGTCTTTGAGATAACTCACCAATTACATCCACCGCATCATCGGTATCCATCTCGGTAATGAACCCATCGGCAATTTCTTTGGGCGAAAGAAGACTCAGTAATTTTTTACGATCGTCTTCTTCCAATTCCAAAATAACGGCAGCAGAAATTTCATTATCGATGGAGGAAATCAAAAAAGATTGTTCTTCCAATTCCAATCTCGGAAGGAATTCAGCAATATCTGCAGGGTGGAAATCTTTTAGCATTTCCAAAACTTTTTTGGAATTTTGATCTTTTATCGCATCCGTTAAATCCGTTAAAAATTCTTTGTTAATTTCTATTTCCATGCTGCTATTTTTGCTGTTAACTCTATAAAATCTTCCACTGAGAGCTGTTCTGCTCGTAAATTGAGCGTAACATCATCCACCTCTTTTGGAATGATGTCCAAGCTTTTTAAAGCGTTTCTCAACGTTTTTCTTCGTTGATTGAAGGCGGTCTTAACCACGGTGAAAAACAATTTATCATCTACATCCAACCTCTCGCGGTACCGTGTTAAACGAATCACGCCTGATTTCACTTTGGGTGGAGGATTGAATACATTTTCAGAGACCGTAAACAAATATTCCGCTTTGTAAAATGCTTGGGTAAGAACCGAAATAATCCCATACACTTTGGAGCCTTTTTTTGAGCAAATCCGTTCAGCCACTTCCTTTTGAAACATACCGACCATTTCTGGCACTTGCATTCGATTTTCAATGACTTTAAAAACAATTTGAGACGAAATATTGTACGGGAAGTTTCCCATAATACTCAAAGAACGATCTCCAAAATTCTTGGGTATATCCATTTTTAGGAAATCTTCTGAATAAATTTTCAGTTCGGGAAAATGTTTTGCCAAGTATTCTACCGATTCTGTATCAATTTCAACCACCGAAATCGGTTTATCTTCTTTTACTAAAAATTGAGTCAAAACACCCATTCCTGGACCGATTTCCACAACTTCCTCGTAATTCTTCCAACTTAAAGCTTCTACAATTTGCCTTGCGATGTTTTCATCCTTCAGAAAGTGCTGCCCCAAGTGTTTTTTCGCTCTTACACTCATAGTGCGAAGATATGGTTTTTGAAAAGATTCAATCCAAGAATTGGTTGATTTATTTTTTTTTAGCTAAACGGAAATTTCTCTTTTATTGCTTTTTCAACGCGGTAGATAAGTACGACAACCATGGCTAAAATCATGGCGATTCCAGCAATCAAATTGGTTTGAGAATCCATTTCTACGAATTTTCCGATGAAAGATGTTAAGAATAAAAAGAATCCCAAATTCATCAATTCTTTGGCCGCAAAGTTTTGAGCGAAATCCCAACGATCTTGCGTTTTCATTGCGTTGGGCGTACGATATCCCAATAAAGAGTTCTTGTCTTTTGGCGGATTTTTCAATAAATAATATCCAGCTGCGATAAATAAAGGACCGCAGATGAGTGGAATGTAGATTATATTTTCAAACATAGTCTTCTTTTTTTGTTTCCTAAACCACAAAATTAGTATTTTTACCCAATGAAGTCTTCTAAAATTGTACTTTTTGATGGAATTTGTAATTTATGCAACTCCAGTGTTCAGTTGATCATCCAAAATGATTCGAAGAATTTATTCCAATTCGCTTCGTTGCAATCCGAATTTGGTCAGAAATTCCTTCAGGAAAACAATTTACCCGATGATGCATTTAAATCCATTGTTTTGATCGATGGTGAAAAGTTCTATACAAAGTCTGAAGCCGTATTACGAATAGGTAAGGAGCTGAAAGGAATATATAAAGTGTTGGGGATATTTTTATGGGTTCCTAAATTCATTCGTGATTTTGTGTATGATTACATTGCAAGAAACCGGTATAAATGGTATGGAAAGCGGAATAGTTGTTGGATTCCAACAGCAGAATTAAAACAGAAATTTTTAGATTAAAATACAATGAATAAATTAGTTGCATGCATGCTGATTTTTGGTTTTCAACTCGGAAACGCACAAGAAATTAAAGAAAAAGCCTTGCTTTGGGAAATTTCAGGGAATAAGTTGGAGAAACCTTCCTATTTATTTGGGACCCTTCATTTGGCGTGCGAAGGAGATGTTGAAATGCGTCCCGAAATACAAGCTGCATTTGATGCATCTGAAAATTTGATTTTGGAAATAGCGATGGATGATCCTGCGCTGATGACAAAAATGATGCAAGCTTCGATTTCTACCGACGGAAAAACGATTTCTGAAAAATTAGGAAAAGATCTTGCTGTTAAAGTCGATTCGCTTTTACTAGAAAAGATGGGAACAGGTTTAAACAGTTTTGACCAATTGAATCTTCCGACATTGAGTGCACAGATGAGTTTGTTGTCCTTGGATTGCCCAATGGCTTTGGGTTATGATATGGCGCTCACTCTAGAGGCAGAACAAATAAAGAAAGAAGTTTTAGGTTTGGAAAGCATTGAAAAACAGATCGAAGTTTTATTTTCTCAATCAGATGAAGAAGCCATTCAAACCATTCAATATATAGTTGATAATCTGGATGAATTTATTTTGGAAACCCAACAATTAATGGAGTTGTACAAACAGCAAAACATTCAAGAAATGTATAATTT
>JBAYRQ010000005.1:0-128495 GCA_041676545.1 Weeksellaceae bacterium | reverse complement strand
CCGTTCAAAACGATGAAGTAATTCTGAAAAACCATTAACTTCGCGACAGGCACGATTAAGGACTTTATTGAACCTTACTTCTTCCGGCGTTTTTTTTTCGTTGTCATATAAAATGTATTAAGTAAACGCTAAATGTACGGATAGTTACGGAAGGCTACCGTAGGTTTAGTTCAACAACTAAGCATTCGGCTTGCCGATAGGCTAAAGCTGAATGATGTGCATGTCCGTCCTCTGGCGGATTGACTAATCCTTTTCAGCGTCACGTTTTCAATACTATAAGGAATACGATGCGTTTTGTGTGGGAAAGCTGTTAAAACACGGTTGGTTTTTTACTTTTTGTGTACTTATTTTCTATCTTTTCTTGATGTAAATTAAGCGAAAACCAATTTTCAGTCCGGTTTCTGTTTTTAATTGAACATAGGTTGGAAATCCATAGATAATCTTCGAATGCCCCGGGGATGAAACCAATGAAAAACATTCTAACAAGTACAAAATCAATTCTAAATAACAACATCTCCTTATATTTTAAAATTAAAGATTCGGCTTCTTTCTTACCGATAGGATTTAGGGATAAATTCAGATAAACTTCTTCGCGATCCGAAAGGAAGACATTCGTTTATTTTAAGAATCCAATTTTTACTTAACTTTGCTTTATACCAATCAAAAAAATAAAATTACAATGCCTGTATTTATACACCTCGCAAACCTCATATTTCAAAAAGAAACCATCGAAAAGAAATACCACGGAGGATGCAACCAATTTCGAATCGATTGGAAAATCGGTATTCGCGAAGTTAATCAAGAAGATGATGAACTCTTCAGCCTTGCAACCATGAATATCGATGAATTTGATATAGGAAAACTCATTGAACGTGGTTTGGATTTCAATCAAGAAACACAACATTCCGATGATTTTGTAGCGATTTTACGATACGGTGGCAAACAGTGGAAAGCAGATTGGCTGGAAAGCAACGACGCTTTTGCATGGCATCCGAACTGCAAACAAGATCAAAAAGATCGGGTTCATCATATTTATGAAGAAATGGATATGGAAGACATCAAGGAGGCATTCAACCAAGGAATTGATGTTTTTCAAACTATAAAGTCTGTTAACAATTAAGAAACCTGAATTTCAGATTCTTAAATTCTAACAATTATAGTTTTTAACCATTTGGAGGTTGATGGAAAAAAGAATAAATCTGATAGAAATATAAAAAAAATAAGCACGAAGAATTGCGGAAATATTTTTGTTATGGTGCATTTGAAAACAAAATTTCAAGTGAAAAATATTATAATTATGACAAAAAGATAAGCTGAGTTTTGCAAACCATTTGAAAAAAATAAATCCAAATATTAAGAATAATATATCTGAATAAAACCACTTCGCATTTAAAAACTGAAATAAAACCCAACCATTTTCTCCTAAAAGTTTTTCTAGATGAATTCAAACAGAAATTTACTTCCGCATCCGCACAAACACTTCAGATCCCGCGCGTGGTGGAATGCTGTTGAAGCAATCTTCAATTTTTATTTCAGAGAAATAGGATTCAAAAAGAGGAATATAGTCTTCGCGAAATCCACCAAAAGGAGGGCCTTGTTTTTCAAATTCTCTATTGAAAAGCAAACCGACCCATTGCCCGTTTTCATGGAGTAAGGAAGCGAGTTTTTGAGCCAATTCTTCTCTTCTATCCGGCAAATGTGCACAGAAAAACGTTTGTTCCAATATCAAATCATACTTTCCTTGGTGCTGAAAGAAATCTTCACATAAAATCTGAATGTGATCGGTGAAATGGAATTTCTCGATCAATCGTTCCACGGCTATATCCGCAATGTCCATGACGGTTACGTTGGTAAAACCCATCTCGATCAAAGACTCGGCTTCATAGGCATTCCCACAGCCTGGAATTAAAATAGCAGCATCTTTATTCGGAAATTGCTTCATATACTCCACAATCGCAGGAGAAGCATAACCAATGTCCCAACCGGTTTGCTGATTTTCCCACCGATCATTCCAGAAATCTTGATTCAATGGATTTTGAAATTCGGGATCCCTCCTATTTTTGTCCATTTATTTTTTATTTTTCACAATTTGATCTACACTTCGCCAACTGCCCCCGTTATACACGTTTTTAATTCCACTTTGTTTCAGAATTCGGGCTGCTTGTCCACTTCGCATTCCACTTTGACAGAACACAACGATTGCTTTTTTGTCTTTGAAATTCGCCAATTGACTCTGAATTTGATTTAAAGGAATATTTACAGCTCCTTTTACTTTTCCACTTGCTAATTCTTCTGGGGAACGAACATCCACTAAAAAAGCACCTGATTGTATAACTTCTTCAATTTCTTGGTTATTTCCTCCGCCAAATAAGGTTTTTAATAATCCCAACATGATTTTATTTTCTTGAATTAAAGATACAAAGTTAAAAGTTCTCCAACCGTAAACTGCAACGAATGTTACCTAGTGTGACCGAGAATGAATTTCGCAACTCTACAAAAAAACCTCCGACAATTTAAATTTGCCGAAGGTTTCTGAATTAATTTCCGATTATCTTCTTACGAACAACTCATTCCTGTCACACAAGAAAGTGGTTTGTGTTTTTCTTTCCATTCTTGGATTCCACCCAAGTAGTTTTTCACATTTGTAAATCCATTTCTTTCCAAAATGGAGGTAGCCAATGAAGAACGGTAGCCCGACAGACAGTGGACAACGATTTGCTTATCCTTACTCACTTTGTCCAAATTATCTTCTAAAACGCCTACAAAAATGGGAGTTGCGCCATCTACCATTCCACTTTGGTGTTCAGTATGATTACGAACGTCCAAAATTTGAACGTTTTCATTTCCTATAAGATTTTCAAATTCATGGATGTCTATTAAATCTGAATAAACCAACTCTTCGCCCAAATCGGTGATGTCTGTAATAAATCCGTGAATATTATCCATTCCAATTCGCATCAGCATTCGCGTCAATTCTTCCATTTGATCTTCTTGGGCAATCAAAATAAATTCTTCTTGGTAATTCATCACCCAACCCATCCAAGTTGAAAATGAATTTCCAAAACGAACGTTCAATGTTTTGGGTAAATGCGCTTTTCCGAATTCCAAGTTGGTACGGGTATCAATCACCTTCATTCCTTCTTTGTAAGCCTTTAAGAATTCTTCTTTGGTTAATTTTTTAGGTTTCGGGACTTCCACCAAAAGCGGTCGATCAACTTTGTTTAATTTTTTCATCATTGCAAAATACTTTGGTGGTTCGGGTTGACCGTCCAACAAAGCTTTTGTAAAACCATCTTGGTCCTCACCAAATTGCAAAGCCCAATTTCGAATTTTTTCGTATCCAACTGTTGTACTGCTCACTGCACCCAAAGATTTACCACAAGCGGAACCTGCACCATGTGCCGGCCAAACTTGAATGTGATCCGGTAAGGCTGCAAATCGTTCCAACGAACGATACATTTGTTTTGCACCTTCTTCTTTGGTTCCAATGATTCCCGCTGCTTTTTCCAACAAATCCGGACGACCTACATCGCCCACAAAAACAAAATCTCCTGTGAAAATCATAACCGGCTCATTCGATGCTGGATGGTCGGTCAATAGAAAACTAATGCTCTCAGGTGTATGTCCGGGCGTATGCATGACCTCCAATGTTAGATTTCCAACTTTGATAATGCTTCCGTCCTTCAAACCAATGTGTGGAAATTCATACTGCCAATCCGGGCCACCCTCGTCGGACAAATACATGTCTGCTCCGGTAGCTACGGCTAGTTCACGCGATCCACAAAGATAATCGGCATGAATGTGGGTTTCCGTAATGTGGGTAATTGTTAAATTATTCTGTGCTGCAATTTGTAGATAGGTATCTATGTCTCGCTTTGCGTCGATAACAATCGCTTCTCCTGTGACTTGACAGCCAACTAGATAGCTCCCTTGAGCCAAGCTCTTGTCGTAAATGTGTTCAAAAAACATAGTGTAAGTTTTTAATTTATTTTCTTTTAAAATGTAAATATCGGATAATTATTTTTTGTCTGCACTGATTTCGGACAGATTAACAAGCGTTGGGTTTAATTTTATGCCTATAAGTTCAGTATTCAAAAAGTAAATAATCTTTCTTCTGAATTATAAAATGACTTAAACCGAAAATAAAAATGTAGTTTTGACAAATAATTACAATACTTAAACGAGCTGATTTTAAATGTAATTATTAAATCTTCTATTTTGATAAAAAAAACAATCATCCCAATACTCTTTTTGACATTTCTAAACTCTTGCTTCGTCAATACTCCATCCTATCATGTTTCTGGAACAAATGAATTATTTACAAAAAACCCAAACCAAAGCAAATGGATTGTTTATTTCGGTGAGGGCTCATACGGTGCGGAACACGAAGTAAAAACACAAATTATAGCTGATTTCCAAGAACTCTTTCCAGAAAAAATTGAATTTATACATCAATCTTTAAGTATTGATAATGATGAATTTACAAGAGACAAAATGAATGAAGAAGATTTGGAAGATATTAGAGAAGAAACAAATTCTGAAATACTTATGGTATTTAAAATTCAAATGAAATATCAAACTCAGGACCAGCTATTTTCAATTAAAAAAGTTACGGATGAAAAATATCGTAATATGTTCATCTTTTTAGATGTTTATGACTTACATACTAAAAAGCTACTTTATACAAAATATAGTTTTTCTCAACTCAAAATAGGTGATTCAGGTGATTTTATCGCAAAGACAGGAATCAAAACTCAAGCACTCAAAACGTATGAAAAGCTTAAAAATGATTTTATAAAATTCATTCATCCAAAAGAATAAAACTTCCTAAATCCCCCAATCAGCACTCCGCTTCTTCGTATAACGAGGGCCAAACACTACCAAAATCAATCCAAAACAACTATATGAATAAGTCGCTAATTTTGAACGCGTAACCCAAAATAAATCGATAGGATTAGCGATATATTAAACAACACACCCCGAAAAAGATTTGATTTTAAAACGCTGACTGAAGTTTTCGCTGAAAACTAAACGAAGTTTACCTATTTATTCCAACAATGCATTTTCGGAAACATCGGTATTCTCCGTATCCAGAAGTAAACCTTCATTGTTCTTCAAAGCGCGTCTTTCACAGGTTTTACACAATTCAGAATCACCAATTTTTCGTTCTTCCCATGCATCTTTTACAGTTCCACTGTGTTGTTCTCTGTTACGAATGTGCTGACAATCCGATTCCAAATGGTATTTATTTCCTTGGTTGGTCCAATAAACCAAATCGACCCCATTGTTTAGATTTTTTATGGTTTCGGTTTGTTCGTTGATTTCTTTGGTATATTTCTCCACCGATGCCGGATCAAAATCAATTCCCAAAATACTGGCTGCTAATAAAGCGACAACCGCAACAGAACCTGCAATTCCTTTGGTTTTTCCATCAATGTCTTTGTTTGTAAGAATTAAAATTACCAAGGGAAGAAAGGCAATAGCTGCCATAATTGCGCCCAATTGATTTTGGATAAAAAATCGGGCTTTGTCTTTTTCAGAAGCTGGATCCAAACGATTTGCTTTTTTCCAAAGCACCGATCCCAAAATCGATAAGCCTAAAATTACCACAATGGTTACAATTAACCATACCAAGGTTTCATTGCTAATTAATTTTAAAATGGCGAATACTTCACCCGCAATGGCTATTACCCACGCCAAAATTGCAAATAAACGAAGTTGTTTGGCTTGTCCTTTCGCTTCAGGAGAAGCTACAAATACTTTATCTTCACTCATAGTCTTGGTCTTTTGTTTAAAAATTCAAATATACTATTATTTCTTAGTGTACTAGGAGTCAACCGAAAGAATTCATTGGGTTTAGTCTATTTTATATAAATTTTCTAAATCCATTTCCACAAAACATCAAAAACTCTAAAATATATAATTTCCTAAAGTGTGATTGAAATCAGTTAAAGTATTAAAGTATTTGAATACTTCTATTGAAATAAATTTTTATCTTTGTGCTTTGAAAAAGGAAGTTTTATTAAAATAAAATGCAATGGAAACGACAAAAGAAATCACAATCAATGTTCCAAATATTGAACCTAGATTAAAGCATCAGACTATATTTCAGACCTTTAACCACTTGGAGCCGGGTGAAAGTATGATTATTCATAACGACCACGATCCCCGTCCTGTCTATTATCAATTGCAAGGGATTTATGGCGATGTATTCAGTTGGGAATATTTACAAGAAGGTCCTGAATGGTGGGATATTCGGGTAACCAAAGCAAATACACCGCAAGAAAATTCGCAAAAAGAAGAAGTGGTTATCAATGTGCAAGAAATTGAACCGCGTTTAAGACATCAAACTATTTTTGACGAATTTGATCAGTTAAAAGAAGGAGAAAGTTTAATCATTCATAACAACCACGATCCAAAACCGGTATATTATCAATTGCAACAACTCAAAGGTGATGTTTTTGATTGGGAATATTTGGAAGAAGGACCGCAGTGGTGGGATATCAAAGTGACCCGTAGAAAAGCGATCCAACAGAAAACATTTGAACATCAGGAAGAAAATGGAGAAGTAGAAATTGAAGCCATCGTAATCAATGTGCAGGAAATTGAACCCCGTTTACGCCATTCAACGATTTTTCAAGCTTTTGATGAAATTCAACCTGGCGAACATTTGGTGATTCACAACAACCACGACCCCAAACCCGTTTATCATCAAATGCAACAACTACGCGGCGATACCTTTGATTGGGAATATTTACAAGCAGGTCCCGAATGGTGGGATGTTTTGGTGACGAAAAGAGAAGAAGAAAAACCGCAAGGGATTACTTATACTCATCAAGGTGAAATTATGGTGACCGTTCCGGAAATTGAACCGCGAATGAAACACGACACTATTTTTCAAACTTTTGAGAATTTAAAACCCGGCGGAAGTATGATTATTCACAACGACCACGACCCCAAACCCGTTTATTACCAATTAAAAAGTATGCACGGCGACACCTTTACTTGGTCGTACTTACAAGAAGGTCCACAATGGTGGGATATTCGGGTAGCAAAAAACGAAGAAAAAGAATTAACGTGGGAAGAACAAGTCGGGCATGCATTATCCAAAAATGAGCAAAGCGATACGGTTATAGATATTCCTAAACTTCAACCGAAATTAAAACATCCGACCATCTTTAAAGTATTTGAAGATTTAAAAGAAGGAGAAAGTTTAGTCATTCACAACGACCATGATCCCAAACCAGTTTATTATCAATTACTGGGCGAATATGGAAATATATTCACTTGGAATTACATCCAAGAAGGACCGATTTGGTGGGATATTCGGGTAACCAAAAACAATGCAGACGATAGGGAAAGCATTGGTGAAATTTCCGCCAAAGACCTTCGAAAAGCGGAAGTGTTCAAAAAATACGGCATCGACTTTAGCTGCGGTGGCGATAAAACACTGAAACAAGCCTGTGATGAAAAAGGGTTGGATGCTGAAAAAGTGGAAAAAGAATTGAATCAACCCATTGAAAATGTATTAACCAATCAAATCAATTACCAAGAATGGGAAGTGGATTTTTTGTCGGATTACATTCTAAATATTCACCACCGTTACGCTCGTAAATACCTTCCAGAATTGAAACAATATGCCACCAAAGTAGCCGAAGTGCATGGCGATAAACATCCCGAATTACTTCCACTTAAAGAAAAGGTGGAGAAATTACACGCTGATTTAAATCGTCATTTGGCAGAAGAAGAAAAAGTAATTTTCCCTTTGGTAAAAAGAATTCTGGAAGCCAAAAACGAAAATAAAACCTATTTGCGTTCTGAAAATGGAAACTTTGGAGAGTTGGTAAAAGAATTGGAAAAAGAACACCACGACTTTATTTCCACCTTTAAAGAAATTCATCAATTAACGAATGAATTTGAAATTCCTGAAGATGCATGCACGAGTTATAAATTACTATTCAACATGTTAAAAGAATTCGAAAATGATTTGCAATTGCATTTCCATATAGAAAACAATATACTTTTTCCGAAAACAACGGAAATCGAAAAGACTTTAGTTTAAGCAAGCGGCTCTTTTCCGTCCCGACTTCAATCGTCGGGATGGAGGAAAGAGTTCACTTTCTTAACAATTTGAGCAAAAAATTGAATTATCCATCGGATGTTCTCTATTTTTGTTTAATTAACCCTTTAAAAACAAGAAAAATATGAACACAAAATTAGTAGCAATCGCTTTTTCGTTTCTTTTATTTACTGCGTGTAAAAACACAGAATCGCAAACTTCCCATGACGTTGTGGAAGAAATGCATGAAGATCATCATGGCGAAGCAGATCATCACGAGCACGGAGAGTCAGGCATGCATGAACTTGCATTGAACAACGGTGCAAAATGGATCTCCGATGAAAGCACAGAACTTCATGGAAAAAACTTAGTCGAAATTGCCAAAAATTACGAAAAACAAGAAGACAAAAGTTTAGAAGCTTCGCATGCGTATGCAAATGAAGTGGAACAAGAAATGGCACAATTAATCCAAAAATGTACCATGAAAGGACCCGATCATGATGCTTTGCATTTGTGGTTGGAACCAGTTTTGAAAGATGTGAAAAGTTTGAAAGAATCTCAAGACGAAGTTGAGGCGACAAAAACTGCACATTCTTTAACGGAAGGAATCGTAAAATATCCAGATTATTTCACCTATGCTAATTAATGAACAAACGAAAATTGCTGCATTATTAAAGCACAATGCTGATGCATTGGAGGCGATCATTACCCTAAGCCCGGATTTCAAGAAATTAAGAAATCCGGTTTTACGGAAATTAATGGCCGGACGAACCAGTATAAAGATGGCATCAAAAATTGGAGGATGTTCTCCAGCGGATTTTTTCAAAGCCCTACAACCGTTGGGCTTTGAAAAAGATTCGGAAGCTCCGGCGGAAGAAGAAAAATCCGAAAGAAAACCACTTCCTGATTATTTAAAATCCTTAAAGTCCGATCAAATCATTGCGTTTGATGTTCGGCAAATGCTTGCAGACGGCGGCGATCCGCTTCGTCCCATTCAACAAAAAATAAAAGAAATTCAACAAGGTCAAGTATTAAAAATCATCAATACGTTTGAACCCGTTCCATTGGTTTTACTTTTGGAAAAACAAGGATATCAAGCTTTTGTAGATACGGTAAGTACAGAAAGAGTCGATACGTATTTCTATAAATTGAATGATGATGCACAGGTAGAATTGGCGGATGATACCGGAGATTCTGCAGACTGGGAACAAGTTCTCAAAAAACTCGAAAACAATTTAGTCGAAATCGATGTGCGCCATTTGGAAATGCCAATGCCGATGATGACAATTTTAGAAACACTGGAAGATCTTCCAGACGACAAAGCTTTGTATGTGTACCACAAACGAATTCCTGTCTTTCTTCTCACCGAATTAAAAGATCGAAATTTCGAGTACCGCATCAAAGATGTGCAAGAAGGTGAGGTCTATTTGCTAATTTTCAAAAACAACAGTTAAAAATGATGGGACCGGGCGTCGTTGGATTGCAACAAACTACTTCCTACAAAGTGGTCGTACCGTTTTATATCTATGCGGCAATTTCCTTGTTAGTGGGAACGGTGTTGCTATTGTTTCACACCGATCTATTCCATCAACATCATTTCACACCTTACACCTTAGCAATTACGCATACCATGGCACTCGGTTGGGGAACCATGATAATTTTCGGCGCTTCCCATCAATTGCTACCGGTTTTGATTTCCGGGAAATTACACAGTAATTTATTGGCCTATCTCACTTTTCTATTTACAGGAATTGGAATTCCACTTCTAGTCTATGGTTTTTATGTTTTTAATACGGGATGGATTTTAAAATCAGCGGCAGTTTTAATTAATTGGGGTGTGATTTTTTATCTCATCAATGTCCTGTTAAGCATTTACCACAGCGACAAAAACGAAGTGTATGCGTGGTTTGTAGCCGCTGCATCGATTTGGTTATTTTCGACCACTTTTTATGGATTGCTTTTGGTTTTTAATTTTACGTCTTCTTTGTTACCCGGGGAATCGGTGACTTATCTTTCGATTCACGCCCATTTGGGATTGATTGGATGGTTTTTGACTTTGGTCATCGGCGTAGGATCGCGATTGATTCCTATGTTCTTAATTTCAAAATATGCAAACGAAAGAAATCTTTGGTGGATTTTCGGACTGGTCAATGGAAGTTTAATTAGTTTTCTGGTATTTAAAATCCTACAAGTCAGCCCAGAATTTTATTATCTACCCCTTATTTTGGGATTGATGGGAATTCTCTTATTCGGAAATCATTGCCGATTGGCGTATAAAGTTCGCATCCGAAAAAATGTGGATGATCAAATGAAAATATCGCTTCTATCCGTTCTACAAATGATTATTCCCGTTGCAGTGATGGTAGTTGTTATGGCTATTTTACCTTCCACAAAAAATCAAAACCTTATTCTATTGTATGGTTTCTGTATTTTCTTCGGATGGATTACAGCACTCATATTCGGAATGACTTTCAAAACGTTGCCTTTTATTATATGGAACAAGGTGTATCAAAAAAAAGCACACAAAGGAAAAACGCCTGCACCCAAAGAGCTATTTAACGACAAAGTGTACAAAGCGATGTCCATCACCTATATCAGTGGATTTATTTTCATGCTCTTTGGAATTATTTTTCAAATAGACTTCATCCTAAAAACAGCTGCCGTATTATTGCTGATGGCAGCGGTATTTTATGTGTACAATTCAGCAATCATAATACTACATAAACCCAAAAAACAATGAGTGTATATACAAACGATCAAGAAAAAAGTGAAATCGCATTAGCTGGCTTATATCAAGTCGATGATCCCGAAGTGGGATTAAACATCGTCGATTTAGGATTGGTTTATCAGATCGATTTTGACGATGCGAAAAAGAAAGTGGATTTGATTATGACCTTAACCACTCAATTTTGTCCCATGGGCGACGCGATCACTTCTGACACCCGAAATTCATTGGAAGAATCCTTTCCGGAATGGGAAATCAATGTCGAATTGACTTTTGATCCAGCCTGGGATTACACCCTGATTTCTCCGGAAGGAAAAGAATTTTTAGGTCATTAACTATGTTGAGTTTAACGTGTAAAACTGCGATTAAAGCCGTGATTTATCTTTCGGTAAAAAGCGAAGACGGACAGAAAATATGTGCACGCGAAATTGCGGAACATATCAATGCGAGCGAACATACGGTTGGAAAAACTTTGCAACTCTTGGTTCGGCATGGTGTTATCAACAGTCTGAAAGGTCCAACGGGCGGATTTTTTGTGAGCGAAGAACAACAAAATCAACCGATTTCAAACATTGTGGAAACCATCGAAGGAAAAGATATTTTCAAAGGATGCGGATTGGGCTTGAGTAAATGTTCCGAATCGCACCCCTGCCCTATTCACAACGAATACAAAGTTGCTCGGGATTTAATTGAAAAACTTTTCCGAGAGAAAAAAGTAAGCGATTTACGCGGATCCGTTTCCAACGGAATGGCGTATTTGATTGGTTAAATCTTTCGTCTTATTCGAGTCGTTTGTAGAAAAACAATTCATAATTCGGAAATAACTCTGGATAAAAGATAGCGGCTAAATCTTTCAATACCCAATCCGGTCTAACCGTTCCATTTTCAAAGTAATCATTCGCTCCGGAAGCGGAAGAGCGTTTGCTCCAATTGTACACTTTCTTATTTTTTACAGTTTGAAACCACTCGTAATGGGGATAACTTCCAACCAAGGATTGAATACTTGGAAAATCTCCAGCATTCAGCCAAACATCCGCATCCAACGCCTTTTCATAGACCGACTCAAACGATAGATTCAAGGTGGACTCACTTTCAGTGTCCGCCCATATATAAGCTCCGCCTGCATCCTTAAATAAGGTGGATTGAAAACTTTTTCCACCGGGAACATACCAAATATCACCATACATTTGATTGGCCATTACTTTGGGTTTGGTGGAATGGGAATTCTTTACTTTTTCTTTGATTCCATTGTAATTTTCTACAATTTCAGTAAAAAGTGAATGGGCTTCCGTTTCTTTTCCGAATAACTTTCCAAAAATTTTCACGTATTCTGCACGCGCCAGTGGATTTGACTCTTCATATTCATCGATGTACAAAATTCGAATGCCTTCTTTTTCTAAAATCTCATGGTATTTGGCCAAAGTCGGTCCTGACGTAGAAATAAATACATCTGGTTTATTTAGAAGAATTTTCTCAATGAAAACTTCATTAAAAACACCGATAACATCGATTTTATTTTCTTTCATTTTTTGATGAATTTTTGGATTAAATATATAATCCGGTTGACTTATTCCGGAGATTTTATCCAAAACATTCAATTCATCCATATAACTTATCGCCACGGTGGGAATGACCATGGCCGTTTTCAAAGGCAGTTCATTCTTCGGGAATTCAACGCTTTCATTGGCAGAAAATATCCGTAAGACCTCTTCATTCTCTTCAATTTGGACATTTTCAATGTAATCGAAAACGAAGGTGTTTTCGGACGATACCTCTAAGTTCTTGACATCCTTGCAACTGGAAGAAAGAAGAACGAAAATAAAAAAGATTTTAAAAAATTTCATGTTTGCAAGTTAACTAATTTGGTCAAAATGGAAACTATTTCTATATTTGCAATCCGAAAAACAGGCCTCGTGGCGCAACTGAATAGCGCACCTGATTACGGCTCAGGAGGTTGAAGGTTTGAATCCTTCCGAGGTCACAATAAAAATCCTGTCTTTTTTTAGACGGGATTTTTTTATTTATACAATCTCAGTAAATTCGCACACTTGTTTCGAACGAACAAGAACTGAGAATTTAAAACTAACAATCTGAATTTCAAACTATTAAACTTCACTTAAAATGCATTACATAAATACAGAAGAATCTTTTGACTTAGTTATTCATCGAATTGGAAACCGTTCACAGGACGAAGATTTGCATCTTTCCAAAACCTTGACATTTTATCCGGCAGAATTAACCGATACTTTATATACCTTTTTTTTAAAACCATTTAAATCCGAAGAATATTTTCATTTCAAAGGAAAAGAAAGTGTCGAAGAGAATTTGGTGTACAATTCGGTAAAAAAGATTTTTGAAGAGCCGACTTCACTTCTACAAAATTCATTGACTATAGCTGAACATCTTTATAAAGTAGGTGGAAATCCAAAAATGAAAGGAGGCGAACTTTTTGTCGTATTTTTTCCAGATGCCTTGATTGAAGAAGAACATGTAAAAGTAATCGGTCTTTTCAAAACCGAACACAAAGACCGAATTCTGAAAGCGGAACCCAATGAAAACAATTACAAATTGTGGACGGAAGAAGGAATTCTACTTTCAAAAATCGACAAAGGGTGTTTGATTTTCAATATTGAAGAAGAAGATGGTTATGTCATTTCTTCGGTTGACAATGGAAAAGGAGAAGAATACGGAATTTGGGGTGATGAGTTTTTGGACATGAAATCGAGAGAAGATGAGTATTTCGATACCGAAACCACTTTGAATTTCTGCAAAAGTTATGTGATGGACAAAATGCCGGAAGAATTTGAAGTTAGCCGAATAGATCAAGCCGATTTGTTGAATAAATCGATGAATTTCTTTAAAGACAATGAAACTTTTGAAGTCAATGACTTTGCAGAACAAGTTTTAGGACAAGAAGAATTAAAAAATAGTTTTGAAGATTATAAAAATAAATTCGAAGAAGTATATGAAGTGGAATTCAGTAATCAATTCGATATTTCGAAAGATGCCGTGAAAAAACAAGCACGTTTCTTCAAAAGTATTATTAAATTAGATAAAAATTTCCACATTTATGTACATGGAAATCGTCAGATGATTGAACAAGGGACGGATGAAGAAGGAAAAAAATTCTACAAACTGTATTACAACGCGGAAAATTAAATTCAATTTCTCCCATTTATTTACCCATTAACAAAACACACATGGACAGCTATTACATCAAATACGACATCAAAGATCAAATTGCAACGGTTGAATTTTTTCATCCGAAAAGCAATTCTTTTCCGAGCACGCAACTTCGAGAGATGATTCGAATTTTGGATGAATTGGGAAAAAATGAAGAAGTAAAAATCATCATTCTCAAAAGTGAAGGCGATAAAGTTTTCAGTGCCGGTGCTTCTTTTGATGAATTAATGACCATCGATAATTTCAGTGACGGTAAAAAGTTCTTTATGGGCTTTGCCAATGTGATATTAGCGATGCGTCGTTGTCCCAAATTCATTGTCGGTTGTATAACCGGAAAAGTTGTCGGGGGTGGCGTTGGATTAGCTGCAGCCTGTGATTATGCACTTGCAGATGCCAATGCGTCGATTCGTTTGAGCGAATTGTCAATTGGAATTGGTCCTTTTGTGATTGAGCCAGCGATTACGCGGAAAATAGGTATCACCGCATTCTCAGAATTAACCATGAACCCAACCGTTTGGAAATCGCCCGAATGGGTGAAGGAAAAAGGAATGTTCAACGAAATTCTTCCCGATGCATCAAGCTGTGAAGAAGCCGTTACCAAATTCGCGGAAAACCTTTCGGTTTACAGTTTGGAAGCCATGCGCGATTTGAAATCCATCTTTTGGCAAGGTACAGAAGATTGGCTAGACATCATGCCAAAACGCGCTGAAATGAGCGGACACTTGGTATTGTCCGACTTCACAAAAGAAACTTTGTTGAAATTCAAATCCAAATAAACGGAAAATTCTTACTTCCAAAAAACGAATGTTATTCTATTTCTGTCTGAAATACACTTCGATAGGAACGCCTGTAAAATTAAAGTTTTCGCGTAATTTATTCTCAATGAATCGCTTATACGGTTCTTTTACATATTGCGGTAAATTAGCAAAGAATGCAAACTGCGGAGTTCGCGTTGGCAACTGAGTTACGTATTTGATTTTGATGTATTTCCCTTTGTTTGCCGGTGGTGGAATCGCTGCAATAATGGGAAGCATCAACTCATTCAACGCACTGGTTTTGATTCGACGGTTTCTATTCTCGTTTACTTCCATAATCGTTTCTACCGTTTTATGAACACGTTGCAAAGTCAAGGCAGAAATAAATAAAATCGGTAAATCGTTGAACGGTGCGATTTTATTTTTAATTCCTTCTTCGAATTCCTTCATGGTATGGGTATCCTTTTCGACCAAATCCCATTTATTCACCAAAATAATGACACCTTTTCGGTTTCTTTCGGCTAAGAATAAAATATTCAAATCCTGAGATTCAATTCCACGCGTGGCATCAATTACTATGACACAAACATCACAATCTTCAATTACACGAACCGCACGCATCACGGAATAAAATTCCAAATCTTCGCTTACTTTTCCTTTTTTACGAATTCCAGCGGTATCGATCAAAACAAATTCATGTCCGAATTTATTGTAAAGAGTTTCAATGGAATCACGCGTCGTTCCAGCAATATTGGTAACAATGTTTCTTTCTTCACCCAAAAGAGCATTAATCAAAGTAGATTTCCCGGCATTTGGACGACCTACAATGGCTACTCGTGGTAAACCTTCAAACGGATCTTCAAATTCGGTATCGTCGAAAAGCGGAACTACATCATCCAACAATTCTCCAGTTCCACTTCCCGAAATCGATGAAAGTGTATAAAACTTCTCGTATCCTAAATTGTAGAATTCATAAGAATCTTGCAAATTTTTATTCGAATCCATCTTATTTACGACCAACAGAATAGGTTTTTGACTTTTTCGTAACAATTGTGCCACTTCCTTATCCATATCGGTCAATCCTACTTGATTATCCACCATAAATAGGATGACATTCGCCTCTTCAATAGCTAATTCAACTTGTTTTCTGATTTCAACTTCAAAATTATCATCGGAACCCACGATGTATCCACCGGTATCAATTACCGAGAATTCTTTTCCGTTCCAATAACTTTTTCCGTAATGTCTATCACGCGTTACACCTGAAACGTTGTCGACAATTGCTTGACGTTTTTGAACCAATCGATTGAATAAAGTGGATTTCCCTACGTTGGGACGACCGACTATTGCTACTATATTTGCCATAAAAAATGTTTAATAAATGATTTATTAATGGGTAACTCAAAGGAGCCCAATTTTTTGGCAAAGATACAATTTCAAGAAGTAGGAAATAGATTTAATTTTCTAAATTTTCAGCTTTTGGAAAACTCATCTTTTTTTACGGGAAGTAAATATAAAATAAACAATCAATCCGCCCAGAGCTGCAATCAGAATCCATTGAAAACCATCGATGGTTTGTATAATTGTTTTGGTTACCTCGTCATTCATGAGGTAAATTTAGAAAAAAATTCATTTTTATTTTAAAATGATGGTATCTTTAGATTAAACTATTTGGGAATGAAAATTTCATACAAAATACTTTTGATTCTTGCTTTAACCTTATTTTTACTTCAATTGGATTATCTGTTTGCAGATATTATGGAAGCCCGTAACTTTGTGTCGGCGCGGGAAATGGTTAAGGATAATCATTGGATTTACACTACCATGAATGGAGAAATTCGGTATCAAAAACCTCCCCTTCCTACTTGGTTTAGTGCGATCATGGGTTATTTATTTGGGACGGAAACTCTTTGGGCGCTCCGTTTTCCCGCTGCTCTTTCCTGTTCGTTTTTGATACTTTATTTTTATGATTTCTTAAAAAGGACAACCCAGGACAAGCAACTTGCTTTGGTTTCCGCTTTGATTTTATGCACCTCCTTTTTGGTGATTTTTATTGGAAAGAGAGCTACATGGGACATCTATTGTTACAGTTTCGGGTTTATAGGTATCTATTATTTTTACCGAAGTTTTCAATCCAAAGGAAAGGACTTCCTTTCTTTTTCTTTGGCGGGTCTTTTTCTTGGATTTTCTATTTTAAGTAAAGGACCTACTGGAATTTATGTCATAGCAGCGCCCTTTTTCTTAGGTTATTGGATTGCTTATGGTTTTCCAAAAATAAAATGGATGGGTTGGCTGTGGATGATTATTTTAGCATTACTTGTAGGATTTTCATGGTATATTTTTATTTATTTTACGGACCATCAAAATTTTGTTAGCATTATGGAAGAGGAATTTACAGCACGTTCAAATCGGGATGTAAAACCTTTCACGCGTTATTTCAGTTTTCCCCTTCAAATGGGCGTATGGGCTATTTTTGCGGTGATATCTCTTGCATTTCCGTATGTGAAAAGAAAAACCCCATTTCCAAAAGCCTATGTCTTTTTCTTTGGGTGGACCCTATTTTGTTTTATCCTCTTGAGTTTGGTTCCATCCAAAAAGGAACGGTATTTATTTCCTTTGATGATTCCACTTTCTGCCACAACTGGATTCTATGTGTATTATTTGCTAAAAAACCAAAGTTGGAAAAAATGGGAAAGAATGCTAACACGCTTTTCTTTTGGCCTGGTGGCGGTAGTGTCTATTATGGTTCCTCTTCTGTTATTTGTGGGATTAAAGGTTAAGATGAGCATTTATTCCATAACCTTTTCGGTTAGTGCTGTTTTGATTGGTCTGTATCTCTTCCGGCAAATTGGAAAGGTTTTCAATTTACAGAATGCATTTCTCGCTACGATCTGTTTTGTAGCATCCGCAACCTTGTTAGGAATTCCCATAATTGACGATATTTTTACTAACAATCCCAACCATCACTCCATTCTTCTCAAAAAAGAAAGCATTCAAAATTCCGGATTAAAACTATATGGGTTTCACGTCTATTCTCCTGAAATTTGGTTTAAATACGGCGAAATTATTCCGGATATTGATTTTGACAATCCTTCAAAACTTCCACAAGAACATGCGTTTTATTTTATCAGTATGGCAAATGAAAATGTTGAACACATTCAGAATAAAATGAATGAAATGGGCTATTCTATTCAATTTATAGAAGAATTTGATGACAACGAAACTCAATCAGGAAAAAATAATACAGACCGAAAAAGAATAAAATTATTTAAAGCGGAAAGAAAATAGTTTTGAAAAAAAGGAGTGTTTCATCAAATTGCGTACTTTTTCCCAATACATTACCCTTTTTCATTTCCACTCGATTATCTTTGCATTTCAAATATTTTTCAAAATGAGTACTTCCAATCGATATACGGTAACAACTGCACTTCCCTACGCCAACGGTCCCATCCACATAGGTCACATGGCAGGAGTGTACGTTCCGGCTGATATTTATGTTCGTTATCTTCGGAGAAAAGGGCACGATGTTGCTTTCATCGGTGGGTCGGATGAACATGGAATTCCGATTACCATTCGTGCAAAAAAAGAAAATACAACACCGCAAGCCATTGTAGATAAGTACCATGGATTAATCAAAGAAACCCTGTCTCAATTTGGAATTTCATTTGACCATTATTCGCGAACGTCCAATAAGAAACACCATGAAGTAGCTTCGGATTTCTTTTTGAATTTATACAACAACGGAAAATTTGTGGAAGAAGTTTCCGAACAATTTTATGACGAAGAAGCCAAAGAATTCTTGGCCGACCGTTACATTGTAGGTGAATGTCCAAAATGCCACAACCCCAATGCGTATGGTGATCAATGTGAAAACTGCGGAACGACTTTGAGTCCACGTGAATTAATTAATCCACGTTCCGCTTTGAGCGGAAATAAACCGGTTTTAAAGGAAACCAAGAATTGGTATTTGCCTTTGGATCAATACGAAGGTTTCTTGAAAGAATGGATTTTGGAAGGACACAAAGATGACTGGAAATCCAATGTGTACGGTCAAGTAAAATCGTGGGTGGACGATGGGTTGAAACCGCGTGCAATGACGCGAGATTTGAATTGGGGCGTGAAAGTTCCTTTGCCCGATGCAGAAGGAAAAGTGTTGTATGTGTGGTTTGACGCACCGATTGGGTACATCACTTCCACCATTGAATGGGCGGAAGAAAAGGGAAAAGATTGGAAAGATTATTGGCAAAATCCAGAAACCCAATTGATTCATTTCATTGGAAAAGACAACATTGTTTTCCATTGCATCATTTTCCCATCGATGTTGAAAGCGCATGGAGATTACATTTTACCAACGAATGTTCCCGCGAATGAATTTATGAATTTAGAAGACGATAAAATTTCCACCTCCAAAAACTGGGCGGTTTGGGGGCATGAATATTTGGAAGAATTTCCGGGTCAACAAGATGTTTTGCGCTACGTTTTAACTGCGAATTTACCCGAACATAAAGACAACAATTTCACGTGGAAAGATTTTCAAACTAAAAATAATTCCGAATTGGTGGGTATTTTTGGGAATTTCATCAACCGTGTGATGGTTTTGACCGATAAATATTACGCAGGTGTTGTTCCAGAAAAAACGATTGCATTTGAAGAATTGAATCAATTAAAAGAATTCGCCAAACGAATTGGTGGTTTTTTAGAGAAATATGAATTCCGAAATGCATTGATAGAATACATGAATTTAGCTCGTTTGGGCAATCAATTTTTGCAAATTCAAGAGCCTTGGAAAAAGCAAGACAAACCCGAAGAAGTAAAAGGAATCATGTATGCCGCGATTCAAATTGCAGGAATGTTGGCTCAGTTGGGCGAACCTTTCTTGCCGTTTACGTCTGACAAAGTATTTAAAATGTTGAATACAACCGCCAAGAGTTGGACAGAGTTAGAAAATATAGAAGAAGTAATTCCAAGCGGTCACACCTTCAATTCGGCCGAATTGCTTTTTGCAAAGGTGGAAGATGAAGCCATCGAATATCAAATTCAAAAATTACAAAGCAGTAAAACACACAATAACATGACAAATCCAAATGCAGTGGCGCAAAAAGAAACCGTTACTTTCGACGATTTTACAAAAATCGATTTACGCGTTGGTACTATTTTAGAAGCTGAAAAAGTAGAAAAAGCCGATAAATTATTGAAATTAAAAGTCGATACAGGCATCGACATTCGTATCCTTGTTTCTGGAGTGGCTGAAAGTTTCACAGCGGAAGAAATTATAGGAAAACAGGTCATGGTTTTAGTCAACTTAGAACCCCGTAAAATTAGAGGAATTGAAAGTCAAGGCATGTTGTTGTTGACTGAAAAAGAAGATGGAAAATTAACGTTTGTAACACCCGATGATAAAACGGAGAATGGAGTAAGCATTGGTTGAATTCTTCCCTATTCAATTGAATAAAAAAAGATTGAGTACTTTTGGCCTTCTATTCTAAAATTAGTATATGCGTTTAGAATCCATTTTCAATCAAAATACAAACGATAAAACATTTCTAACCCACTTGTTTCAAATTGCCCACAGAAATTATCCAGACATCATTTCTTTCATGGATGCCTTGACTTTGAAACTAGAAAAAGACGTGGTTTTCCATCAAAAATTCCACCTTAAAATCAGTGGGGTTTTTCAAGATTTACGATTTATAAATTTCTTGACAACATCGGGCTTGATGCAAGAAAACTCTGTTTTCTCTTTGTTACGATCGAAAATCAGCAATGTATTGTTGCCCGAGATTGAAGATGATCAGACTTTAACTTCGGTAGTCAATGATTTATTTTACAATCAAATTTATTATAAAAATTTCAAAATCATTCCCAAAGATCGTTGGCAAAGATTCTATACAGCACTTTTTAGCCAAACCGATGAATCCACACTAAAATCACTTCGAAAAAACAGTAAAAACCAATTGGTTGAATCGGTTACCATCTTAATGGACCGAATTGGCGGTGAGTTTTCTGACAATGAAATGATGCGCTATCGTCCATCGGGCGAGTATGCCCAAACACCGTTTTACAAACTTTCAATTGTGATACGAAACATCATTGAAAATCCCGACCATCCCTTTGATCAATTGGAAACAAGACAGCTGATCCGAAATTGTATCAATTATCTCAACGATATTTTAACTCAAAAAGACAACAAAGGAATTTCTTTGAAAATTACAGTGAAAATCAATCGATTGACACAGGAACTTCAACGTTTACAGTATTTACTTCGCAATCTGAATGATCTAAAAACCGACAATGCTTTGGTTGTGTTTTTCACCAATGCGACCAAAGCATGGCCCGAATATTATTCACCCAAAAACTGGTTGAGCAAACAAATTTCATCGTCGGTCTATTTGGTTACCTTTTTAGCAACCTACCACAATGGAAAAACAGGCGAAAAGTACATTACGTCAACTTCCAAAGAATACTCTAAATTATTTATGACTGCCTGCGGCGGAGGTTTAATCGTCGCGCTCTGTGTGTACATTAAGTTATGGATGGGGAACATAAACGACCTATCGCCTTTTACACGAGCACTGATGTATAGTATCAATTATGCTTTGGGTTTTACTGTGATTTACCTAACCCACATGACTTTAGCTACTAAACAACCCTCCATGACTGCATCTTTAATTGCACATACTCTGAAACGAGATGAAATCAGCAAGAAAATTGATTACACCGAGTTTTCTAAACTATTTGCGCGACTCAGCCGAAGTCAATTCATTGCTTTTCAAGGAAATGTTTTGGCCAGTTTTACCTTGGTCATTGCCTTGTTTTATTTATTTCGTTCCGTTTTTGGATGGCAAGTACTCTCCTTTAGTCAGGCTTTCAGTTTTTGGAGTGAACTCGCCTATTTCGATAAAAAGATACTTTGGTTTGCTTCGATTGCTGGTTTCTTTTTATTTGTTTCAGGCTTACTATCAGGGCTGGTTATCAACAGCTTGCGATACAACAATTACCCCCAGCGAATTTTCAACCATCCTTTTTTGAAGAAGTTTTTCAAAGAAAAAAAGCGAAGAGCCATTGCCAATTGGTTTGAAAACAATTACGGAGGAGTAGTTGGAAATGTAGCGTTTGGATTCATGATGGGCTTTGCGTTTTTGGTAGGCGATTTTCTTAACATCAATTTTGACATACGTCACATTACTTTTGTCGCTGGAAATTTGGCGATGGGAATTGCTGGGATTGGATTTACAAGTATTGCGTTTAAAACTTTAGTCGTAGCAATAATTGCCACTTTTGCGGTAGGAACTTTCAATTTTTTCGTGAGTTTTTTATTGTCTTTGATGTTGGCAATGCGTTCAAACAACATTAAGTTATACACTATTTTTCCGATGATTTGGGCGGTAACAAAAGATTTCTTTAGAAATCCTTATAAATTTTTCTTTCCGCCCTTGACCAACGGAAAACCGATCAAAAAGATGGATAACTAACTTTGATTTTCGGGAATCGCCCAATCAAAAATGGGGTGATTTATACTGCCACCGGTTTATGCCAGTTTTCACAAATTTTTCACATTTTGAAAAAGTCTTTGTAATAAATATAGATTACCTTCGCACCAAATTTATACTATCAATGGAATTCCTTGACTTCCTTATCAATTTATTGACCAATACCAAAGACACTTTATTGTGGTTATTCGCTGAATACGGAACATTAATCTACGTATTTTTATTCCTCATCATTTTCATTGAAACGGGATTTGTTATCTTTCCTTTTTTACCGGGTGACTCGCTTCTATTCACGGCAGGAATGCTGTGTGCAATCGATGGTGGATTGGATATTAAAATATTAATCCCCTTACTGATTGTAGCCGCAATTCTCGGTGATAATCTCAATTATTTCGTCGGTCGATTCTTTAATGAACGGGTTCTCTCCTTAAAATTCCGAGGCAAACAATTGGTAAAAAAACAATGGTTGGATCAAACCCATGCATTTTTCGAAAAGAATGGGCCAAGAACCATCATCATCGCACGTTTTGTTCCCATAGTACGAACGATTACTCCTTTTATTTCAGGCGTTGGACGTATGAATTACAAGGTCTTTTTACCGTATGATATTTTAGGTGGTTTTATTTGGGTAGGTGGAATTGGTTTGATCGGTTATTTTCTTGGTCGAATCCCATTTGTAGAAGCTCATTTAGAAAAATTCATTTTAGGAATTGTGGTTCTTTCTGTTCTTCCTGTTGTGTATGAAATCTTTAAAGCTAAAATGGCAAAAAAGAAAGTGGCTGAATAAGACATTAAATTTTCATCGAAACTTCCTAACATGAATAATTCTGCACGTTTAACCGAACAAGATATTTCCTTTTTAAATCGCTGTTTGGAATTGGCGGAAGCTCGAAATCGAGTGAATGAAAAAAATCTACTCGCTCACCCGGAATATGAATTGTCAAATTGGGCGTTGGACAATCTAACCTTGGGCCAACGAAAAAACTCCACTTTATACACCAGCGGCGAACATTGCGCTATGTGTGCAGGAGCGCACGCGTGGTCCGAAATTGGAACCGTCGTTTACATCAGTTCGGGAAAACAATTGGGCGAATGGCTTCAAGGATTAAACATTCCCGAAACCCCTATTCACTTTTTGCCCATTCAGCAAATTGCAAAAAACATCATAGTCAAAGGACCGGCTGATGGAGAGTTATTGGAACGAATAAGACAACTTCATTTTAGGTATTATACGAAGTAAATGGAAGCCGTCTCAATACTGAGGCGGTTTTTTTGTGATTATTTTTGAAGAAGCATTGTGTGAATCGGGATATTTTTGTATTTTTAAGTACTGATAATCAATTACATGAATGTTAAATTTAAAGATTACAACCAGCAACAAAATTGGTTATTCCCACCATCAATCGAGGAATTGATTCCAGAAAACCATCCAGTTTGGATCGTTAATGGGATTATTGAACAATTGGATTTGCGATTGCTCATTGAAGAGTATAGCAAAGATGGCAAACCCAGTTTTCATCCCAAGATGATGCTTAAGGTGATGGTTTACGCTTATATGGATAATACGTATTCCAGCAGGAAGATCGAAAAAGCGATGCGTGAGAATATTAATTTTATGTGGTTGTCCGCTCAACTGGTTGCAGACCATAACACCATTGCACGTTTTCGTAGCAAGAAACTCAAGACTATTTTCAAAGATATTTTTAAACAGGTCGTTCTTTTATTAGCAGAGGAAGGACTCGTTAGCTTGAAAGAAGTTTTTACCGATGGAACCAAGATAGAGTCTATTGCCGGGAGATATACCTTCGTTTGGGGTAATGCCATCAAAACCAGAAAAGAAAAGATGGCTCAGCAACTTGAGCAAATGTGGAACTATGCCCAAAGCATTGCTGAGGAAGAAGACAGCGATCCTACACCACCGGAGTTTAAAACCATCGATAAAGATATAATAGAGAAGACCGCCAAGAAAATAGAAGAGATCATCAGCAAAAACCCGAAGGCTTCTACTAAAGCAAAGGCAAAATTAAGATACATTCAAAAGAATTTTTCTCAGAACCTGGATAAATACGAGGAGCAGGAAAAACTTTTGGCCGGACGTGGCAGTTACAGTAAGACCGATCCCGATGCCACCTTTATGCGCATGAAAGATGATCATATGCAGAATGGACAACTTAAACCCGCCTACAACGTACAGGTAAGTTCCGAGTCCCAGTTCGTTATTCATTATACTTTACACCAAACCACTAATGATTTAAATACGCTTAAGCCACACCTCAATACTTTTGAAGAACTTTATCAGTTTTTGCCCGAAGAACTTACTGCTGATGCTGGTTATGGCAGTGAAGAAAATTATGATTTTCTGGAAGAGAAAAATATAAAAACCTTCGTAAAATATAACACCTTCGATAAGGAACAGGGTATTTTAAAATCGAAAAGAAAGAAAATCAACGAAGACTTTCACCGTGATAAACTTTATTATAATGAAGAGAAAGATCAGTACATCTGTCCGATGGGACAACCGATGAACAAAATATCTTCTAAAAACCGAAAAACCAAAAGCGGTTATGCTCAGACAAGTTCACTATACCAGGCTCAAAACTGCAATGGTTGTCCGCTGCGAGGGACTTGCCACAAAGCGCAGGGAAACAGAATAATAGAACGCAACCAAAATTTAGAACGGCATAAGGACAAAGTCCGGGAAAACCTTTTGAGTAAAATCGGTGAAATAAAACGCAAACAACGCACGGCGGATGTGGAACCTGTCTTCGCACATATTAAATCCAACCGGAACTTCAAGCGATTTACGCACAAAGGAATACAAAAAGCCGAATTAGAGTTCGGATTACACGCTTTAGCACACAATCTAAGAAAAAAGAGTGCTTAAGTAAGAGCACCTTTTTATCCTAATGTGCAAAAATCACAAATAATCAAAATTTAACGCTTTACAAAAGAAAATAAAAAAAACCGCCTCAAATTTTATTTCGAGACAGCTTCTATATAATTAGATTTTGATTACTCAATCAAATCAAACCCGGTATAACTTCTTAATTTTTCAGGAATACGCACGCTTCCATCTTCTTGTTGGTGATTTTCCAAAAGCGAAGCCAAAATGCGAGGAAGTGCCAAGGCGCTTCCATTCAAAGTATGACACAATTCATTTTTACCGTCGGATTTAAATCGCAACTTCAAACGATTGGCTTGGAAAGTTTCAAAGTTCGAAACCGAACTTACTTCCAACCATTTCTCTTGAGCGGCCGAAAACACTTCGAAATCGTAGGTTAATGCAGATGCAAATCCGGTATCACCACCACATAATCTCAAAATGCGGTACGGCAATTCCAAATCTTCCAAAAGTCCTTTTACATGCGCTACCATTCCTTCCAAAGCTGCGTAGGAGTTTTCTGGTTTTTCAATACGTACAATTTCCACTTTCTCAAATTGATGCAAACGATTCAAGCCGCGAACATCTTTTCCATAACTTCCGGCTTCCCGTCGAAAACAAGGAGAATATGCCGTCATTTTAATCGGAAGACTTGAACCTTCTACCAATTCATTTCGGTAAATATTGGTCACAGGAACTTCCGAAGTTGGAATTAAGTATAAATTATCTTCGTTGATGTAATACATCTGTCCTTCTTTATCGGGCAGTTGTCCGGTTCCAATTCCAGAAGCTTCATTCACAACCAAAGGTGGATTTATTTCGGTATAACCTGCTGCGGTATTTCTATCTAAAAAGAATTGAATCAAAGCACGTTGCAACCGTGCTCCTTTTCCAATATACACTGGAAATCCTGCGCCTGTGATTTTTACACCCAATTCAAAATCAATCAAATTCTTTGCTTTTGCTAAATCCCAATGGGGAATTGCATTGGGTTTGGGACTAGCGTCACCGTGTTCGAAAATCGTTTCATTGTCCTCCGCTCCTACTCCTTGAATTACACTGCTATGTGGAATGTTCGGAAGTTGATACAACATCGATTGCAAGCTTTCTTCATATTTCGCCAACAAATCTTGCAATTCTTTGATTTGTGATTTTTGGTCCGCCGTTTTTAATTTTAAATCATTCGCTTCTTCGGTTTTTCCTTGCTGAAATAATTGACCGATTTCCTTCGACATTTTATTCGATTCTGCTAAAAGCGTATCCAACTCAAATTGAGTTTTTCTACGTAATTCATCGACGTTTAACACTTCATCAACCAATCCCAAATCCTTGAAATTTCTTTTTTTAAGTCCTTCCAAGACTCTTTCTTTGTTTTCTTGAATAGCAGTTACGACTAACATAATTTAGATTTTGAGCAAATATATTAATTATGTACTAAGTACAGCGTACAAAGTACAACGTATTATGTAAAGACACAATTTATCGCTTACCATTTACTACCCCAAGCTTACGGTCTATTGCATTTTAATTTATAACTTTGAATTCAAATACAAACTATATTATGAGCAAAGCATCTTCTGAATTGATTTTGAATGACGATGGAAGTATCTATCACTGCAATATTCGTCCGGAACATTTATCGGAATGGATCATCACAGTGGGCGATCCTGACCGAGTAAAAGAAGTTTCAAAATACTTTGATGAAATTGAATTCAAAACCCAAAAAAGAGAAATCGTTACCCATACGGGAACGTACAACGGAAAGCGATTTACGGTGATTTCTACGGGAATGGGAACGGACAACATCGACATCGTATTGAGCGAATTGGATGCGGTAGCGAATATAAATTTACAAACCGGTGAAATCAATTCCGAATTAAAAAAACTGAACATCGTTCGTTTGGGAACTTCGGGAGCTTTGCATACAGACATTCCGGTGGATAGTTTTGTATTGAGTTCACACGGATTGGGTTTTGATGGATTGATGCATTATTACGAAGGCTCAGACGCTATTTTTGAAAAAGAAATAGGAAATGCATTTTTAGACTATGCGAATTGGGATTCCAAAAAGGCAGAACCTTATTTAGTCGAAGGCTCTCAATTTCTGATGGATCAATTACGTTCGGAAGAAACGATTTCAGGAATTACGGCAACCGCTTTGGGTTTTTATGGGCCACAAGGACGAGAATTGCGATTGGCACCTTCGCCCAAAGACATCAATGCCATTTTAGCCGGATTTTCACACAATGGCATTCGAATTACGAATTTTGAAATGGAAACTTCGGGAATTTATGGATTATCCAAAATGCTGGGGCATGAAGCTTTATCGATGAATTGTATTGTTGCCAATCGTGCGTTGGGTGAATTCAGCAAAGATTCCCATGCGACCATTGACAAAATGATCCAATATGCGCTGGAGAAATTAAGTCGTTAGAATTCTTCAATAACTTCCAATTCGGTACGAAAGGCAAGCATTTTATCTGCAAACTTCTCCACTGATTTTCCCTGTAATTCTTTGGCGAAATTCTGTTGGTAATCCTCCAAATCGGCTGCGGAATTGCAAGTATATTGCGCGGAATAATTTTGAACCCCTTCTTCTTTGTGCGAAAGTAATTTCGAAAAACGACAGGATGAGAATTTCCCTGTATTCATCACCTCTGGAATGTGCGAGGTACGCATCCATTCCACCCATTCTTCTTCAATGCCTGCTTCCACACAGATCGTAACACTGTAAATAATCATCTTTTTTAATTTGAAAAGCGAAGATAAGTGATTTTAAGAAAGTGAGTCGAAACATTTAAAAATTAAAGTGAATTTGCTACATTAGCCAATCATAACAAATTAAAATTAGAATGGAAGAAACTCAGAAGTTTATTTCTGAAAATAAACAACGATTTTTAGACGAATTAATTGAACTATTAAAAATCCCATCCGTTAGTGCTGATCCTGCATTCAATCAAGATGTTTTAAATACAGCCGATTTGGTTGCTGACTATTTAAAAGCAGCGGGCGCTGACAATGTGGAAGTGTGCGAAACCAGTGGATACCCCGTAGTTTATGGTGAAAAAATCATTGACCCATCGCTACCGACGGTTTTGGTGTATGGTCATTACGATGTACAGCCGGCGGATCCTTTGGAACTTTGGGAGTCGGGTCCTTTTGAGCCTGTAATCAAAAAGACAGAAATTCATCCGGAAGGAGCGATTTTTGCACGCGGTTCGGCCGACGACAAAGGTCAATTCTTTATGCACGTAAAAGCGTTTGAAGCGATGAATAGAAAGAACGAACTTCCGTGTAACATCAAATTCATGATTGAAGGCGAAGAAGAAGTAGGTTCGATTAGCTTGGGCGAATTTGTGCGAAATAATAAAGAAAAATTAAAAAACGATATCATCTTAATTTCAGATACCGACATTATTTCAAAAGAACAACCTTCTATTTCCGTAGGATTGAGAGGTTTGAGTTATGTTGAAGTCGAAGTAAAAGGAGCTGATTTGGACATGCATTCCGGCGTTTACGGAGGTGCCGTTCCGAATCCGATCAACGTATTGTGTGACATGATTGCAAAATTGCATGACGAAGATGGACACATTACCATTCCTGGATTTTACGATGGCATTTTAGAGTTAACCAAAGAGGAAAGAGAAGAAATGGGACGAATTCCATTTGACATCGAAGCCTACAAAAAATCGATTGGAATTAAAGATGTCCAAGGAGAAAAAGGATATACTACGCTGGAGCGAGCCTCCATCCGTCCGACTTTGGATGTAAATGGAATGTGGGGTGGATATACCGGAAAAGGAGCAAAAACAGTAATTGCATCGCATGCGTATGCAAAAATTTCCATGCGATTGGTTCCTGGACAAGATCCTGAAAAAATCACCCAATTGTTTGCAGACTACTTCCCTACGTTGGCGCCTTCATCCGTTGAAGTAAAAGTTACGCCCCATCATGGTGGGGATGCGTATGTCCTTCCAACATCGGACAAAGGTTTTCAAGCAGCTAAAAAAGCGATGACCCACACCTTCGGAAAAGATGCATTGGCAACGCGTGGTGGTGGAAGTATTCCCATCGTTGCTTTGTTTGAGAGAGAATTGGAATCGAAATCTGTATTGATGGGATTTGGATTAAATTCGGATGTAATTCACTCACCGAATGAGAATTATGGTTTATTCAATTTCTACAAGGGAATTGAAACCATTCCCTATTTTTATAAATATTTTGTAGAAGGATAATTTAGATAGAAAAATATAATTGCTAAAAAAGCCATTCTTGATTGAATGGCTTTTTTTATTGTTTTCTCAATGTTAATTCTTTGTTAATTTCATGTAAAATTTATCTAATCGAAAAGTTAAAGCATTAAATTTGTTTAAAATAATCTAAAACTAAAATTTTATGAGAAAACTTTATCTTATGTTAACGGTGGTAATGAGTTCATCACTCATGTTAGCACAGAATTCTTTTACCAACAGTTCTGTACCGCAGAGTCAGGTAACGATTGAAGACTTATTAATTAGAAAGGATCTGATTGGCGTAAATTCTGGGAGTGTAAATGCTCATTTTACAAAAAATGAACAAGTGATGCTTCAGGAATATTTCAATGGAGGACCTATTGTAAACTTTGCTCCCCAAACCATTACGCAAAGCACTTCTCAGGTAATTACGCGAGGAATTGCATGTGCGTCACATCCTAATTATTCGAGAGACAATAATATGTTTCGTGTATTTAATTTACCGGGAGACTTTGGTATTACCAATGGATTTGAAGTAAATACAGTTGAATTTGCAATTGAAGCCACAAACATTCCTGTAGGTTATGATATTACGGCAAACATTTATTCAACTACGGTAGGAACTTTCCCAGGTGGAACATTGACCTTGCAAGGCACTGCTTATTATACAGCTACAGATGCAGATTCGTTTACTATTGTTAGCCTACCACTTTCTGCAACGATTCCTGCAGGAGAAGCCATGGTAATGGAATTGGTTATTTGGGATGGAGAAGCGGATGGTAATTATTTAGCTTTCGGTACCAATGAAGAAGCTCAAACAGGACCAAGTTATATTCAAGCTGCAGAATGTGGTGCGAATGTACCCACTGCATTGACAGCTTTGGGCTTAAATGACGCGTATATTTGGAATGTAATCGGTGACGATGAGCCAGGTGGAGGTCCATCGGATTCTCTTGTTTTTGGAATCGTAAATGATTCAGGAACTTTGGTTAGTTTTGATAAAGCAGATCCATCGGTTTTAACTACAATAGGAACTTCTCCAGTGAGTGATTTCGAAAATGCAGGTGCGATTGATCCAGCGAACCCGAATACAGCGTACGTATTGGATAACAGCAATTTCTTCTTTAAAGTAGACTTAACAACTGGTTCGTATACCAACTTAGGTTCCATTAATCCAGGTTCTGGTCATAATTGGTTAGGAGCTGAATTCCATACAGATGGAACATTGTACGCTGTATCTGGTGATTTAGCAGGCCCTTCAAAATTACACATCATCGATATTGCCGGTGTAACCAATACGGAAGTTGGTTCTATGCCGAATACAGGTGTAATTTCGTTAATGATTGACGCAGCTGGAAATGGGTATGCGCATGATGTTGTTGACGATGCTTTCTATAAAATTGATTTGGCTACAGGAGGTTCAACCTATATTGGAAGTTTAGGTTTCTCTGCAAACTTTGGACAAGGAGGAACGTTTATTCCAGGTGATGATGGTTATGTTTATTTATCCGCATTCAATGAAGATACTTTCCAATCGGAATGGAGAAGATTAGATGTGACTACAGGAGCATCCACTTTAGTAGGTCCATTCACAAGTGGGGCTGACTTTAATCAAATGGCATGGAGTACAGTTGCAAAAGATATGCTTAAAACCATTGAAAATCCATTGGTAGATTTCAGTTTCTATCCGAATCCAGTCAAAGATGTAATTTCATTGAAATCAGGTAGCAACATTGAATCAGTTGTTTTCTATAACACATTAGGTCAGAAATCGCTTTCTTCGAAAGTGAATTCAGTTTCAAAAGAAATCAACGTTTCAAATTTAGCACCTGGTTTATACATCATGAAAGTGAATGTAAATGGAAAAACAGGTACGTATAAAGTAATCAAAAAGTAACTACAAACTTTTATTAAATAAGAAAACCACCTCAAAACGAGGTGGTTTTTTTTTTCTAAACTTTCGAAAAAAATGCAAGTCTATAAGCCGGATTCTGTATTCCTCTGCGAACAAAAGAATCTTTGTCATTTATCTCGTCTTTCAGTTACCCAAAAGATCAATCTGCCTACCCCTCGACAACGGGCGAGCAACCCTTAACTGTCGATATACATGGCATTGCACCACATAGAGTTTACCTGGTTTCACTACAGCCGAACTGTACTTGCTTTCTGTTGCACTGGTCCTTTTCCGAATTCCTTCGGAACGACGGGCGTTACCCGCTATGTTGCTCTATGGTGTCCGGACTTTCCTCTCCGATTGCTCGAAGCGACAAAGCGACTTGCATCTACAAAATTAGTGGTTTTTGTCGAATGATCAACGCTGTTTGGATTAAATTACAAATTGAATGAGAAATAAATTTCTGAAGGGATTAAGAAAAAGAGAAATTCTAAAATCACCTTCTTTCCAAATTTCGTTCGTCATTCTCATTTTTTTACTATATTTCAATTCCAAAACCTATTAATTCTGATACCATGAATTCCAAATCCCGTAATTTCTTACTCGTATTCTTACTACTCACTTTCCCACTGTCTTTTGTTTTTTCTCAAAATGCAACTGCCTATCAGTTTTACACGAAAAAAGGAAAGAAAGTGAAATTTGAACGAATGGTTAATCAATTGTTGAAGTATGATGTAGTTTTATTTGGTGAAAACCACGATAATTCTATCAATCATTGGTTGGAATTGCAACTAACCAAAGCGCTGTATTCTAAAAAAGGAAGTGATTTAGTTTTGGGTGCTGAAATGTTTGAACGCGACAATCAATCTCAATTGAATGCTTATTTAGCAGGGAATATTGAAGAAAAAGACTTGAAAGATTCCATACGTTTGTGGAATAATCACACAACCGATTACCATCCATTGATGGATTTTGCGAAAACCCATCATTTAAAATTTATCGCCACCAACATTCCCCGAAAATATGCTTCACAAGTGTACAAGGAAGGTCTAAAGAGTTTGGATTTTTTACCCGAGGATGAAAAGAAGTGGATAATGAATTTACCGGTCGATGTAGATATGGAAACGCCAGGTTATCCCGAAATGTTGGAAATGATGTTTGACCATATGGAAGAAGGTGGAATTAATTTCGTTGCGGCACAAGCGGTAAAAGATGCAACCATGGCAGAATCCATACTTGACTATTGGTCACAAGGAAAATTGTTTTTGCATTACAATGGTAATTACCATAGCAAAGAATACGGTGGAATATATTGGTATTTGAAAAAACAAAATCCCCACTTAAAGATTGCGGTTATCTCCGTTTTTGAGTCGGAAGAGAATTCGGTTTCACTTCCTAAAGAAGCAAAACTTACGGAATTCAATGTGGTGATTCCTTCCGATATGACAAAAACATATTGATACTTCTGAAGGATCAAAATCTAGGGAAAATCCTGTAAATCAATTCATTTTTAAAGATTAACTTAGACCTTCCATTTTAAATCATACCGCCATGAAACCTATCTATCTCATATTTCTATACCTATCTGGTTTTTCATTCGCTCAACAAAAAATTACGGATGCGGATGTGATGAAAAACATTAATAAGGAGGTCGTCTATTGCAACAAAGTGTACGGAAATTATGCATCCAAAAAAGTAGTTTTACTGAATTTAGGGGCAAAATATCCGAATCAAAAAATGACGGTCGCTATTTTCCAAAGTGATTGGAAAAAATTCAGCTACAAACCAGCGGAATTCTTTAAAGACAAAACCATTTGTGTAAGTGGTAAGTTGATTTTGTATAAAGATATGCCGGAAATAATTGTAAATAATCCAAAGCAAATTACAGTACAATAGTTCAAATTAAACGAACGCTTTTTTATTTGTTTAGAAAAGCATGATGAAATAGTAGACCAAAGCCGCAATCAATGCAGAAACGGGAATGGTAAGAATCCAAGCCCATAACATGTTGATGGTCACTCCCCAACGAACGGCAGAAACACGTTTGGTTATTCCAACTCCAATGATGGATCCCGTAATGGTATGCGTTGTAGAAACTGGGATACCAAAGAATTCAGAAATATAAAGTGTAATTGCACCAGCAGTTTCAGCGGCAACACCTTCCAAAGGAGTTACTTTCGTGATTTTTGTACCCATTGTTTTCACAATCTTCCATCCACCACTCATCGTACCAAGAGCTATAACGATAAAACTGGAAAGCGGTACCCACCAATAATCAACGACGAAATGCGCAAATTGATCGGGCGAATTCACCCATTCTGCATCTCCACGTTGAATATGATAAACAATAACGGCAGCACCAATAATACCCATTACTTTCTGTGCGTCATTTCCACCGTGCCCCAAACTAAATAGAGCAGAAGAAACCAACTGCAATCGTTTGAACCATTTCTCAGCTTTCCGATGGCTTGATCGCTTAAATAGGTGCATTATGATGACCGTTATGAAATAGGCGACAATCATCCCAACTAGTGGAGCCATAAAAATAAAGATAAAAATCGGTACAACTTTCACATAATTGATTACCGCTTCACCATCCATTTCGGTTAATCCACCTGCACTGGCAACGGCCGCACCGATGAATCCACCAATTAAGGTATGGGAAGAAGAGGATGGAATTCCATACCACCATGTGACTAAATTCCACACAATAGCCGCAATAATTCCAGCTAAGATAACTTCGAGCGTAATTGAACTTTCGTTCACAGTTTTGGCAATGGTATTACCAATCTTAAATTCACCAATCCAATATTTGGATACAAAATAGGCAGCAAAGTTAAAAGTAGCAGCCCATAAAACAGCTTGAAACGGAGTTAAAACTCGGGTAGCTACAATGGTGGCAATTGCATTCGCCGCATCATGAAAACCATTTATATAGTCAAAAATAAAGGCTAAAACAATGACTGCAATTAAAAGAAGAAGTTGTGAATCCATGTCCAATTAGTTGGATATTTATGAATGTTTTACTGAAATAGACTCCAAAACATCTGCTACGTATTTGCATCTATCTGAAGCATTTTCAAGCGCAGAAAAAATCTCTTTGTATTTGATAATTTCTTTTACATCTTCGTATTCATCAAAGATTTCATAAATTTCCTTGTCGTAAATATTATCGACTTTATTTTCCAATTTATTGATTCGTTCACAACACTTTAAAACGGTAGGCAAATCTTTAAATCCTTCCAATGCAACGATTGCTTTTTGAATGTTTTCACATGCTTCTAAATTCGCAGCCGTAATTCTTCGGATCGGTTTTTTCACTTTATCCACTTGATAAAGTCGCATTCGTTTCCCACTCGCATCAATGTAGTCTGACACTTCACTCATTGTATTGGTAAGTGCGTAGATGTCTTCCCGGTCAAAGGGTGTCAAAAAATTCTTACTTAGTTCCAAATTAATTTTATGTGCTAATTTCTCACATCGTTCATCTAACTTTTCTAACTTCTCAAAAAAGACATCTCTTTCACCCGACTTAACGTTAACCGCTTCATGCAGGGTGCTGGCCATTCCGACCAATAATTTAGAGAATTCGTGAAAAAGAGGAAAGAACTTCTTGTCTTTTGGAACTAAAAATTGTAAAAATCTATTGATAGACATAACTTAATTTATATTTCAGGGCAAAGATAATCAACCTATTTATTAAATTAGGTTTAATCTTCGAAAAATCACACAACTGTTTTTTATCACGTTTTTCCCACTGATTGACTGCAATACAAAAATGCCTGACTCCATTCGATAATCAGGCATTTTAATATAAAAAGGATTACGAATTAATAATCCCAATTGTTATTTGTTTCTCCACCGAATTCCCACGTAAGAGCAAAACGAAGGGTATTTTCCAATGCATTGTTTGTTTTTGACGTTGGAATCAAATACGAGAAATCCAATCCAAAAGCGTTGTATTTCAATCCAGCTCCTAAGGTTAAGTGCTGACGGTCTCCTTTCATTTCACTTTCATGGAAATATCCACTACGTACAAATAAAACATCGTTGTATGAATATTCCAAAGAAGCTCCCCATGTAAATTCTTTCATTTCTTCTGCAAAACCACCGGGTGCGTCACCAAATGAACTGAACATTCCTTCCACAACTCCTTTGTTAGGAATATATCGAGATCCTGCAACTTCATTACCATCGGCATCTAGTTCATATTGCGGAGTAGGAACCAACAGCTTATTGGCTTCCATTGTAAAAGCAACGGTATTGTATTCATCCAAAATAAAGTCATACCCTGCTCCTACTCGTAAGTTGGTTGGTAAATACGCGGCATTATCTTCGGAATTTGAATAATCTAATTTCGGACCAATGTTACTGATGTTAAAACCAGCTCTTGCACGGCCTTCAAAATTATTCCAACTTTGTCTTGGGCTTTGGTAGAAACCAGAAACATCTACTGCAAAGGTATTTGCGGGCTGAACGGTTCCATCATCGATGTTATTAAATAAATCCGAACGAATGAAACGACCGGTTACAGCCATACTATATGTATCGGTTAATCTCAACCCATACGCTACATCAAACGCAAATTCATTGGGTTTTGCGATTCCTGTATTTACAATTTGAGTTCCTACCAATTCGGTCAAATCAATTTCACCAATATTAAAGTAATACAAACTTGCGGATAAAGTACTTCTTTCATCCTGTCCTAAAAAGGTATAAAATGAAGCATTTAATAAGAATACATCATCGGTAATACTACTCATGTACGGCGTATAAGAAACCGCTACACCTGAATAACTTTTACTGAAGTTGTATTTTGCCGGGTTCCAATATTGCGAAAAGGCATCTGCAGAAGTTGCAGCTCCCATATCACCCAAAGCACCTGAACGGGCATCGGGGGAAACTCTTAGAAACGGTGCTCCGGTAAGCACTGGGTTTGGTTGTTGCTGTGCCGTAGAGAGTACAGAAAACAATAACATACATCCGATTGAAATTCTCTTTCTTATCATCTTTTATTAATTATTTTAAAATCACTAATTTTTCAACAGCCGTTGCAGAGCCTTTGCACTCTTCAGGATTTACCCCTTTTGCTGTGAGGCGGTAAATATACACACCTTTTCCTATTTTATCACCAAAATCATCCAATCCATCCCATGGAATTGCGAATCGTCCCGTACGGTAACCTTCCCTCCAAGGCTCTGCTGATACGGGTTGACGCACGGTCTTCACCAATTTCCCAGAGATTGTAAAAATTTGTACCATCACATCCAATTCTGAATCGCAATTGTGTTCAAAGTGGAAATACGTTTGGTTGGTAAATGGATTCGGCCAGTTCAATAATTTGTCAATATAGATATATTCCGAGCCTTCTTCCATTACTACGAAATCTAACGTCTCGCTAGATGAATTATTGTTTATATCCCACGCTTTAACAACTATTTGATGCGGCCCTAAATCTAAGTTACTTAGTCGATACATCACCTGTCCTTTCTGATAGTCAAGAAATTGCGGATTTGTACATGGATTGTTATCTCCTCCTTCGTAATATTCATTTAATACATAAGTTCCTTCTACATCTTGATCCAAAACTCCGGTAATATCATGACCAATGGCAATTCCACTGGTGTTAATTCCTGTATCATCCACTAAACATGCGAGTAAGTATGGGTTTCTATCGGTAATTCCTCCATCTACAAAATTCAGATTATTCATATACAATCCAATTACTGGGCCTTCGTTGTCATCCAATCCATCGGGATTTTGATCGCCTATTTTAATGTCTTTGGATGTCACTCCGTCGATTACATTGTTGTGTGCATACACCGTGAACTTCCCATAATCTACTTCGTAATTAATGTCTTTGGGAACATAGAATTGAAATTTAAATTTCCCATATTCTACATTGGTTCCTCCTTTAAAAACCGAGTTTATTTGTTCCTGGAATTCCATTACTCCTAAATCTCCTCGATTATTTAAGGTATGTTTGGTAACGGGCTTATCAAAAAAGTTGGCGGTAGCTTTTCCGTTGAATGAATTATCGCGCAAAGTTCCGCCTTCATCCAAAACTTCACCTTCAATTTCTACAAAATCCATGGCTCTCAAAACACCGTCAAAGGAATCGGCATCTTCCCCATTGATTTTTGTAATCCGGATTTCTCTTGGCGGACGTGTAACACTCAGCATCGGGTCGCCCAATAAATTCACGTTGATGTGATTAACCTGTCCCGGATAGCTCACTTTTGCATTTGTCAACGCTTCACCTAAAGTTTGAAATTTATCTCCTTGAAGTTGAAGCACTTGCTCTACAATTTTCTGATTAAAAGCTTCACCGTAACTAACATAAACAGGACGACTTGTTGTAATCATCGCTGAAGCTCCACCTAGCGGTGCTTTGTACATATAAACTCCTGCGGAAGGCAAGTATGGCAAATCCCACACGGTAAATTCACACGTAATCGTCATCACAACAGGTAAACGTGAATACAAGCCCGAGAAATTACTGAAGTTACTAATTTCTTCGTACGTAATAACCCGTGTTTGCGCCCAACTTCGTGCGCCTCCATGACCAAAATAAACGATCAAGGAAGTTCCTAAATTAAAGGAATTCGAGATTAATTGATTTACAGAGGGATATCTAGGCCCTGCGGATGTACTTTGACGAACAAAAGCGTCTAAATATCCCTTACGTAAAGTTGCGTAATCTATATTATTTTCTATAAATGTTGAAGATGTATTTTCAATGGTTTGATGAAATGGACCGTTTCCTTTATCATCATCTACGACCAATAAAAATTTTGTTTTCCAGTCACCAAAAGAAGTTCCTTGTCCAGGAAGTTTCTCATAATACGCCAAGGTTTTATCGACCATAACTTTTGCTTCAGCCAGAGTATGAGCAGACATTCGTCCGACTGCAATATCCATTTGAGCTGCACCCACTAAACTATATTCGGTAGGTTTACTTTTATCATTATCCTTTAAAATAATATCGGTATCATCTAACATGGTGAAATAATCATCGGTCACAAAGGAGTTTTCCAAGTCCACTGAACTAAAACTGATATAGGTAGGGACGAAATTTGTGTTTCCGGTAGTTCGATCTTTGTAATCAAACGAAGCACCACCGAATAACAAAGCATACTTTAGCGGACTTCCAGAATCTCTCAAATGTTTGAAGAAATCACGAATTCCTGAAATATCTTGTGCGCCGGATGAAAACTCATTGTAAACTTGATCGGTTGTAACTACCACTACTTTTACACCGTCGTTTTGAATTCTAAAATTCGCCAATCGCGCTGCTTCTCCTAAAAAATTCGGATGTGCGACAATGGCATAATCAATATTGGTCAACCCTCTTAGATTCTGGTTGGCAACTGTTCCAACATATTCTATTTCTGTAAAAGCCGCTGACTCATTAAATGCAACAAATTCATTTTTAAAATCCGGACTGTTTGATTGGTATTTATACACTCCATTGGAAGGATTCACGTTTCGTGCAGTGGTTATATCTGAAATATTCCACACTTTTTGAGGACCTGATAACGCAAATCCGTAAATATTCCCATCGTTCAAATCCTGAAGCCTTCGGAAATTCATTTGGGTTCCGTTGAAATTCAATCCCGCCGAATAAACAACTTCTAAATAATCAAGAAAAACAAACGAGCTTGGATTTAAGTTATCTGCAACATTGATTGTGAAAGTAAAACTATTTCCACTGGCTGCAATCGATTCATTGCGTTGACTTGCAATGAAATTACCAGTACTAAAATTCCCACCCAACAAACTTGTCCCATTGAGTGATGCAGTATAACTTACACCTGCAGCGTTTTTCCCTACCAATCGGTATTTCGCTCGGAAATCACCCGCCACTGGACCATTTCCATTCAAGGTGACACTTAAGCTAGGACTTACATTGAAGTTCTCTCCTACCCATTGTCGTCCCACTAGATTCATATTGATGGAATCTTTTTCATGGAATTGATATTCATCGTATTGCTGAAAAGTCTGAACGGGATTTCCTTCAATCGTCATATCTTGCACTCGTTTTCCCTGCGATCCGCCATAGGTAATAAAATAATAGGCATAATCCGAAAACTGGTTAAAACGATGCGTCAAATTCTCAAGCGTTGAAGTTTCCAGCCGATTCCAATCGTGTGGACCTTGTGAATAAAAGAGAATAAAATCACCGCTATCAAAACTACCGTCCTCTTCACCTACAAATTGAATGGCATTCTCTTGCAAAGCTCCATACCGGAAATCTCCGGGGTTTTCATTCAACATCTTTCCACCGTTTCCATAAATTTTAATGGTTCGCGGATCCACATTGGTTGGAATATTATTTTGTTGAAAGAAAGCCTTGTCCAGTCGAAAAATCCCGGATTTTTTAACGCGTATTTTATACCAATTCCCACTTTTCAAAACACTTTGTGTGGCAGGATCATAAGTCCCTTCCGTTTGAAAATCGGTGGGCATTCCTTGTTGCTGTACAATTTGAAACGAAGTCACTTTTTTAATTTGCCCGTTTTCATTCACAAAAGGCTTCATTCCCACCGATACAAAGAATTTATTTCCACCTTGGTCGACCTTTGCGGAATATTCAAGTTGGGTCGGAATTTGACTCACATCCAAATTTCCTTTTTCAGAAGATGAGAGGTTAGAATATTGTATATTTACCAACTGAATGTTTGCCATACTTTTCGTTTCCTGATGATAGGAGAAGTAAATCATCTCATTTGAAGCGCTGTAACCGTCATTTGTGAAAAACGGAAGTTTAACGGAAGGGTTCATTCCATCTGAAAAGTCTTTGGTTCCCTCCCAATTAATGGTAATTGTTTGAGCATTTAAAATACAGAAAGACAGGACAAGAAAGAAAAACGATATTTTTTTCATTATAATTGAACGATTATTTGACAAAATTATTCTATTTTACAATAATAAAAGAATAATATCGTTAAAGATTGGCAAGGTTAACTTTGAGAATTCAATAGAATTTATTTTCTTTGCAAATCATTTTTCGAAAAATTAAAAAAACATATTACTAATTAACAATATGAAGAAGGGTAGAATATTAACAATTCTTTTGGTAGCATTTTCATTAACGCTATTAAGTTGTACAGGTCAACGAGGCGGTAGAAAAAAAGGAGGTGGAACCAAAAAGTTCACAAGCACCACCGGCTGGAAACCAAATGACCAAAAGGGATGGTTCTTTAACGGTAAGAAAAAACCGAAAGTAAAAGCATGGCCAGGAATGGTATTCATCGAAGGCGGTTCTTTTACAATGGGGTTAGTAAAGGATGACGTCATGCACGATTGGAACAATACACCCACACGTATGCAAGTTCGTTCATTCTTTCTTGGTGAAACGGAGGTGACCAATTACCAGTACCGTGAGTATTTAACATGGTTACGCGTTGTTTTTCCTCCAGAAGAAGAACAATACAAACATATTTACGAAGGTTCACTTCCAGATCCTGAAGTTTTCAATAACAAACTTTCAAGAAATGACTTTGACAATGAAACCTATTTATTCTCTGCTGAATTCAGTTATTATCCTGTTGTAGGAATAAGCTGGTTACAAGCTAGCAACTATTGTGAATGGTTGACAGATCGTGCCAATGAAAAAGCCTTAATAGATAAAGGAATCTTGAGTAAAGATTATTATTCAAATGAAGAATACAACTACGGTACAAAATATTTTGACGCAGAATCTTATAAAAATAGCGATAGCAACGTAAAAGAGGCTATTGACACCACAAGGTTGGCGAAACAAAACATGATTAAGACCACCAATCAACGAATTCAAAAAGCAAACCGTTCAACAACTGCTTTAGAAGTAGCACCTTTCCGTTTGCCAACAGAAGCTGAGTGGGAATATGCTGCACTTGCTTTACCTGCTGACAGAGAGTATAATGAGTACAAAGGTAAACCTGTAATGCAAAATGAGTTAAGAGGTAAAAAAGGTCGTGACCGTGGTCAGTACATGGCGAACTTTAAAGTAGGGCGTGGTGATTATTCCGGTATTGGAGGATATGGGAACGACGGTTCTGCCATTACAAGTGACGTTAAAAAATACCAATCCAATGAGTTTGGTGTATATGGAATGTATGGTAACGTAGCAGAGTGGACAGCCGATGTTTATCGCCCCATTATCGATGATGAAGCAAATGACTTCAACTATTTCAGAGGAAATGTTTACGAAAGTACGATTGACAATGGTGCTGGAGGATTTGAGAAATTCGAAGATGATATTCAATTTGACACAATCAACAGTGGTAGTTTGGTTTATAAATCCTTACCTGGAAAATACAAAAAACAAGTAGATCAAGACAACATCAACTTCCGTGATGGAGACAGAATGTCCAGCTTGAACCCAAGATTTGAAGAAGATATGACTGAAGTACCTGTTGATTCTTTAGGAAATCCAATCCCAGGCTTCGGAGGAGGCGCATCTGCAAGTACAACCGGTGAAATGTATAATGCTCCTACGCGTAAATTCTATGTAGATGAAAGAGGAAGAATCATTCTTGAAAAAGAAGATGAAACGAGAACCTCTCCAATCTCAGACGAAGTACGTGTAGTAAAAGGAGGTTCATGGAAAGACCCAATCTATTGGTTGGACCCAGGACAAAGAAGATTCCTACACCAAGCAGAAGCTAACAGCTGGATTGGATTTAGAGTAGCCCAAGATTATCAAGGTTCATTTGAATCTAAACGATCTAAGTCAGGTACAAAATAATTCAACATCTATTATAAAAAATAATCCCAATCTGAAATCTCAGGTTGGGATTTTTATTATATTTACAATATGAATACGGAGTCACTATATTCACTTTTTCTAAAGTGTAAAAACCTATCCACAGATACTCGAAACATTTCACCTCACTCTTTATTTTTTGGAATAAAAGGCGAAAAATTCAATGGAAATGAATTTGCGAAAAAAGCAATTGACGCTGGCGCTCGATACGCCATTGTGGATGAAAAAGAATTTGAAGACGAAGAAAACAATATTTTTTTGGTAAAAGATTCCTTGGAAGCTTTGCAGGAATTAGCAAAACACCATCGACGCGAATTGAAAACACCCATTATTGCCTTAACCGGAAGTAATGGAAAAACGACAACCAAAGAATTAATCACCCGAGTATTAAGTCAAAAATACAAAGTGATTTCAACAGTTGGAAATTTAAACAACCACATCGGTGTTCCGTTGACCATATTATCCATCAACCATACCCACGAGGTGGCCGTGGTAGAAATGGGTGCTAACCATCAAAAAGAAATTGAATTCCTTTGCAGTTTAGCCGAACCTGATTTCGGATACATTACCAATTTCGGTAAAGCGCATTTGGAAGGATTTGGTGGAATGGAAGGCGTGATTAAAGGAAAATCCGAACTGTATCATTACTTAAGAAAAAATGAAAAAAAGGCGTTTGTAAATTGGGACGATGGCAAACAAATAGAACTTACAGAAGACATGGATATTTTGAGTTTTGGCACCGATCCAAACGCTGATTTCCGTTTTCAATACGGTGAAAATTTCGATGGAAAATGTCCTGAATTAATTTACAATTCCAAATCGATTCAAAGTCAGTTAATTGGTCAATATAACATTTCGAATGTTGCCGCAGCCGTTGCCATCGGCCTTTATTTCAAAGTTCCGATTGAAAAAATCAAAAAAGCCGTTAAGGCCTATGATTCCGGTGACAATCGCTCTCAAATTTTAATTACTAAAAAGCATCAAGTTATTTTGGATGCGTACAATGCCAATCCGAGTAGTATGGAAGAAGCCTTAAAAAATTTCTCATTGATAGAGGGTGAAAAAGCCGTAGTATTGGGCGATATGTTTGAATTGGGTAAATCTTCGGCTTTTGAACATTTAAAAATCGGAGAATTGGCATACGAAATGGGATTTGATTCCGTTTATTTAATTGGAAGTCATTTCAGTCAAATTGAATTACCTAGAAATCCGCATATACATCTTTTTAAAAACCGTGAAGAAGCGGAGAATTATTTGAAAAGAAATCCGATTCGAGAAAACCGATTGCTGATAAAAGGTTCAAGAGGAATGGCTTTGGAAAAATTAATGGATATTTTTTAGTTTATTAGTATTAGCTTATTTTTAGCAAAACAAACACAATAACATGACAAAGGCAGTATTAAAAGCAGGTTTTTTCCTTCTATTCTTAACTTTAACTTTTTCATTTATAAAACCCGATTACCTCGAATGGGACACAAAGCGTAAATTAACTTTCGCTGATTTCAAAGGTTCAATTCCCAAAGGAATCAGTAGCGGTTCAGCCGTGAGTTTAACCACAATTATAAGTTACGAAACGCGCCAAGAGCAGGGAAAAGTCCCACAAATGACGATTTTAAATTTGGTAGATCGAAATTCGTCATGGATTAAAGTTAAAAAACAAGGTGTACTTGATTTGCAACAGATTAAATTTGATTATTCCGAATTGTATGTTCGAAAAATCAGAAAGGAAATGCAAGAAATGAATAAAAAGAAAATTACAGACAAACAAAAATACATTGCTGTTATTTCGAAAATAGCAGCTCAGTCCGAAAAGAGACAGCGTGCAAACCAAGTATTACTCGAAGAACAACCTCATCTCATAAAAATCATGCAGGACGACGTAAGAGATTCATTGAATTTATATAAGAGTTTCGCAAAATAAAACGGTACTTTTAGAAAAGGTACAAAATACCACAAAAAAAACCGGCTCATTACTGAACCGGTTTTTTTTTATAACATTAGAGATGAATTAAAAATCATCGTCATCGTCCATATCCGTTTCTAAATCCAAATCATCAAAAGCTGTATCGGGATCATCATCGTCATCCATCATTTCATCTTCATCGAGATTTAGTATTTCTATCGTCTTTTTAGGTGCTTTCAAAGGCATAGAACCGAATCTATAAACCGTCAAAGGATAATTTAAAACTGCTTTTTTATCTTCGATAGCGACAACTTCCACAGAAAAAGTCCACATATCTAAATAATCATAAATGAAAATCATACGAGAACCCACTTCCGAGAAAGCTTCATAAATATAGAAATCACTCATGGTATCGTCGCCACTCGTTTCATCCATATTTTCCAAAGGAATCTCTCTTCCCTGTTCCCAATTTTCATCAGACTCATAGAATGAGGCCAATTCATCACCCTTTAAACTGAATGCGCTCATAATACCTTTATATAGCGTAAACAAGGTTTGTTTATCTCTAATTTCGATGTCTCTGAATACATCTTCTTTTGTGTCGAGGATTACACGAATTTTATAAATCACTGTTCTTTAATTTTGGTGTCAAATATAATTTTTTTCCTAATTCAAACATATATTTTCGGGCAGAATCATACTCATTTTCAATTTCACCATCCAAAATGGCTTCTTTTATTGCGTTCTTTATAATTCCCACTTCTTTGCATGGTGTTAGCCCAAATATATCCATTATTTCTTCTCCAGAAATTGGGGGTTGAAAATTTCGTATTCGATCTCTTTCTTCTACTTCTTTTATTTTCTGTTCAACTAAGATGAAGTTGGATTTAAATCGCTTTTGCTTCTTCTCATTCTTGGTGGTAATGTCTGCTTTGCACAAGGTAATTAAATCATCAAAATCATCGCCTGCATCAAATAACAAACGTCGAAGTGCTGCATCTGTCACATTTTCATCAATCAAAGCAATTGGTCGTGAACTTAACTTCACAATCTTTTGAACATATTTCATAGGATGTCCAAGTGGCATTTTCAATCGCTTAAAAAGCCGGTAAACCATTTTTGAACCCACAAATTCATGGCCATGAAATGTCCAACCTACCGATTTATCGTATCGTTTCGTCGGTGCTTTTCCTATATCGTGCAAAAGCGCCGCCCAACGTAGCCAAACATTTTGGGTATAGGGCGAAATATTATCCACTACTTCCAACGTATGGTAAAAATTGTCTTTGTGCGTTTGTCCTTCTACTTCTTCAATTCCTTTTAGCGCTACCAATTCGGGTAAAATGAATCGCATTAAACCGGCATCATCCAAAAGTTTCAATCCAATCGATGGTTTATCGGTCAGCATTATTTTTTGAAATTCATCCATCACTCTTTCCTTGGAAACAATTTCTAGTCTATGTGCGTTTTTAATGATGGAAGCAAAGGATTTTTCTTCAATTCTGAAATTGAGTTGTGCTGCAAAACGAATTGCTCGCATCATTCGTAAAGGATCATCGGAATAGGTTACATCGGGCTCCAAGGGAGTTTTCAGAATTTTATTTTCCAAATCGTGAACACCTTCAAAAGGATCTAGCAAAGCACCGTAATTTTCTTTATTTAAAGAAATCGCCAAAGCATTTACGGTAAAATCCCGTCTTTTTTGATCCTCTTCGAGCGTGCCATCTTCCACAAAGGGTTTACGACTGTCTTCGGAATAACTTTCTTTTCGTGCGCCTACAAATTCTAATTCCACACCTTCCCAACGAAACATCGCAGTTCCAAAACGTTTAAAAACAGATAATTTGGAAGGATTATTTAATTTGGAATGTACGTTCTCAGCGAGCTCAATTCCACTTCCCACCGTCACAAAATCAATGTCTTTTTTCTGACCTCTTTCCAATAAAAAATCACGGACAAATCCACCTACAACGTAAGCGTCCTGACCTAACTCTTCGGCAGAGTCAGATATCAATTGAAAGATTTTATGTGAAAGTGCTTTTTCCAAAGTCATTTTGCAAAGGTAGAATTTCAAATATTCTTTGAAAGTTAATCCACAAAGAAAATGAAATTTAAACTGATTTCAAATTAATATAAGTTTAGTTTTCCCAAAAATATTGCCGTATTATTCCCGAATCACTTTTACTCTTCCATCTGCGGATAGTTTTATGATGGATGAAGCCGAATATTTTGGAACAAACAGTTCACATTCAGGGAAAATATAATCGACTTCTTCCTTGATTTTTTGAGGAATTTCTTGAAAATTTCGAGGCGAAGATTCACCCGACAGATTGGCGGATGTGGAAACCAAAGGTGCATTTAATTTTGAAATTAACTTTTTACAAAATAAATCATCGGTTAATCGAATCGCTATGGTGTTATCTTCTGCAATCAATTCTTTCGGAAGATTTCGAGGGTTATCGTAAATGAGCGTAACGGGTTTTTCGGATAAATCCATAATATCCCACGCCAAATCAGACACATCAACCAATTGTTGCAAACGCCCCACACTTTCTACCAAAATGACAAACGACTTTGAATCCGATCGATTTTTGATTTGGTAAATTTTCTGAATCAATTCCACATTGGTCGCATCACATCCCAATCCAAAAGTGGTATCGGTTGGATAAAGAAAGGTTTTGGTTTTTAGATCTGAGAGTTCCATTTTTAGTTCTATTGCGATATTAAAGTTACTTTTACGACAATTAAATCCGTTAAAATTCTTTGCAAATTTAATCTATCTTTGTTGTATTAATCGAACATAATGTTAAAAATACTACACGTATCGGGCGCTCGAAGTTGGGGTGGAAATGAACAACAATTGATTGATTTAATTTACGAATTAAATTTAAAAGGGGTCGAAAACATTGTTCTAGGTGTTCAAGACAGTCCTTTACATGAAATATGTTCTGAGAAAAACATCCTCTTTATTCCTACTCTATCCACAAAGTTGAATAAATTTAAGAACTACGCTTTTTTAAAAAATCAAATTAAGGAACACAAACCCGATGTAGTTCACCTTCATACCAGTGATTCTTTGACGACTTTTGTGCTTTCCGATTTATTGTATGGAATACAAACGCCTACCGTATTCTCAAAAAAAGGAATGGGTAGAAGCAGTAGTATTTTAAGCAGGTATAAATACAATTATAGAAAAATAGCAGCTATTATATGCGTTTCTAAAAAAGTGAAGGATGAGTTCTCAGACTTATTGAGTCCCACTCAAAAAGGGAAATTAGAAATAATTTATGATGGAATCTCTTTGTCGCGAATTACAGACTCCAAAGATTCAATTTTCAATAAACTCAATACCCAATCAGCGAACTTCAATATTATTCATATTGGCAATCATGTCGATGCCAAATCATTGCCTACTTTAATAAAAATGCTGGATGTTTTGGTAAATCAATTGGGGGAGAAAGAAGTTAAACTTATTCAGATTGGAGAATTCAAAGAAGAAATTACCAATTATTTAAAAGAGATGATTCGTACTTATCAGTTAGAAAATCACATTCACCTAGCCGGTTTTGTTCCGAATGCTTCTTCCTACATCCATCAATTTGATGTATTTGTAATGAGCTCGCAGCGCGAAGGTTTTCCGCTAACAATTTATGAATCATTTTACAAGAAAACACCGGTAGTTAGCACAAAAGCAGGAGGAATTCCGGAGATTATTACCGATAATGTAAATGGTTATTTAGCGGAGATTGGAGATTTTACAACTTTAGCAGAGAAAGTTTTAGATTTATTGAAAGATGAAAAGAAAAGGAATGCATTCAAAGAAAATGCCTTTCTTACTTTTACTACGAATTTCACTGCGGAGCAATGTGCAGAGCATACACATCAAGTCTATAAAAAAATCAGCAAATGAAAACAGCCTTACTCGTATCGACATACAATTGGCCTGAAGCCCTTGAGTTGGTTTTGAAAAGCATTTCGGACCAAACTCAACTACCTGATGTACTTTTAATTGCAGACGATGGTTCTACCAATGAAACCAAGGAACTTATTCATGAATATTCGTTAAAACTTCCCTTTCCAGTATATCATACATGGCAGGAAGACAAAGGTTTTCGGAAAGCACAAATTTTAAATAAAAGTATTGCGGACACAGATGCCAATTACATTATTCAGATTGATGGAGACTGTCTCCTCCATCCAAAATTTGTGGAGGATCATATTAAAAATGCAAAGGAAGGTTTGTATCTATACGGCTCTCGTGTAAATATTCTTCCTGAATATGTACAGGATGTTTTGGTTAAAAAGCTAACTTCATTCTATCTATTTTCCAAGGAAATAAAAAATAAAACGCGAACACTTCATATTCCCCTATTCTCAAAAATGTATACACCTCATTCAGAAATTTCTTCAAAATTTAGAGGATGCAATGTCTCTTTTTGGCGGGATGATTTTCTAAATGTAAACGGTTATAATGAAGATTTTGAAGGTTGGGGAAGAGAAGATTCGGATTTGGTTATTCGAATGGGAAATGCGGGAATCAAAGCAAAACGACTTCGGTATGCAGGTATTCTTTACCATATTCATCATACCATAAAATCAAAAGACAATTTGAATAAAAATGATGGAATTCAACAAGAAACGCTAAAGAATAAAATAATTCACACAGAAAACGGAGTCAATAAATATCTAAACAAATAAGGAAATTATTCACTTAAAGTCACCTTGAAATCTTCATCCTATTTTCGAACTTAGTTTGTCGGAAAGAACCTTACTTTATTCAAAAGGAATCCTTAATTTTGCCCAAATCTCATACATGATTTTTAAAATTAATCCGGAATTTAAATCACACGAAGAAGAAATCAGTGCTGCTTTTCAAAATTTTGATCAGTCAGGCGAAAATTATATCTTAGGAGAGCGAAATCGAATTAAACTTTTTGATATAGACAATCAAAAGATAAACATCAAAGCATTTAAGATTCCAAACAAATTAAATCAACTGATTTACCGATACTTCCGCCCTTCCAAAGCCAAGCGTTCATTTAATTATGCGCAACATCTATTGCAAAAAGGAATAGGAACTCCAAATCCGGTTGCTTTCTTTGAGGAATTTGGTGGACTTGGTTTAAAAAGAAGTTACTACGCGAGCATTCATCAAGATTACGACCTGACTTACAGAGAATTAGTCGAAGTGAAGGATTATCCAGATCATGAAAATATTTTACGCCAATTCACTCAATTTTGCTATAAAATGCATCAATCAGGTATTGAGTTCAAAGATCATTCACCGGGCAATACCTTGATCAAAAAAGGGAAAGAAGGTCTTTATTCATTTTATTTAGTAGATTTGAATCGAATGAAGTTTCATGACTTCATGGATATTGAACAGCGAATGAAGAATTTGTCGAGACTTACACCTAAGAAAGAAATGGTCCAAGTGATGGCGGACGAATACGCGGAAATCTCAGGAGAAAACCCCGATCGATTGTTTACTTTGTTATGGGATTACACCGAAAAATTTCAAGAAAAATACCATCGAAAACAAAGAGCAAAGAAAAAATTAAAATCTATTATCAAATAAAATTAACAACCTTTTACCATGAGAATTTTTTTTACTTTAGTATTGAGTTTATACTCATTTCTACTTTTGGGTCAATTAACATCCAGCACAAAATGGGGAAAAGTTTCTGAGAAAGAAATTGAATACAAACAAGTACCTTTTGAAAAAGAAGCGGGAGCTGTAATTTTATACGAAGAAGGAACAACGACGATCGTTTCATTTTTTGAAACCCAAATTTACAGACGAATTAAGATTTTAGATGAAAGCGGAATTGAAGCAGCAAACCAAGCCATTCGCTACTACAGCCACAACAAATCCCAAGAAATCATCGCTTTTAGAGCACAGACCATTAATACGAACAATGGAAAAACAGAAATTATTCCTGTCGATAAGAAATCGATTTTTGATCAGAACCTCAACGCCTATTGGAGTGTACGCAAATTTACCTTTCCAGACGTTCAAGTGGGTTCTATCATTGAATTTGACTACGTTATATCCAATAGAAATCTCTATTATGTAGATGCTTGGCGATTTCAACATGAATATCCGACGCTATTTAGTGCCTTTGATATAAACAACCATACACGCTTAGAATACAATTTCGTTGCTATTGGACAAAAAATGTTGGATTATTCGGTGAATAAAAAATCGAAGGAAAGTAATCGTTGGATTCTAACAAATGTACCAAGCTATAATTCAATTGATTACATTTACAACAAACAAGACATGTCTGAGCGAATCTTGCTTCAGTTACGAGGATATACCACAACAGATGGTGCATTTTTTGACGGAGATTCCAATCGAAAAGTTATTACGGATTGGAAAACGTTAAACTCAGAAATTTTAAATAATTTAAGTACTTACAAAAATAACTCTACGGCAAAAGAGATTGCAGCATCCATTCCCAATGGAAAAGATGAAACGGAAACTTTGAAAAATGTGCAGAATTATTTTCATAATACGTATACGTGGAATGGATTTGTGGGAATTTACCCTCAACTATCCAATAGAGATCTTGCAAAAAAACGCACAGGAAATGCGGCCGATTTAAATTTATTGCTGAATATGGTGTTGGAAAACAAAGGAATAAAATCAGATTTGGTCGTTTTGAGCAGTAGAAGTCAAGGTAAACTTATTATTACTTATCCGTATTTAGGACAATTTGATCAAATGGTGAATATGGTTATGTTGAAGAATAATTCAGTAATCATGATGGATGCATATGATTTATCACATGATTTCGGGTTTATGCCTTTGAATAATTACAACTATTTTGGTTTGATTGTAGATAAGTCAAAAGAGAATTTTGTAGGCCTTCAACCTCCGCTTTCTGAATATTCTAGTCAGCAAATTTACAACATCAGAGACAATAAATTAAATTTGGTACAGACCGACAAGCGCAATGGTTACTTCAGAGAAAATGTCCCCTTGAATTTACCTAAAGGAATAAAAGAAACGTCGCTAATCGGTCAGGCTATAGATGTTTTGATGAATGAAGTGAATACGGAAAAGAAAGATTCTGAGGATGGTATGTATGAAATGATTCGTACTTCCTTTGAAACTAATTATGCGGGGAATTCTTCATTTATTAATATTCAAAACCCTTTGAAGGAATTGCTTTCAAATTATACATTCAACGAAATCAACCGAAAAAGACCGTTGGAATTTGAATTTCCATTTCTTTTTATAATTGACGCAGTGGTACCCATTCCTGATGGATATAAAATAGAAGTTTCAGATAATTTTAATTCCCATATAGAAACGACGGATAAATCTTTGGTGTATTTCCAAAAAGCCTTTATTAAGGATGATAAATTATTCCTTCATGTCGAGTTTTATATGAAGAAATCTACGTTTGAAGGTGATTATGCAGCGATTAAATCCTTTTTCGACAAGTCGAATATTGCTGCTTCTAAAGTGATTATTGCAAAGAAGAATTAAATATCAGAAACCATCAAATTACATCCTCTAACATCTGAATGGTCAAAACGTCCGAGGATTTCGAAGGAAGAGTCCACATGTACTTTTCCTAAATCATCGGTCGCAATGAAGCTACACGAATTTAAATTGGCTAAATCAATCACATTGATTGCGCCCGTCCGGCCGATGGGCAAAAGTGAAAGTGGATCTTCGGTATCGCGAATCAAAACCCGCATCCAATTGGGCGTTTGAAAAAGCGCATTTCCTTTGGAATAAGCTTGGGAAAGTAATTCTGTCATTCCATATTCAGAATGAATTTGATTCAAACCAAATCTTGGCTTTAAAATCGAATGCAATTCTTGACGCGTCATTTCTTTCTTTCTACCTTTCATTCCACCCGTTTCCATGACGATTGTATTCTTTAAATTCATCTGATATTTCTCTACAAAATCCAGTAAAGCAAATGAAACTCCAATAAGAATTGCTTTTTTTCCTTCCTTTTCACTTTGAAGTAAATCATCATATAATTCGTGGTGGTTGTACAAATAAAACCCACCTCTCCCCGACTGTTTTATCCAATATTCAACCATATCGATTAAGGATGATCCTTCCCGTTCCATATAAGAAGGCAAAAGAGCGAAAATGGTATAGTCAGAAAAACCCCCATAGAAATGCTGAAAACTATATTTCAGACTCTCAATATAGAAACTTAAATCGGTTACAAAGTGTTTGCTAACTTCACTACCTGCCGTTCCTGAACTTGTAAAAACTTTTTCAGTAGAAGCGTTTCCAGAAACTATTTCAAAATCTTTGAAAAATCGAATGGGAAGAAAAGGGATTTTCTCAATAGAATCTATGGTATTCACATCTACTCTCAAGTGATTTAGAAATTCGGAATAGACTAGATTATTTTCAGCTTGAAAGTTAAAAACGCGTAAAGCCGTTTGTTTAAAATCAGCTTCTGTTTGAATCGAAAAAATTTCTTGTTTGGAAATCATGCGACAAAGTTATCAAACCTTAACTAGAATTGTAAACTAATTTTCAGACCCAAATTAATCGATTAGATTTTGATGCATGGCAAAGAGAACCAATCCCACTCTGTTCTTAATATTAAATTTATCAAATAAAGATTGTCTATAGCCATCGATTGTTTTTGGACTTAAACTCATTACTTCGGCTATTTCCTTGTAAGTCATTTCTGTACAAGCCAATTTCAGAAACCTGAGTTCTTGGGGTCTTAGTTCTTCATAGGGTTGATGTTCTTTTACTCCAGCTTTATTCATCAGTGCGTTATCCACCAAATCATTGTGATAAAACCCATTCACTTTCAAGTAATCCAAGGCTTTCTCCAATTGTTTGGGTGAGGTACTTTTAAGTAAATAGCCATTTGCACCTTCACGAATTGCTTTCAGAACACTGCTCTCGTCGTCATTCATCGATAGAATCATCACTTTTAAATCCGGATGATTTTTCCGAATCCAACGCAATGTTTCAAATCCATCCATTTTAGGCATATTTAAATCCAAAAGTACTGCATTGGGTATTATTTTAGAATTGGCTAATTTTTCAATAAAATCAACCCCATTTTCAGCACAAAATAATACTTCAAACCCCTTAAATTGATTCACCATCTCCTCCAATGCTCGTGTAAATAGCAAATGATCATCCACAATAACTATTTTATTCATCATTTTCGGTAACTTTTCGTTTGTAAATAATTTCTAAATTCGTGCCCTTTCCTAATTCTGACTCTAATTTAAGAAAAGCTCCAATCAATCTTGCACGATTCTTCATATTTAATAAGCCTGTACCTTGAATATTAGAGCCGTCGAAGCCAATTCCATCATCTTTCACATAAACTTCAAGTTTCTTTTCTTCAAAAATGAATTTTACGTCTATTTTTTTGGCTTGGGCGTACTTCATTGTATTTGAGAAAAATTCTTGAAGTATCCGAAGTAAAAACACTTCACTGTCATTGGGAATAGTAAAAGGTTGTCCCATTACTTCAAATTCCGTTTCCATAAAACTCAATCTTTTAAATCGATCCAATTCCAATTCAACGGATTTGATTAATCCTACATTTTTAATGTAATCTGTATTTAGTGATTTAGATAACCCTCTAACTTCAGAAATCGCAGTTTGAATCAATTCTTGGAGTTCTTCAACGGGAGGCTGAAATTTTTCAGGAACTTCGGAGTGAATTTTATAACCATAGAGATTCATGGTCGATAAAATTTGTCCAATGTTATCATGAATTTCCCAGGAGATGTTTTTAAGCGTCTGTTCCACCATTTCAACCCGTACTTTATTGATTTCTTTTTGATAAATATCTCTCCTTCTTTGCATCAGTATAAATAAGGCTGCCAAGGAAACACTTAATACAAAAAAAGTGATTGAGGCTGATATAATTAATAAGTATATTTCTTTTTGCTCCATAGGAATCCGAAAATTAAGATTAAATGTGAAATGATTACCGAGAAAAATAACAACAAAGAAATATTTTTATTATACTCTCCCAAAAGGTTACTCCAATTACTAATTGAAAATAAAGGGAGGGAGGTTGCAAAAAAGATTAAAAATCCGAAACAAATCCAAAAGAGTAAACTTGATCCTAATTTTGTATAACTATTCACAATAAGAATCTTAACCAAAACTTTAAATATTACAATCAATATTATAAAAATTCCGAGAACATACGAATATGCACAGTGCTCATTCCAAAAATCACAATATCCAAAACTGTAAATAAAACCTGATAATACATTAAATAACACTGCGAGAGCAATTACAATTTTTCGAAAGGATCTACCTACATATGGATAAAACAAATAACAAAAAAAATTGACTTCAAAAAAAACCAACAAATTATACAACCAAACATTGTCATGCTTATAAAAATGAAAGCAAAATAATTCAATGAATGCAAAAACACCAAAATAAAGAGGTAAACTCCTTAAATGAGTATGTTTATATTTAGTCCAGCACAAAACACTAAGAAGAAATGTAAGCAATTGAATATAAGTACTAATAAGAACAATAGCCATAGAACTATAAATTTAATGGCAACTGTTTGGACAAGAATTCACGCGGTTTGCTATTCCACTTTTCGATTCGTCGTCCGGTCCTTTACCAGCCTCTGTAGTTTGGGGGGTACTTCCTAAAAGATCACTTAGTTTTGCGGGTTCTCCGTCTTTTGAGCGAAGTGGATCAAAGGCCACGTTTTTAGTTCCTTCTTGGCAAGTAGGTGCATACATAAAAGTCAATTCATAATCATTGTTTCCCAAATTCGCCCTATTAGGTTCTCCAGCTTTATATTGAGTGAAAATAAACTCAAGTCCATTCACATCAATGTTTTTTTTCTTTGATTCTTGTTTGACGTATTCTATGTATTTCTCCAAATCAGCAATCGATATCCAAGTTCGTAAGGCATATTCATTTCCTTCATAACCAGGATGTGCTTTTTGAAATTTTTCTAACTGATCTTTGGCTTCTTTAATCGAAATTAAATTTGCAGGTTCTTTCGAACTCATTAAGTTTGTTTTGGTTTCCATAATTGGTTTAGTTTCAATAGAGATAGCTAAGATAATCCATTTTTAAGGAAACGCCAAAATTTATATTGCAAACAAAAAATTCAATAGTTTTTGAATAATCTTGAATACAATTCGAGTTAAAAATGCTAATTTCTTAGCATTTCACGTATATTTGTAACTGGAAATGGGGTCTTCCTTTTTACAAACCGCACCAAGCTGATGACTCCTACTTATTGAAACTCAATACTTAAAATGGTCAAAACATTTTTATTGGTAGGATTAGGTGGCTTCATTGGTAGTGTTGCACGCTATGGCGTCGGTTTAGGTTTCTCTAAAATTATTCGACTTACTTTTCCCTACGGAACATTTACTGTCAATCTTTTGGGTTGCTTATTCATCGGCCTAATTTTCGGTCTTTCTGAAAAGTACGATCGGATGACCGACGAATGGAGGATATTTCTCACCCTTGGATTTTGTGGTGGTTTCACAACATTTTCTACCTTTGCATTTGAAAATATGTCAATGCTCCAGAATTCAAATTATCTAGGATTCATTCTCTATTCTGTAGGGAGTCTGTTACTAGGATTGTTAGCCGTTTGGGGCGGATTGGCTTTAACTAAAATATAAAAAAAAATGAAATTTAACCCTTGGCACCACGTAACAGTTGGTGAAGAACAACCTGACATCGTTCAGTCAATCATTGAAATTCCACAAGGAAGTAAAGCGAAGTATGAATTGGACAAAGCATCCGGAATGTTGCGCTTGGATCGTGTTCTTTTTTCTTCAGTATCCTATCCACACAACTACGGATTTATTCCACAAACTTTGGGTGAAGACAATGACCCGCTAGATATCATCGTACTTTCACAAATCGCTGTGGATCCCATGTGTATCGTTGAGGCGAAAGTAATTGGTGTTCTACGTATGATTGACAACGGAGAAGGTGATGATAAAATCATTGCGGTTGCTCAACATGACATGAGTGTAAATCACATTAACGAAGTTTCTGAATTACCTCCACACCTAACGGTTGAGCTTCAGAATTTCTTTGAAGATTACAAGAAATTAGAAAATAAATTGGTCGTTGTTGAAGATTTTCAAAATGCAGAAGTTGCGAGAAAAATTGTTTCTGAATCCATTGAAAACTACAACCGAACATATCCAAAGAAAAAGAAATAAGAGGATTTTCCGTTGCATTTTTTCTGAATAAATAAAAAAACCTGTCAGTTTTGAGCTGACAGGTTTTTTTATTTTCATCTATTTTATCATTCTCCTGAATATTCCACAAAATTCCGTGGTGTTTCATAGAGTGTAACTTTCAACTTTAGTTTGGATTCCAATTTGGTACGAATTCGATTCCAAATCACAATGGATATATTTTCTACAGTAGGATTCAATGATTTAAACTCTTCAACCTCCAAATTTAAGTTTTTATGGTCTAAATAATCTTCCACTTCTTCCAGAATGATTTTTTTCAGAATATCCAAATTCATCACAAAACCCGTTTCTGGATTTATTTCACCCGTTATTCCTACAATAAGTTCATAATTGTGTCCGTGATACAGCGGATTTGAACATTTTCCAAAAACAATTTGGTTTTTTTCATCACTCCAATCTCCTCTGAACAGTCGATGTGCTGCGTTAAAATGTGCTTTTCGATTAATCGTTACCTGCATATTCTAATTTTTCTAAATATTTATCAAAGATAATTTTAAACCAAGCGGTATAATTCTCAGGATGTTCTTTCATATCTGCAATCAAATCCACCATAGAAATCCACTTTACAGCTTTCACTTCTTCCGGATTGATGTTCATTTCGCCTTCATAATACCCAACAAAAACACGGTCGAGTTCATGCTCATACAACTGTTCGCCCAATTTTGCTTTGTAAATAAAATGAAATTTCTCTTCCACTTCACAGTCAAATCCCAATTCTTCTTGAAGTCTGCGGTGAGCCGCTTCTTCATACGTTTCATTCTCTCTTGGGTGACTGCAACATGAATTCGTCCACAAAGAAGGCGAATGGTACTTTTCAGCTGCACGCTGTTGCAACAAAAGCTCATTTTTCGAATTAAAAACAAAAACTGAAAATGCTCTGTGAAGCAATCCAGCAACATGTGCCTGCTGTTTTTCCATCAAACCCAGCGGCGTGTCTTGTTCATCTATTAATACTACAAATTCTTCCATTGCGTCAAAGATAAGAAATACACCCGATAGTTTTTGAATGATTCTTTCCCGTGTTCATTCAAAATCCAATTTCTAAAAAAAATCAATTTGACAAAAAAAGGATTGGCACATACTTTGAATTTATAGGACGGATACAAAGCCTAGAAATCAACAATAAACAATGACTATCAGTACTTTGCTTCCTTTTTAAAGAGATAATATTAATCCGTCAGTTGCAAACGCTTACAAAACAGTGAATTTTCTGACAGAATTACATAATAATTTATGATAAATATAGACAACTTGTCATTAGACCAAATGCTTGGAGAAGAAATTGAATTGATTCCCTTGATGAATGAAGAAGATGAGAAAAACTTTAATAAACAGAATGTACCTGAAGTGCTTCCCATCCTTTCACTAAAAAATACCGTTTTATTTCCAGGTGTAGTCGTTCCCATAACGGCGGGTCGAAATAAATCCATCAAATTATTGGAAGATGCTTACAAGGAAAATGCGATCATCGGTGTAGTTGCACAGAAAAACCCGAAAGTCGATGTACCGACTGCAAATGACATACATTTCACAGGGACTGTAGCGAAAATTCTGAAAATGTTGAAAATGCCCGATGGAAATACAACCGTAATTCTACAAGGTGTAAAACGTTTTCGATGGAATGAAATCGTTCAATCCGATCCGTATTTTAAAGCTTCTATTCAAACGATTGAAGAAAAAAAAACAGGTGCGAAAACCAAAGAATACAAGGCGACTATTGATTCGGTAAAAGATTTAGCATTACGGATTATTGAAATTAATCCATCCTTACCTTCCGAGGCAAGTGTGGCGATAAACAACATTGAAAGTCCTGCTTTTCTAATTAATTTTGTGAGTTCGAATCTAAATTTGACGATTCAAGAAAAACAAAAACTTCTTGAATTTGATCTATTAAAAGACCGAGCGACCGAAGTCCTTCGATTGATGGGAATTGAACTTCAAAAATTAGAATTAAAAAATACGATTCAGTCCAAAGTCCGTCAGGATATGGACCAGCAACAGAAAGAATATTTCTTGTATCAACAAATGAAAACGATCCAAGAAGAATTGGGCGGCGTTTCATCTGAAACTGAAATCGAAGAAATGCGTCAACGTTCCAAAACTAAAAAGTGGAACAAAGAAACCAAAGAGCATTTTGACAAAGAAATCAATCGTCTATTGCGTTTGAATCCACAAATGCCCGAACACAGTATCCAAAGAAACTATTTGGAATTTATGCTCGATCTGCCGTGGAATGAAACGACCAAAGATGATTTCGACTTAAAGAAAGCGCAAAAAATAATGGATCGCGACCATTTCGGATTGGAAGATATTAAAGAAAGAATCATTGAATATTTAGCGGTTCTAAAATTGAAAGGCGACATGAAATCACCGATTATTTGTTTATATGGACCTCCCGGAGTTGGAAAAACTTCTTTGGGAAAATCGGTTGCAGAAGCTTTGGGTAGAAAGTACATTCGTATGTCCTTGGGTGGATTGCGCGATGAATCTGAAATTCGTGGTCACCGTAAAACCTACATTGGCGCTATGCCGGGACGTGTTTTGCAATCCATCAAAAAAGCAGGAAGTTCCAATCCCGTTTTCATTTTGGATGAGATCGATAAAATGGCGACGAGTGCACATGGAGACCCATCTTCTGCTATGTTGGAAGTATTGGATCCGGAACAAAATAATTCGTTTTATGACAATTATTTGGAGCAAGGATATGATTTATCCAAAGTATTCTTTATAGCAACTGCCAACAACATTTCCGACATTCCTTTACCACTTCGTGACCGAATGGAAATGATCAATATTGCAGGATATACCATTGAAGAAAAAGTAGAAATTGCGTTTAAATTCTTACTTCCAAAACAGTTGAAAGAACATGGTTTGACTACAAAACATGTGAAAATAGCTAAAAAAGAATTGGAGTTTTTGGTCGAAGGATATACAAGAGAATCCGGTGTACGAAAACTGGAACAACAAATTGCGAAAATCATTCGAAATGTGGCTAAACGAGTAGCCATGGAAGAGGAATATCAATCCAAAATTTCTACCGAAATGATTCGTGAGATTTTAGGGCCTGGAAGAAATACCGATAAATACGAAAACAACGAAATACCCGGTGTAGTTACAGGGTTGGCTTGGACGCGTGTAGGTGGTGATATTTTATTTATTGAATCCATTTTATCCAAAGGAAAAGGAAATCTGACCATTACAGGGAATTTAGGAAATGTGATGAAGGAATCTGCGCGCATCGCATTGGAATTTATCAAAGCACACGCGGATGAATTTAATATCGATGAAAAGATTTTTGACAAGTACAATTTACACATTCACGTTCCAGAAGGTGCAACCCCAAAAGACGGACCTTCCGCTGGAATTGCGATGTTGACATCGATAGTATCTTCATTTACACAACGAAAAGTAAAAGCAAACTTAGCGATGACAGGTGAAATTACACTTCGTGGAAAAGTTTTGCCTGTGGGTGGAATCAAAGAAAAAATTCTGGCTGCGAAACGTGCCAATCTAAAAGAAATTATTCTTTGCGAAGAAAATGAAAAAGACATTTTGGAAATCAAAGCGGATTATATCAAAGGGTTAAAATTCCACTATGTGACTGACATGATGGATGTTTTAAAAATAGCTTTGCTCAAACAGAAAGTAAAAGGTGCCAAAAAATTTGAAATTTAAATACACAAAAAAACCGGATTGAAAAGTCCGGTTTTTTAATATAAATTTAAGTGAGAATTTATTTTTTCACTTTAAAACTCCATGTAAATAGAAATTCTGAAACTTGATCTCCTTGTTCATCAATTCCTACACTTCGCATTACCAAAGTTTGTCCTTCTCCACTTTCAATTGCTTGTTGTAAGACCTCATCTAATTCTTCCCCTTGCACACACGTAAAAATAATATTACCAACTGCTTTTTTAGTAAAATTGGCTTGAAGACCAACCACCAACATAGAAATTTTCAATCCAGAATTTTTGATTTTTGAAATACATAACATTCCTGTTGAAAGTTCTGCTGCCATACCTTGAACCGCCCAAAACATACTTTTGAATGGGTTTTGATTCAGCCAGCCTAATTTCACAGAAACCTCGGATTTTCGTCCATTAAAGGAGTGAAGTTTTAATCCTGCTATTTTTGCAATGGGAAGTTTTAGAAATAATATTTTACGAAATAATGCCTTGTTCATTTTAACAAATTAAAATTCAAATATAACCGCATTCTATGATATTAGTTATCAAAAAAATAGAAAATTAACCGTTACCTTTGTTAAAAATAAAGAATTAATGCAAACAGTACTTATCATTTTAGGAATATTTGTTTTCCATTGGTATGCGTCCCTATTTTTCCAATCGATGTTTCACCATCGATACGCTGCACATGGAATGTTTACTATGACCCCTTTTTGGGAAAAAACCTTTCACATTGGGGCATTCATAACTCAAGGATCATCGTATTTGAGTCCCTATGCATACGGAGTGATGCACAGATTGCATCATGCATTTGCAGATAAAGAGGGAGATCCGCATTCCCCTGTTATTGACAAAGATTTATTTGCAATGATGTGGAGAACACGAATTGTTTACAAAGAAATCGATCAAGAAATTGCCGTAGTAGGTGATAAATTCAAAAAAGGAGTTCCAAAGTGGAGAAAATTCGACAAATTCGCTGAGTCCAATTGGACACGATTGGCATGGGTAGCGCTTTACATCGCTATTTATATTTATTTTGAGTCCCCTTGGTGGTTGTATATATTGATTCCTATTCATATTTTAATGTCACCTGTTCATGGCGTAATTGTAAACTGGTATTCCCACAAATACGGTTATCGAAATTTTGATGTGAAGGATACGTCCAAAAATCTTTTTCCGGTTGATTTATTGATGTGGGGAGAATGTTTACATAACAATCACCACAAATACGGTGGTCGACCAAACTTTAGTGTGAAATGGTTTGAATTTGATCCTATGTATCCTGTTATTTGGATAATGGATAAAGTAGGAATTATTCGATTTAACAGAAAACCACCTACCCAATACATGTAATTTCTTAAACTTATTTTTCAATCAATAAAACAAATCACAGTAATTTCAAATTCCGGAAAAAGAAGTTTATTTTTGCTGATTAAATCAAAGAAGAATTATGACGGATACAATAAAAGATACAATCATCATTGGATCAGGACCTGCTGGATATACAGCAGCGATTTATGCTGCGAGAGCCAATATGAATCCTGTAATGTTCACAGGAATGGAACCCGGAGGACAATTAACCACCACAACCGACGTGGAGAATTTCCCTGGTTATCCAGATGGAGTGATGGGACCGGAAATGATGGAGCAATTTAAAAAGCAAGCCGAGCGATTCGGAACGGAAATTCATATTGATTATGTTACAGAAGTTCAGTTTGGAAAAAAAGCAGGAGATGTTCACACCGTAAAAACTGGATTGGGAAAAGAAGTTTCTGCAAAATCCATCATTATTTCTACAGGTGCTACCGCAAAATATTTGGGATTGGAGGACGAAGGGAAATACATGGGAAGTGGAGTTTCTGCTTGTGCAACCTGTGATGGATTCTTTTACAAAAATATGCCTGTTGTAGTGGTAGGTGGTGGTGATACGGCGGCTGAAGAAGCTACCTATTTAGCTAAACTTTGTTCGCAAGTCTACATGTTGATTCGTAGAGATGAATTGAGAGCATCCAAAGTAATGCAAGAAAGAGTTTTTGAAACTCCGAATATTAAAGTTCTTTTTCACCATGAATTAATTGGAATTAGTGGTGAAAAAGTAGTTCAGAAAGCACATATCATCAACAATCAAACCCAAGAGAAATCAGAATTGGAGGTGGACGGTGTATTTATTGCCATCGGTCACAAACCCAATACCGATTTGTTTAAAGACCTTTTGGATATGGATGAAACTGGGTATTTAATTACTCAATCCAAAACCACAAAAACCAATATTCCCGGTGTTTTTGCAGCGGGCGATGTGCAAGACAATGTATATAGACAAGCAGTTACTGCAGCCGGAACTGGTTGTATGGCAGCACTGGATGCCGAAAGATATGTAGCTGAATATTTCTAGTTGAAAATAAAGTCAGAAACGACTTATACGCTATAAAACAGAAAATCCTGAATGAAAGTTCAGGATTTTTTATTTGTGTACGGTTTACTTATACTCTTTCCAATGGGGAATGATGGTTGCCAATCCGTAGCCAACAAAGACAAATAATGCAAACATAGAATAAAGTGTCCCGTCCGGCATAAATTCAGGTTGAATTACGATGGAAAGAAACAAACCGAGTATGGTTAAATAAACTCCAATCTTTCGATGAAAGTAAACCAGAATTATTCCAATCAAACTTATAAAACCGAGAATCAAAGTAACAGTTGGATACCATGTAGGCATCAAACTATCGCTTAAATCAAAGTAATCCTTAAAAAGATAATCATTGGTCGACCAAATTTCAAATCCTCTAAAAAGGACTCCGCCGATTAATACCAGCATAATTAAAATCATGCTTTTAAAAAATATGGATCGTTTCATACTGCAAATTTACTTGAAAATAGTTTTCATCAAACGATTTTTATCATTGAAACTTTCTTCTAACGATATCATCGACTCTGTACGCAATACATCTTCGATTTCATCGATTTGAAAAATCAATTCTTTGGCATGTTTGGTATCTTTTGCTCTAATTTTACAAAAAACATTGTACTTTCCGGCCACAATATGTGCGACGGTTACATTGGGGATTTTATATAATTCGTCGATTACCTTTTGCATTCTGCTGGTTTTGGTTAATAAAAGTCCCAAATAAGCTACAAATTGATACCCCATTATTTCATAATCGGTAAGCAAGGTCGTTCCTTTTATTAGACCGGCTTCTTCCATTTTTTTAACACGCACATGAATTGTCCCTGCCGAAACATTCATACGTTTTGCAATTTCGGTAAATGGCATTCGGGTATTCTCTATGAGATACATAAGAATGGTTTTATCAACCGCATCAATTTCATTATTGATATTCATTCGCTCAGTTTTTTACGGATTATTAAATTCTTACTCGATACTGTTACAAATTTACGAATATTAGTGAATTTAATTATGTAATATTTTTAGATCTCCGTCAATTTTACCTATATAGATTCATTAGAAATTAATTATAGGTCAGTTCTTGAATTATTTGTTTTTCAATTCCACAGAGATTTTTGATAATATACAGAGAAATTCAAAAAGTTCAATATATTTGTTTTTATTAATCATTAAAAAACCAATTACATGAGAAAATTAATTCTACTATTATTAATTTTATGCATGACAAGTATTTATGCACAGGAAGATCAAATCTTCAAACACAATGGTGAAGTTATCGAAGGAGAAGTTATAAAGAATGACGGAGAAGTAATTGTTTTCAAATACAAAGGAGAGAGTGTTGAAAATACTCTAGCATCGGTTGCTGTAGAAAAGGTTATTTTTGGTTCTTCAGGTAGAATTCAAAACATTTCAGATAAAATTAATATTGATTCTGATAAAGACTGGGAAAAAGTGATGGTATTTTATGACTCCGATTTGATTCGAGGTCTAACTAGAAAAGGAGATATAAAAGGTAAAACAGGTATGATTAATTATCATACAACAAATACGGGAGATCGAAAGGCAGAGAAAAAATTAAAAATAGAAGCAGCAAAAATAAAAGCTCCCTTTGTTTTGATGGTGGATGAAAAAAATAGCGTGGGTGGAAGTTCTAATATGTTTGGAGGTTCTCAAGCAGTAAAAAAAGGGGTCGCTTATTCCTATTGAAAAAATAATATTTAGGTAGTTAAAAAGTGGTTTTAAGAATTCTTAAAGCCATTTTTTTTATCTCCTATTCTTAATTAACTTATAGTTTTAAACCATTACATACTAAACAAAAACCTAAAAATAGCATTTCAAAATTTATTTAAACCGAACAAGTCCATTTGATTTCTTTCTCCCTTTTTTCGCTTTTGAAACTGCTTCTTTTTGAAGACTATCTACTTTTTGAGTTTCTTCTACTTTTTGAGTTTCAGGAATGGAATCATTTTCCTCTTCCTTTAACTTTTCAAAATCATCAAAAGATGGGAAATCAGAACTTGATTTTTCAAGTGGAAGAATAGATTCGGCGCGTTTTTCTTTAGAAAATATTTCGGAAATGCGATCAAACGAAGTTTTGTATGTGATTCCTGCTCCAAAACTTTGAAAATTTCCTGCTCCACCAAAATTTTGAACGCCAAAATTAGTTGGACGTGTAAAGAAATTAACAACCATGGTTTTATCCATCTGATTGGAAATATCCCATTCAATTTCAGCTTCTCCTGTTGCTGTTTCATTCGCATAGCCACTTCCAACTGGAACTCCCACAGCACCGTTGAACGTCCACCTGGGACTCAAATCTATTTTCAAATCCGTTTTAAACATATCCGACGTATAACTCATATTGGATCCGGTTACATAATCTACACCGATACTGAATCCTCCACCTGCAATCAACGAGTTGATAATTCCACCCAATTGTTTCAATGCAATTCCCGCTCCTGTAGAGGTTGCTCCTGCAGTTAAAACTGCATCTGAATTCGTCATAAATTGCCCGAATAAAAGAATAGCTCCAAACTGAATCATCTTTTCATCGGGATCCAAATTGAATTTATAATCGATTAAGGATTGAACGTCGGTTCCTCCTTTGGGAATATTCAAGGTGAAATCCATTTCCGGATCCGCCAAGGATTCACTAATTACAATTCCCAGTGTGACGTCATACGATTGACTATAACCGGCACCTAAATATTCACCTACATTGGAAACGGTTTTTTCATATGTGGCTGTAATATTCATATCTGCATCAAAGGCACTTCCACCGTCCCAACGCACATAACTTCCCGGCTGAATTTCAAAATCGCGATTTAAAATAGGGACTTGACGGAATTCATATTTTCCTGATTCCAGGATGTACGCACCATCCAGAGACATCGCTCCCGCTCGACTCATTTTAAATTTCAAATTATTTGCATATCCATTGGCCGTAACCATATCTCCCGAAATCGGGTCAAAAATTAAATTCACGGTTGTTGATGGATTGGCAGAGATATCCAAATCAATATTCATTCCTTTGGGTCTTCCGTCATCTTCTTCACTTTCTTTTTCAGGAATAAATCGAACCAATTTACTATCACTTTCCACCTTTGTTGCGCCCGTATTGATTGTGAATTCGGAACCTTCGTTTACGGTTGCTCGAGCGGAAATATCTAAACTTTCAGGCGGACCGAAAAGTCCAAATGCACCTTGGGCAAAGACTTTTCCATAAAATAAATCATTGTGACCTATGTTGGTATTGAGCACCAAAAGGTTATTTGTGTTAAATGAAAGGTTGAGAAACCAAGATGCAAAATCTCTGAAAAGAAGTTGACCCGTGGCTTCTCCTTTGGTACCGTATTTCGTATCGCGGAAGGGAATATCGTTCAATGAAATAGACCCCTGTCCTCCACTCTGTTTAAACACAGGAACCGTATTCACACCATCAAATTGATAATCCACATTTAGATAATCTACTTTAAATCCTAAATCAGCTAAATCCAACATCCCTTCGAAATCAGGTGAATCTATGGGACCTGTGAAACGCATATTTCCTGACACTTTCCCACGCATATTACTCATTGCAGCGGAGAGAAAACTTTCTACAAATTTGAAATTTAAATCATCCAAACTAGCGACCATATTGATTTCTGGCTTTTCGGGTTTGTTGTCAATAAATCCGTTTACATACAAAACTTGAACTTGTTGTTGTTCTAAAAATAATTCAAGGTCAAACACATTTTGTTCCACATTATAAACACCATTTATGCCTAACGTTCCCAGTTCGTAATCGTTTAACGCCAATTCATCGACCCTAAGTTCCATCAAGGGTTCAAGCTTGTCTTTACTTCGAACGACATTCACATTTCCGTTGGCAATACCATCAATCTTTAAATTTCCAAGTAAATATTTGGGAATAATATTCGACAAGACCAATTGTTCCAAATCCGCATTCAATTTATAATTCGTTGCATTGGCATAATAGCCATCCAACATAAGACTTTGGTCAACCGACTCGAACAATAGATTTTGTAATTCGTAATAATTTTTATCGAAATTAAGGATGACTCGGTTTGAATTTCGGTCATTGTTAGGATTCAGAAACCATTCATTTTCGTCAATTTTAATGGTGGATGGTGAGAATCCAAAGACTAAGTTCTTATCCTCATTTATCGTTTGAAATAAATTTAATTTAAAATCCATAGGAAATTCCTTTCCAATCTGAAAGTGACTTTTTACCAACAGGGAATCTTTTATAGGTGTGGTATGCAAATCCAAATTATACAACATTATCCCTTTTGCAAGTGCACTATCACTTCGAACATAAATCTGTTCTTGTTCTTTGGAAGTGTCAATATTAACTAAGGGATTGTAAATGTTAAATCCATCATAACCGATTCCACTTGAACTCAATTCCGCCATTAAGAAATTCGTTGTTGTATCCACATGGCCATCTACGATTGTTCCGGGAGAAATTTGAATTTTGTCATCAATCATACTCAATAAATCCTCTCCAAATTCAAAGTAGAAGTTGAAGTTTTGATTTGCGTCAACCTTCGTCGGTTTGTATGTGATCAAAGTATACGAACCGAGCGAATTCATAATCGCATCGGGCAATTGACTCAATTTATACTGTCCGTTGACATTTCCTTTTAAATAACCAGGAATATCCAATTCCAAATTTTTGACATTTCCCTTTTCCGATGAAATGATATGCGCATGATCGATATGGAAAGACCGAATATTAGATTCAAAACGCACGTTTTCCATTTCTATACTTCCTAAAAAGTCATCCAATGAACTAAACGTAAAATCACCTTGCACATTTGCGGATAGTTTGGCTTGTTTCTCTTTGGTTAAACCAAGGTAATCCATGTCAATATGTTTAATTAAGGAATTGAAAGTTAATCGATACGGTTTTCTGGAGAAATCAAAAATCCCATCGTAATTCGCGTTTAAATACGGATCATTTACAGAAAGTATTCCTTTGAATTGCTCTTGCGCCAATCGACCATTTATAGAAACATTGTGATACCGTTTGTCCATTAAATCCAAATATGCCAAATCTCCTTTTGCATCCAACTTTAAAGTTTTGATGTCCATTCCTTGTCCATCGAAATTTATTTTCCCAGATACAAAACCAAGTTCTTTTACATCGGTAATTTGATGTAAATTCATGTTTTTGGTGGTAACCGTTCCTTTGTATTTCAATTGATTTCGGTACTCATTCAATTCCACTTGTAAATCTGCATCTCCCAACTGTGTTACAGCATATCCATTCACATCGATAAAGTTTGGATCCAAATTAAAATTCCCGGAATAATCCATGGTTCCAAATCGGTCTATGAAATCAGGTATCTTATTGGAAATAAAGGAGGGAAGCAAAACATTCAAATCTCTGTATGAAGTTTTTGCCTTCATGGTTTTTGATTCGATTCGCATTTTATCACCACTCGTAACATCGATCAAAGTCAATTCTTTTGCGGCCAAGAAAATTCCTTCTGAAGAAATTTGAAAATCATTTAAAATCAAATGATTCAAAGTTCCAACCACTGTTCCCTGCACCTCAAAACGACTGTCTTTGTTGAAATCATCTACAAAATACCGAATGTCTTTAAATCCAACACGTGAATTTTCATCCAAAATCAAATCCCATTTTACCAAATTCTCAAAATCCTGAAAATCTTCCATGGAATCAAATGAAAAGACCAAATTTCCATTCAAATCAGAATCTTCGGTATGAATTTTCAATGCATCAAATCGCATTTCTTTGCCTGAAAGATGAAAGCGCGCGGATAAATCTTTCAAATAATAATCTTCGCCATTTCTTTTTCCTTCGAAACCCAGTTGTTTTAAATCTCCCCAAATATCACCGTCTTCAAGTTTGAAGTTTTCCACTTCCAAATTCAACTTTTTGGCTTCGACCCAATTTTGTTTATTCCCTTCTAAATTTAGATTTTGAAGTAAAAGTTCACCGTCAATAACTTTTAGAATCCCTCGAAGTTTAAAATCAGATTTTTCTTTTTCTTCTTGACTTGAAAATCGATTTATAAAGGAAATAAAATTACTTTCACTTTCACCTTTATAGGTTATAATATCAAAATGAGGGTGATAAAGCGTAAGTTTTCTAATATTAATTCGATTAGGTTCCATAATCAAACCGGTTAGACTTACTTTCGCTTGAACCCTTTCAATCTCAATGAAGTCATGATTTTTTTCATCTTTTGCTGTAACACCATATAAATTAATATCACCAAAAAACTCGATACTCAAACGATCAACGTTTATTTGAGTATCAAAAGTTTTGTTTAATTCCTTTATCGCATAATGGGCAACTTTTGTTTGAACAGCAGGAATTTGAATTCCAATCATCAATGTTAACAATAGAAGAAGCATCCCAATGATTGAGATTAATAGTATGCGTCCAATTCTTCTAAGTACTTTCAAAATATAAATTTCCGATATTTGCAGTAAAATTACGCGTAATTAATCTAATATTAAATTTTAATGAAGGCTAATCCCATCATTTTAGGAATTGAATCATCATGTGACGATACGGCGGCAGCGATCATTCAAAATTATACCGTTTTATCCAACGTAATTGCGAATCAAAAAGTACACCAAAGTTACGGCGGCGTTGTGCCGGAACTCGCATCCAGAGCGCATCAGCAGAACATTGTACCTGTTGTGGAAGAAGCGATAAAAAAAGCAGGAATCGATAAAAATCAAATTTGTGCCGTTGCCTATACGCGCGGTCCGGGTTTGATGGGCTCACTTTTGGTGGGAAGTAGTTTTTCGAAATCCTTTAGCCAAGCTCTGGGAATCCCTTTGATCGAAGTCAATCACATGCAAGGACATATTTTAGCTCATTTCATAAATGACGCCAACGATTCAGCACCTGAATTTCCGTTTTTGTGTCTAACCGTAAGCGGTGGACATACCCAAATTGTGAAAGTTTCGGATTATTTCACATTTGATATTTTAGGCGAAACCATTGATGATGCAGCGGGAGAAGCTTTTGATAAAGCAGGTAAAATTCTAGGATTGGATTACCCAGCCGGACCGATTATCGATAAATTGGCTAAAGAAGGAAATCCAGATCAATTTAAATTCACAAAACCCAAAGTCGAAGAACTGAACTATAGTTTCAGCGGTTTTAAAACCGCGATATTATATTTCATTCAAAAAGAAGTGAGAAAAAATCCGGATTTCATTCAAGAGAACTTGGCGGATCTGTGTGCTTCGATTCAAAAAACCATCGTGGATATTTTGATGGATAAATTGATTCTTGCAGTAGAGCAATCCGGAATTCAAAGAGTGGCCATTGCCGGAGGCGTTTCTGCGAATTCTGAAATTCGAAGTCGTTTAAAACAATTGGAGGTCGAAAAGGATTGGAAAGTTTTTATTCCTAAATTTGAATATACAACCGACAATGCAGCGATGATTGCGATGGTCGGACAATTGAAATTTGAACACAATCACTTTTCGGGACTTGAAGCCCGCTCAGTAGCAAAATATAAAATCTAATGCATTTATTTATAGGAAATATTCATCAAAATTATGCCGAACTATCGGAAGAAGAAAGTCGACATTTCAGTAAAGTTTTGAGAGGAAAAGTTGGACAAGAAGTGTATGTAACCGACGGAAAAGGACAATTTGCCAAAGGAATTGTATCTGAAATTCATTCCAAATTGATTCACATTGACCTAACGGAATTGCAACAGAATTACAACAAACGTTCCTATAAATTACACGTCGCTATCGCTCCTACAAAAAATATGGATCGATTGGAATTTTTCTTGGAAAAAGCGACCGAAATTGGAATTGACGAAATTACACTTTTAAAAACATTTCATTCGGAACGTAAAAAAATAAATCTGGAACGATGTCAGAAAATCATTCTTTCTGCTGTAAAACAATCTATGAAAGCCTATATCCCTACGGTAAACGAAATGATTAAGTTCACAGATTTCGTTCAACAAAATCTATTGGAAACGAAATTAATTGCACATTGCAACGAAGATTTTGAGCGAAAGAATTTCAAAAATATTATGCAACCCAAAACGGATTATTTACTTCTTATTGGACCCGAAGGAGATTTCTCAAACGAAGAAATAAAATGGGCGTATCAAAATAGTTTTCAAGGTATTTCGCTTGGAAATCAGCGTTTACGAACAGAAACCGCAGCTTTAAACGCCGTATTTGGAGCAAACTGGATCAATTCTTAAATTACATTTACTTCTCTTTCCAATTGAATTCCAAATTTCTCAAAAATATCCTCAATGATATTTTGGGACAATTCATAGATTTCTTTTCCAGTCGCATTCCCATAGTTTACCAGAACCAAAGCTTGCTTTTCATGAACTCCGGCCTCTCCTACTCTTTTTCCTTTCCAACCGGCATTTTCAATCAACCAACCCGCTGCAACTTTCACTTTATCGCCGGAAGGATACGAAGAAATGGTAGGATGCAATTTTTGAATTTCCTCAAATTGTTCTTTGGGAATCACAGGATTTTTGAAAAAACTTCCTGAATTACCAATTTTCTTGGGGTCGGGCAATTTACTTTGACGAATTTCAATTACAGCACGACTGACGTCTTGGATGGTTGGTCTCGAAATAGACTTCCGATCCAATTCCGATTGAATAGCACCGTATGAGGTATGAAGTTGATGATTTCGTTTGGATAGTTTAAAACTCACATCCAAAATCAAAAACTGATTCTTATAAATATTTTTGAAAACCGAATCACGGTAACCAAAATAACATTCTTCATTGGTAAAAACTCGGATTTCTTCTGATTTTAAATCAAAAGCAGTCAATTCCGTCATAGAATCTTTAATTTCTACGCCGTACGCTCCAATATTTTGAATTGGCGCCGTTCCCACTTTACCGGGAATCAGAGAAAGATTTTCCAATCCACCTAAATCATTTTTCAGTGTCCAAAGAACAAATTCATGCCAATTTTCAGCGGATTGTACTTTTACAATCGCAAAATCTTCATCTTCACTTACGATTTGAATTCCTTTTAAATGCATGGTCATAGCCAATCCATCCCAATCCTTTGTGAACAACATATTACTTCCACCACTTATCAAAAGCAAAGGTTGATTTTTTTCAGTTGCCCATTCTACCGTTGATTTTATTTCATCTACAGTTTCCACTTCGGCAAAATAACGCGCCTTTACATCGACGCCAAATGTATTGTATGATTTTAAAGAAACGTTTTGTTTAATTTCCATTGTGTTTATAAAAACTAAGAAGATTATACTCTATAAATTGATTAATAAATAGTGCCTGGATATTTTTTCAAAGCAGCTTTTAATATTTCAATCGATTTTTCTAAATCTTTTTTGGTTAAAACATAGGCCACACGTACTTGATTTTTGACAGATTCGGAATTGCTGTAAAATCCATTTCCAGGAGCAACCATCACGGTTTCACCGTTTAAATTGAAATCATTCAATAACCAAATCGCGAATTTTTCGGCGTCATCCACCGGCAATTCAACCATACAGTAAAAAGCACCCTTTGGATTCGGACAGACTACTCCAGGAATTTCATTCAATCCTGCCACCAACAAATCTCTACGGCCCACATATCTTTTTCGGCTATCTTTAAAATAGGTTCCGACATTCTGATGGGCGCGCGTTGCCGCATATTGACTAGTCAAAACGGGACTCAAGCGTGCTTGTGCGAATTTCAATGTGTTGGCAATTACTTTTTCATTTCGAGAAATCAATGCGCCCAATCGAGAACCACACATACTGAAACGCTTGGATTCCGAATCGATGATAATTGCATGGTCTTTTAATTCGGGAAAACTCAAAACCGAAACATGTTTTACGTCGCCATATACATATTCAGCATACACTTCATCTGAAATCAAATACAGATTGTATTTGATCACCAAATCCTTTAATTTCTCCAATTCTTTGGGCGAATAAAGATAACCCGTTGGATTTCCCGGGTGACAAATTAAAATTGCTTTGGTTTTATCGGTAATTTTATCTTCGAAAGTTTCAATCGGAGGTAAACCAAAGTTATCTTCGATATCAGATCGAATGGGAACAATTTTCACATCGCTTTGACAAGCAAAACTATTATAATTCGCATAAAACGGTTCAGGAACAATTATTTCATCGCCTGGATTGGCAATTACTCCAAAAGCAAAAAGCAAGGCTTCGGATCCACCATTTGTTACGATTAAGTTTTTAGGTTCTATGTCGTAATTCCGGATTTTATAATAGTTTGCTAAAGCTGCGCGATATTCCGCTGTCCCCTCGGAATGGGTATATGCTAAAACGTCGTAAGGAAGGCTGTGAATCGCTTCCAAGGCAGGAGTTGGCGATGGAATATCCGGCTGTCCTATATTTAAATGATATACTTTAATTCCTCTTTCTTTTGCTTGATCTGCATAAGGAGTCAATTTTCGAATTGGTGACGAAGGCATTTGCTCGCCTTTTATAGATAATTGTGGCATTTGTACGTAAATTTTTATAAAAGTCTGTAAATATACATTTTTTGGTATCGTTTTTGTCTTATATGTTGTAAATTTATAAACAGTACTAATTAAAAAAACGAAAACAATGGCAAAAGAAAGTGGAGCATTCAAATTATTAGCAGGACTATTAATTGGAGCAGCAGCAGGAGCAGCAGCAGGTTTATTATTGGCACCTCAATCAGGTGAAGAAACCCGTAAACAATTGCAAAAAGAAGCTAAAAAGCTAAAAAAGGAATTGGACAAATACACCCATGACTTTAGCGATAAAGCAAAAAAAGCAAAAGCAGATATTGAAGAAAAATTATCTGAAGTAAAAGAAAAATTACAACAAACTGCCAATGATTGGAAGGGCGATGCGAAGGACCTTAAAAACGAAGCTAAGACTGAGTTAAAAAAGGCGAAAGATGAGTTTCAAGAAAATGTTGGGCTTTAATCCCAACATTTTCTTTATATTTGAATCAACTTCTATCTTATGTTTGACGACTTAAAGCAATACATCAACAATCGAATTAATTACACGAAACTAGAAATCTTAGATTCTCTAAGCAACATGATTTCCGTGTCTGTATTTGGAATTTTGATGGCTATGGCTTCCATGTTGGTTCTTTTTATTGCAAGTTTAGCCTTTGGATTTTTACTAGGAGATTGGTTTGATAATATGGGATTGGGCTTTTTAGCACTAACACTATTTTATATAGTTCTTCTTATAGTTGCATTTGTATTTCGAAAAAAGATTATTTTACGAATCACAGATAAAGCAATTGAAGTAGCGGCAGATTCAATGGATAAATCAGACGACTAATTATGGATTTAAAAAATATAGATAGCTTGGCTGATCTTCGGGCAGCAAAAAAAGAGTTGAAATTCAGAATGGCAATGGAGGAGCAGGAAGCAAAGCAAGGCTTTCTGTACTCTACGGTCAATAAGCTCTTTCATAAAATGGAGGATACCTCAATTGTGCAAAACTCAACGATTGGATCGGGAGTGCATAACACATTGAATTTTCTTTCTGAAAAAGCGGAAAGTAAATTCCAACTAAATAAAACCACCAAAACTATTCTCTCGGTAGCCATCATGCTTGCCGTTCCCATTATTACAAAAAAGATTCAAGAATTTATCGATGATAAAATCTAAGACTGATTTACGATTTGTCTGAGTTCAATTAATCTTTTTTCTACTTCCTCACGTTGATCCTGACGTACCCAACTTTTATTTAACCTTATTTCTTGTTCTGAAGATAGAAAAGTCCATTCATTGTTATATACATACGTAGTATTTACCTCTTGAATTTCCAACTTTTTGGACGACAACAATCCCAAAGTTTTAATCTGACCTTCATTCAACTTAAAGTATCCTTTTTTGTGCGTTAGATATACTTCGATTACAGCCTCTAACCACAAAACAATAACTCCTACCCAAAAAACCTCACCAAAATAAAGGGCAACGAGTAAAAACGGTATTGAGGGTAAAAACCGAAATAGGAAGAGTTTAAATAATCTCTGCTTGGAATAATAAAATATCATAATCAAAATTTCATTTCAAAAAGCTCTTTACACAACAGAAAAGACTTTGAATTTGTCAAGCCGCAAAAGTATGAAAAATATGTTTTAGATAGTACGTTGGTACTTGGTCCTTGGTATCAAGTATTGGGTAAAGGATAATTGTTTTACAATTTTGGACGCTTTGCGGTATCCAAGTCAGTGATGTCTGCACCTCTTTCCAATGCGTTTTTAATTTCTTGCTCTTTGAATTTGTCGAATTGATCATAACTTAAATCAAAGATTTCCTGAAGAAATACATTGTGAATGGATTCCGAAACATCAATTTTATCGTCGAGAAATTGCCTTGCGAATTGCCTTTGCAAAACATTTCCTATGTCCGCTTTTCTTTTTTCCAGAAAATCTCCTTCTCGAATTTTAAAATACGTTTTTAAAAGTCGGATGTTATTTCTTTGCTTTTCGGAAACTATATTATCGTTTAATACAATATGAATGTATTTGAAGATTAAGTCCAAAAGTTCTTCTCGAATTGTACGAATGTTGGTGATTCCGTTTTCAGTGAGAATTGCGCTTAGATTTTGTGGATTCAAACTTCCTTTTGAGATTAATTCTGCAATGTCAGAAACATAATTTGTAAATGAATTTTCAGAAAGAATTCTTTCGAAAGCTTGTTGCAATTCGATTTCGTTAGAAGATGGGTTGTTTTCCATTGGGATTAAATTTTAAAGTTGAACAAAGAGTAAAAAATACCTCATTCTAAAAATAAGGTTTAAATAGCTCGAATCAGGGTTAAGAAACTCAAAAAACAAGTAAATTTCGTTTTATATTCAGCTATATCCTTTTTGATTTTTTTTTCGATAATATCGGTTACAACTTTAACAAATATAATTAAATTTAAATAGGTTAATTAAAAGAATTAAGCACTCAACCTATCCACGTTCTTCCTACTCTATTTTCCATCTTAAATAAAAACACGTATTTTCGTCCTCAACTAAAATTTAAGTTATGATGAAAAAAATGATGTTTCTTACAGGAATAGCGTTGGCGCTTTTATCCTGTGACTCGGGTAGTAAATCTTCAGAAACCGTTTCGGATGGTAAATCTACGAAGTCAAGTGGCAATACGTATGGATGTTTGGAGCCATTCCAAGATGATTACAGCTTACTTCTAACTACGGAAGAAATGAATGCGGTGTATCCGATTGATTTTGAAAATGCAAAACAGGATTTAAGCACAGGAAGCTATGGAAATCACACCTATGCTTGGGACAGCGACCGTCCGTCTTTTGTGATGGAAATTTCAGGAATGAAAATGGATATTCCAGATCAAAATTTAATCGGCGTGAAAATGCTTTCGTTTGTATCCGAGGATTCAGATTTGAAATCTGCAGTTGGAACCTTTGATATGGCGTACAAAGAATTGTCGGATGAAGAATTGAAGAGAATCAATGAAAATCTCGCAAAGGAGAACGATGAAATAAAGAAGACGGGAGAAGAAATGATGAAAGTGCGCGGAAAAAGCAGTTGGGACTTTGTGGAAGGACTGGGATCGAGTGCTTGGTTTAAATGGAACGATCAATACGGCGGAGATTTAGCGGTAATGGCAGGAAGAGCTAAGTTTAATATCGTTATAAAAGTAAATGACAATCCAGCGGATAATCGGAAGTTGGCTGTAAAGCTTGCTGAAAAAATATTGGCGAAATGTGAGTAAGTAAAGTAACTTTAATTAATTAAAGCCAAACTTCTAAAAAACAAAAAACCTCCTGTAAACAGGAGGTTTCGTGTGCCCCAGACGGGAATTGAACCCGTACGGACTAATGTCCACAGGATTTTAAGTCCTGCGTGTCTACCAATTCCACCACCAGGGCTGGTGATTCTTTCTGAGCGAGAAACGGGATTCGAACCCGCGACCCCGACCTTGGCAAGGTCGTGCTCTACCAGCTGAGCTATTCTCGCAATTGGAGCGCAAATATAATCATTCCTATTTGTTATAAACAAGTATTTTCTACTTTTTTATTTTAGTTTTTGCTACTTCAATAGGCATCAATAAGTTAATGGAATCTGTAAGCTGTTGTTTCAACAATTTTCGATGAACAATCATGTCTACAAATCCTTTTTCCAATAAAAATTCGGACGTTTGAAAACCTTCCGGCAAATCGCGGCCGATGGTTTCTCTAATTACACGAGGACCTGCAAAACCAATCAAAGCACCCGGTTCTGCTATAATTAAATCGCCTACCGATGCAAAAGAAGCAGTTACCCCTCCATATGTTGGATTGGTTAATAAAGATATATAAGGAATTCTTGCCTCGGACAATTTTATTAATTTCGCTTCTACTTTTGCCATTTGCATCAGTGAAATCGCTGCTTCCATCATCCGAGCACCGCCCGATTGGGATATAAGAATGTACGGGAGATTGTTTTTCGCCGCATAATCAATCGCTCTGGCAATTTTTTCACCCATTGCAGATCCCAAAGAACCTCCAATGAATTTAAAATCCATACAGCTGATGATTACGTCGCGCCCATTCATTTTTCCGGTTGCATTACGAATTGCATCGGTTAAACCGGTGCTTTTCTTCACTTCCTTCAAGCGGTCTTTGTATTTTTTTGTATCCTCCCAATTTAGGGGGTCTTTACTTTCTACTTTTGAATCCAACTCTTTGAATTCCCCTTTATCAAAAAGGATTTCAAAATATTCTTCACTACCAATTTGAACATGGAAATCATCTTCTGGGCTCACGTACATATTGGCTTTCAACTCATCGGTTTCGATGATTTTACCACTCGGTGATTTGTACCATAAACCTACCGGAACATCCTTTTTATGTTCAGTTGTAATATTCTTTTTTGTTCTTCTAAACCAAGCCATCTTTTCTTTTTCTTCGTTAGTATTACTGAATACGTTAAGCAAGTCGTCCAACGTTGTTTAAATCTTCAAAAGCGATTTTTAATCTTTCTTTAAATGAAACTTCACCTTCTCTTAGCCATACTCTTGGATCGTAATATTTTTTATTCGGATTGTGTTCTCCTTCTGGATTTCCAATCTGGGATTTCAAATACTCTTTTTTCGCTTCAAAATATGTACGCGTTCCTTCCATAAAGGCAAACTGCAAATCGGTATCAATATTCATTTTAATTACACCATACCCAATCGCTTCGCGAATTTCTTCCAATGAAGAACCTGATCCTCCATGGAAAACAAAATCAACCGGATTTTGTTTCGTATTGAATTTCTCTTCGATGTATTTTTGCGAATTATCTAAAATTTTAGGCGTTAAAATCACATTTCCAGGTTTGTAAACCCCATGGACATTTCCAAAAGCAGCTGCTACCCAGAAGTTATCGTTTACGCTCATTAACTGTTCGTATACATACGCCACTTCAGACGGTTGTGTATATAACAAACTATTGTCAACCGACGTATTATCCACTCCATCTTCTTCTCCACCGGTAATTCCCAATTCAATCTCGAGTGTAATTCCCACTTTGGACATTCTATCCAAATATTTTTTAGAAATCTCCATGTTTTCTTCCAAAGATTGTTCGGACAAATCCAACATGTGTGAACTAAACAAAGCTTTTCCAGTCTTTTTGAAATAATCTTCGTTCGCATCCATCACACCATCAATCCAAGGCAATAATTTTTTGGAACAGTGGTCGGTATGTAAAATTACCGTTGCTCCATAAGCTTCTGCCAAGGTGTGAATATGCAATGCACCTGCTACGGAACCTTTGATTGCAGCAAATTGATTGTCACCTTTTAATCCTTTCCCGGCATTGTAAGCCGCACCTCCATTTGAAAACTGAATGATAATCGGTGAATTCATCTCCACGGCAGCTTCCATAGCTGCATTTATCGAACTTGAACCAATAATGTTACAAGCCGGTAATGCGTACTTATTTTCTTTTGCATCTTGGATGATATCTTTTACTAGTGAACCAGTTGCTACACCGGCAGGGAATTTTCTACTCATTTTTTAATTGAATTAAGTATTAAAACGGTTACAAATATAGAGAACTTATACTTAAAATGGATAATTTATTCCAAAAGCAAGGCGGGGTTTGAATAGGTTTAAATCTTGGAAACGCCATCTGCTGCCGATGGGATAACTGGGATCATGAATTTTATACGCAAAATCAAACCGAAGTAAGAAATAGGTTAAATCCAATCGAAGCCCAAATCCTGCACCTATGCCCAACTCTTTATAAAAATTATTGAATTTAAAAAGGGTCAATTCTTCCTTCTTATCTGTTCCCCAAATATTTCCCGCATCAATAAATAAGGCACTATTGACCCGATCGAAAACATTAAATCGGTATTCGGCACTCAGCAAAAGTTTCAATCGCTCAATGGCGAACACATCGTCACCACCTGCATACCGTGGCAAAGCTGCGGGACCCAATGTAGCTGCTGCCCACGCTCGGTTATCATTCGCTCCACCCGCCGTATAACTTCGAACAAATGGAATGAAATCGGTATTTCCATAGGGTTGTACCAAACCTAAATAAGCACGTGTTGCCAAAGTGGATTTAGATCCCAATTCAAAATATTTTCGAACATCCAAATCTACTTTTACAAATTGAGAATAGGGTACATTAAAAACCGTCCCCGATTCTTTGCCTGGAGAAGTTTCCGTCTGATAAAATCCAAAAGATTTATCCATTAAATTCAGTAAATTCCCAGCAAATTCAACTCTTCCTCTGAAAAACCAAGGATTCTTTTTGTTGGCACGCTCATTCTGATTCAATGTGTATTGATAAACCAATGATAAGATTAAAACATCTTGGGTAATGGTCTGTCGTCTGAAATTCATGTTTTCAAAAATCGATAAATCCTCCAAACCTTGATTGTCCAAAGAATTTAGAAACGGTTGATCTTGATAGATCATATCGATTACTTCAACATCTGTCAATTCTTCATTGTAATACTCATATCCCGTTTGGGGATGGTACGGAAAGTAATAATTTGAGAAAAAATTGTTTTTGATGAAATTATCTCCCTCAAAAACCGAAAAATAATTGTCCTTTTGAAGGTTATTTACAAATTCTGTATTGAAAATACTGATGGAATGCGAATGCGTATCTCGAAAAGAAATTGTGTAATCCAATCCGGTTGAATAAGTTACTCTTCCCAATCCGATATTATTTTGTACGGAAGCTCCTAATCTAAAATCCGTTTGTTTATAAAAACGTTTGGGTAGAATTCGATCCGTATTAAATGGAATTAATAAATAGGGGAAACCTAATTTACTTTGAAAAGCCATTTCAAAAGCATTGAAAAAGCCACCTCCCGTTGCGAACTTTTTATTTACATTCCCTAAAGTTCCCTTCACCGAAGTTTCAAGATTCTCCCCTCCTCTAAATAGATTTCGAACCAATAAGGATGCTTGAGGTGAAACACCAAAATTCATAAATTCCGACCAAGACATTTCTGCTCCATAAAATAAATCGTACTTCTTTTTCGGACGAAAGGAAATGTGTAAATTCATAACACTGTCGTTTTCTATCAACCTTTCCTTTTCAACTTCTGTGGCGAATCCCACCAAATTAATCCCTTCTCTTTTTAAAATATTTCGTTTGGTTTGCGATTCCGAATTCACACGATACAAAGCGCTATCTCGAACTACAATTGCGTCGGTAAAAAATTTAGGTCGATATTTCATTTTTGGATTTTCATAATGCAAATTGTATCCTTCATAAATCGTATCGAAATATACTTTCTCATCATTATACGGACCATCGGGATACAAATGAATGTTTCCATAACGGTATCGATAGAATTTTTGTTTAATTAAGGTGGAATCTCCCTTTCCAACTGGAATTAATAAAGTTACATCTAAAAGTTTGTCGGTATTTGTTGTGTCGGCAGTGAACTCTAAGGCCAATCCATCGTCATTAAACCGCCAATACCCTCTATTTTTTAAAAAGTCTACAATTCGGTCTTTTTCTTCCATGAAATTATTTAAATCATACCGTTCATCGACTTTTATTTTTGTTCCTCTTTGCAACAAAGTTTCCACATGTTTTTGAACAGCAGAATCTTTAATTGTATAGTTGTAAGATTGAATGATTGATTTCTCACCCGTCTTTACATCGTACTTTACCTTTCCTTTTTTCTTCAGACTGTCTAAATCCATTGAGAATTTAGCTTCCGCATCAAAATAACCGCGATCGAAGTAATACTTCTCAATATTCTCCGTCGAAAATTCAGTCAAAGCACTGTCAATCAACACGGGGCGCTCACCTTGATTGAAAATAAATCGCTTTAACCATAGGCTTCTTCCCACATATTTATCCAGTCCATAGGAAGACAATAAACTATCGAGTGAATGTTGATTTCTTCTTTTTTTACTTAAATCATAATATTCAATAAAAGCAGTGTCAAACTTCGCTGGAACACTATTGTAAAACATGAGTTTAAAAGGCAAAGCTCCCAATAAACCTGCTCCGTTTGGTTTTTGCTTCACATAATCAGGTAGGTTCGATTTGAAAGGCGCCTCCTTCTCTTCGATTTCAAAACTATTTTTAGTCAGTAAATATTCCCCTCTGGGTACTTTCTTTGTTAGGCTACAGCCATATAAAATCGTACAAGAAACGATGAATAATATTATCTTTGTTTTTATATATTTCATTCCATGCTTACTAACAATGATGCCAAATTAATTATTTCTTTAGCTAAAAAGAAATTTAGACAAAAATATAACAAGTTTACGGTTGAAGGCATAAAAAATATTCAAGAAGTACTTAATAGTTCAATAATCGTTCATAAAATCTACACAACAGACGATATCTTTGAAGGTTTGGAAAGTCAAACAGTATTAATTACTGAAAAAGACTTAAAAAGAATCAGTCAACAAGTTCATCCAAATACCGCTTTGGCAGTCTGTGAAATCCCCAAAGAGAATTCAATCAAAGACGATGGATTCATTTTAGCGCTTGACGATGTTCGGGATCCTGGGAATTTAGGGACCATCATTCGTTTGGCGGATTGGTTTGGAATTGAACAAATAATTTGCTCCCAAGAAACGGTAGATCTCTACAATTCCAAAGTTATTCAATCTTCGATGGGTTCATTTTTACGGGTTCAGCTGAATTACATCGATTTAAACACATTCTTTTTGAACTACAAACATCCTGTTTTGGGCGCTTTTATGGAAGGTGAGAATATTTATACTTCCAACTTCCCAAAACATGCGGCTTTGTTGATGGGAAATGAAGCCAATGGAATCTCCGAAGAATTCAATTCTTTTGTCACCCAAAAAATCAGCATTCCACGTATGGGGCAATTGCAACAGACCGAGAGTCTAAATGTCGCCATGGCAACGGGAATTATTTTGGGTGAAATCGCTTCTCGAAATTTCAAAATCTAATGTTTTGTTAAAATTTTGTTTTGTAATTCACTTTTAAGGTAATTTGCGAAAGAAGGTTTAAGGTTAAAAAGTGGATATGAAATTAGGGATTGGAGCAATAGTTTCTTTTGTAATTATTTTGTTATTGAGTTGCGGGAATTCTGAAAAGAAGATAACAAAAGAAAAGCAGAAAGAACTCGACAGTATTCCCCGTTTCGATTCGTTGAATTGGGCAAAAGAATACAAGTTCAAAAAAGTAAATTCAGTTGATAGAAATATTAAGAAAAGTTTTCTCACCCAATTTCATCAGGATTTTTGGGTAAAAAGCAATGTGAGTGGTGGACTTTTGGTGGCACAACATGGGGAAATCATTTTTGAAGCGTACACTGGATCTGCTGACCTCAGTCGAGAATCTCCTATGACTGCTGACACACCCCTTCACCTCGCATCCATTTCAAAAGTATTGACCGCAATGGCAATTTTGAAATTAGCCGAAAACACAAAAATTCATTTAAACAAAGAAGTCAGTGCCTATTTAACCGATTTCCCCTACGAAAAAGTTACAATCGAAGATTTATTAAATCACCGAAGTGGAATTCCCAATTACCTCGATTTCTCGGATGATAAAAAATACTGGGACAATACAAAAATGATGTCTAATCAAGATGTTTTGAATGTGCTGGTCACCAAAAAACCTCCGATTTTAGCCGCACCCAATAAAAAGTTCTTTTATAACAATACCAATTATGTCATTCTTGCCCTTATCATAGAAAAAGTTACGGGTTTAAGTTATGCCGAAGCAATGCAAATCATGGTTTTTAACCCACTGGGAATGAAAAGCACCTTTGTGATGGACTTTGATAGAGATAAAGATATAGTTTCTAGATCCTATTACAACAATGGGAAAGATTGGGGATATGACCATCTCGATAAAACGTACGGAGACAAAAACATCTATTCTACGCCCCGTGATTTATTGAAAATGGATGTCGCAATGTATTCCTCGAAATTCCTTCCCGAAAAACTAAAGGAAAAAGCCTGGCAAGGATATAGCTACGAATCCAAAGGCGTAAAAAATTATGGATATGGAATGCGACTTATGGAATGGTCAGACGATTCGAAGATTCTTTACCACAACGGAAAGTGGCATGGAAACAATTCGGTTTACGTACGTGACCCTCAAAGTGAAACCACCATTATTGCCTTGGGAAATCGATTGAATCGAAATATTTATACCAGTTTTAAATTGGTCGGATTATTTGGTGATTATCCCATCCAATTTCCAGATTCAAAAGTAACTGGAACGAAAGCAGGAAAAGACTCTTTGAAAAAACTCGATAAAGAAATCGATAGTGTGAAACAAACTTCACCCAACAAAAAAAAGAAGTAATTTTATGGGAATGGAATTAAAAGTCCATAATCCCTGGCCGAAGTTCAACAGCATCTTTTCCTTGTATAAATAAGCGGGCAGAATGAATTCCTTTCAATTTTACTTCTCCCTTTTTCACTTCCAACCAACTTCCTTCTCTCAATCCCAAAACCGGCTGGGTATTGAATTTATGAAATTCTTGAATCCGAGTTTCACGGGTTTCTCCTTTGTGGGTTGAATTTAAATCGGGATCTAAATAATGGGGATTGATATTAAACGGCAGAAATCCCAAAGCATCGAAACTCGGCGGATAGACTATGGGCATATCGTTGGTTGTTCCTATAGTTAAACCGCATAGATTACTTCCGGCACTGCTACCCATATAGGGTATACCCTTTTTAACAGCATTTTTCAGGCTTTCTATCAAGTCCAATTCATACAAGGTTTTCAACAGTAAAAACGTATTTCCACCCCCAATAAAAATTGCTTTTGCGGTTTGAATCGCAATTTTTGGATTTGAAAATTCATGAATCCCTTTGACCTGAATATTTTTCACTGCAAATGCTTTTCGAGGAGATTCGGTATATTCATCGTACGTCACACCCGACGGTCGTGCATAAGGAATAAACAGAATTTCATCTGTTTCTAAAAAATCTACAGCAACATCCAAAATATAGTCCAAATACCCACTTCCATGAACCGTACTTGTACTGGCTACCAATACGTTATAACTAGTTGAAATTTTCATTTTTTTTGCTATTAAAACAATTTATACGTCAATCCCCAAAATACACTGAAGTTAATAGGCCCTATATCTTTTCCGTATCCTGGTATAAGTAAGGGATCGATGTTTTCTTGTTTTTTACTTCCCAAATATATCTCAGGATGAATGGAAACATCGGCATAGAAATTAGCTATCAATCGAATGCGAGCTCCACCCACCAATTCCATCCAATACGCACTCACATTGGCTGGGGGTAAACTACTATATACATCGACTTGATTGTTGGGTAATCGAATCGGATATTGATTTATACGCTGTTTGTAAGCTGCATACGCAAAGCGAAGTCCGGTATAAAATCCATTTGAAGCATCTTCATGATCTTGGGATGCAAACCAATTGAAACCTACTTTGAAATACAATCCATCCACAACTATTTTCCAATCCAATTCATCGTATTTATTTTTCTCGTAACCCACTTCGGCTACCGCATTCCACTTTTTATACACACGATATGAAATCATGGCTTGTCCACCTTGACGATCGGTAAAAGCGGACAAAGTTGGTGTAAACAAATCCACACCCACAAAAAGATTTCCCACCTTCCGATGGCCTTTTGGGAATTGAATCGTGTCTTTTACTTCTTTGACAATCGTTTTGGTTTCAATTTGCACAGAATCTTCTTGGGCATGAAGTTGAAATCCAAGTAGGCTAATTACCCAAAACAATATATAGATTGGTCTCTGATTCATTTTTTAATTCATTTGATTCTCCGGGAATAATATATTGAATATGGTTTTCAGTCGATTGAAAATTCAATCCTTCATACACGACACGAAATCCACATGCTTTGGAAACGTATTCTGAAATCGTTTGATGATTCACTGTCAAGGTATCGGCTACTGCATTGCTTCTTCGCTGAATGGTGAAATAGGTTGTATTGGAATTCAATCCACCTAATGGCAATTTTAAACTATCCGAAAAAACTTTACTATATAATAAAGTAGGATTGTCAAAATTTATATTGTCTGCCGAATAAATAGTCAACGAATCCATTTGATTTTGAGCATTCAAAATATCTCGAAAAACCACGGTCAGATAAGGCGTTCCATCTCCTACACAAACATCGTCTTCTTCACATGACTGTGTGCAGAAAAAGCTGAAAAGCAAACTAAAAATAACAATTCCTTTCTTCATCTATTTGTATGAATTCGGTTCAAAAATACAATTATTCTCAGGGAATTCTTAGTCAACGGCTTTAATTTAAAAAAATCTTATTCTTTCCCTTCGTTCCAATAATACGAATCGGGAAATTCTCTTTTCCCAAATATAGCAGTTCCCACACGAACGATGGTCGCACCTTCTTCAATCGCAATTTCCAAATCTCCACTCATTCCCATCGATAATTCTTTCATCTCAACATTCGGAATATTTTCCGCAACAATCTGATTATGAATGGACTTCAACAACTGAAAACACTTCCGAACTTTTTCGTCTTCTGCACTAAACAAGCCAATGGTCATCAAACCTTTGATTTTTAAAGTTTCAAATTGCGCCACTTTACGTACCAATTCCACCGCATTTTCTGGACGAACGCCAAATTTACTTTCTTCGTACGATGTATTTACTTGAATTAAAACTTCCATTGTTTTTCCTTCAAACACCAATCGTTTATGCAGCTTTTCGGCCAAACTCATCCTGTCCACCGATTCCAAACAATCCACACCATACCGAATGATCTCCTTGACTTTGTTGGACTGAAGATTCCCAATAAAATGGGTGGTATGTGGAATTTCTTTTAAATCATCGAACTTCTCCTTTAATTCTTGGACTTTATTTTCAGCAATCAATGTACAACCAGCATCCATCGCTAGTTTAATTCGCTCTGCAGAAACCGTTTTGGTTGCTAAAAGGAGTTTCACTTCTTCCCTACTCCTTCCCGCTTTCTCACACGCTTTTGAAATACGCTGATTGATGGTTTCTATATTTTGATGAATGGTTTCCATTTGGGATTTATGTTTGACTCATTTTTTTTTAATCTAGGAAGAATCCTCAAAAACAATCTTACAGCCTTCCTTAAATCTTCTCTAAAAGAACCACATTTTCAACATGATGCGTTTGCGGAAACATATCCACAGGCTGAATCTTCAAAATTTTATACTGATCTTTCATCAACTCCAAATCACGAGCTTGCGTCGCTGAGTTACAGCTTACATACACCACTCTCTTGGGAGCAATTCGTAAAATGGTTTCCACCACATTTTTATGCATTCCATCTCTTGGCGGATCAGTAATAATAACGTCCGGCATTCCATTGGCTTCAATGAAAGTGTCATCTAAAATGTCCTTCATATCACCACAATAGAACACACAGTTTTCCACGCCATTCCGAGCCGCATTTTCGTTGGCAGCGTCGATTGCTTCTTGAACCGATTCTACACCCACTACTTTTTTTGCTTTTTTTGCTACAAATTGGGCAATCGTTCCGGTTCCGGTATAAAGGTCATACACCAATTCATCACCTTTTAAATCGGCAAAATCACGGGTGATTTTATACAATTCATAGGCTTGTTCAGGATTGGTCTGATAAAAACTTTTGGGTCCGATTTTGAATTTCAAATCTTCCATTTCTTCCATCAAATGATCTTCTCCAGAATAAAGTTCAACATCTAAATCGTAAATGGAATCATTTCCCTTTGGATTAATTGCATACAGTAAAGAAACAATTTCAGGGAATTTTGTTTTTAAATTCTCTAAAAATGCTTCTCGACTTTCTTTTTCTTCGCGGAAAAATTGAACCAAAACCATGAATTCTCCTTTTTGTGTAGAACGAATCATGATGGTTCTTAAAAATCCTTCTTGATTACGTAAGTCAAAAAAATCAAGTTTATTCTCGATTGCAAAACGGCGTGCTTCCAAACGAATGGCATTGGATGGATCAGACTGCAAATAACATTTCTGAATGTCTAAAACCTTACTCCATTGACCAGGAATATGAAATCCCAAAGCATCACGCTCGTAATTTTCTGCTGAATTTTGAATTTCCTCTGCAGTTAACCATCGAGAATTTGAAAAAGTATATTCCAATTTATTGCGATAGAAATACTGCTCTTTGGAACCTAAAATTGGTGAGGTGTCTAAATCCTCAAAGCCACCAATTCGTTTTAAGTTGTTTTCAACTTCATTTTGTTTGAATTTCAGTTGAGCTTCGTAACTCAAATCCTGCCAACTGCATCCGCCACATGTACCAAAATGCTGACAAACAGGATCTACTCGATCAGGCGATTTCTTCAGAATATCGGTTGCTTTCCCTTCCAGATAATTCGATTTCTTTTTGTGAACGGTCACATTGACCACATCGCCAGGAACGGCTCCTTTAATTAAAATCGTTTTTCCGTCTTCAGTTTTTCCCACGGACATTCCTTTTGCAGCTGCGCGCAGCACTTCTATATTTTCTAAAAAAATAAGTTTGTTCTTCCTTCTTGCCATGCCGCAAAGATAATACGAACAAATACCAAATTGAAATATATTCCCGCAAATTGAAATCAAAACGTTTATCAAAATTGATTTTTGAATCATTCCCTAGAATTTTCGTAATTTTGATTCCTATGAAAGCACTAATTATTGTCGATATTCAGAATGATTTTTTGGAAGGCGGAAGTTTAGCCGTTCCAAATGGAAACGAAATTATTCCCATCGTTAATTCCATTCAACAAAATTATGATTTAATTGTAGCCACACAAGATTGGCATCCACCCAACCATAAAAGCTTTGCGATTGAGCACGAAGAAAAAAAAGAATATGAAATCATTAATTTAAATGGTTTGCAACAAGTTCTTTGGCCTGTACACTGTGTACAAGGGACTTTTGGAGCAGAGTTTCACAAAGATTTGGATGTTCGAAAGATTGAAGGCATTTTTAGAAAAGGAATGAATCCTGAAATCGATAGTTACAGTGGGTTTTTCGATAATGGAAAACGAAAAAACACCGGATTGTTCGGTTATTTAAAAGACAGAGAAGTTACAGAGGTTACCGTAGTTGGATTGGCAGCTGATTTTTGCGTGTATTTTACAGCAAAAGATGCATTGGAATTGGGTTTTAAAACAACGGTTTTAGAAAATGCTACCAAACCCATCAATGCGGAAGGTTGGCAAAGAACTATACTCGACTTGCAGTATAGAGGAGGAATCATTCAGTAACGTTTTCTCTTTTTATTGAATTCGAATTGAAATGCATCAAGTTTAATTCAATTTTACTTTCTTTGTTAAGCTTTGATTTTAACCCATCAAACATTCTATTGAATAACTGAACACATTATCATGAGAAAAATAGTTACTGCACTTTTACTCTTTGCACTAAGTCTCGGCGTATATGCGCAAAACATACTCATTCCTCAACCTCAAAAAATCGATTATTCCAAAGGAGTTTTCAAAATTCCTGAAACGATTTATTTATCTTCAGATTTACCGATGGAAGAAAATCTGTACTTCATGCATCGATTAAATAAACATTTCAAAATCGAGCTAACGACCGATAAAAAAGCAACCATTCGGAGAAGTTTGCAGAAAAAAGGGTTTACAAAAGAAGGATATGCAGTAGATATCTCCTCGAAAAATATAGAAATCAATTTCTCGACCAATGAAGGTTATTTTCGAGCCCTACAAACCTTGGCTCAGCTTTTTGATGAACATCGCGAAGACCGAAAAATTCCAAATCTAAACATTCAAGATGAACCTCAATTCAAATGGAGAGGGATGCACTTGGATGTAGTTCGACATTTCTTTACCGTTGAAGAAGTAAAAAAGTATTTGGATTATTTGGCATTGTACAAAATCAATACATTCCATTGGCATTTAACCGATGATCAAGGCTGGCGAATTGAAATTAAGCAGTATCCAAAACTAACAGAAATCGGCTCCAAACGGAAAGAGTCAATGATCGGCCCGTATTCCGACGACACCTATGATGGAACACCCTATGGCGGATTCTATACCCAAGATGAAATTAGAGAGGTGGTTGAATACGCAAAAAAATTGCATATAACCGTTGTTCCCGAAATCGAAATGCCCGGTCATGCTTTGGCAGCACTTACGGCGTATCCTGAACTTTCTTGTACAGGTGGTCCATTTGAGGTGGCTACAAAATGGGGCGTTTTTGACGATGTGTTTTGTCCGAAAGACGAAACTTTTGAGTTTCTGGAAAATGTTTTGGACGAAGTGACGGCCTTATTCCCATCAGAATATATCCACATTGGTGGTGATGAATGTCCGAAAACGCGATGGAAAGAATGTCCACATTGTCAAGATTTAATCAAGAAAGAGAATTTAGGGAATGAACACGGTTTACAAAGTTATTTCATTCAGACCATTGAGAAATACGTAAACAGCAAAGGAAGAAAAATAATCGGATGGAATGAGATTTTGGAAGGGGGATTGGCTCCCAATGCTACCGTGATGAGTTGGACAGGTGAAGAAGGTGGAATTGAGGCGGCAAAAACAGGTCATTATGCGGTAATGACACCCGGAATGTATTGTTATTTTGACCATTACCAAGGCGATCCACAAAATGAACCTTTGGCTTTTGGTGGATATACAACTTTAGAGAAAATTTATTCCTATCATCCCATTCCCAAAGAGTTAAGTCATGAAGAAGGAAAATACATTTTGGGCGTTCAAGCGAATTTATGGACGGAATACATTCTTGATTTCAAAGGAATAGAATATATGTTGTTGCCCCGATTGATGGCACTTTCCGAAGTAGGTTGGGGAACGAATCAACCTAAAAACTATTTGGATTTTGAAAAGAAAGCGGTTTATCATTTCACCTTTTTAGATGAAATGAAGGTAAATTATGCGAAAAGCATTTTTAATCCGAGTGGAAAAGTAATTCGAAGTGGAAAAGGAATTGCCTACGAACTTTATACATCCAAAGACCCAAAAAACATTCATTATACGATTGATGGAACACTTCCAACTCTGAAGTCACCTGCGTATTCACAACCGATTCCTGTGGATAAATCAATGACGATTCAATCCGCTTATTTTGAAGAAGGCGGAATCAAAAGTGCAATCACCCATCAAAGTTTAAGCCTAACAAAATCAACCGGAAAAGAGATTGAATTGGCTCATCAACCCAGTGAATTGTATGCTTTTGGAGGTGCGATGACTTTGGTCGATGGAATCAAAGGAGATGCAAAAGTATTAGGAAAGACCTGGTTGGGATTTAGTGGAACCGATGTACTAGCAACCCTCGATTTGGGAGAAAAAACAAGTTTCTCAGAAATCCGATTTAATTCGTTGAATAACACCGGAAGTTGGATTCATATAGCAAAAGGAGCGAAAATTTCAATCTCGGAAGACGGTAAAAACTATAAAATCATCAAAGAAATTGGAGCCGACGAAATTCGAAAAACCAAAGGTCAAGTCGTGCTTCTTTTGGACAATCAAAATGCACAATACTTGAAAGTTGAAATTTTCAATGCAGGAATCATTCCTCCTGGAAATCCTGGAGCTGGACATGAAGCATGGTTGTTTGTGGATGAAATTGGGGTGTATTAAATGGACACTTCACATTCGAATAAAACTGAGATAATTACACTGAAATTCATCTCCCTAAATTGTATCAATCACAACGATGAATAAATATTACGATCCAAAATATGTTGAGAAATTATTTGACAAAATGTCAAGTTCGTACTCGAGAATGAATTACATAACTTCTTTTGGGTTCAGCGAAAGATGGCGAAAACAATGTGTAAATGAAATTGACCTTTCGAATAGTAAAGTGATAGTTGACCTTTTAACAGGAATGGGAGAATGTTGGAAGTTTATCGATAGAAAAGCCCACAAAGACGCTAAAATTATCGGAATCGACTTCTCGGAAGAAATGATAAAAAAGGCGGAAAAGAATACATCCAAATTTAAAAAAAGAGAAATTGACGTTCGAAGAGAGAATGTTTTCACTAATTCCCTCGCTGACAATTCCATTGATTCCGTAATTTCTGGCTTCGGACTAAAAACATTTGATACTAATCAACTCACAGAATTAGCTAAAGAAATCAATCGCATGTTAAAAGTAAACGGAAATTTCTCTTTAATCGATGTTTCTGTTCCAAAAAACCAACTTCTTAGAGCGTTATATTTATTCTATTTGAAACACATTATACCCATTCTTGGTAAATTATTTTTAGGAGATGCCACCGCCTATAAAATGCTGGGAAAATACACCACTGAATTTCAAAACGCGGAAAATGTAAAACAACTATTTGAAAATCAAAACTTCAATGTTGAATACGTAAGCTATTTTTACGGATGTGCAAGTGGTATAAAAGGAATGAAAATCTAAAAATAAATACTGTTTCCCTTCTAAATAACAACATTGTTGCGTTTTACAGGGTTTTTCCCCTTGATTAAGTGATTAATATGTGTTTGTTTTGTAACTTTACAATTAACCAAACCATTTAAACCTTAGATAATATGGCAAATTGTCTTGAATGTGATACCAAAATTATTGGACGCGTTGATAAAAAGTTCTGCAATGATTCCTGTCGGAATTCGTATAACAACAAGCACAACAGGGATTCTACAAACTTAATGCGTAAAATTAACCGGAAATTACGAAACAACTTTCGAATTCTTTCCGAGTTGAATTTCGTTGAGGGAAAAACAAAAGCAAACCGGGATTTTTTAACAAAAAAAGGCTTCAACTTTGATTATTTCACACATCTAAAAGTTTATAAAAACGGAGCGGAATATCGATTCCTTTACAATATCGGTTACAAGCTTCTCGAAGATGATTGGATGTTGATCGTCAAAAACGAGGACTAAAACTAGAATAACGCTCTAGAAATCCCCATTTCTATTCAACCTAAAACATGTGCGTCACGTTTTGGAAAGGATAAGTCATGCTTTTATTTATAGGATATCCAATTAGAATTCTCTATTTTTAAAACTTCTAAACTTTATACGTTAACCATGGACTCACAGCTTTTACTCATCCTTCTGATTGTGATCGGATTGATACATCTCCTCCTATTTTTGATCAAAAAACCAAAGACTCATTCTTCTGAAATTGATTTTAAGTTCAACGAACTCGAAAAAGATTTGACGCGAATTGACTCTTTGATTCGGGATGAATTCAGTCGAAGTCGAGAGGACAATCAAAAGATTTTTAAAGACAACCGTTCGGAACAATCGGAATCCTTAAAGTCTTTTGAAGATAAATTCGGTGTCAACATTAAGGAATTTAACGATTTACAACGTCAGAAATTCAGTGAGTTAGAAATCCGTCAAGAAAAAATAAAACAAGGGACCGAAGATAAATTAAAAGAAATCCGAGAAACCGTTGAGCAAAAATTAAAAACGCTGCAAGACGACAACAACAAAAAGTTGGAAGAAATGCGTAAAACCGTGGACGAAAAACTGCAAGAAACCGTGGAAAAACGATTCAACGAATCTTTTAAATTAATCAGTGATCGTTTGGAACAAGTGCACAAAGGTTTGGGCGAAATGCAAACCCTGGCTTCGGGTGTGGGTGATTTAAAGAAAGTTTTGACCAATGTGAAAACACGTGGTAATCTAGGTGAAATTCAGTTGGAAGCGATTTTAGAACAGATTTTATCGCCCGAACAATATGAAAAAAGTGCCATCGTTAAAAAAGGCAGTCAAGAAAGAGTTGAATTTGCGGTTAAACTTCCGGGAAAGAACAAAGACGACCAACCTTTACTCCTCTCCATTGACTCAAAATTTCCGATGGAAGATTACCAACGTTTGAATGACGCCTACGAAAACATCGAAAATTTTCAACCCAAAGAAATTGAGAATTTATCCAGACAATTTGAAAATTCCGTAAAAAAGAACGCCAAAGACATTCGCGATAAATACATCAATCCTCCAGTCACAACGGATTTTGCAATTATGTTTGTACCGACTGAAAATTTATATGCCGAGATTTTAAGACGACCTGGATTGTTTGAAACTTTGCAAAAAGATTTTAAAATATCGGTCGTTGGCCCCACCAATTTAGTCGCGTTTTTAAGCAGTTTACAAATGGGATTCCGAACCTTAGCCATCGAAAAAAGATCGAGTGAAGTCTGGGAAATACTGGGTGCAGTCAAAACAGAGTTCGGTCGTTTTGGCGCTATTTTGGATAAAACCAAAAAGAAATTACAAGAAGCGTCTAACGTAATTGATCAAGCGGGAGTTCGGAGTCGAGCGATTGAAAGAAAGTTAAAAGATGTTCAAGAAATACCGCAAGAAAAACTGCTTCCATTTACCGAAGATTTGGAGGAAATAGAAGAATAATTGTACTTCCTTATTTTGTTTTTACTCGAAAATTTAAAATTCTTCGGAAAAACATCCCTATCCCTTCGACCATCTGTTACCGATTCCTTAAATTTGCCTGAATTAAAAAAATAAGCACACAATGGCAGAAGTAAAAAAATTCCCAATTGACAAAGTAATTCAGCCGATTCAACGGTTTATGAGTCAAGCCCAAACCGGTGGAATCGTATTGGGAATCAATGTGATCCTTGCTTTGATATTAGCCAATTCTCCGTGGGCCGACCAATATTTTGAGATTTTAAAATACAAATTGGGCGTTTATTTCAACGGGGAAACCTATTTCGATATCAGCATTTTGCATTGGATCAATGATGGTTTGATGGCAATTTTCTTTTTTGTCATCGGTCTCGAATTAAAAAGAGAATTTGTCGGAGGCGAACTCTCTAATCCCCGAAAAGCCTTGTTACCTATTTTTGCTGCATTGGGTGGAATGATTGTTCCGGCGACTGTATATTTGTTATTGAATCCAACAGGTGAAGTGCATAGCGGATGGGGAATTCCTATGGCTACCGATATTGCTTTTGCATTGGGTGTACTTTATTTATTAGGAAATAGAATTCCGTTTTCTTTGAAAGTATTTTTAACCGCTTTAGCCATTGTCGACGATTTAGGTGCCGTGATGGTCATTGCATTTTTCTATACATCGGACATTTCGGTCCTTAGTCTTTTAGTCGGCTTACTCTTTGTGGGACTGATGTTTGTGGCGAATCGAATTGGTGTTCGAAATATTTTATTTTATGCGATTTTAGGAATTGGTGGTGTATGGCTTGCGTTTTTAATGTCAGGCGTTCATGCAACGATTGCTGCAGTTTTGGCTGCATTTATGATTCCCGCAGATGTTCGAATTAAAGAAAGTACATTCTTAAAGAAAATTAGACACCATTTAAACCAATTTGAAGAAATTGATCCCAATGATGAAACTCCTACTTTGACCGGAGATCAAGTCGAGATTTTAAGTGAAACAAGTAAAGATATAAATGATGCCGTTCCACCTCTTCAACGTTTGGAGCATACGATGCATCCGTATGTAACCTATTTGGTTTTACCGATTTTCGCCTTAGCCAATGCCGGTATTTCGTTGAGTATTGACTTCGAAGAATTATTTAGTACCAATGTCGCTTTGGGAGTAGCATTGGGCCTATTAGTTGGAAAGATTGTAGGAATTGTAGGATTCACTTTATTATTCATAAAATTAAAAATAGCTCCTTGGCCCGAAGGTATGAACGTGCGTAATCTATTTGGAATCAGCTTATTGGCCGCCATTGGATTTACTATGTCCTTATTCATTACATCCTTGGCATTTACGCACGAAGAATACATGACCCAAGCAAAAATCGGGATTTTTACAGCGTCCCTTATCGGTGGAGTTTTAGGATATTGGGTGCTAAGTAAAGGAGCAAAAAAGACCGAGTCTTAGTTTAGACTATTTTACAGATGGCTTCTCAAAAGATGAAAGGATACGCCTTTGCAATTATTTCTGCCGTATCCTATGGACTGATTCCGTTGTTTATGTTGCCCATAAAACAACAGAAATTTCCAGTTGACACTTCCTTATTTTATCGGTTTCTTATCGCAGCGATTTTTATTCTTGGAATTCTATTTTACAAGAAAGAAAGTCTAAAAGTTAGTCCCAAAGAATTGGGAGTATTGATGGTTTTAGGGCTTTTGTATGGTCTATCTTCCGACTTTCTATTTTGGGGTTATGATCTTTTAACTCCAGGAATTGCATCGACCATTCTCTTTGTTTATCCGGTATTGGTCGCGTTGATAATGACTTTATTTTTCAAAGAGAAAATAAAAAAACTAACTATTTTCTCCCTATTCTTCACACTGACTGGCGTTTACTTACTCAGTATGAAAGGTTCGGGTTTTTCGATACAAACATTAGGTTTGATTGTAACTTTGGGAGGTGCACTTTTTTATGCTTTGTATATTATTACCGTAAACCGCGCCAACTTTACATCGTCTGCATGGAAAATTACTTTTTATTCCATGGTTTTCACATCGACTTATTATTTAATCAAGGCCTTGATCGCACAAGAAACTTTACTCATTCCAAGTCCGAGTTTTTTAGGGAATTTCATATTGTTCGCTTTGGTCACAACGGTGGTTTCTATGACCACTTTGGTATATGCCATCCAATTAATTGGTTCTACACCCACATCGATTTTAGGTGCTTTGGAACCGGTGGTTGCTGTTTTAATTAGTGTAACTTTATTTCACGAAATTCTTACTACCCATTTAATCTATGGCGTAATTTTAATTTTAGTAGGCGTAATCATTAGCATTCTCGCGGATAATCCCAGAAAAAGAAAAAGAGCTACAGGCATCTAAATTTCTTTAAAAATTCAAAGCTTTGAAATTCCGTTTCATCCTTCCTTTTTCAATAGGATGAATTATCTTTGTTGAAATTCAATCTTTATGAACATTCAGGAAAAGATTCATGCGTTACGTGAAGAACTCAATCAATACAATTACAATTATTATATATTGGATGCGCCCATCATCAGTGACTTTGAGTTTGATCAAAAACTAAAAGAACTTCTGGATTTAGAAAAAGAATACCCTCAATTTTTCGATGTAAATTCCCCTACCCAAAGAGTCGGTGGAGGAATCACCAAGAACTTCCCAACCGTGGTGCATGAAAACCGTATGTATTCCTTGGATAATTCCTACTCCATTGAAGATTTACAGGATTGGGAAAAACGTATTGAAAAAGCATTGGATGAAGATGTAGAATTTGTTTGTGAATTAAAATACGACGGCGCATCGATTTCCATATTATACGAAAACGGTAAATTAATTCAAGCTGTAACGCGTGGCGATGGTTTTCAAGGAGATGAAATCACAGCGAACATTCGAACCATACAATCGGTTCCTTTGAAATTAAAAGGTAATTTTCCAAAAAGATTTCATATTCGAGGCGAAATTGTTTTACCGTTTAAAGAATTCGATCGAATCAACAAAGAACGCGAAGAAGAAGGTTTGGAATTGTATGCAAACCCCAGAAATACCGCAAGTGGAAGTCTGAAATTGCAAGATAGCCATGAAGTTGCGAAACGAAAGTTGGACTGTTATCTTTATACCTTAATCGGACCCAATCTTCCCTTCAAAACCCAATGGGACATGTTGAAATCGGCTCAGTCTTATGGTTTTAAAGTGCCTGATTCTGCAAAATTATGCAGAAGTTTGGAAGAAGTTTTAAATTTCATCGACTATTGGGACAAAGCGCGAAAAAATCTTCCGTTTGAAATCGATGGAATAGTAGTCAAAGTCAATTCCTTTGCCCAACAAGATGAATTGGGTTTCACAGCAAAATCTCCCCGTTGGGCCATGGCGTACAAATTCAAATCCGAACAAGCCGAAACCGAATTGTTGAGTATTTCTTATCAAGTGGGACGAACGGGAGCCGTTACACCCGTAGCGAATTTAAAACCGGTGAGTTTAGCGGGAACCGTAGTAAGACGCGCTTCTTTGCATAATGAAGATATCATTAACAAACTCGATGTTCGCATTGGAGATTCTGTGTATGTAGAAAAAGGAGGAGAAATTATTCCAAAAATAATCGAAGTTAATTTCGATGTCCGTCAACCCGATGCGCAGAAAATTGAATTCATCACCCATTGTCCGGAATGTGAAACGGAATTAATCCGAAAAGAAGGAGAAGCGCACCATTATTGTCCCAATGAAGAGGGATGCAAACCGCAGATTGTCGGTCGTTTGGAACATTATGTTTCTCGAAAAGCAATGGATATGGCGAGTATAGGCGTTGAAACTTTGGGAATGATGTATGACAATAATTTGGTAAAAGATCCCGCTGATTTTTATGATTTAAAGAAAATTGACTTGATACCTTTGGAACGAATGGCAGAAAAATCAATCAATAATATTATAGAAGCCATTCAAGAATCCAAGACCATTCCTTTTGAAAAAGTATTGTATGGAATTGGAATTCGGCATGTGGGAGAAACCGTCGCTCGAAAATTAGCCCGTCATTTTAAATCGATGGATGCCCTTGAAAAAGCAAGTAAAGAAGAATTGGAAACGGTGGATGACATTGGTGAAAAAATTGCGATTAGTATTCAGAATTTCTTTGCAGAAGAGAAAAATCAGAAATTGATTCAACGACTAAAAAACGCTGGCGTTCAAATGGAAGTGGGAGAAGAAGAAAAACCACTGTCCAATGCATTGGAAGGAAAAACCTTTTTATTTACCGGCACTTTGACTCAATTTACCCGAGATGAAGCACAGAAAATGGTGGAACAAAACGGTGGAAGAAATATTTCAGCCGTGAGTAAAAATTTAAATTATCTAATCGCCGGAGAAAAAGCGGGAAGTAAATTAAAAAAGGCACACGAATTAGGAACGGTTGAAATTTTGACCGAAGATGAATTTCTGAAGATGATTGAAAATTAAAAATGTATGAAAACCCTTTTAAAAATCTATTTATTTCTACTCTTTCCTTTCTTTCTCTCCGCACAGAGTTTTGATTTGATTCCGTTGGGAATTTATGGCGGTGGCGAAGAAAACAATCTGAGCGCGTATTTAATCGGTGAAAAAGGAAAGAATGAATTCTTGAGTTTGGATGCAGGAACTCTTCGCTCAGGAATTGACAAAGCGATCGAAAATGGTGTTTTTGAAATTTCCAATGAAGACGTTCTACGGAAGTATATCAAAGGCTATTTTATTTCCCACGGTCATCTGGATCATTTGGCTGGAATGGTCATTAATTCGCCCGAAGACAGTGCCAAACCGATTTACGGCATTCCATTTACAATAGATATTCTTCGTGATTACTATTTCACAAATGCAGCTTGGGCTAATTTCGCAAATGAAGGTGATCATCCTCAAATTGGAAAATATACCTACATAAGAATTTTAACAACGAATTCATTTCCGATCGAAGGAACGAGTTTATCGGCTCGGACTTTTAAATTAAGTCACGTAAATCCGTATTTAAGTTCAGCGATTTTGGTTTCGAATTCCCAAGGAGAAAGTGTGTTGTATTTAGGTGACACCGGCGCAGATCGAATAGAGAAAACCGATCATTTGCATCAACTTTGGACGGCAATTGCACCGTTGATTTCGAATAAAAAGTTGAAAGCGATTTTGATTGAAGTTTCGTTTGACAACAGGCAACCCGATGATAAATTATTCGGCCATTTAACGCCCAACCTACTAAATGAAGAATTGAAGAATTTAGCGAAAGTGGTCGGTCAAAAAGATTTAGAAGGATTGAAAATCATTGTTACTCATTTGAAACCCGGCGGAAATCGAATTGAAATCATTAAAAAAGAGATTTCAGAAAACAATCCCATGAAAGTGGATTTTATTTTCCCAGAACAAGGAAAGAAAATGGAATTGTAATCCAGTCAAATTTGTAATCCCGTCCAGTTTACAGTTCATCCAGAATCTTCTGAATTCCAGCCACTGAATTCTCCAAAGAAAAAGGTGCTTCGTATTTGTCCAATGCATCTTTATACCCCTCAAAAGCAAAAGGATCTGTCAACGCTTTTTTCATTCCTCGATAAATTCCTTCTTCCGAGTTTTCAACAATTTCACCCAATTCTCCGTTTAATAGCATTTCACGAACACCCGAAACATCGGTGGCAATAATTTTTTTCTTTAAAACGATGGCTTCAAATAAAACCGTTGGAAATCCTTCGTAACGTGAGCTCAACACAAAGAAATCCGCCTTTTTTAGAAACGGATAGGGGTTATCTGTAAATCCTAACAACGTTGCCGTTTCATCTACACCCAACTCTGATTTCAAGTTTTTGATGTTTTCAAAATCATAACCGTCACCCAAAATCAACAATCGATGTTGAAATCCTTCGTCTATCAATTTTTTGTGAACTTTCAATAAACGGTCATATCCTTTTTGTGGAAAAACTGTTCCAATGGATACAAAAACAGGGACTTCAGAATGGAATGAATATTCAATTGATTGGAACTCAGCTTTACTCAAAATCTCTTGGGTATCCAAAGGATTGTAAATTCGAACAACTTTCGATTTTTGATATTCATTTGGAGCCATATGCTCAAAATCTTGTTGAATTTGCTCAGAAATTACCATGATTTTATCAAAACCAAAAAACTTTCGGATTTCATCGTCCGTATAATCATGGAATTCCGTTTTTCTTAAATCATTGTGAATCCAAACGATTTTTTTTGAGTTTCTCAGTGGAGAATTTAAAATTTCATCCCGAAACCCATGAATGGCGGCAAATTCAATGTCGTATTTCTTCCCTTTTAGAATAAATGTATAAAGGAGTTTGGGAAACTTTTTTAGAATGGCTTGAAAGATTTTTCGATATGCTTTTTCAGGAATATCTTGAATTCGGTTGGTGGTAATCATTTCACCCTTATTCAGATAAAGAACATTAATCCACTCGGGAACTTCGGACAAATATTTTCCTGAATACAAATTCAACAGCAAATCAATTTCGTATTTGTCCTTCGGTAAATTCTTCAAAAACGTTACCAAGACTTTTTCTGCGCCACCATGGCGAAGGGAACCCATTCGTATTAGAATCTTTTTTTTCAAAATCGGTTTAATCTTCAAGTTTATGATACGGAATAGTCGACAAATCAAGTTTTAAATATTCCAATTTCTCGTTTTTATAATGTTCAGGTTCATTTAATCCCATAAATCTCATAATTAAGGGATAGGTGAATGTGATTTGTGTTTTCTCTTCTACAACTCCTATTTTTCTATATTCTTCCGGAACCTTGTCTGAATACCATATAAAAAAGGGAACTTCCGTTGATTCTTTTGAATCGGTATGCAATAATTTATCACCGCTTATTTTTACTCCATGATCCGAAAAATAAATAATAACTGTATTGGTGTTTTTTGCATAATCAAACAATTCTCCCATTAACTTATCAGTGTATTTAATCGAATTGTCATAACAATCGAGTGATTCATTTTTTTCGGTTTCGGGTACTCTATCACATGGATTGGGATGGCTTCCATTAAGATGGAGAACAATGAATGATTTTCCATCTTGCCTTAAATTTTCTTTCACATACGGGATAGAAATAGAGTCAAATCCATTCAACCATTTTTTGTTTTTTGAAAAATTCGCAATACTTGTAATTCCCTTGGCTCCTCCTTGCATGCTGATCCATGTAGTTTTAAAATCAACTTGATTCGCTAAATCAATACTGTTAAAAGCTATGTTTTTGTAATGGGTCCTAAATTCCTGGGGATGAATGGTAGAAAGAATTAATGGGACACTAAGATTTGTTATCCCAGCAGGAGAAACTGCATCTTTAAATATCAACATATTATCTTTTTCACGTTCTGCAAAAGGAGTTGTTTTGTATTTATATCCATAGAGTGACAATTTATCTCTTCGTGCAGATTCTCCTATAATAACAACAATATTTTGGACTCCAGGCCCAATTTTTTCAATATCATAATGTGTTTTGACATTTTTAATGTTTTTCGATTCTTGATTTAAATAAAAAGAAGCTTGGGCGATATTAGACAGAAAAAACACATTCTTAATCATGCTTCCACCTCCTTTATTGCTCACATATTTATGTTTCATCAAAAAAGCAAAAGGCAACAAAATCCAAACAAATGAAAATAATAGCGTCTTTTTGTTTACTGCAATTTTCTTCTTTATCTGCATTATCGTAAAAATAGCGAACCCAAAAAAGGAAATACCCAAAATCGTTGGCAAAACAAACATGTATGACATACTTTTCACTTCGTCGACATTTGTATCAAAAACACTAAGCATCATACCTGTATTTACACCCGATTTATAAATCAAAGCAGCTGAAATGGAAAAGGCGAAATTTAATGTCACTACTAAAATCAATAAATAAGCGAGGATGGAGGAGAACTTATTTTTCAGTAGTAAAGCGGTAAATAGAATGAATGAAACAAACATTAAACTATATTCCAAAAAACTCTTCAAAGAACCCATGGCTTTGCCTGCTTTCATATCGCTTAAAAGATACGGATAGGCTGAGACAAACCCTATTAAATAAAAAATAGTAAGAAGAATGATTAATAAGATAGTTTTTTTCATGAGAAAATTTTAAGTTTATCTAAAAGACTCCATCATACCATTTCGAATATATCCATGAAAAAGGCAAAAGCAAGCCTGCCAAAAATTGATAATGCTTCAATTCTTTGTTAATTTCCCAAAAACCTTTACCGTACGCCAAAGCATACACCTGATAACCAATTAGATTCCTCACCAATGCTTTAGGGAATTTCAATAGTTTTTCTCCATAATCATTCACAAAAGACAAATGCCCTACCATCAAACCATATCTGTTTTTCCCACTCCAACGGGTATTTGATACCGAAGAATCATCATTTTCATCATACCAATAATACCGAACTATTTTGTTGATAAATCGTGTTTTATACCCCAAAGAATCATACAAATTATAAAAAACACTATAAGGAATATATACTCCTTTTTCAAAAGTAGTAGTATCCAGTTTTTGTAAAACCTCTTTATAAACCGAAGTAATAAAAATACCGTTTTTATCCCCCTTTACTTTGTATTTGTAACGAATGTCCAAAATAGAACCATCAAACACATCTTTTGGATATTTATCTCCCACTAATTCTCCATTTTCATAAGCACACAATCCCATGACTGCAATAAATCGCTGATTATCTGGCAAATTAGTAATTTCTTGATAAAGAATTTGCAAAGAGTCTGACGGATAAGCGTCATCTGAATCCCAAATCACAAAATAAGGTGTTGTAACTTTTCGAACCCCTTCAAAAACGGTGTGGAATTTATGCTGATTTTCATTGAAAAAATATGCTATCTCAAAATCAGCTTTCTTTCGGAAATTTTCAACCAGCTCTTTAGTGGAATCGGTTGAACCATCATCCATCACAATCCAATTGAACCCTCTAAAAGATTGATTTTCAAGCGATTTAAAAACACGTTCTAAAGTATGCGCTCGATTGAAAGAGGGGGTAATGATAGTGATTTTGCTATTCATAGTTGGAGTTGGTTAGTAATTCCTCTATTTTCTGATAAATTGCATCGGTTTCAAATTTTAGTTTCGCTTGGGACGCTCCCTTTTTCAAGCGATTAACCAAAGAATCATCGGTCAATACCGTTTTCATTTTTGCAAATATATCACTTTCATCGTAAGTCATCAGCAATCCATCGATTTGGTCGCTGAGAATTTCATTGACACCACCGACATCCGATACCAACAAAGGAATTCCCAAAACCAAAGCTTCTTTAATCGATAGTGGATAGGCTTCACTTTGGGTTGGTAAAATAAAGCAATCCGAATCAATGATATAAGGAAAGGGATTGTTTTTATTGCCCAGTAAAATGAATGTTTCATTCACGCCCAATTCTTTTGCTTTTTCTCTTAATTCAACCAATTTATCGCCATCGCCCACAATGAGGATTCGATGTTTTAATCCTTCATCGATTAGCTTTTTGTGAATGTTCAACAAAAGCGGATATCCCTTTCCATTTTTCACTCTTCCTACCGAAGAAAATGTAAATAACTTTTCTTGAAAAACCGGTTGATCCTTAATTTCTTCTTGACTTTTTTGGTGAATCTCTTCTGGATGAATCACATTGTGAATCACAGCGGTTGACTTTAAATCTATTTGAAATAAATCTTTGACTTGTTTTCTGACATTATCCGAACAAAAAACCACATGATCAAATTGCTGTAACTGATTCAGATTAAATTCGGTTCTATTTAACTCAGGTTCATGCGAAAATTCCCAATGTACCCAAGCGATTTTTTTGGATTCTTTTTGTGGGCTTTTCAGTACCATTTCCAATTCAGACTTACCAAATGCGATTTCTATATCATATCTTTCTTTGTAATACGTTTTTAATAAAAACGGAAAATGATCCAAAAGCTTTAATTTCAAAGCCCGTAATCCCAATTGAATTTTATGAATCAAAACATTTCGACTGAAATCTTCTTTGCCTTGACAAATCTTGATGACCTTGATGTCTTTTGGAATTTCATTTCGTAACTCACCTTGATACAAATTGACCATCACCGAAATATCCAATTTCTCTTGGGGCAAATGCTGCAAAATATCGATCAATACTTTTACAACACCGCCCATTTCTAATGAACGAAGGCGAAATAGGATTTTGGTTTTGGTAGGCATAAAATTATATAGTTTGCTAAAGTACTTTAAATATTAGTTTTAGAATGAATATCTTTGTTTTCAATTTAAACTGAAATGACAAATATAAATGAATCAAAAATTATAAATTTAAAAAACAAGATCAAAGAAGCACTTACTCCACTAATAGATTCCGATTATGCGCTTTTAGACGTACCTGATCACGAGAACATTGGTGATAATTTAATTTGGGAAGGTGAATTGCATTTTTTGAACGAGATTTCATTTAAGAACAAATATGAAGCAAGTATCTTCTTCTTCGAACAAAAAAAAATACCTAAGGATGCAATAATCATTTTTCATGGAGGTGGTAATTTTGGAGATATCTATAAGAAAACGAACCAAGAACGCTTAAAGATCATTGCTGAAAATCATGATAAAAAAATCATCATTTTTCCACAAACCATTTTTTATCAAAACAATAAAAACCTGATCGAAGATGCAAAAATCATCAATGCACATCCTAATTTAACTTTGTGCGTCCGTGACCATACTTCATTAAAAATAGCGGAAGAGCACTTCCTTAACATTACAACTTTGCTTCTCCCTGATATGGCTTTTTGCCTTGATTTATCAATATTCAAATCCAGCGAAAAAGCAAATAAAACACTTTTCATGAAACGCAGAGATAGCGAATTAAATGAAAGGACACCTCAAATAACAGGTGATTATGACAGTTTAGATTGGCCTACTTTTAATATGCCAAAAGAAGAAAAATGGAAAATAATTGGTCGACAAAGAAAGTTGGATAAAATCGCTATGTTCATACAAAAAATCCCTGTCCTTCGACTACTTGTTGATAACCGATATGGAATCAAATCAAGAAAAGGAAAAGAAAAATATATAGAAACAGGAGTTGAATTCTTTAATCAATACGAAACTATTTACACGACTCGTTTGCATGGTTTAATCCTTGGCGTATTGATGGGAAAAGACATGAAAGTATTGGATAATTCCTATGGAAAACTATCCGATTTTTATGAGGCTTGGCTAAAAGATTTTGACAAAGTAGAACTTATCGATTATTAATTAATCGACATCTACTTGTTGTTTCCGGTATTGATTTTTAAACTTCTCAGTCCAATCTAACCAAGCTTTTGGAGAAGTGCTCTCTTGATTATCTCTCTTCAAAAATGAAATTGTATACTCTACTGAAAAATCAGAAGGGAAGTTTTCCATTGCGTCAAAATCATCACAATACCAATTTTCATTCATAATATGATTGAACCTATTGACGTCAAACCCATTACCATATCGATGATAAGAATTCGTTGCCGAAGATTGAAAAGTTGTTTTCATCATTTCAAAATTTAATTTCCCATATAAATTCTCTCGTTTGTTCTTTCTATACCAATCAACAGCATTCAACAACTGCTCTTGCTCGTCAACTTTAGTCTCTAAAGAGTGCCATAATTTCAACCAGTAATTTCTTTCATACAATCCCATCAACAGAGCATTCATTACCCAATATTCTGAAACTGTAGAAGAATTAACAATTCCTAATCGATACATGATTGAGTAAATTTTCCATTTTTTTTCAAAAACAATATTTTTCAAAAACCATTTGGGAGCTGAGAATACTTTGGGTTGAATTCCTATTAAATACTCATTGAGTTCATTTTTTTTAGATTGAATTTCTCGCTGACTTACCCAACCTAACTTCAATAAAACCATTTGATATTTTCTCATTGAGTTCACCAACTCATCAATATTTATCTTTTCAGTCAACCAAACATCATCTTCAGTCATGATTAAATAGTCAGAACTTTCTTCCACTGCTTTTTTCCAAAGCGAAATGGGAATCTGAAAACCATCGATTTCTTTTCCTGAAACCAAATTTTCTTGAATGGCTTGGATTTTTTGGTCATATTGTTCAGACAATCGAATCTCCACTTCTGGAAATTTTTCTCTGATTTTGTCCAAATATTTTTTAGGGGTGCCATCATCCAAAACGACGATTTGATAATCGCCTTCGACAAATTGCTGAATGCTTTGCAAACAACGATCTAAATAATACGCACGGTTAAATGATTTGACTAAAATATGGGTCATCGATTGGTTTTAAGTTGGCTAAATTAATGAATTAATCAGGCTAAATCTTTCGGCTCAAAGGCAAACTTTGGCTGATCTTTTTTCTGTATTTGTCTTCATTGTTGAATAATCTCGCTTTCACAGGTTCCCAAAATCGACCATACTTCAGCTTTTTTCGTACAAAATCTTGGTTGCCATGGTACAAACCATACCTTGGAATCGACCATAAATTGTCTTTCTGGTGCAAGTCTTTGAATTCAAATGAAAAAGCATGTTTCACACCGCATTCTTTCAAAAATTGAATTTCTCTTGGTCCAAAATCCAAGCCTTTACTTCCATTCGGATAAGCAAACGTAGTAACTTTTCTATGGAGTAATTTCCCTAAATCTTCCACCGATTGCTGAATTTCATATCGGGAAACTTCATCATTTTCATTCGCCAGAATCGGATGGTTCATCGTATGTGCACCAATCTCAAAAAAACCGGATTGTTCCAATTCCAACAATTGATCCACTGTGATGTATTGTCCTTTTTTGGTCGGTTCGTTGTAATTGTTTTGGTACAATGCGATGATTGCCCCATTCTGCGCCAAAGTCAAAGTTTTCATTACCGATCGCGGATAGAGATTTTGCAATTTCTCATTGGGAATGCCTAAAACTTGGGCAATGCAAACCCGCAACTTTTCTTTGTCATAATCTCCACTTTCAAAATACCAAAAATTGGTTTGTTCTTGAATTATTTTAGGCGAAACAAAAATCGAAGCCGTTAGATTTCGCGCTTTCAAAGCTGGATAAATCAATGAATAAGTCGAAATATGGCCATCGTCCACTGTCAAATGCACTTGATTTTTGCCTTTTGATTTTCCTTGATAAAATCGTTCAATTTCAGCAAAAGGAACGATTTCGTACAAATCTTGAATCACATCCAAAGTGTCTTCAAACCATTGTTTGTCGTAAATGTCGTGAAAATTGATAATTTTTGGCATAGTTGGATTTTTTAAAAATTTTCAACAATTATTCTTCTCCGTAATTGAATCGTCCCAAATAATTGTGCATATCCAAATCACTGTCTGCAAAACTGATGATAAAATGATTGTGCTCTTCTTCGGTTTCCGGATGCTTAAACGGATAGGTTGTTAACACTACTTCGTGTTTATAGCGTTCAAATTTATTTTTATTTAAAACGGAATTACTAATTTCCTGGGTGGAAGAAATTAAAATTCCAAATAAATTCATTATTTTTCGAAGTGTTTCCACACTTTTTAAAATCGAATGAAATTGATCGATATTCGAATTATCAAACCGATAGTCCACCACTTTTAACCAATTCACACCTTTATAAAAATGCGGCTTCACTACAAAATACGGTGGATTTCCCTTAAAATCCTTCTGAGACTGATAAACGATATACGGTTTTAATTTATAAAAAAAACGCCAATCAAAATATGCTCGATTTCGAATGGACTCAATCACATTTTCATTCCAATTGAGATGAGGCAAAACGAGTTCGGACGGGGTTTCAATACGTGCAAATTCATCTACGTCATTCGGGAAATTATAGGAATGGGTAGATCTTGGTTTTAATTTTAATCCTCTGTGAACGAGAAATTTAAATTTCATAAAAGGCGAAGCCCATTTTCGATAAAAATCGAGATAACCAATTTTTTTGGCGCCCATTTTTTGGTGAATGACCGCTGACTTTTCCGAAAATCCAACTGCAATATAATAATCCTTCCTTAAATAGTAATTCGCCAAATTCTTGCCAATTCCCTCTCCTCGATTTTCTTCCAAAACAAAATAATCCTGTCCCCAAAAAGCTGAAATCTCTTTCTCATTCAAAGAAAGTGGAACGGGCATGGTTAGCATTTGTGCAACGTACTTTCCATCTTTTTCAACATTGTAAATAAAATCTTTTTCAACGGTTGCAAAGGGATTCTGAACGAATCGATAAATGTCATAAAAACGATGCGGCTTTCGATTCGGAAAGTTTTCATCGTTAAATTGACTTGTTTTTTCTAAAGTATAAGTAGGATTTTCTGAAAGTCGGAAATAGTTAATCATTTTTATGAAGCATTTTTTGAGGAATAAACCGTACGTGCTAATTTAAAGTTTTTAGAAATAAACCAAAACTTTAAGAAACTCATTATTCCAAATTGTTTAACTGCTTTCTTAATCAAAATTTTAAAATCATCTTCCAATTCAGCTATAAAAGCTAATTTCAATGCTTTTTCTAAATCATTTTTTGCGTTTGAATAATTTAAATTCAAAATCTGTAAATAATCATTTGGTTCAAAGGATTCGTATTCATCCTTTCCCCATCTTACTCTTTGATGATAAAACTCAATAGCTTTCTCTTTAAATAAAGCCTGAACCAAGGTTTTATTTCCTCGTGACATGGATGAATCTAAAATTCGATAATAAAAAAGAAAATCTTTTCTATGAACTAACTTTTTCCCATCAGAAAACAACCTCAAATACAAATCATACTCTTCGGTATAATACATATTGGGTCGATATAAATACCCTTCATTCCGAAAGAAAATAGAGGGATGACAAAAAGGATTGGAATGCAAAAGCATTTTCGCAGATTCTTCTGGATCATGAGGTCGAATCACTTCACCATTAACCTCACCTTTTTCATCAATCCGAAAAGCATTGGCACTTAAAAGAAAAATATCAGGGTGAGATTGCATATCTTTTAATTGTTTTTCCAACTTAGTCTCTACCCAAATATCATCGGCATCAAATTTAGCAATAAATTCTCCCTTTGCTTCTTTAATCATTCGATTAAGGTTTTCTACATAACCTTTAAAACCATTGTTTTTTTCCTTTCTTATCAATCGAATTCGAGAATCCTCGGAGGCTTTTCTTTCAATTATCGCCAAAGTACCGTCAGTTGAAACATCTTCTATAATCAGAAACTCAAAATCTTTAAAAGTTTGATTTAATACAGAATCGATGCACTTTTCAATGTACTGTTCTGCATTGTAAGCTGATAGAATAATTGTTATTTTAGGTCTTTGCATAGAAAAAACAAAATTAATTTATTTGTAAATTATCCATATAACTATAATCGTCAGTAATATCTTAGAAATGTCTCTTAATTTCAGCGGGTGCTCCTGCCACCATTACATTATCGGGCACATTTGTTCGGACTACGGAACCTGCTGCGACAATGGAGTTTTTGCCAATTTTTACACCTGGCAAAACGATTGCACCTGTGCCTATAAAAACACCATCACCAATTTCACAGTGTCCAGAAACACTAACATTGGGACAGATTTCCACAAATTCTCCAATAAGAGAATCATGCCCTATTGTAGAACTTAAATTAATTAAAGTTCCTTTTTTTATGGTTATGGAATTGGTAATTACTACTCCCGAAGTTATAATAACACCTTCATCAATATTATTTTCAAAACTTCCAATTTCCGCATTCTTACTAATGATACTATAAGGCTCTCCACCAATTTCTACAAATTTATCATAAAGCATTTTCCTATACTTTGGATTTCCAATTCCTAAGATAAAAAACCGCGAAACTGTATTAAAATATTCTTTCGCTTCTTCCATATTTTCAAGAATTGGAAAAAGATTGTACAGTTTTTCGGGATTATCGGAATTGACATCGTCATAAAAACAAAGATTTTCAGTTTCCTTGTTTTGATGAAGAATTTCTAAAACTTCTTTGGCAAAACCTTTGGCTCCGATTATTAACATGTATACTAAATTAATTGTTTTGAATTCTTAAAATCAATCTACAAATCAAATCCACTTCTTCAACGGTAAGATCATAATAAAGAGGCAAACACAGAACTTTCTTAGAAACTTCATCCGTAACTTTTAAGGCTTTGGGTTCTAAATAAGGCAATGCAGAAGCCAAGCTAGGATAGAAATAACGGCGTGTGCCTATCTCATTTGTTTTCAATCGATCCATTAGTGTCAACATCAATTCTTCGGACTCAAAAACCAACGGATAATAGGCTCCTTGATTTTGGGATGTTTTGTGCCATTTTGGACGATACGCTTTTAGATTTTTTAAATTCTCGTCGTAACGTTGGGTTAGTTTTTGACGTTTTGCAACTATTTCATCTATGTATTTCAAATTCGTCAAACCCATAGCTGCATGAAACTCAGAGTTTTTCCCATTGATTCCCAATCCATCAAACGAATCAAATCCAGAAATTCCAAAATTACGAATGGATGCCAGTTTTTTTAGTAAATCCGCGTTTTTTGTCACTACAAATCCACCTTCTATTGAGTGGTAGAGTTTAGTTGCATGCAAACTGCAGATGGAAATATCACCATATTCAAATATGGATTTCCCATTTACTTTTACACCAAAAGCATGGGCGCCGTCGTAAATTACTTTTAAATTGTGTTTTTTGGCAATTTGCTCAATGGTTTCCACATCGCAGGGATTCCCATATACATGAGTAGCTAAGATGGCGGTCGTTTTTGCTGTAATGGCGGCTTCGATCTTTGAAGCATCTATATTTAAAGTATTCTGATCAATATCTACAAAAACGGGAGTACAACCTTCCCAAACAATGCTGGACGTTGTTGCAACAAATGAAAAAGGAGTGGTAATGATTTCTCCTTTCAAATCCAATGCTTTGATTGCCATTTGGAGAGCCACTGTGCCATTGGTGACAAAAAGCAAATGCTTTACATCCAAAAAGGATTTTAAATCCATTTCTAATTGACTGGCAAGAGGTCCCATATTGGTCAACCAATTTCGTTTCCAAATACTGTCGACATAGTTTTGATATTCTTCTATAGGTGGCAAAAAGGGTTTGGTTACGGGAATCATAGGTTGTTTTATTTAGTCAAAAATACGAATTATTACCAATTAGACTTGAAAGAAACTATTCAAATTTAAAAGCTTATTCTACTTACAGAAATAAATCCCACCTAAATTACTTTATAGGTCATTCAATTAATTAGTATATTTTTGTGCGAAATTTAATCCAATGCAACCTTTTGTAACCATCTCTATTCCTCTTTTTAACTGCGAGGAATTTCTAGTTAAATGCCTTGATTCGGTGCGGAATCAAACCTATCCCGCCATTGAAGTTAGTTTGATTAACGACCAAACACCGGACAACAGTGTGGCGATTGCGGAAGAATATATTCAAAAATATAATTTAAAAAACTGGCGAATTCTTCATTTGGATAAGAATTCCGGTTTATCTGTGGTTCGGAACAAAGGAATTGATACTGCGAATGGGAAATATCTTTTCTTTTTAGATAGTGATGATACAATCAGTGCGGATTGTATTGAGAAATTGGTTGAAGTGGCTGATAGAACAAATGCGGATATGTCAATTTCTCAAATTGAATGTGAAAAGTCAAACACAGGCGAAAAATTATTTTGCTTAGGCCAACTAAAAGACATTGAAACCATTGAAGGAAATCAAGAAGTTCTGAAGGCTTTTTCAAAAGGTAGAATTCCAAGTTCTGCCGTAAACAAACTATTTAATGTAGATTATTTACGTGAAAACAAACTTTATTTTGTTCCGGGATTATTTGCACAAGATGAGTTGTGGACGTTTCATTTAATTCTAAAAATGAACAAAGTGGCTTTCCATCAAGGAATTACGTACACCTATTATTTACACGATAAATCCGTCATTCATACCCGAGGAAAAAGACATTTTGACAATTGGTTTACAATCGGTCAGTACATTGATATTGACCTTAAAAAAGAAACCGATACGGAAAGAAGGGATATGATTTTGAACTATTTAGTCAAATACAAAAACACGACTTTGTTGATGAATTGGCGGGCTCAAAAAAATGAAGAACTCTGGAAAGAAAGCTACCGAAATTACAAGACATTAAGCTCTCTGAGCTTTCGTGATTATTTTTCAAACTCCTTTTCAAGTGAAGTCAAAAAAATAGATTTCTTAAACCGACTTCCAACGTCGATTGGATTTTGGGTTTTTAAAAAGAGATGGGGTACTTAGAATCCGTGTGCCCATTTTTAACGGACACTTAATCGTTTAATTTCCTTGCTAAAAACATTAATAAGGCGGCTGCCATTATTTTATTATCATTGCTAGAAAGATAATCAGCCTTAATTCGTTTTGAAAAGTCTTTCAGCTTTTGTCGGTCCTTATATAATTCGGTAATATGCTTTTTGAAATCATCTTTGTTTCTATCCGAAAACACTCCATTTACACCATTTTGTATTACCGCTTGCGGAAATCCAATTTTAGTAGATATTGAAGGAACATTAGACAAAGAGGCCTCCGCAAAAAGAGAAGGACCTGTATCCGCTTCGGAAGCTATTACAACTAAATCTACATCTGTATAAAAGTCCAACAATTCATAATAAGGACCCGAAAATTTTGTTTTCAACTTAATTTTAAGTCCAGCACTTTGAAGTTCTTCTACAGCTGGAACGATAACTTCTTTGAATCCCTTCATACTTCTATTGGGATTTCCTGTCCAACCAATTGTCAGCATGTTATTTTCTCCCACCTTTTTATTTTCTTTAAACTCATTTTGCAAATAAATCCCATTTGAACAAACCAAATTTTCGGTAAATGAATTATAGATGTTGAATAAATTTATATTTCCTACTATAAGACCGTCGTAATTTTTCAAGTAATTCTCATAAAACTCTTCCCGGTTAAGATGATGGACATTTTGATTCTTAAAATGATCGAAAGAAGGACCTTCGTGCGGAAAGGAGTCTGTATAAAGTCCAACTAATTTTGTGCTAGCTAGGAATGGAAGTTTTGAAATGTATTGAAAATAATAAGCCATTTCAATTTGAATATCAAATTCATTCTTATCAACCAGAGCCATGTTTTTAACTTCATAAACTGGATTTTGTTTATAAACAGGAAAAGAGAAAAGCCTAGACGTGTCAATTTTTCGATACATGGATTTCCCTCTTATTTTATTAATTGAATTGGAAGTAAACAATTCCATCAAAGAAAATTTAGAGAAATTCACCATGTAATCTTCTGAAAATGCAATATAGCAATCAAAGTCTGTCAGAAATTCAGCCCATGTTTTGATAATATTGTGGTAAGCCCAATCGCGTTTATCTGCTATAAAAAGAATTGATTTGTTTTTCAAATGTTGTTTTTGACAAATTTAACAAAATATTATTACTCCTCTCCTTTATTCTTCAACGCCATCAATAACGTATAGGCGCCTTTTTGAACAATATTCTTATTTTTGAATTTCTCTGGATTTTCAATCGCAATCCATCCATTTCCTGAATTCCCACTTTGTACATGAATCATTTCAAAGGTGTTTTTATCCAACGCAATAAATGCATACATTTTTCCTTCAAATGTAAGCACACATTCCTCGGGCAATGCCCAACTTAAATCATCCGAAATTTCAATTTCTGCATTCATATACATTCCCGGCAATAATTTGGAATTGGTCGTATCAAACGTAGCATACATTTCTAAAGTGCGTTCATTGGTTATGCTTTTTCCCATCAAACTGATTTTCCCTGCGTACTTTTCGGTTGGATTATCGTTGGAATAAGCGGTAATTGGATGGCCGACATTCAATTTCCCCCAATCTTTTTCAAATACTTTTAAATTCAGATACAGCGAATTCAAATTCACCAATTCAAACATCACTTCGGATGGAGAAATGTATTTACCGGTGTTCACATTTACCTGCGACACATAGCCCTCAAACGGAGCATATATATTCACAGTTCTCGTTATTTTATGGACGGTTAAAGTGGTGGGATTGATATGGATCAAACGAAGTTTTTCTTCCAATGCTTCTTTTGAAATCAATAGGGTTTCGTAATCCGCTTTGGCTTGTTGATACACTTTATCGCTACTCGCTTTGCTTTGATTCAGTTCTTTTTGTCGAACATATTCAGCATACGCATTTTGCAATTGTGCTTTTGCAGTTAGGTAATCTTGTTGCAACTGAATGTATTGACTATCTTCCAACACAGCCAAAACTTCTCCTTTTTTAAAGTGCATTCCCGGCATTAGCTTCGTGGATTTTAAATGCCCACCCAACGAGGCGCTGATTGAAACTGCATTTTGTGGCGGCAAATCTATCACTCCCGTTAAACGAAGGGTTTGAACGATTGCTTTCTCTTGAAGTTGGGTTGTACTCAGTTCAAAAGACGTTAACTGTTTGTCTGTAAGTTCCAAAATAGTTTCCGCAGTTTCTGAACTTTCGACAAGTGCATCTTCTTTCGTTGAACAGCTTGTCATTAAAAATAAACCGATTAATAATACGATATTTTTCATCTTTTTTTATTTTGAAATGAGGTATTGAATTTGAATTGCATTTTGATTGAGTTCCATAACAGCATTGTAATAATCGTTTTGAATCTGAAGTGCTTGATTGTTGAGTAAAACCCAATCCAAATAATTGATTTGTCCATTTACAAATTGCTGTTGCGCGGTTTTCAGAATTAAATCGGCACGCGGTAATTGTTTGATTTGATAATTTTCAACAATTTGCAATTGCATTTGATAGGTACTGACCGAAGATTCTAAATCGGATTTCCATTGGGCTTTTTTTACTTCCAACTCGTTTTGAACAAAGGTTAATTTCTGCTCCTCTGCTTTTATCTGTGCTTTTTGATAGCCCGAAAACAAAGGAATATCAATGCCTACATTTACTGAACTGAAGCGGTCTTTGTTGATATCTAGAAAACTTTGATTGGAATAGCCAATCGAAAAACTAGGAAGTAATTTTGATTTTTCAAGTTTAATTTGTTGTCTTGCTATTTCTAATTCTTGGGATGCCAATTTCAAAAAAGGATGATTTTCCGACGAGCTATCTAAAATAGACGTTTCAAGAATAAAGGCATCGGATTCCGGTTCGTAACGAATGTCTGAATTCAACAGCAATTGCAATTGAATTTTAGCCAATTCAATTTCATTTCCCAACGCATTGATTTGAAGGCCAATGTTATCTCTTTGCATTTCAGCAGACGTAATTTCCATTACATTCGATTCTCCTTTTTCAAAGCGAAGTTTTGCTTTCTCAAGAAATCCAGCAAACAACCGATCGGTTTCTTTTAGAATGTTTTCTTTTTCGCGCAGAACCAAAATATGATAAAACAATTGGATGACAGATTTCTTCAATTCTGCATTTTTGAGATCTTTTTGCAATACGGTTGAATTCCATTCTTGTTCCAACAACTTTTTTTGATTGCTATAAACCGTTGGTAAACTGAATGATTGAGAAACATCGAACTTGGTGTCCGTGGTTGCGCTATTCATCTGCCCTACTTCAACACTGAATGAAGTGTGTGGCAAGTTAAAATGAGTGGCTTTCCGTTTGGAATAATACTCAGCTAAAAGTTCACTACTTTTTAGTGAAAGGTTGTTTTTTTCTGCCATTTCTATCGCATCATCCAATGCAATGGTTTGTGAAAGAACAGGAATTTGAAGTAGTAAAAACAAAAGAATTACTACGGTATTTTTGGATGTTTTCATTTTTTTGAAATTAATTTTTTCGAATAAAATATACAATACAGGCAGTACAAGAAGGGTTAAAAAGGTCGCGAGAAGTAAGCCTCCAATCACTACAGTTGCAAGTGGTCTTTGCACTTCGGCACCTGCTCCTTTGCTGAGTGCCATCGGTAAAAATCCTAAAGACGCTACAAGTGCAGTCATTAAAACCGGCCTTAGTCGAGTTCGAGTTCCATTTAGCACAATGGTTTTCAAATCGGTTTCGCCCGCTTCTCTCAGTCGACTGTATTCGGCAATTAATACAATTCCATTTAAAACCGCTACACCAAACAAAGCGATGAAACCTACACCTGCACTGATGCTGAATGGCATTCCACGAAGGGCTAGAAAGAAGATTCCGCCGATGGCTGAAAGTGGAATCGCGGTGTAAATCAATAAGCTTTTTTTGATGGAACGGAACGCAAAATATAAGAGCACAAAAATCAATGCCAACGACATGGGAACTGCAATCATCAATCGGCTTTTTGCTTGATTTAAATTCTCAAAAGCCCCGCCATAGGTTGCATAATATCCCGGCGAAAACTTCAATTGATTTTCGACTTTGGTTTGAAGTTCTTCCACAATACTTTGAACATCGCGGTCTTTCACATTAAAACCAACCACAATTCTCCGTTTGGAATCTTCCCGTTGAATTTGTGCAGGTCCGTCTATGATGCTTACGTCCGCCACTTCGTACAGCGGAATTTGCATTCCAGTCGCAGTCGGAATCAATAGACTTTGGATATCTTCAATACTTCCTCTTTGCTTTTCATCGAGACGTAGAATCAACTCAAACTGCTTCTCACCTTCGTACACTTTTCCTGCACTTTGTCCTGCAAAAGCGGTGTTCACAATGGTATTGATTTCTGCAATATTCAAATTGTACTGTGCCATTTTGACTCGGTTGAATATCACCACAATCTGAGGCAATCCCGTAACGGTTTCTACATAAATATCTTCAGCTCCCTTTACCGTTTTTATGATTTCTTCAAAACGATGGGCGTATTGGGTAAGACTATCCAAATCTTCACCAAAAATTTTACACACCACATCTTGTTTTGCTCCGGTCATCAACTCATTGAAACGCATTTGGACAGGGAACTGAAAACTGGTGCTAATTCCAGGAACCGCTTCGAGTGATTTACTCATTTTATCGGCCAATTCCGGGAACGTTTTTGCAGACGTCCATTCTTTTTTATTTTTCAGAATGACCATCATATCACTTGCTTCCATCGGCATGGGGTCGGTAGGAACTTCTCCACTTCCGATTTTGGTCACTACTTTTTCGACTTCTGGATATTCAGAAATCAAGATATGTGCAGCTTTGTTGGTGTATTCAATGGTCGTTTCAAGATTACTTCCGACTAAAACTTGGGTGTCCACTGCAAAATCTCCTTCTTCCAGAGCAGGGATAAACTCACCTCCCAAATGAGTCATAACCACCAAGGCAACAGCAAAAAGTGACAAGGTGAGTGCCATAACGGTTTTCGGAAAATTCAATACCCGAATAAGAATACTTTGATGAATTTTCTCTAATTTTTGAATCATCCGATCTGAGAAATTCGCTTTGTGTTTTAGCTTTTTACTCAACACCAAAGAACTCATCATTGGAATATACGTTAGCGAAAGAATAAAGGCACCAATCAAGGCGAAAGAAACCGTTTGCGCCATGGGTTTGAACATTTTCCCTTCAATTCCTTGCAAAGTAAAAATCGGCAAATACACAATCAGAATGATAACTTGTCCAAAAACTGCACTGTTTATCATTTTGGTGGCGGATTGTCCCACTTCCTTATCCATTTGACCTTGAGTGATTTTATTCACTTTTGCAAAAGCTTTTCCACGATGCAATTGAAATAAAACCGCTTCCACAACGATGATTGCTCCATCCACAATCAGTCCAAAATCCAAGGCACCTAAACTCATTAGATTTCCACTAACGCCGAATAAATTCATCATAATAATGGCAAAAAGCATGGAAAGAGGAATCACAGAAGCAACCAAAAGTCCCGCTCTAAAATTTCCGAGGAACAATACCAAGATGAGTACAACGATTAAAGCTCCTTCTGAAAGATTGGTTTGGATGGTTTGAATCGCATTATTCACCATTTTCGTTCGATCCAAAAAAGGTTCAATAATCACTCCTTCGGGCAATGTTTTCTGGATATTGGCAATTCTTTCTTTTACATCTTTGATGACTTCGTTACTGTTTGCACCTTTCAACATCATCACAATGGCACCAGCAACTTCGCCTTCGTCATTGTAGGTCAAAGCACCGTATCGTGTAGCGTGTCCCATTTTAATGGTGGCTACATCTTTCAAGAAAATAGGAATACCATCGGAAGTGGTTTTTACAGCTATATTCCCAATGTCTTCTTGACTTCCAATCAATCCTTCACTACGAATATATAAAACCGTCGGTCCTTTTTCAATATAGGCACCTCCTGTGTTTTGGTTGTTGTTTTCCAAAGCACTGAAAATATCATTCAATGATAAATTATGGGATTGCATTTTATTGGAGTTAACCTCTATTTCGTATTGTTTTAGTTTTCCACCAAAACTACTTACTTCCGCCACTCCTTTTACACCCAATAATTGTCTTCGAACAATCCAATCTTGAATGGTACGTAATTCTGTAACATCAAATTGATCTTCGTAGCCTTTTTGGGGTCGAACTACATACTGATAAATCTCACCCAAACCGGTGGAAATAGGTCCAAGTTCCGGGGTTCCTACTCCTTCTGGAATTTCCTTTTGGACCATTTGAATCCGCTCCGTTACTTGTTGTCTTGCCCAATATAGATCTGTTTTCTCGTCAAAAACGATAGTTACAAGTGATAATCCGAACCGAGAGAAACTACGAATTTCCTCTATACCACTGATATTACTGTTGGCTTGTTCAATGGGAAAAGTGACTAAACGTTCAATATCCGTCGCACCCAATGACGGAGCCACAGTGATGACTTGCACTTGATTGTCTGTAATGTCCGGAACGGCATCAATCGGAAGATGGGTGGTTTCATATACACCCAGAATAATAAGTGCGGCTGTAAACAGCCCAATGATGAGTTTATTCTTGATTGAGAACTCAATTATTTTCTGTAACATGATTTTATATTGTTAATCGATTAGTAAGAATAGCGCTGAATATCAGCTACTAAGCTTTGATGAAATCGTAGTTTAGAATCTTGAAGTTGAATAGGATTTGGATACCAAATATAGACGTGAATTACTCCAATCTCATTTTAGAAATGAGGAAATAGTAAAATCCATAAAATCAACTGAAAAATCGATTAACAAAATTTTGGGGGTTCCCAAATAGAAGATAAATAGGTGTTTTCGGAGAATTGATCGTCGGAAGGTTGAGTTTTAAGCTTATTTTCGTCTTCTTGAATATTCTTAAGTTTTAAAACAAAAGAATGGGTTGAAACAAATACAGTCATTGATACATGCGGACCATTGAACGGTAAGTTTTTATGATTGTCTGATCCTTTTTCGTGATGATGATCTGCTAATTGTGAATTGTAATGAATTTCAAGAAAATCGATCAAAGAAATATCCGGACTTTCTTCTTTGTGATCTACAAAATGAACAAGTAAAGCGGGAATTCGAAATAGTTCTGCTAACTCCGTTGTGGAAAACAAGAAAAGAGCAATAAAAAATATGGAAACTATTTTTTTCATCTATGCAAAGATACATTTTTCAATTGATTGAATTATAAATTTACGCCTAAACGTTTATTTTTAGAATAAATCTTAATACACAAAATCCATCCTCCAAAACATTAGAGCTCTTGTAGTTCCACCATTCTTCGAAATCGATCTTGCTTTTGAATCAGTTTATCAAACGAATCCATATCCACTATTTCTCCTTTGTCCATCAAAACAACTCGATCCACGTTTCGGATGGTTGAAAGTCTGTGCGCCACTATCAAAAGTGTGAAATTCCCTTGAAGTGATTCTATACTGTCTTGAATTACTTTTTCGGTTTCGGAATCTAAAGCAGAAGTTGCCTCATCCAAAATCAAGATATCAATGTCTTTGTAAAGTTCTCGAGCGATAGAAATTCGTTGTTTTTGTCCTCCACTTAAATTAATTCCATTGTTTCCTAAAAGAGTTTCTGCACCCTCAGGAAGTTCACTCAAGAATTCTTTCAAGGATGCTTTTTCTATGCTTTGAGTAAATCTCTCCCAATTTTCGGGAGTAGGTTTGGCCCAAAACGTAACATTATTAAAAATGGTATCATTGAAAATCACTGCATCTTGGCTTACATAACCGATTCGTTTTTGGTAACTTTCTTTATGAAGTTGTTTAATTGGAATTCCATCCACTTTGATTTCTCCCTCACTTTCGGGAAGTAAGGCAGCCAATAAATTAACCAAGGTTGTTTTCCCACTTCCACTTTCACCCACAAATGCGATACTTTCATTTTTCGAGATATCTAGATGGATGTTTTTTAAGATTTTTGTTTCACCGTATGAAAAACCAACCTTCTCAAGCGATATCTTTTCTTTAAACTGATCCACTTTAATGGTTCCATCTTCTTCCCGCGTTTCTTTCAGTAATTGAAGGAAAGACTGCATATTTGCCATCGAACCTGAAACACCTAAATACGAATTCCAGCTCTGCTGAAGAGACACCAAGGCGGAAAGTCCTCGATAGAAAAACATTAAACTAATCAACATCGTCCCCAAATTCCCTTCTAAGAATTTGATTTGAATAAAAATAACGAGTACAATAATTCCAACCATCAATGGCTCACGCGCGGCACCACCAATACTTGATAAAACCCCCATTCTTTTTCGGGATTCTTCAATGTTCGAAACGGTTTCCTTTAATCGATCTCCATATGTATTTACTCTTCCTGAAGCTTTTAAATATTTGAAATTTCCTACATGCTGAATAATCTGACCTTGAAAAACATTGTTGTATTCTGTCAAACTGTAGGATGCAACCGTCGTCTTTTTATAAATAATTTTATATAAAAAGTGAGTCAAACCTCCACCCAAACAAACTAAAAGTGCAAATTTCGCATCCAGAAAAAATGCAAATCCAATATAAACAACCAACATAATTACTTGTTCAAAGGAAGCGAAATAAGCATTAAAAGAAGTGGACACACTATTTACTTCTCCACTTAATGTATTTTGTATTCGACCTGCGTCGGAAAGAATAAACCGCTTAAAACTCATTCGATTTAAACCATCCAGTAAATTTACCCGTAGTTTACGAATGAAGCTTTGTTGAAGTATAATTCGATAGACATAACTGAAATAAAATGCGACTCCTTTAAAAGTAAAAAAAACCAGCATTATGATTAACACCGAACCTAAGGTTAAAGAAATCCCTAAACTTTCAATACCATCCATTAAATACGTCAAATTCCCCAAGTCCGAAGATTCAGAACCCACAGCTTCAACGCCTACAACTTGCAGCAAAGGAAAAAACATGGTCAATCCCAATCCATCCAAAAAACTAACAGCAACACTCAAAAAGAACGCGATAAACACTTTGCTGCCTAAGTAATGATAGAAAAATGCAAAACTGCTAAAGTGTTTTTTAATAAGGTCTTTAAGTCGATTCATTGTAACGCTATTTGATTGGTCATCAAGCGCGCAAATTTAAGCCCATATTTTCAAATATAGTGTACTTTAATAAAATATCAACCTTAATTCCCTCACTCAGAGCAGTTGCTTTTAAATCCTTTTCACTTTTAAATTTATTCATATTCCGTACCTTTGCCAGCTAAACATTTAATTTTTCCATGAAAATATTAATCACAGGAACTGCAGGATTCATCGGATTCCACTTAACCGAAAAACTACTGAAAAGAGGAACTCAGATTGTAGGACTCGATTCTATCAATGATTATTACGACGTAAATGTAAAATACGGTCGTCTGGAAAGAACGGGAATTGAGAAGAGTAAAATTGAATACAACCGGCTTATTCAAAGTTCGGTATATTCGAATTATCAGTTCATCCAACTCAATTTAGAAGACAAAATAAATTTAAACAAACTATTTACAGAACAAAAATTTGACAAAGTAATCAACTTGGCAGCGCAAGCAGGCGTTCGTTATTCTTTGACAAATCCAGACGCATACATCGATTCAAACATTGTTGGGTTTTTAAATCTTTTGGAATGTTGTCGTCATCATTCCATCCAGCACCTTACCTATGCAAGTAGTTCCAGTGTATATGGTTTGAATGAAAACCAACCTTTTTCGACCAAAGACAATGTCGATCATCCCGTAAGTTTGTATGCAGCAACAAAGAAATCAAACGAGTTGATGGCGCATACTTACAGCCATTTATATAAAATCCCAACGACAGGTTTGCGTTTTTTCACCGTGTACGGTCCTTGGGGTCGCCCAGATATGGCGCTGTTTTTATTTACAAAAGCCATGTTTGAAAATAAACCGATCGATGTTTTTAACTTTGGTGAAATGCAACGTGACTTTACGTACATCGACGATATTGTCGAAGGTGTAATTCGAGTAAATGACAATCCACCCAAAGAAAATCCAGACTGGAATCCAAATTCGGACGATGCTTCGGTTTCATCGGCTCCGTATAAAATTTACAACATTGGAAACAACAATCCGGTGAAACTGATGGATTTCATTTCGGCTTTGGAAAAGAAATTGGGAAAAACTGCCGTGAAAAACATGCTTCCCATTCAACCTGGAGATGTTCCATCGACGTATGCCGATGTGCATGATTTAATTCGTGATCTTGATTACAAACCAGAAACGACCATTCAAGAAGGAATTGATCAGTTTGTGGATTGGTACAAGGAATTCTTTGGAGAAAATTAATTCCAAACAAAAAGTGATTTGAAGAAATTCTCAAAAAAATTAAATGTTCAGCTTTTAGCCGAAGTTCTGAAATCCTTTGGAATTGAACACATCGTTCTATCGCCCGGCTCGCGGAATGGAGCTTTGGCAACGCATTTTAGCCATCATCCTGATTTCAAGACCTACAGCATTGTCGATGAACGTTCCGCTGGTTTTGTGGGATTGGGTATGGCGCAGCAAATCCAAAAACCGGTAGTTTTATGTTGTACTTCGGGCTCGGCTTTGGCGAATTATTATCCAGCTGTGACTGAAGCTTTTTATCAGAATATTCCTCTAATCATTCTTTCTGCCGATCGCCCGTCGCATTTGATCGATAATTTCGATGGCCAAACCATTCGTCAAGAAAATTTGTTGGAAAAACACAGTTACCACAATACGCAATTATTGGAAGATGATTCTACCGAATCCTTAACGGATAATTTGGGATTAATTAAAAATGCAGTATTAAGCTGTATTCAGAATTCAGGACCGGTTCACATCAATATGCCTTTTTCTGAACCTTTGTATGAATTTCAAGAAACAATCGATATTCATTTTGAAGAATTTAAAATTCCTAAGACTGAAAATCCAAAAATAGAAATCGAAAAACTTGTCGATTCTTGGAATTCAGCTCAAAAGAAAATGGTGTTGGTCGGTGTGCAAAATCCGGATGAGAAATTAAATGAGTGGATTCAAAAATTAGCGGCAGATGATTCCGTAGTTATACTTACAGAAACCACATCTAATCTGCATTCCAAACGATTTTTTAATAAAATAGATTCTGTTATTTTTTCTTTGGACGAACAGATTTTGGGAAAGTTAAAACCTGAAATTCTATTGACAATTGGTCAAAATGTAGTTTCAAAAAAAGTAAAGAATTTCATTCGAGCTCATAAACCTTCAGAACATTGGCACTTGGACGCAAATTGGCAACCGGACACGTTTCAATGTTTGACTGAAAAAATAAAATGTCAACCGCTACCTTTTTTAGAAGAATTTGTTACTAAAATTCAACCCTTACCTTCCACCTATTTCAACGATTGGAATTCGATTCGACTTGAAAAAGAAGTTCTTCAGAAAGAATTTTCAGAAAAACAATCCTTTTCGGATTTTAAGGTTTTTGAAAAATTAATTCAAACCTATCCCGAAAACACGCAAGTTCAATATTCGAATTCATCGGTCATCCGATATGCGCAATTGTTTGACCATTCAAACCGGCAAGAAATTTTCTGCAACCGCGGAACCAGTGGGATTGATGGATGCACTTCCACAGCAGTTGGAGCCGCGATGGTCAATGAAAAACAAACGATATTAATCAGTGGTGACATCAGTTTTTTTTACGACAGCAATGGATTGTGGAATACGTACATTCCAAAAAATTTCCGTATCATTTTAATCAATAACGGAGGTGGAAATATATTCAAAATTATTCCCGGTCCTGAAAACTCCGGATTGGTGGAAGAAGTATTTGAAACACGTCATCAATTAAACGCAAAACCTTTGGCGGAACTCTTTGGCTTTGAGTATAGTTTTATAACTTCTATGGATGAATTAAATCTTCAATTAGAAACTTTTTATTCTAAATCTGAAGCACCCAAAATAATGGAAATCAATACGTCTGAAATTGAGAATGCACAAATTCAGCGTGATTATTTCAAAATATAAGGTTGAATTTTAAAGTGTTTTTTTTTTCTAAAAACTACAAAACACGGGTTGCTTTCACAAAGCGTTTGTTCCAATATGTTTCTTCCAAAGAGCTGACAATGACCCCTTTTGAAGTGGAAGAATGGATGAAATAGACTTCACCCTTGATAACTTTATCAACAATTCCAACATGATTGATCGATGAGCCTGAAGTTGTAAAGAAAACCAAATCGCCTTCCTTCACATCCCGTAACCGAATTTCTTTTCCAACGTTGGCTTGATCTCTTGAAATACGTGGCATTTTGTAATTCGCTGCATCAAAAGCATTGATTACCAAACCTGAACAATCCAATCCACTTCGGGTAGATCCACCATATTTATACGGAGTTCCTAAATACTTGTGAGCCTCCTTTACAACAGAGTTGACGCTTTTTGATGCTGAACTACTTTTCGCTACTTTCGTATGGGCAGTTGAAGTTTTTGCTACTCTAATTCTTTTGGATTTTCGACTTCGATCTCTTTTTTCAGTCTTTTTGTATTCCGAAGATTTATAGCTTACTCTTCTACTGGAACTACATGAAGCAATTGCAAATAAAAACAAAATTAAAACTATAAATTTTAGCTTTTTCATACCCAAACCAATTTATATCATTAAATATAAGAACTGTAAAAGTAGGAAGTTAAGATGATATTAACAAGTAATTAACAAACTTATCAACAATTTTAAAATTGAAATTGAACTACGCTTTCAGAATTTTTTTCAGTAATTGTCTCGCTCTCAAGAGTCGAACTTTTACATTGGCCATAGTCAGTCCCAATTCCTCTGAAATTTCTTTGTAGGTTTTTTCTTCCAAAAACCGAAGTTCCAAGATTTTTCGGTATTCGGGTTTTAATTTTTGAAGGTGTAAAACCAGTTCGTCGCTGTCTTGTTTTCGAATCAAAGTTTCTTCGGGTCCGGGCAAGTTTTCCTCGATTTCGATTGGATAATTTTCATCGTCCAAAGAAACATTCAATTTGGGGGACCGACGAATATGATCAATCAGGGTGTTGTGCGAAATGGAAATCACCCAGGTTTTAAAATCGAAATCGGAATTGTAAAGTCTCAATTTCGCAAAAACTTTGGTGAAGGTTTCAATCGTTACATCCTCTGTATCTTCTTCAACACGAATTTTACTGAAGACATAATTGTAAACATCTTCCCAAAAAATGTCCATGAGTGCGTTTTGGGATTGTCTATTTCCCTTTTTTGCATTTTCTATGATATCTTCTAAACTCTTCAATTTCATTTTTCAAACGACCGAATGTAAGAAATTAATTTAAAAACATCAGGATGAATGGTGGATTAATTTCGTCCGCTTTGTATGGTTGATATTTCCTATTTTTGCAGAATGATGAGAATTGACATTGTTACTGTTTTACCGGAATTACTTCGAAGTCCTTTTGAGGCCTCGATTTTAAAACGTGCCCAAGAAAAAGGTTTGGTTGAAATTCATTTGCACAATTTGAGAGATTACTCATTGGGAAATTACAAACAAGTCGATGATTATCAATACGGTGGCGGAGCAGGAATGGTGATGATGATTGAACCCATCGACAAATGCATTTCGGAACTTCAGGCGGAAAGAACCTACGATGAAATCATTTATTTAACGCCAGACGGTAAAACTTTAAACCAAGGAATTGCCAACGAATTGTCCTTAAAGGGAAATTTACTTTTTCTTTGCGGACATTACAAAGGAGTAGATCAACGCGTTCGAGATTTATTTGTAACCCGTGAAATTTCAATAGGTGATTTTGTCTTAAGCGGTGGAGAATTAGCCGCAGCGGTTTTGGCGGATAGTATTATTCGTTTGTTGCCCGGCGTTTTGGGCGATGAAACTTCTGCACTCTCCGATTCTTTTCAAGATAATTTATTGGCTCCCGAAGTATATACCCGACCTGCAGAATACAAAGGAATGAAAGTTCCGGATATTTTAATGTCCGGTGATTTTTCGAAAATTGAAGATTGGAGACAAAATAACGCGCTGGAACGCACAAAAAAACTTCGTCCGGATTTATTGGAAGATTAATTCGAAATAAAATCTATTTATCTGTTTTTGCTTTCACTTCACTGATTCCCATGCCTTGTTGTTTCGCAAACTGATAGCCACTCTCCCACCATTCCGTCATCATTTTCTCATCGAAAATTAAGGAATTGGTTGTTAAAACCGTCGGCGTATAATACAAATGCAAAATAGCGTCCTTGTACGAAGCCGCAAATTTACCAATCCGAATATTTTGTCGTTCAATTCGGTTTGCCATAAAAGAATGCAAACTCGTCATCAATTCAAACACATTTTTGGAATGGGTGCGGTTGTAGTAAGACACTTCTGTTTCTAAAACGATGACATCCACAATGGTTGCTCCTCGACTAATCGCTTCTTCAATTGGAACCATACTTGCAAAACCACCATCGGCATATTCACATCCATTCTTAATCGCCAAACTCATAAAAGGAATGAAATTACACGAAATCCATATCCAATCACAAAATTCTTCGTACTCAAAATCTTTGATGGATTTGTACTCTACTTGATTTAACGACAAATTAGAAACCGTTACGACCACGTCTTTTTGAGAGGCTTTGATTTCTTCAAACTCTTCCACTGTAAAGGTTTCAAAAATCATCTTTCTCAAATTCTTACTTTCACCAAAGGTTTTTCTCCCTCTCAAAAAACTCTTCATGACCTTTAAGTGATTGATACTAATTTTCTTTTCTCCTTCCTGATTTACCTTTACTATAAAAGGACAACTGTTGAAAATACTGTTTTGATTGACGGACGTGTAGATTTTCTTTATTTTATCTACTTTATCCAAAGCCAAGTGTGAAATCATCAAACTTCCTGTAGACGTACCGACCAAAATATCGTATTTATAGCCTCGCTCATCGATTAGATATTGCGCCACTCCTCCTGCAAATGCTCCTTTGCTTCCACCTCCTGAAATAACCAATGCTCTCATTTCTCCTTTTTTAAATCAAACAGTTCTTAAAATTAAGTTAAAGTTAGAGGAAAAAGGAATAACATCGCTAGTATTTGACCATTCATTTTCAATTATTCACTTCCTTCTTGCTAAATTGATGCTTTCACGAATTTTTAAATACCTCCTAATTTTTTCATTCTTCATAAAAAATCCAAGAATTCATCTTTCCTCTAAAAAATAAATCGTAACTTTCTGAATTGGTCAGATCAACGCAACCTTTTCAAAATGTTGTCGTCTATTTATAGTACAAACAATGAAAAGATTATGAAAGGATTGAAATTATTTTTAAGTGCAGTAGTTCTAAGTTTTGGTTTAAGCTCATGTCTGGATGACGAGCCAACAACCCCAGTGAATTACAATTACAAAGCGATTGACAGCGTTGTTATTGACCAAGTCAATCCGCTAAGAGAAATTACAGAAATTAAAACTTACTTTACCCGCAACAATACGTGTGAAGCATTTTTTGACTATAAATATTTTGCTGCCGGTTTTGATAGGGATGTAGTTTTGGTTACTTCAACTATTCAAGATCCAAGCTGTCAGGACACAAGTGTAGCTGCAATGAAAACATTGAAATTCTTACCTGAAAGACCAGGAACGTATTTATTTCGTTTTTGGGCTGGTACGGATGAGAATGGGGATGCTATTTATATAACCAAAGAAGTTGGAATACTTTAAATTAGTGAAAATAAAATTTGGATGAAAATCTAAAAATATTAATTAGTCAGTGTCAAGACAATCAGAGAAAAGCCCAGGCTGAAATCTACGATAGGTTTTCGTCGAAACTTTTTTCGGTCTGTCTGCGCTATTCCAATAACTATGAAGATGCTCAAGATGTATTTCAAGATGGTTTCATACTAATTTTCAAGAAAATAAATCAATTCCGATTTCAAGGTTCTTTTGAAGGTTGGATGCGTAGAATAATGGTGAATTGCTGCATAGAACGACACAGAAGTAAAAATCATCTCTATATTTTAAATGAAGATATCACGCTAGACAAAAGCGTTGAAGAATTTGAATTTGATCTGGATGAAGCGGATGAAAACCATTCGTACAAAGATTTGCTTGAATTCATTCAAAAGCTACCCACACGTTACCAACAAGTATTTAACCTCTATGTAATTGAAGAACATACCCACCAGGAAATTGCGGATATGCTCGGGATTTCTGTAGGTACATCTAAATCAAACCTTTCGCGAGCAAGAGAAAAATTAATGGATATGATTAATAAAAATAATATGGCTAAAACTCTATCAAAATGAGAAACAATATCGATTCCTATTTTAAAAACAAATTGGATGAACCCCAATCTCCCCCTGCGGGTGCGTGGGAAAACATCCAAGCGCATCTTCCAGAAAAGGAGAAGAAACGTTTTCTTCCGTTTTGGGGAATGATGCTGGGTATTGCCTCGGTTGCTCTTTTAGTAAGTGGCGGTGGATATCTGCTCTACAATGCAAATTCGACACCTTCAATTCCAATCAGTAATTCTATAGCAATTCCGACTATACAGAAAGGAAACAACACAACAAACGGATTTACGCAGGATGAATCAACCCTTCCTTCTGCAAATCCGAATTCTATGGACGTAATTTCATCTGAAATTCTTTCGGAATCGAGTCCAGCCTATGCGAATCATGTTTTCATTGCAAATTCCATTCATTCAAATAACAATCAAACTTTCAAGGATACACCTGCGACAATTTCAAACCCTTCAAATTCACCACGAATTGCTCAAAGTGATTTAAACCAGAACAAAGAAAATCCTTTGAATCAAAGCGTTTACAAAAACAATGCAATCGACTTAGAGATTCAGAAATGGAATCCAGAACTTTCGTTTTTCGTTCTAAATCTTGAAAACACAACTGTAAAAGAGGCGCATATCGCAGCGATTGAAAAACCAAAAGAAAGCAAATCCCATGTGAAAATGAATAAAAAGATCGACTTTGACCGTTTTCATGTTTCTGCTTTTGCCTCACCTATGGCGCTCAACACTTTTGTGGGAAGTTCGATGCTATCGGATGAAATGCGCGATTACAAAACTGAAAACAACATTACACTTGCCTACGGAATGAAAGGAGCCTATGCAATCTCTCCTAATGTGAAAATCCGAACCGGAATTTCAAAAATTGGTTTTGAACAAATTACCAAAAATGTACCTTTAGTCGTAAGTATACCCTCTGGACCGATTGCTTCCAATCTTGCTGCTCAGAACAACATCAATTACAAAAGCAATGTACGTATTGCAAGCTCCGATCTTCAAGGACTTTCTGGCGATGAATTGGGAAAACCGACCTTGGGGAATATTCAACAACAATCGGAATATATCGAAATTCCACTGGAAGCTGAAATAGCTATTCTTCAAACATCTTCGATTG